>NZ_JAUXVZ010000062.1 GCF_030680185.1 Phenylobacterium sp.
GCCGGCGCCTGGACGCCCGGCCCGGCCGCCGCGCACGCCGCCCACGGCGCCGCGCCATGGGCGCTTCAGGGCGAACACCTCGGCCACGCCGCGTCCCCGGCGCCGGTGGACCGCGCCGCCACCCTGGATGCCGCGGTCCGAACCGCCCTCGCCCACGGCCTGCCCCGGCCCTTCAGCGTCGCCCTTTCCGACGATCCAGCCCTGGCCTGGAGCGTGACGCATATGGCGGCCAAGGCCGAGCAGCAGCGGACGCTCTATATCGATCCGACCGGTCAGGTGGTGGCCGACATCGGCTATGGCGACTTCGCACCGGCGGCCCAGGCCATCGAATGGGGCGTCGCCACCCACCAGGGCCGACAGTATGGCCCGCTCAATCGTTGGATCATGCTGGCGGGCTGTGTCTCCATCTGGATCCTGGCCATCAGCGGCCTGGCCATGTGGTGGATCAGGCGGCCCAAGGGACGCATCGGCGTCCCGCCCCGGCCAGTCGGCCGGCGGCGCTACATGGTGTTGGCCGCGGTGGTGACGCCGCTGGCCCGGATCTTTCCCCTGGTCGGCGCCTCGCTCATTCTTGCCGTGGCCATCGACCTCATCCTCCAGCGTCTGACCCTACGGCCAGCCGCCCCCTCCTCAGGAGCCCGTCCATGAAACCTGTCGCCCTGTTGATCGCCCCCCTCGCCCTGCTGGCCGCCTGCAGCCCGCAGCCTCAGGCCGAGCCGGCCGTGACCGCCAGCGACGCCTGGTGCAGACCCGCCGCGGCCGGCGCGCCGGCGGTGGGCTGCTATGTGACCCTGGCCTCCGCGGCAGACGATCGGCTGGTCAGCGTTGAAAGCCCCGCGGGTCAGCGGGTCGAGATCCACACCATGAGCATGGATGGCGGCGTCATGCGGATGCGTGAGCTGCCCGACGGCCTGCCCCTGCCCGCCGGCGAAACCACGGCGCTCAAGCCCGGCGCCGAGCACCTGATGCTGATGGGCCCCACGGGCGCCCTGGACGAAGGCGGCGAACTGCCCCTGACCCTGACCTTCGAAAAGGCGCCGCCAGCCACCGTGACGGCCCAGATCCGCTCGGCGCCCCACGGCATGGCGCACTGAGGTCGCCGCCGCGTCCCTCGCAACGGGGGACGCGGGAATTGGTAGGCCGGGTGGGGGTCGAACCCACGACCATTCGATTAAAAGTCGAATGCTCTACCACTGAGCTACCGGCCCATGACGCGGCGCAAGGTGGACGCCGGGTCGAAGGGGGCGGACCATAGGGCGCAGGTCCGACTCGGGCAAGTGAGGCTTGGCCTTCCTGCGCCGATCTGGGGCGCGTAGGATGGGGATATGTCCCGTACCCTCAGTTTCGCCCTCCTCGCCGCCGCAGCCCTGGCGACCGCCGGCTGCACCACGACCAGGGCCGATGGCTCGCCCCGCATCCAGACCTCGTCCCAGGCCAATCGCGAAAGCGTGCAGGGCGCGGTCGTCTCGCCCCTGCGGGACGTCAATGTGCTGCGCACCAAGATCCCGTCGGTTCTGCTGGAGGCCCAGGCCGATCCCTATCGGCGGCCCTATCCGGCCACCTGCGAGAGCCTGATCGCCGAGATCCGGCCGTTGAGCCAGGCCCTGGGCGCCGATCTGGACGAAGAGGCCGTCGATGAGGACGACCTGCTCGACCAGGGGCGCAACACCGCGCTCGGCGCCGTGGCCGGCCTGGCCCAGGACGTGATTCCCTTCCGGGGCTGGGTGCGGCAGCTCAGCGGGGCCGAGCGGCACGACAAGACCGTGCAAAGCGCCATCGTCGCAGGCGGTGTTCGCCGGGCCTATCTGAAGGGTCTGGGCGAGGCCCGCGGCTGCAACCCGCCGGCGACGCCCAATCACGGGCGCGAAAAGCCCCCGGTGATCCAGCAGGAGCTGCGCCCCCGCTATCCCGTGCGCTGAGCGCTGCGGAAATCGCGACGGAAGGCCTCGAACCGCCCCTCGGCGATGGCTGTGCGCATGGCGGTCGTCAGGGCCTGGAAATGGGCGATGTTGTGCCAGGACAGCAGCACCTGACCGAGGATTTCCTCGGCCTTCACTAGGTGGTGCAGATAGGCTTTGGAATAGGTCCTGCTGGCGGGGCAGGACGAGGTCTCGTCGAGCGGCGTGTCGTCCTCGGCGAAGCGCGCGTTCTTCAGATTGATCGGTCCATTCCAGGTCCAGGCTTGGCCATGGCGGCCCGAGCGGGTCGGCAGGACGCAGTCGAACATGTCCACCCCGCGGGCGACGGCCTCGACCAGGTCGATGGGCTTGCCCACCCCCATCAGATAGCGCGGCCGGTCGGCGGGCAGCAGGCCCGGCGCATAGTCCAGCACCTCGCACATGGCCTCATGGCCCTCGCCCACGGCCAGGCCGCCGATGGCGTAGCCGTCGAAGCCGATCTCCACCAGACGCTCGGCCGACTCCCGCCGCAGGGCCTCGATCGTCGAGCCCTGCTGGATGCCGAACAGGGCCTGATGCTCGCGCTCGCCAAATGCCGCCTTGCAGCGCGCGCCCCAGCGGGCTGACAGGCGCAGAGCCTCGGCCGCGCGGCCTTCTTCCGCCGGCCAGGCGACGCACTCGTCCAACTGCATGACGATGTCGGAACCCAGCAGGTCGGCCTGGATCTCCACCGACCGCTCGGGCGAGAGCACATGACGCGAGCCGTCGATGTGGCTGGCGAAGGTCACAGCCTCCTCGGTCACCTTGGCGATGTTGGAGAGCGACATCACCTGGAAGCCGCCGGAATCGGTGAGGATCGGCTTTTCCCAGCGCATGAAGCGGTGCAGGCCGCCCAGGCGCGACACCCGCTCGGCGCCGGGGCGCAGCATCAGGTGATAGGTGTTGCCCAGGATGATGTCGGCGCCCGTCGACGCCACCTGGTCCACGGTCAGCGCCTTCACCGTCGCGGCCGTGCCGACCGGCATGAAGGCCGGCGTACGGATATCGCCGCGGGCGGTCTTCAGCACGCCGGTGCGGGCGGCGCCATCGGTGGCGGCGATCTCGAAGGGAAAGGCGGCCATCAGTGGGCTCTCCAGAGCAGGCTGGCGTCGCCATAGGAATAGAAGCGGTAACCCTCGGCGATGGCGTGGGCGTAGGCGTCGCGCATCGTCTGCAGCCCAGAGAACGCGCTGACCAGCATGAACAGGGTCGAGCGCGGCAGGTGGAAATTGGTCATCAGCCCGTCGGCCGCCCGGAAGCGATAGCCGGGCGTGATGAAGATGGCCGTATCGTCGGCGAAGGGCCGGACCACGCCGTCCTCAGCCGTGGCGCTCTCCACCAGCCGAAGCGAGGTGGTGCCGACGCAGATGATGCGCCCGCCCGCGGCCCGGACGCGGTTGAGCCGCACGGCCGTCTCGGCGCTCACCTCCCCGAACTCGGCGTGCATCCGGTGGCTGGCTATGTCGTCCACCTTGACCGGCAGGAACGTGCCGGCCCCCACGTGCAGGGTGACGAAGCAGGTCTCGACGCCGGCCTCCGCCAGCCGCGTCATCAGCTCAGGGGTGAAATGCAGGCCCGCCGTGGGGGCGGCCACCGAGCCGTCGGTCTCCGCATAGATGGTCTGATAGTCGGTCTGGTCCTGTTCGTCCTCGGGCCGCTTGGCGGCGATATAGGGCGGCAGCGGCATGGCGCCCCGGGCCTTGATCGCCTCGTCCAGCGCAGGGCCGGCCAGATCGAAGGCCAGCAGGATTTCGCCCCCCTCGCCCTTCTCGACCACGGTGGCGTCGAGGGCGCCCAGCAGACAGGCGCGGTCCTCAGTCTCACCGAAGCTCACCCGGTCGCCGGGCGCCAGGCGCTTGCCCGGCCGCATGAAGGCGCTCCAGCGGTCCGGGGCGGTCCGCTTGTGAAGGGTGGCCTCGACGGCGACGACGCTCTCGCCCCGGGTGCGGTGGCCGCTCAGCCGCGCCGGAATCACCCGGGTGTCGTTCAGCACCAGGATGTCGCCGGCGCGCAGTTCGCCGGGCAGGTCGCGTACGCGCAGGTCGGCCAAGGGCTGGCCCGGCGTCACCCGCAGCATCCGCGCCGAATCCCTGGGTTGGGCCGGGCGCAGGGCGATGGCGCTGTCGGGCAGGTCGAAGTCGAAATCGGCAGTCTTCATGGGACCCGCGTCAGGCCATGCGAGACCCCGCGCGTCAAGCTCGGGCTCATGATAGAGGCGTGTCCATGGGCCTGATCCGAGTCGTCATCACGCGCATTCTCGAAGACGTCGCCGCGGCGCTGGCCGTGCTGGCGGCCCTGGCCATGCTGACCGCCCAGGGCGGTCGGTTCAGCGACACCCTGGATATCGCCACCCATTTCGCCGTGGTGTTCATCGTCGTCGCCATAGCCGCGGCCGTGTTCGCCGCCCTGACCCCGCCCACCCGGCTGAGACGCTTCACCCTGGGCATGGCGGCGCTCGCCATCTGCCTGGCCGGCCTGCTGATCCTGCCCGAGGTGTTTCGAAAGACTGGCCATGCCGCCGAGGGCGAGACGGCGAGCCTCCAACAGATCAAGCTCATCCAGATCAACAGCTGGAGCGGCCGCAACCAGACGATGGCCGAGACCGCTGACTGGATCGTCGCCCAGGACCCGGACATCATCGTGGTGGAAGAGGCCAGCCGCCGGTTCCAGCGGGCGCTGGAGTCGCGCGGCGCCTACCACCGCACCTGCGATCCCGATGATCACTGCGAAGTCATCATCTACAGCAAGGTTGCGCCGATCTCGGCGGGCCTGCCCAGGGTCAGCGAGGGATCATTCTTTCCGGCGACCCGCGCGACCTTCGCCGCGCCCGGGGGCGACTTCACGGTGATCGGCGCTCACTACACCTGGCCCATACCCGCCGGACCTCAGCAGCAGCAGAGTCTGCGCCTGACGACGATGGCGCAGCTCTACGATCGCGAGCGGCTGATCATTGCGGGGGATTTCAATTCGACGCCCTGGTCCTTCACCCTGAGGCGGCAGGACGAGGCCCTGGGGCTGATCCGGCGCAACCAGGCCATGCTGAGCTGGCCGGCCATGGCCTTTTCGCGCTGGAATATCCACATGCCCCTGCCCTTCCTGGCCATCGACCACGTCTATGCGGGATCGGACTGGGTGACGGTGAGCGCGGAGCGTGGGCCGCCCCTCGGGTCGGACCACTTCCCGGTCGTGGTGACCCTGGCGCTGCCCCCGGCCGACTAAACGCCGACCGGGAGAGAGCGGGCGCTTCAAGCGTCGGCGGCGACCTTCATGGAGACGATCTTGCCCGGGCTGCGCGGCGGCTCGCCCTTGGGCAGGGCGTCGATAAGCTCCATGCCTTCGGTCACTTCGCCCCAGACGGTGTACTGGCCATCCAGGAAGCGGGCGTCGTCGAAGCAGATGAAGAACTGGCTGTTGGCCGAGTCCGGCACGGCGGTGCGAGCCATGGAGCAGACGCCGCGGACGTGGGGTTCGGGGTTGAACTCGGCCTTGAGGTTCGGCTTGTCCGAACCGCCCGATCCCGTGCCGGTCGGGTCGCCGCCCTGGGCCATGAAGCCCGGAATGACCCGGTGGAAGACGACGCCGTCATAGAAGCCCTCGCGGGCCAGTTCCTTGATGCGGGCCACATGGCCAGGCGCCAGGTCGGGGCGCAGGCGAATGGTCACCGGGCCGGCTTCCAGCGTCATGATCAGGGTGTTTTCGGAATCCATCACTTTACCTCGGAGGGGATTTTGAGATTACAGGCCGAGAAATCGGCCCCGTCTTCGGCGCGCATCTGCGCCACCTGGGCGGCGAACCAGGGGCCTGCGGTGTCAACAACGCGCAGGGTCGGCCTTACGGCCCCGGGAATATCGGCCAGCATACGGGCGCGGACCATCACGTCCTGCGGCGGGCTCACCGGCTCGCCGACCTTGAGCGCGCGCACGACCTCCAGGCCGGCGACGACGCGGCCGAAACCCGTGTACCGCCGCTCCAGCGAAGGATAGGCCTGGCGCATCAGGAAGAACTGGCTGTTGGCGGAGTTTTCCTCCGAACCGCGGGCCATGCCGGCCACGCCCGGGCAGAACAGCGGCCAGGCCGTGATCTTGTTGTCGGCGGTCATGGCCATCAGCATCGGGCTCTGGGTCATCACCGGCACGACGCCGACAAAGCCGGTCTGGCTGCTGCCGGAGTCCGAGACGACCACGAACGGGTCAGACGCCCCGCGGCGGAAGGTGAACTCCGCCGTCATGTCGGGCAGCTCCGAGCCGCCGGCCCCGCTGTCGAGCGGATCGCCGGTCTGGGCCATGAAGACGTCGATGACGCGGAAGAAGCTGCGGCCGTCATAGAAGCCCTGACGGGTCAGAGTCTTGATCCGTTCCACGTGGGTGGGCGCAATCGCGGGCGACAGCTCGACGAAGACCACGCCCTTGTTGGTGTCGATCACCATGACGTCGTCAGGATTGGGCGTGCGCCAGTCCTGGGCGGAAGGTGCGCCAAGGGATGGCGCCTGGGCCGGCGAGGCGGCGCGTTGCGCCAAGGCCGGCGTGGCCGCCGTCGCGAGCGCGAGGGCGGCGATCAGAGAGATGCGGATCATGGGATCACTCGTAATAGGCGAAGGCCTCGACCGCCAGCCCGTCGGCGCCGTATCCCGGCGCCCTGCCCATCGGCATCAGCCGCGGACCTTCGCCAACAGGGCCTCCTTGACCCGCGGGCTGACGAACTTGCCCACTTCGCCGCCCAGGGTGGCGATCTCCTTGACCAGTCGCGAGGCGATGGCCTGGTGGCGGGGGTCGGCCATCAGGAACACGGTCTCGATCTCACGATCGAGCTGCTGGTTCATGGCCGTCATCTGGAATTCGTATTCGAAGTCCGCCACCGCGCGGAGCCCGCGGATGATCATGGTGGCGCCGATCTGGCGGGCGAACTGCAGAGTCAGGCCCTCATAGGGCTGGACGTCGATCTCGATGGACGTGGACAGCGGCGCGGTCTCGGCCTTGATGATCTCCACCCGCTCTTCGAGGGAGAACATCGGCCCCTTGCCGGCGTTGATGGCCACGCCGATCACCAGCTTGTCCACCAGCTTCACCGCCCGACCCATGATGTCGGAATGGCCGTTGGTGATCGGATCGAAGGTGCCCGGATAGAGCCCGATGCGGGTCATACGACGCTTCCCCGTGTTCTAATTGGTTCGGCTTTCGCCGCCCTGCCAACCGATTGCAAGACCTAATCGGCGCTGGCGGCGCCCGGATCTTCTCCGTCGCCCTCATCGCTCTCAGGCGCTGCGCCTTCGGAGCCCTCCGCCAGACGCTCCACCGAGACCACGTGCTCATCCGCCGCGGTGCGGAAGATGGTCACGCCCTGGGTGTTTCGGCCGGCGATGCGGACCTGGCTCACCGGCGTGCGGATCAGCTGACCCTGGTCGGTGACCAGCAGAATCTCGTCCCCGTCCTCGACCGGGAAGGAGGCCGTCAGGCTGCCGCCGCGCTTGGTGAGATCCTGGGCGATCAGGCCCTGGCCGCCGCGGCCGGTGCGACGGAAGTCGTAAGCCGAGCTGCGCTTGCCAAAGCCCTCGGAGGATACGGTGAGGATGAACTCCTCGGCCGCGCCGAGCGCGGCGATGCGTTCGACGGGCAGGCTGACATCTGCGCCGTCAATCTCTTCGTCCTCGATGACCTCGGGCGCGACAGCCTCTTCAGCCTCGCCGGAGGCGGCCGCGCGGATGGCGTTGGCGTGACGCAGATAGGCGCTGCGTTCGGCCGGCGTGGCGTCCACCGAGCGCAGGATGGCCATGGAGATGACGCTGTCGCCCTCGCCCAGGCGCACGCCGCGCACGCCGGTGGAGTCGCGGCTGGCGAAAACGCGGACCTCGCCCACCGAGAACCGGATGCAGCGGCCGGCCGAGGTGGTCAGCAGGACGTCCTGGTCGGCCTGACAGACAGCCACGCCGATGATGGCGTCGCCCTCGTCCAGCTTCATGGCGATCTTGCCGTTGCGGTTGATCTGCACGAAGTCCGACAGCTTGTTGCGCCGGACATTGCCCGAGCGCGTGGCGAACATGACGTCGTACTGATCCCAGCTGCTCTCGTCCTCGGGCAGCGGCAGGATGGTGGTGATCGCCTCGCCCTGTTCGATGGGCAGCAGGTTGACGAAGGCCTTGCCGCGAGAGTTCGGCGCGCCCACCGGCAGGCGCCACACCTTCAGCTTGTAGACCTTGCCGCCGGACGAGAAGAACAGCACGGGCGTGTGGGTGTTGGCCGAGAACACACGGGTGACCACGTCCTCGTCCTTCATGGACATCCCCGAACGCCCCTTCCCGCCCCGATGCTGGGTGCGATAGGTGGCGAGCGGCGTGCGCTTCACATAGCCCGAATGGGTGACGGCGATGACCATGTCTTCGCGGGCGATGAGGTCCTCATCGTCCATGTCGCCGCCGCCCTCGAGGATCTCCGTGCGACGCGGGACGGCGAAGGCGGTCTTCACCTCCACCAGCTCCTCACGAACGATCCCCATGACCTTTTCCCGCGAGGCGAGAATCTCGAGGTAGCCCTGAATGGCGCTGGCCAGCTGGTTGGCTTCGCCGAAGATTTCATCCCGGCCAAGGCCCGTCAGGCGCGAGAGAGTCAGCGCCAGGATGGCCCGGGATTGCTCCTCGGTCAGGCGGATCTGATGGCCCTCCACCAGCACGGTGCGCGGGTCTGCGATCAGGTCCACCAGGGGCATCATGTCCCCAGCCGGCCAGGCCCGCGCGGTCAGGCGCTCGCGCGCCTCAGCCGGGTCCTTGGACGAGCGGATGATATGGATGACCTCGTCGATATTGGCCACGGCGATGGCCAGGCCGACCAGGACGTGACCGCGATCACGGGCCTTGGACAGTTCGAACTTGGTGCGCCGGACCACGACCTCTTCGCGGAAGTCCACGAAGGCGACGATCAGGTCGCGCAGGTTCATTTCCCGCGGCCGCCCGCGGTCCAGGGCCAGCATGTTGACGGGGAAGGACGATTGCAGCGGCGTGAAACGATAGAGCTGGTTCAGCACCACCTCGCCCGAGGCGTCGCGCTTGAGCTCGACCACCACACGCATGCCGTCGCGGTCGCTCTCGTCGCGCAGGTCGGCCACGCCCTCGATCCGCTTGTCGCGGACCAGCTCGGCGATCCGCTCCACCAGGGCGGCCTTGTTGACCTGATAGGGCAGCGCCGTGATCAGGACGGCTTCGCGATCCTTGCGAATCTCCTCGATCGAGGCTTTGCCGCGAGTGACGACGGACGCGCGGCCGGTGAGCATGGCCTGGCGCGACGCGGCCCGGCCCATGATCTCGCCGCCGGTCGGGAAGTCCGGCCCCGGCACGATATCGGCCAGTTCCTCGAGCCCGATGGTGGGATCGTCCACATAGGCCAGGCAGGCGTCGATCACCTCGCCCAGATTGTGCGGCGGAATATTGGTCGCCATGCCCACGGCGATGCCGCCGGCGCCGTTGACCAGCAGGTTGGGGATACGCGACGGCAGGACGGCCGGCTCGTGCTCGGAGCCGTCATAGTTGGGCTTGAAGTCGACCGTGTCCTTGTCGAGGTCGGCCAGGACCGACATGGACGCCTTGGTCAGGCGGCATTCGGTGTAGCGCATGGCGGCCGGCGGATCGTTGTCCACCGATCCGAAATTGCCCTGGCCGTCGATCAGCAGCAGCCCCATCGAGAAGGGCTGGGCCAGCCGCACCAGCGTCATGTAGATCGCGGAGTCCCCGTGCGGGTGGTATTTACCCATGACGTCACCGACGACGCGGGCCGACTTCACATAGCTGCGGTCCGGCGTATGACCCTGCTCGCTCATCGAGAACAGGATGCGGCGGTGAACCGGCTTGAGCCCGTCGCGGGCGTCGGGCAGCGCGCGGCTGACAATGACGCTCATGGCGTAGTCGAGATACGAGCGCTTCAGCTCGTCCTCGATGGCGATAGGGGCGATGCCCCCGCGCCGGCCATCATCCGGTGGGTTATGAAGATCGTCAGTCAAAGCGGGGAAAAACCGTCAGAATCGGACACAAAACGCGAATTCAGGTGTTAGCATTCCTGAATGGCTGAGCCAACGTCGCCTCGGCCTGCATCGCGTCCTGCGTCAAAGGAAGGTCCCCCTGATGAAACGCCTCGTCTCCTCCATCGCGCTCCTGGCCCTCAGCGGCCTCGCCGCCCAGGCCGCCGATCTCGGCCAGTCGGTGAAGGCCGATCTGAAAGGCAACGAAGGCCAGATGGTCGGCTCGGCCACTCTGACCGAAGCCCCCAAGGGCGTGGTCATGCGGGTGGAGGTCAAGGGCCTGACCCCGGGCTGGCACGGCCTGCACTTCCACGAAAAGGGCGACTGCTCCAAATCCGATTTCACCTCGGCCGGCGGGCATGTGCACACCGAGGCCAGCATGGTGCACGGCCTGCTGAACCCGGACGCCAACGAGTCCGGCGATCTGCCCAATCTCTTCGTCGGCGCCGATGGCGTGGGTGCGGCCGAGGTCTTCTCCACCTATGTGTCGCTTGATGGCCAGGGCGGTCGCGCCGCGCTGCAGGATGACGATGGCTCGGCGATTGTCATCCATGCCGCCCCCGACGACCACATGACCCAGCCGATCGGCGGGGCCGGCGCCCGGGTGGCCTGCGCCGTCATTGGGAGCTGAACGGGGCGACCGAGCCGGGCGCCGCGGACAGCTTCTGTTCAGGTTCAACCCCTTAGAGGACGTTCTGAACGTCTTTCAGGAAGGCTAGAATGAAGCGTCTTATCCCCATGCTCCTGGCCCCGATGGCCTTCGTGACGGTGATCGCCGGGCCGGCCTCGGCCGCCCAGGCGATCCTGCCCGGCTATTGGGAGAGCACCAACCGGATGCTCTCCCCGATCCGGACGACCGACGTGGAGAAGCGCTGCCTCACCCCGGCAGACGTGGAGAAGTTCATGATGGGGCCGAGCAACCGGCACTACACCTGCACCTATCCGACCCGCTCGTTCGCTGGCGGCAAGATCCTGTTGAAGGGCACCTGCGTCAGCAAGAAGGGCCGTCAGGTGGCGGTGTCTGGCGAAGGCGCGTTCACGGCCACGAGCTTCAATCTGACGGCCAATATCGCCACCACCTTCGCCGGCATCCCGGTGTCCGGCCGGGCGAGCACGGAGGCGCGGCGGATCAGCGACGTCTGCCCGCCCAAGGACGCCACCGCGTCAGACTGAGGACGCCTTCGCGCGCAGCAACAAAAGAAGAGGGCGGCGCCAGCAGCGTCGCCCTCTTTCCTATTGTCGATGGCGACCAGGCTCAGGCCGCGGTCTTCCAGGTCGGTTGCAGCTCACGGTGGGGCGGGCAAGGCGCCACCTCGCCGACGGGCAGGCCGCCCAGTTCGTTGGCGAAGCCGTGGTTGACGTCGCGGTGGTGGGCCTCGTCGGCGCGGACCACCAGGACCACATCGCGCAGGGTCGCGGTCGCGGGCAGGTCCCAATACTTCAGGGCGATGGCCGGCGCCGGCAGGTTGGGCGAACGCCCTTCATCCAGCTCGGCCAGATAGTGGGTGTAGCTGATCACCGCCTCTTCCTCGAAATAGCCGACCACCCGGTGGGCGGTTTTGGCCGAGACCAGGTAGAGGGCGAAGAAGGCCAGATAGAAGACCCACTGGACGGCGACGATAACGAAGCGCTCGAACAGGGTCGGCTTGGCCACCTCGATGAAGGTCATCAGGTGCATCCGCTCGTTCTCGGCCTCGTCCATCAGGGTCTTGATCCAGCCCTTGTCGTCGCACATGCGGCGCAGGCAGGTCAGGTGGTTGATGGTGGCGCCGACCATGCCCGGCACCGCGGCCACGGTCTCCAGCACAACAGCCCGGTGGCCATAGCGCTTGGCGAAGAAGGTGTCGGCGCAGAAGCGCAGGACCTTGGTGAAGCCGAAGGCCACCCTGTCCGAGACGCCGCGCGGGGCGTGGTGAACCGAGAGGTCGACGAGAGGGGCGGTCATGGCGGTCATCCTTGTGCGCCCCGGCGGAGCGTTCATCCGATGGCCAAGGCATAGGCCCCTGCCCGTCTCACCTAAATTCCGCACCTCTCCCTAGGTAGCCGCCCGGAGGGGCGCGGTGACGCAGGAGCCAACGAAAATGGCCAGCCCCCGAAGGGACTGGCCATGAAGCTGCGAGCGCCGCGGGGCCTCGGATCAGAACGGAATTTCGTCGTCCAGATCTGCGGAGAAGTCCTCGCGCGGACCAGAGGGCTGGCTGCGCGGGCCGCTTGAGGAGAAGCCGCCGCCAGAGCCGCCACCCTCGTCGCCGTCACCGCCGCGACCATCGAGCATGGTCAGCTCGCCGCGGAACTTCTGCAGGACGATCTCGGTGGAGTACTTCTCGACGCCGCTCTGGTCGGTCCATTTGCGGGTCTGGATGGCGCCTTCGATATAGACCTTCGAGCCCTTGCGCAGATAGCTCTCGGCCACCTTCACCAGGTTCTCGTTGAAGATCACCACCCGGTGCCACTCGGTGCGTTCCTTACGCTCGCCCGACGAACGGTCGCGCCAGGTTTCGGAGGTGGCGACCCGCAGGTTGGCCACCCGATCGCCGGAGGAAAGCGCGCGGACCTCGGGGTCTGCGCCCAGATTGCCGACCAGAATGACCTTGTTGACGCTGCCCGCCATGTCGATGTCCTTGAAGTCAAAAAGAGATTGGGAAGTGCCGTGAGAATGGAAATCGGAGCCAACGCCCAGGCTAGCCCTGCGACGCGGCGCGATCAATCAGATGTTCCGCCTGTGTTCTCAGACCTGTGACGGTCAGGGGGCCGGCGCGCGTGGCATGGCGCCGGGAATGGCCAGCCGGCCATCGCCCGTGCGAACCAGGGCCAGATACCGATTCTGCTCCATCGAGGGAGACGTAAAGATGCCCTCCCGCTGCAGGAAGATGAAGTTGCCCTGATAGGCGCCGACCATGGTCCGGGTCGAACCGCCCATCTGCAGGAACCTCACGCGGATCGCCTCAAGCGCCGCGGCGCAGTTCTCCAGGTCCGGCTGGGTGCCCGGCAGCTTGTTGTATTTCAGCTCCCCATCCTCGCGCACGACCTGATAGCAGATCTCGCGGTCCCCCGGCGGCAGGGTCCGCTTCTGGCAGGCGGCGAGCGCCAGGGCGCAGGCGCCGAGCAGGATCACAGTTCTCAACATCGGCAAATCCTACACCGCGTTCGTGGCCAGGGCGAGGCGTCAGCCGACCGGGTTGATCGCGCAACCACTGGTCTGATCGGCCAGGGTGCGGAAACGACGATTATCCGCCGAGACCTCGACCCGACCTGGCACCAGGCGAAGGGTCTGTTGCATCCAGCGGCCATAGGTGGCTGACCCCGCCGGTTCGCAGCGGCCGGCGAACAGGGTCTGGACGCAGGAGTCGAGGGTCAGGTCGCCCGGCAGGCGACGCCATTCCGCGCCGGCATAGCGCCAGCATGCGCCGGCCGGCGCCGGCTGGGCCACCTGGCTCGGCAGGCTGGGGGCCGTCACGCCTTCAACCGGGCCAGGCGCCGGAGCCGCCGCGGTCTCGACCGGCGGCGGCAGGGGCGTCAGGACCGTGCCCGCCTCATCGGCGGCGGCCAGGGCGCCGGTTTCATCCACGCCGACGTCCAGCGCGCCCGTGGCCACGCCATTGCGCTCGGCGCATTCGCTCAGGGTCACCTCGCCGACGAACTGCCCGCTTACGAAGCACCGCAGGGGTCGAGCGGGGTCCAGTCGGCCCTCGTCGAGGTCGGTCGTCTCCACCACCAGGCCGCCCTGGGAGGCCGGCGGCGCATCCGGCGTGGCGTCGCCGCCCCGCGCCAACAGCCCGGCGGCGATCCCCATCCCGGCCAACAGGGCGAGCGCGCCGCCCACCAGAGCCAGCACAATTCGACGGTCGTTCAGGAAATCCATGGGGCCTCGCGCACGGGGGGTCCTGCCAGAGATCACATCGGAGCGCCCTGCGCCTCGATTAAATCCGATCAGTGGTGCGCCAGCCATGGCTGCGCGATCCTTCAGGCCCCGGCTCTAGACCGGGCCTGTGACCGTGGCAAGACGGTCGTCACCCGCCGCCGGTCAACCGGTCGAGGGCGGCCTGATAATTGGCGATCTGGTTGGTCATATAGGCCGGCGCCTTGCCAATGGCCGCGGCCGCCTCCCGCTGGGCCAGCACGCTCTTCGGGGTCGCGGCGTCACGCAGGGCCGTATAGATCTTGCGGATCACCCCTTGGGCCTGGGTCAATTCCGCGATGGCGTGACGGATCTGCTCGGGCGTGTTGAGATTCAGCCGCGAGTGCAGGCCCAGGCCATAGAAGTCGCCCTTGCCATCGGCCGAGATCGTCTTGCCGTCCTCCAGCTTGGTGGCGCGGACCACGCCCTCGGAAAGACCGAGGACGCGCAGGGCGTCCTTGCCATCCTTGCCGGGCGTCAGCTCGATGATCGACCGCTCGTTGAGCGGCTTGATCTGCAGGCGGCGGACGCCATCGGTGACGGCCGTGTCGACCTTGACCTGGAAACCGGTCGCCCGGCGGATCTTGAGCATCAGGCTCTCGAGCGTTTCATCGACGGCGATGGTCACCGTCTTCGGCCGCCCGCCATTGGCGCTGATGTTGAATTCATCGCCCGCCCGCAGGCCGCTCACGGCGGTCAGGTTGGACGAATCCTTGAAGGTCAGTTGCCCCGTCGGCAGACCCAGCCGATCGAGGACGCTGGCGCCCTGTTCGCCGATGGCGATCGAGCCGGGCGTCGCGAACCCGTCCTTGCCTGTAAATCGCTGTGACCAGACCACGTCGCCGGCGGCCACGTCCAGGCGAGCCAGGAAACCGTCGGCCTTGCCCTTGGCGGCTTGGCCGGGCAGATCCGCAGCGCCCGCCTCGCCGGTCAGCCAGACCTGCCCGCCAGAGACGGCGAGCCCCGCGGCCTTGTCATCGCCCGCCCCGCCATAATAGGCGACGGCGTCGGCGGGGCCGGCGGTAAGACCGGCCGAAATCTGAGCGGCGAAGGCGTCAATGCCGCCGGCATGGGCGCGGGTCACGGTCCCGGCGTCCAGGGCGGCGTTGCGGGTCGAGCCCGCGATCACGAGATTGCCGTTGTCGAGGGCCAGGCCCGTAATCGTTCCGCCTTGCAGGTCGCCGAGATCGCGCTGAGCCACCTGCACCGGGGCGCCGCTGGAGATATCGAAGCGCCGCACGACGGCGCGGCCATTCTCAACGCTCGCCGTGACCAGGGCGTCGCCATCGACCACCAGTCCAGCCGGCTTGTCGTTGAAGGCGGTGCCGAAGGATTGGGTGAAAAGCGACTCCGGCTCGCCCTTGGCGTTGAGGCCGAAGCCCTGGATGTAGGAGTCCGTGCCGCCCAGGGCCGTCGCGCCAGGCATGGACGTCTTCGAACGCCCGGACACATAGACCTCGCCATTGGCCCCGAAGGCGATGTGGGTCGCCTCGTCCTCCTGCCGCGAGCCGCGGCGGGCGGTCCAGACTTCCTCGCCCTTGTCGTTGAACACCGTGACGAAGCTGTCGCTCAGTTCGGCCAGGGCGGGTGAGGAGCCGGAATTCAACGGACCATCCACGGCGCCGTTCAACTGGCCGGTGACCGAGCCTGCGACAGCCACCTGGCCGTCCGCCGAGACCGCAAGGGCCAGACCCTTGGCGTCGTCCGAAGCGCCCAGGACACGGGAATAGAGCAGCTTGCCGGCCGAATCGTACTTCAGCAGCGCCACGTCGCGCTCGCCCTTGATCGACTGGCCCGACAGATCGCCCGTGATGTCGGCCAGCACATAGACCGCGCCGTCCGGTCCCACCTGGGTGGCGCGCACCGTCTCGATCGCGCCCTCAAGGGGCTTGGCGAAGATGCGGCCTTCGACCCAGTGCGCCTCGCCGGCGCCCTGCAGGGGCGCATCGACCACGCCGGTCTCGGTCTGGAATTTCAGCAGCTGGTTGGTCTGGACGCCGTCGGCGGTGTCAGCCTTACCGTCCGGGTTGGGGTCGCCGACCTTCTGGGTCATGTAGATCGCCGGGGCGGTGTCCACAGCCGTGAAGGTCACCTGTTCGGTGATGTCGGTCTTGATCTTCATCGCCCACTGATCGGGCGCGGGCTGCAGCTTGATGACCCGCCCGGCGGACGTATAGCTCCGCTCCTCACCCGGAATGCGCTCCTGGGCGAAACGTGTCGTAACTCCAGCGGCTTCCAGCTTGGAGTTGATGTGATTGATCACATTGGGGAGCGTGCGCGTCTGCGTCCCCATGTCCGACAGATCGATCGCGATATTGATGTTCGTATTGATCTGCTTGATCGCGATATTGAACTTCACCTCGCCCTGGAAGGCCGGCACAGGGCTGCTGGCCGTGCCCGAGACCAGCGGCGCAGTCACATATTCGCTCTTGCCGCGCGAGATCCCGACCTTCGCCCGGGCGGTGTCGGCCACCTCGGCGAGGCCAAGACGCACGCTGTCGAACTTGGCGGCGTCCACATAGCTGCTCAGCTCGGCCAGGCCCTTGGAGAAGGCGGTGGTGATCCGGTTCGTGTCGAAGCTGGTGAGATTCTTGGTGTTCATCTTCTCGGCCAGCGCGGTCAGCGTGCCGAGGCCCTGATAGAGGGCGAAGAGTTTCTTGTAGTCAGAGCTGGCGCCGGACAGGTCGAGGGTCGCGGCGGACTCGTTGATGATCCGCCCCCCCTGCAGGGCGGTCTTGAGCAGGGCCGAGGAATCGATCGGCGTCGCCTGCGCCGACCAGGGCGCTGTTGGGGCGTACTTCTGGGCGACCCCGCCGCCGGACGAAGAGGCCGAACCGCCCCCGACCCCGCCGCGCTTGGCCTGGTAGTAGTTCATCAGCAGATTGGAATCGAACCCAATCACAGCCGCCCCCTCATGCAGGCCCTATGCCTGCCCATGCATCATCGGACCCGAGGGCTTACAGGCCGTTAAGCTGCGCTAAATAAAAAGGCCCGGAGCACCGATACGCCCCAGGCCTTCACGACGCCCCGTCGAGTCTACGAACCTCAATATCTACTGGAACAGCGATAGGATGACCTGCGGCGCCTGGTTGGCGATTGACAGCGCCTGGGCGCCGAGCTGCTGCTGCACCTGAAGGGCCTGCAGCCTGGCGCTCTCCTTGGCCAGGTCCGCATCGACCAGATTTCCGACCCCGGCGGTCAGCACGTCGGTCAGCTTGTCGACGAACTTGTTATGGGCTTCGATCTGCTTGGCCTGAGCGCCGAGGCTGCCCAGGGACTGGTTCACATTGGTGATGGAGGCGTCCAGCTGGGCGAGGATCCCCGACGCCAGAGTGCTGGTGGTGATCGAGGCCGTAGAGGCCATGGTGATGATGCCGCCGCCCAGGGACATGTTCTGGGTCGAGAGCGTGATGTAGGCGTTGGCGTCGGCGTTGGCCAGGAAGCGGATCGAGCCGGCCACCGAGCCGTCCAGGATGTTGGCGCCGTCGAATTCCGAGTTTTCGATCACCTGGGTGATCTGGCGTAGGATCGACTTGAAGTCTGAGTCGAGGGCCACGCGGGACGAGGTGTCCAGCGAGGTGTCCATGGCCGAAACCACCTTCTCCTTCAGCTGCACCAGCAGATCGGAAACCGACTCGCCGGCGGCCATGGAGACTTCGGAGATGGATTGGGCCCGGTTGAGGCTCATCTTGACGGCGCCGAGGGCGCCGATATCGGCCCGCTGGCCCTGGGCGATCGACCAGACCGAGGCGTTGTCCTTGGCGTTACCGATCCGCAGGCCAGTGTTGATCCGATTCTGAACATTCGACAGTTCGTCGTTGGTCTTGTTCAGATTCTGCAGTGCGACCAACGCCGACTTATTGGTGTGAACGCTGATCGCCATGCTCGGACCTCCTTCATCGTCCGCCACCCGTCTCGCCTCCTGGGGCGAGTCGCGGGTTGCTGTTCGAGATGCAGGCTATGGAATCATGGTGTCTAGATGGTTAACGCCCAAACGCCAGCGGCCGCCACGGCGCGCCGAGACGGTTGAAAGGACTCATCTTCTTCAGGTCCGGCGGGGCGGACCGGGGGCTCAGGCCACGGTGCTGACCAGATCGCCGACGTCGTAGTCGGGGCGCTCTTTCATCTTGAGGACCTCTTCGCGGGGGATCTGCGAGATCACCTCGCCCGTCCGGCGGTCCACTGTCTTGTAGACATAGGCGCCGGCCTCGTCGTTTTCCTCGATGATCAGACGCACATCCGCCAGATCCGATCTGGGAGCAGGCCTTGGAGCAGCTTCGCGCTTCTGGGGCGGCGCATTCGGCGCAGACCGTTCGAAGCTGACGCTGTTCGTGGCCGCAACTGCCGCCACTCTGTTTTCCATTTCGCATGAGCCGGGACGTTTCTGTCGCCGGCCTCCCTCTTGGAGGACACGGTTGGCGGGAAGGTCGCCCTCCCCGCCCGCCGCGCCTGACCCCGGCGACCAGCGCCGAGGTCAGAACTTCAGTTAGCGGAACAGGCCCAGCAGGGTGGAGCTGGAGCTGTTGGCGATGGACAGAGCCTGAATGCCCAGCTGCTGCTTGGTCTGCAGCGACTGGAGACGGGCGCTTTCCTTGGCCAGATCGGCGTCGACGAGGTTACCCACACCGGCGTCGATCGTGTCCTGCAGCTTGCCGACGAACTCGGCGTGCGAGGCCAGGGCCTTGGAGCCCGTACCCAGCTTCGACAGGGCCGAAGACACGTTGGCGATCGAGGTGTTGATCGTGGCGATCATCGCCGCGGCCGTGGTCTGGGTGCCGATCGACGAGGTCGCGGCCACCGTCACATTGCCACCGCCAAGGGCGAGGTTCTGAGCGGCCACCGTGATCTTGTTCTGACCGTCCGCGCTGGCGAGAGCCGCCACCGTGGTGGGCGTCGTGGCCTTGATCATGTTGGCGCCGTTGAACTCGGCGTTGTCGACCACCTTGGTCAGCTGGTCGCGCAGGGCCTTGAAGTCCTCGTTCAGGGCCGTGCGGCTGGCGGTGTCCAGAGTGGTGTCAGAGGCGGCGAGCGCCTTTTCCTTCATTTGCAGAAGGGTGTCGGAGATGCTCTCGCCGGCCGAAAGGGCGACATCCACGGTCGAAATCGAACGCGAAAGGCTTTCCTTGACGGCGTTAAGGGCGCCCGACTCCGAACGCTGGTTCTGGGCGATGGCCCAGATGGCGCCGTTGTCCTTGGCGCTGGCGACCTTCAGGCCCGTGTTGATCCGGGATTGAACGGTGCTCAGGTCGCTGGAGGTCTTGTTGAGGTTCTGCAGGGCGACCATGGCCCCGACATTGGTATTAACGCTATTCATGCGCCTTGGTCCTTGTTCTTAAGGAAACCGGCCGTCGTTTTGACCGCCGTGGGCGTTTTGCCCAAACCAAAGGGCAGCAACAGGCGCGCCAAGTCGCACCGGCCGGAGCCAAGCTCGCAAGTTTCTGGATTCGTTGGGTTATAGGTCCATTAGGCACGTTTTGGCCCGGCAGAACCTGCCGGGCGCCAAAACGCCCGGAAATATCTGCCTAGCCGCACCCGGCAAAAATCGCCGGGCGGAGCCTGCCCGGTGAAAAGTCTGCCGGGCGACGACCATGCGCCGCCCGGCTTCAAGACGTTAACGGAAGAGCGACAGCACCGTGCCCGACGACTGGTTGGCGATGGACAGAGCCTGGATGCCCAGCTGCTGCTTGGTCTGCAGCGACTGGAGCTTGGCGCTCTCCTTGGCCAGGTCGGCGTCGACCAGGTTACCCACGCCGGCGTCGATCGAGTCCTGCAGCTTGCCGACAAACTCCAGGTGCGACGAAAGCGCCTTGGAGCCCGTGCCCAGCTTGGACAGGGCGGCCGAGACATTGGCGATCGACGTGTTGATCGTCGCAATCATCGCCGAGGCCGAGGTCACCGTACCGATCGTGCTGGCCGCAGCGACCGTCACATTGCCGCCCGCGAGCGCCAGGTTTTGAGCAGCCACCGTGATCTTGTTCTGACCGTCAGCGCTGGCGAGAGCCGCCACCGTCGTCGGGGTCGTGGCCTTGATCATGTTGGCGCCGTTGAACTCGGCGTTGTCGACCACCTTGGTGATCTGGTCCCGCAGGGCCTTGAAGTCATCGTTCAGGGCCACGCGGCTGGCGGTGTCGAGGGTCGTATCGGCGGCCGCCAGAGCCTTTTCCTTCATCTGCAGGAGCAGATCGGAGACGCTCTCACCCGCCGAAAGGGCCACATCCACGGTGGAAACGGAACGGGACAGGGATTCCTTGACGGCGTTCAGGGCGCCGGAGTCGGAACGCTGGTTCTGGGCGATGGCCCAGATGGCGCCGTTGTCCTTCGCGCTGGCGACTTTCAGACCGGTGTTGATGCGGCTCTGGGTGGTGTTGAGATCCGTGTTGGTCTTGTTGAGGTTTTGAAGCGCCACCATGGCGCCGACATTGGTGTTGACCGAATTCATCGGCATGGCCTTGTCCTTCCATTCTGGTCGGGTATCCGGCGATTTTTCGCCAGTGAGCCGTTCTTGGCTCGCAGGACACATCGCAAGCCGCGCGCCAAGGCCGCGCCTCCGAGGCCATTGCGGTAAACCCCTGATTCACCGCGTTATTTCAGACGCCAAAAACCATGCCGCGGCGAAACATGTCGCCCACCCCGGGGCACAACGGCAGATTTAGCCGAGTCAAATCTGCCGGGTCGGCAAGATGCGGCGGATGCAGGATAGCGGGCGCAGGATGCTCGGGCGCAAAGGAAAAGGGCCCGGCGAAACGCCGAGCCCTCTGAATTCCATCTGGTGTTCGTCTGAGGCGGCTTGCGCGCCTCAGGCGGCCTCGGCCGCCGAGGGGGAGAGCCCCTGCATGATGGTCCGATTGACGTCGATCAGAGCTTCGAAGTCGTCCTCCCGGCGGATGACCAGACTGGTGTGCTTCTGGACCCAGATGCTGAGGGAGATCAGTTGCGCGCGCAGAGACTCCGGCAGCTTGTTGTCCACATGGGCGCAATCCTCCCCGAGCGCCATCCACAGGCGACGGTTCCAATCCAGCGCATCGGCGCGGACGCCGAAGTCGAACGGATCGGCCTTGGACGCCTCGATAAGAGCCCGGGTCACCTGCGCAAAGAGACGGTACTCCGCCTCGCGCGGCGACTCAGCTCTCTGGGCCGCCTGTTGGTAGGCTCGAAGGGACATTACCCAGCACCTCGTCTTCGTAATCGATGAGCTTCCGGCACAGCATGAGCGCCTTGTAGAATTCGCGCGTCATGATGTGCTTCGAGATGGCCACACACTCAGCCAGGATCGTGGGGTTTCGCACCGCACCCATGAATTCGGTCAGACGCCGCACGAACTCGTCGTAGTAGCGGTCGGAACCAACCTCATCGAGGTACATCATCATGACGGGAAAATAGACCCGACGGGCCGGCGTGGTGACCTCGTCCTGCTGCATGATGTCTTTCTCACGCAGCACGGAGGCCTTGTTCTGGAGCACCAGGGTTCCCCGGCGATCGCCGTTTTGAACGACAGCGCCGTTCAGAACGAACTTCTCGCCCGGTTTCAGCGACAGCTTGAGCGGCAAATGCTCGACCCCCGAAAGACGCGCCCCACGCGACAGACCCAATGCAGCTCCGAATCCGGAACCGTCTGGACGAGCCTAAGCTATGCGGCGACCGTTAATGACACCTTGCCAGCCCTGCGGCGCAAGGCCGCGTTTAAGCAAGAAGTAACCATACTGGCCTGAAGCATGACCCCGATCACGCAAGAAATGGAGGCGGGATGAGTCGTCCAGGCCGCATCAGCGACACATCGGCCATCGCTCTGTCTGCTGCGGATATCCGGCCAGCCAACGCTGCTGCGGCGGCGGACGCCATGGGAGTGGCTGGTTCCAAGGACGCGCTGCGCCAGCTGAACGCCGCCATCGGCGAACTCAGGGCCCTTTCCATCGAGCCCATCCTGCGTCGCGCGGTCGCCGCCCTGGAGGCCGAAGATCACGAGACCGGCGGCAAGCTCGCCATCCAGGCCCTGGAGCACGACGAACGCAACGGGTTCGCCTGGTACCTGCTGGCCATCGCCCGCGAACGCGCCGGCGACTTCGTCAACTCCATCACCTGCTACCAGTCGGCCCTGGCCCTCCTGCCCAATCAGGCCGACGTGGCCAACGACCTCGGTCGACTGGCTTTCCGAATGGGAATGAAGGTCGAGGCCGAAAAGCTGTTCCGGCACTTCCTGGCGGCCAAGCCCAACCACCCCGAAGGCGCCAACAATCTGGCCTGCGCGATCCGCGACCAGGACCGCGCCGAGGAAGCCATAGCTGTGCTGCGCCCGGCCATCGAGGCTCACCCCGAGATGGCCATGCCCTGGAACACCATGGGCACCATCGTGACCGAACAGGGCGACCTGGCGACCGCGCGCCTCTTCTATGACGAGGCGCTGCGCCTGCAGCCGAACTTCCCCAAGGCGCAGTACAACCGCGGCAATGTCCGGCTGTCGCTCGGCGACGCCGCCGGCGCCCTCGCCGACTGTGACGTGGCCCTGGCCGGCGTGAGCGCCGAAGATGAGCGCCTGATGATGCGCCTGTCCCGCTCGACGGCGCTGCTGGAGCTAGGTCGTACGGCCGAAGGCTGGGACGACTACGAGGCCCGCCTGCATCCGCTGTTCGCCAACAGCACGCATTGCCAGGCGCCAGGCGCGCCCTGGACGCCCGAAACCGATCTGAACGGCCGCAGCCTGCTGGTGTTCGCCGAACAGGGCCTGGGCGACGAAGTCATGTTCGCCAATCTGATCCCCGACCTGATCGCAGCCTTGGGTCCTGCCGGACGCCTGATCCTCGCGGTTGAGAAGCGGCTTGTCCCGCTGTTTCAGCGCAGTTTCCCGCAGGCGGAGGTCGGCGCCCATGCGACCTATGATGTGGCCGGCCGCTCGATCCGCGTCGCGCCCTTCCTGGACGAGGCGCGTCCGCCCGAACTCGTTGCGCCTCTGGGGTCCCTGCTCCGCAGGTTCCGGCCATCTGTCGACTCCTTCCCTGCCCAGCCTGGTTATCTGAAGGCCGCGCCCGAGCGCATCGCCCACTGGCGCCAGGTGCTTGACGCCGCGCCTGCGGGTCTCAAGGTCGGCCTGCTTTGGAAGAGCGCCCTGATGACCAGCGCGCGCCGCCGCTACTTCTCCGCCTTCGAGGCGTGGCGCGACGTGCTGGCGACGCCGGGCGTCACCTTCGTCAACCTGCAGTACGGCGATTGCGCCGCAGAGCTGGAGCAGGCCCGCCGGGATATGGGCGTGGAGATCTGGACGCCGCCCGGGATCGACCTGAAGCAGGATCTGGACGACATCGCCGCCCTCACCTGCGCCCTCGATCTGGTGATCGGCTTTCCCAACGCCACGGTGAACCTGGCCGGCGCCTGCGGGGCCAGCGCCTGGGTGGCCTCGGCGCCCGGCGCCTGGCCGCGCCTGGGAAGCGACCACTATCCCTGGTATCCGCAGATGCGGGTCTTCACGGCCCCGGCCCTGGGCGATTGGGCGCCCATGCTGGGCCAGATGGCGCAGGCCCTGGCCGAGCCGGGCGGCCCGCAGTTGCGTCGGGCGCCCCCGCCCTGACGCGGGCAGCAGGCTGCGCCAACCCCGACGAAGCCGCCGCGAACGCTCAAGCCGCTTGAATGTCCCGCGCCGCCCTTTAGGTTGGCGTCAGTTGAAACATTTGTTCGAATGCGGGACTCCTTTAACCCGCACATATTGGGAGCTCATATGGCCGAGCGTTTCGAAGGCACAGACGATTATGTCGCCACCGAGGATCTGAAGGTCGCCGTCAACGCGGCCGTCGCGCTGGAACGTCCCCTGCTGATCAAGGGCGAGCCCGGCACCGGCAAGACCGTGCTGGCCTATGAGATCGCCAAGGCGCTCGACGCCGAACTGATCACCTGGCACGTCAAGTCGACCACCAAGGCCCACCAGGGCCTCTACGAATACGACGCCGTCACCCGCCTGCGCGACAGCCAGCTGGGCGACGAGCGGGTCAAGGACGTCAAGAACTACATCAAGAAGGGCAAGCTCTGGGAAGCCTTCGACGCCCCCAAGCGCCCCGTCCTGCTGATCGACGAGATCGACAAGGCCGACATCGAATTCCCCAACGACCTCCTGCAGGAGCTCGATCGGATGGAATTCTATGTCTACGAGACCAACGAGACCATCAAGGCGGCGATCCGCCCCATCGTGATCATCACCTCGAACAACGAGAAGGAGCTGCCGGACGCCTTCCTGCGCCGCTGCTTCTTCCACTACATCCGCTTCCCAGACGCCGCCACGATGAACCAGATCGTCGAGGTCCACTATCCCGGAATCAAGCAGAAGCTGGTCGCCGAGGCGCTGCGCATCTTCTACGACATGCGCAAGGTGCCGGGCCTGAAGAAGAAGCCCTCGACGTCTGAGCTGCTCGACTGGCTGAAGCTGCTCATGGTCGAGGACATCGACGCGGAGTCGCTCAAGGAACGCGATCCCACGAAGCTGATCCCGCCCCTGCACGGCGCCCTGCTCAAGAACGAACAGGACGTCCACCTCTTCGAACGCCTGGCCTTCCTGGCCCGTCGCGAAGGCGCCGGCGGCTCGCGCCCCGGTCAATAGTCGCCCCTGCCCCGAAGCTCTGCGCTTCGGGGCTTACGGCGAATTCACTCGACGATGCAGGCGCGCCCGTACACCGTCACGGCGAAGGTGTACGGGGACTGCTGACGATGAATTCCACCCTGACAATCGCCGCGATGGGCTTGGTTCTGGCCCTGCCGGCCTGCGCCCAGCGCCCGGAGTCGGCGGCCACGACCGGTCGCCTGAACTGCCCTGAACAATCAGGCTCCCTCGACCGCATCGAAGCGGCGGCTGATGGACGGTCCTGCCGCTATCGCATGGCCGACGGGGCCGAGGTCGAGCTTCGGCTGATCGACGTCGTCGGCGATGCGCGCGCCACTCTGGCCATGCTGGAGACCGAACTGGCCGCCGCCCTGCCGGCGGAGACGGCGGACGCCACGCCGAGCGCCACGGGCGCCGAGGCTGAGGAAAGCGCAGCCCTGGCGGCGCAGGCGGTAGCTGAAGCCCAAGCCGATGCAGGGGGCGACGTTTCGAATTCGGCCGACACCGGATCAGGCGCCGCCCGGGTGGACGTGGGCGACTCGCGCATTCAGGCGCAGGACGACTCCGTCAGCATCAATCTGCCGGGACTGAAGATCGACGCCCAGAATGAAAGCGCCAACGTCCGTATTGGACCGGTGTCGATCAACGCCTCGGACGACGGGGCGACGGTCAAGATCTATCGCGAAGTGCGCCTGAAAGGCGAAGCCCTGGTGCGGGAAAAGCGGGGGGTGCGGGCCACCTACATCCTGGCTGGCGAGCCCCGCCCGCATGGCGCGGCCTATGTCGGCCTTGAGGCCGGGGGCCCCAAAACCGGTCCCCTGACCGTGGCCATCGTCACCTCCGCCACGGCCGAAGCAGACGACGAAAGTCTCAAGGACGTCCAGAAGCTCGTCCGCGAGAACGGCGGGGTTTAGGACCCGAAAGCCCGCCCCGCCGGCTCGCTTCAGGCCGGTTGGACTTCCATGACCTTGTAGGTCAGCGGCCGGCCGTCTTCATCCGTCACCGTCACATATTCGCCGACCGCGAAGCGATGCTCGCCCAGGCGATGGAGCGGCTCGTCATCCTCGGTGTCGTCGCTGTCATAGTCGAAGAACCAATGGTCCCGGCGCTTGGCCAGGCGACCGTCCACGGCGTCTTCGTCCGGCGCAAACCGTCGGACCACGCATTCGGCGCGGGACTTGGCGTAGGCCTCATCATCAAGATAGCCGTCAGCGGTGAGCGGGGCCGTCAGGGCGTAGCCCCGATGGTCGTCGCCGCCGGCGAACTCGGTGCCGGGGTTGCGGGCGAGCCGCATGACAATCCGCGATAGGGTCATGGAAGACCTCGAACTAGTGGGACAGGAACAGGGACGGGGAATCGGCCGCCAGAAGCGAACGGGTGGTGCCGCCGAAGATGAACTCCTGCAGCCGGGGATGGCCGAACGCGCCGGCCACCAGGATCTCGGCCCCGGCCTTCTCGGCCGCATAAAGCAGCATCGGCGCGGCCTCGCCGGAATCCGGCAGCACTTCGCACTCGGCCTTGACGCCGCGGGCGGCCAGGTAGGCCTGCAGACGACCCGGATCGAGAGCGCGCGTGGTGGCCCGCGGCGCCGTCAGGATCACCACCTTGGAGGCCTTTTGCAGCAGGGGCGTCGCCTGGCGCGCGGCGCGGGAGGCTTCCTTGCCCCCGTCCCAGGCTACGGCGACCGTGCCGCCGACCTTGAGCCCCGGACGCGCGATCAGGACCGGTCGCTGCTCGTCGGCCAGGACCTCCTGGAAGGCTTCCGACAGCGGACCCCGGCCACGGCCGGGCTCATCGGAAAACACCACCACGTCCGACAGCCGGCTCTCGGCGGAAAGGTTGGCCCAGACGGGCGTTTCGAGGGCCATGAAGCTCTTGGAGCCGTAGGCCAAGGCGGCCATGGCTTCGCGGGCCTTCTTTTCGCCGACGGCTGCGGCCTCCTTGAGGGACTCCAGGGCCGTCGCCTGCACGCCGCCCATGAAGCCCTCGCCCATCCAGGGCATGACATCGGCAACGTCGGCCGGCGTGTAGATCCCGGCCAGTTCCGCGTCGAAGGCTCCGGCGATCAGCGCGCCAGCCTCCAGAACAACACGATCGCCTTCGCCGCCGGACAGCGGCGCCATGATTCTCGCCCACGTCATTTGATTCCCTTTCCTGAGAACAGGATGATGCGTCCCGTGATCTATGCGTGCATTGATCTGCGCCAAGCCGCGCACCGATACAGCGGGACCATAGGACTGTGAGAGGAACGCCGCGATGAAGAAAGGGCTGCGTCGCAATGTGCGCGAACCGCGCGCCTGGCAACGCATGCTGTCAGGCCGTCGGCTGGACCTGCTCGATCCCTCCCCCATGGACATCGAGATCGAGGACATCGCCCATGGCTTGGCCCGCGTGGCGCGCTGGAATGGTCAGACCATCGGCGATCACGCCTTCTCGGTCGCCCAGCATTCCATTGTGGTGGAAGAGATCGTCGCGCACATCCAGCCGGACATCGAGCCCCGCTGGCGCCTGGCCGCGCTGCTGCACGATGCGGCCGAGTATGTGATCGGCGACATGATCTCGCCGTTCAAGCAGGCCCTGGGGCTGGACTACAGGCTGTTCGAAGAGCGTCTGGAGACCGCCATCCATGTGCGGTTCGGCCTGCCGGCCAAGGCTCCGGCCGGGGTGAAAGCCCTGATCAAGCGGGCCGACCATGCCTGCGCCTATTATGAGGCCACGCAACTGGCTGGCTTCGCGGCCCATGAGGCCCTGGACTTCTTCGGCGCGCCGCCGGAGGGGTACGACCTTGTCATCGAGCCGCAGTCGGCATCCCAGGCGCAGGCGCGCTACATTCAGCGCTATCATGTGCTGTCGGAGGCTGCGGGATTCGCCCCGGCCGACGCCGCATTCGATACGGAGTAGCCAGACATGACGATCATCGTCTGCGGCCTGGCCGACCTGCCTTCGGTGATCGCCGCGCGCAGGCCGTCCCATGTGGTGACCCTGCTCGATCCCACGACGATGATCGAAACGCCCGATGGGATCGTTGCTGAGCGCCATCTCAAGCTGGGGGTGAACGACATCGCCCAGCCGGCCGAAGGCCTGACCGCGCCCGACGAGACCCTGGTGGGCCGCCTGTTGACCTTCGCCGAGTCCTGGGACGAGCGCGATCCGATGGTCGTTCATTGCTGGGCCGGGATCAGCCGCTCGACCGCCAGCGCCTTCACCCTGGCCTGCGCGAGAAGCCCTGACGCCGACGAGGCCGCCATCGCCTGGACCCTGCGCAGCCTGGCCCCTCACGCCTATCCCAACCGCCGGATCATCGCGCTGGCCGACGATATGCTGGGCCGCCAGGGGCGGATGGTGGACGCGATCGCCGCGATTGGCGGCAACGGCTTTGTGAGTCTCGGCTCCCCCTTCGACTTCGCCGCGCGCCACTGATGGCCGCAGGCCAGGCCCATCCCCCCATTGTCATCGGCCTGTCGGCCGTGGTCGTCGCGGTGCGCGACGGCGAGGCCATGGTCCTGACCGTGAAGCCCAGGGGCGAAGGGGCCGCCGCCACATCGGATCTTGCCGGCCTGCCCTTCGGCCCATTCGACCCGGACGCGCATCGTACGTTCGAGCTGGCACTGCGCGCCTTCGTGACCGCCCAGACGCGGTTCGATCTCGGCTATGTGGAACAGCTCTACACCTTCGGCGACCGCGGTCGTGACGCCCCCCTGGCCGATATGGGCGGCGGCGATGCAGGGCATGGCGCAGCGGTAAGCCGGGTGATCTCGGTGGGCTATCTGGCCCTGACTCCGACAGCTGTGGAGACCGAAGCGCCGGACACCGCCTGGGCCCCTTGGACACGGTTTTTCCCGTGGGAGGATTGGCGCCAGGGCCGACCAGCCGCCGTGGAGTTGATCGAGGACGCCCTGCGGCGCTGGGCCAATTCCGCCCCTGCGCCCCTACGCGCCACGCGCCTGGCCCGGGCGCGGCTGGCCTTCGCCCTGGACGGCGCGCCCTGGAACGAAGAGCGGGTGCTGGAGCGCTATGAGCTGCTCTATGGGGCGGGCCTGGCGCCCGAAGCCGCCCGGGACCGCAGCGAGGCCGGCGGCGAGCGATCCGAAGCCCTGGCCGCGGCGCTGGGGGCGCCGATGATCTCCGACCACCGGCGAATCCTGGCCACGGCGCTCAGCCGCCTGCGGGGCAAGATCAAGTATCGCCCCGTGGTGTTCGAACTGATGCCGGAGGCCTTCACCTTGTCGGCCCTGCAGCGGGCTGTAGAGGCGGTGGCCGGGGCGCCGCTCCACAAGCAGAACTTCCGCCGGGTGCTGGAGCGCAGCGGGCTGGTCGAGGGCCTGGGTCGGATCGACACCGACACCGGCGGAAGGCCGGCCGAGCTCTTCCGGTTCAGACGAGAGATTCTGAGCGCGCGGCCGGTGTCGGGCTTGTCGCTTCCGCTGCTTCGCGACTGAGCGTCTGGGGCTGGCTCGCCGCCCAGCGCGCCCGGATCTGATCCGAGGTCTCGCGGCTGCCATCCAGGCTCCAGCCCGGGGGGCCAAAGAGATAGCCGACCGCCTCGCGCAGGGAGCGCGCGGTCAGAAGGTCCCGCCCGATCGCCACCCACTCATGAAAGGCGACCCGCAGGAGATTGAAGGTCGCCAGGTTCCTGACCACGCCGTAGCGGCAGGGCTCCTCGGCCAGCTCGGGCTGGAAGGTGCCGAACAGGCGGTCCCAGATGATGAGGACCCCGGCATAGTTGCGATCGAGGTACCGCGGATTGCGCGCATGGTGGACCCGATGATGGGAGGGCGTGTTGAACACGGCCTCGAACCACCGGGGCATTTTCCCGATGGCCTCGGTGTGGATCCAGAATTGGTAGACGAGGCTGATCCCCTTCTGGATCGCCACCATGGCCGGCGGGAAACCGATCAGGGACAGCGGCAGCCACAGGAGCCAGGTCCCGGCCACGCCGCCGGTCCAGGTCTGACGCAGCGCCGTCGACAGATTGTAGTGCTGGGAGGTGTGGTGATTGACGTGGCTCGCCCACCAGAACCGGCGCTCATGGGCCAGGCGGTGGAACCAGTAATAGGTCATGTCCTCCAGCAGGAAGAGCGCGACCCAGGCCCAGATCGCCGTCATCGGAATCTGAAACAGACGGTGCTCGTAGGCCCACAGACTGGCTGCGACGATCACGCCGCCGGTCAGCAGGCCCGCTGTGGTGCTCCCCAGGCCCATGGCCAGCGAGGTGAAGGTGTCCCGCGGCTCGTAGTCGGCCTTGGCCCGCCCAAGTCGGCCGAGGATGATTTCAAGGACGATCGCCAGCACGAAGAACGGCACCGCCAGGGCGACGGGGTCGATGTCGGAGGTCATGCGGCCAGGTCAGCAGGCGGCCAGTTGTCGAAGGCCAGCAGGGCCGTTGGCGCGGCCACGTCGCCCAGATGGATCGAAAGCACGCCGCCCTTGAACATGGCCGAACTGGCCTGGCACCAGGACAACCGGCGAACGGCAAAGCCGTCGCCGACCGCCATCAGCACCAAGGCGCAGGCGCCCGAGCGGGCCAAGGCGCCCTTGCCGTCGCGGGTGATCCAGAGCCGTTCGATAGGCCTGTCTGGAAAGTCTTCGAAGAACAGCTCCCGGGCGCGGGCCTCGTCCAGGGTCCGGGCCGGGCGGCCGATCCGCGCCCAGGCCGACAATCCCACCAGCACGCCGACGGCGGCCAGAGAGCTGCTGAACTGTATAAGGAACGCCTTGTCCACCGCGCTTATCCTCCCCAGAGGGGTCACGGTCGGCTCCGAAAGCGGCCCGGTCAAGCAAAACGGCGCGCCCCGAGCTGGGACGCGCCGTCGCTTCAGACCCGAAAACGGGGTCGGAAAGGCTTAGAACTTGCGGACGTAGCCCACGGCCCAGACGTCGGCCGAGCCGCCGTCGTCCTGGAATTCCTGGCGGGTGTAATCCGCACGGAAGCCGTTCTGACCGTCCAGGAAGTAGCGGCCGCCGACGCCGAAGTTCCAGCTTTCGCCATCAGCCTTGCTGCTGATGCCGGCGGCCGAGGCTTCGATTTCGGTGGTGCCATAGCCGACGCGGGCGAACAGGTCGGCCTGCGGGGTGATCGGCAGGAAGCCGACGCCATAGATGGCGGCGCTGTGGTTGAGCTCCACGTCGATCGGCGAGCCGCCGATGCTCACCGGCGGACGATAGGTGTCGTCCTTCACGCCAAACGCCAGTTCGCCTTCCACGCCCAGATAGGGGGTCAGCTTAGCGCCCAGGCGGCCCTGAATCGCGCCGAGATCGAAGTCGCCGGCGTCGGCATGGGCGTAGCCGACCGAACCATAGATTTCCGGGGCCGACATCGACTGGGCCTGAACGGCGGCGGGCGCGGCGGCCAGGACGGCCACGGTCGCGGCGGCGGTGGTGAGAGACTTCATACTAGGTACTCCGAACTTGGGGACACGCTCCCCCGAGCGGCTCCTCATCGGCGGCAATCGGGGCGAATTCCTGTCCGCCTGCGGACCTTTGCGAGGCAGCCACAGAGTGTGACGAAAGAGCCACATCGCCCCCTGCCCGCTTTTCGCCTCGGCCGTGGTATCAAACCGGCGAAGCCCGGAAGAGGCTGTCTTCGGAGAAGCGATCTTGCATCACGCCGTCATCGCCGCCACGGGGCTCTACACCCCGTCCAACACCCTCACCAACGCCGAGCTGGTGGAGACCTTCAACGCCTATGTGGAGCGCTTCAACGCCCGCAACGCCGAGGCCATCGCGGCGGGCGAAGTCGCGGCCCTGACGCCATCGTCGGAGGCCTTCATCGAGAAGGCTTCGGGCATCAAGTCCCGCTATGTGATGGACAAGTCCGGCCTCATCGATCCGGACATCATGCGCCCGGTGATCGCCGAGCGACCCAACGAAGAGATCTCCATCCTGGCGGAGATCGCCGTCGCCGCGGCCCGCCAGGCCCTGGAGACCTGGGGCAAGCCGGTCAGCGAGATCGGGGCGGTGATCTGTGCGGCCTCCAACATGCAGCGGGCCTATCCCGCCATGGCCATCGAGGTGCAGCAGGCCCTGGGGATCGAGGGCTTCGCCTTCGACATGAACGTCGCCTGCTCCTCGGCCACCTTCGGCATCAAGACCGCCGCCGACTATATCGCCACGGGCTCGGCCAAGGCGGTGCTGATGGTCAATCCGGAGATCACCTCGGGCCACCTGAACTTCTGCGACCGCGACAGCCACTTCATCTTTGGCGACGTGGCCACCGCGGTGATCGTCGAGGCTGCGGACGACGCCACGCCCGGTCAGGGCTGGGACGTGGTCGGCACGCGGCTGAAGACCGTCTTCTCCAACAATATCCGCAACAATTTCGGCTTCCTGAACCGCGCCGCGCCCGAGGGCGCAGAAGCCCGCGACAAGCTGTTCGTCCAGGAGGGCCGCAAGGTGTTCCGCGAGGTTGTGCCGATGGTCTCGGAAATGATCGTCGAGCACGCCCGGGACCTGGCCCTCGATCCCACGGCGCTCAAGCGCCTGTGGCTGCATCAGGCCAATATCAACATGAACGACATGATCGGCCGCAAGGTGCTGGGTCGCGACCCGACGCCGGAAGAGAACGTCATCATCCTGGATGAGTACGCCAACACCTCTTCGGCCGGTTCGATCATCGCCTTCCACAAGGCCAATGACGGGTTCGACGCCGGTGAGATGGGCCTGATCTGCTCGTTCGGCGCAGGGTATTCGGCCGGCACCGTCTTCGTCCGCAAGCGCTGAGGCCGAAGCCAGCGTCCGAAAGTGAAAGGCCCGCCGGGACGATCCGGCGGGCCTTTTGTCTGTCTACCGATCCTTCTCGCGTTCGCCGATGGCCGACTGGGCGGCCGCCAGCCGGGCGATCGGCACCCGGTAGGGCGAGCAGCTCACATAGTCGAGGCCGACCCGCTCGCAGAAATCGATGGAGGCGGGATCCCCCCCATGCTCGCCGCAGATGCCGAGCTTGATCTCCGGCCGCTGGGCGCGGCCCCGTTCGGTGGCGATGCGGATCAGGTCGCCGACGCCCTCCTGGTCGAGGCTGACGAAGGGGTCCTTTTCGAAGATGCCCTTGTCCATATAGGCCGCCAGGAAGCGGCCCGAGTCATCGCGGCTGATGCCGAAGGTGGTCTGGGTCAGGTCGTTGGTGCCGAAGGAGAAGAACTCGGCGTTCTCGGCCAGGTCGGCGGCCCGGATCGCCGCCCGGGGCAGCTCGACCATGGTGCCCACCAGATAGGGGAAGTCGAGCTTGCGCTCCTCCAGCACCTGCTTGGCCACCCGGTCGGTGAGCAGGCGCAGGAACTTCATCTCCTCGCCCTTGGCGACCAGCGGATGCATGATCTCCGGGCACGGTGGGGTCTTGCCGCTCTCGGCGATCTCGCAGGCCGCCTCGAAGATGGCGCGGACCTGCATCTCGTAGATTTCAGGGTAGGAAACGCCCAGGCGGCAACCGCGATGGCCCAGCATCGGGTTGGTCTCGTGCAGTTCCTTCACCCGCCGTTCCAGGGCCGAAAGCTCCAGGCCCGACGATTGGGCCAGGGCCTTCAGGTCTTCTTCGGTGTGGGGCAGGAACTCATGCAGCGGCGGGTCGAGCAGCCGGATGGTGACCGGCAGGCCCTCCATGATGGTGAACAACTCCACGAAGTCGGCGCGCTGCATGGGCAGGATCTTGGCCAGGGCCGTGCGGCGGCCCTTTTCGTCGTCGGCCAGGATCATTTCGCGCACGGCGGCGATGCGGTCTTCCTCGAAGAACATGTGCTCGGTGCGGCAGAGACCGATGCCCTCGGCTCCGAACTGGCGGGCGGTGCGCGCATCCAGCGGCGTTTCGGCGTTGGCCCGCACCTTCAGCCGGCGCAGGCCGTCGGCCCAGACCATCAGGGTGGCGAAGTCGCCGGTCAGCTCGGGCTCGATCATCTTGACGGCGCCGGCCAGAACTTCGCCGGTGGAGCCATCGACGGTGATGACGTCGCCGGCCTTGAAGATGCGCCCGCGGACGCGGAACTCACCGGCCTTGGGATGGATCTGCACCTCGCCGGCGCCGGAGACGCAAGGGCGACCCATGCCGCGGGCGACCACGGCGGCGTGGCTGGTCATGCCGCCGCGGGCGGTCAGGATCGCCTTGGCCGCATGCATGCCGTGGATGTCTTCGGGGCTGGTCTCGTCGCGGACCAGGATCACCGACTCATGGATGGCCGCCAGGCGCTCGGCCTCATCGGCGTCGAAGACGATCTTGCCGGTGGCCGCGCCGGGCGAGGCCGGCAGGCCCTGGGCGATCACGTCGCGCTCGCTGGACGGGTCAATGGTCGGGTGGAGCAGCTGGTCGAGCGAGGCCGGCTCGACCCGCATGATCGCTTCCTCGTGGGTCAACACGCCCTGGGCGGCCAAGTCCACGGCGATCTTCAACGCGGCCTTGGCGGTGCGTTTGCCGTTGCGGGTCTGCAGCATGTAGAGCCGGCCCTGTTCGACCGTAAACTCGATGTCCTGCATGTCGCGGTAGTGGGTTTCCAGGCGGCCGACGACCTCCTTGAACTGGGCGAAGACCTCCGGAAGGGCCTCCTCCATGGAGGGCGACTTGTCCCCCATCTCCTCGCGGGCGATCTTGGTCAGGGCCTGGGGGGTGCGGATGCCGGCCACCACGTCCTCGCCCTGGGCGTTGATCAGGAACTCGCCATAGAGGCGCGCCTCGCCGGTGGACGGGTTGCGGGTGAAGGCCACGCCGGTGGCCGAGGTCTCGCCCATATTGCCGAACACCATCGACTGGACGTTCACCGCCGTGCCCCAGCTCTCGGGGATGTCGTGCATGCGGCGATAGAACTTGGCCCGGTCGTTCATCCAGCTGGCGAACACCGCGCCCACCGCGCCCCAGAGCTGGGCCTGCGGGTCCTGCGGAAAGTCCGCGCCCATCTCGGCGGCGACGGCCTTCTTGTAGTCGGCGACGACCTTTTCCCAGTCCTCGGCGGTCAGGGCGGTGTCCACCGTGACGTCGAGGCGCTCCTTATGCTCGTCGAGGATCTCCTCGAACATGTGGTGGTCCAGGTCGAGGACCACGTTGGAATACATCTGGATGAAGCGGCGATAGGAGTCGAAGGCGAACCGGCGGTCACCCGACAGCTTGGCCAGGCCCTCGACCGTCTGGTCGTTGAGGCCTAGGTTCAGGACAGTGTCCATCATGCCGGGCATGGAGGCGCGCGCGCCCGAGCGCACCGAGACCAGCAGCGGGTTCTCGGCGTCGCCGAAGCGCTTGCCGGTCAGCTCTTCAACCCGAGCCAGCCCCTGCTCGACCTGGGCCTTCATGTCGTCGGGATAGCGCTGCTCGTTGGCGTAATAGTGGGTGCAGCACTCGGTGGTGATGGTGAAACCCGGGGGCACCGGCAGGCCCAGGGACGACATCTCGGCCAGGTTGGCGCCCTTGCCCCCCAGCAGGTTCTTCATGGAGGCGTCGCCATCGGCGGCCCCGCCGCCAAAGGCATAGACCCAGCGCGTCTTAGTCAGGCTCGTCATCGTCCCACTCATCCCGTCACTTGGCTGAAATCCGCCACGCGCCCCATGGCGTCGCGAACCTGGCTCAGAAGCCGCAGACGGTTGTCCCGTTCCGCGGCGTCTTCAGCATTCACCAGAACCTGTTCGAAAAAGGCGTCCACGGGTCCGCGCAGACCAGACAGCGCCTGCATGGCGGCCACAAAATCCTCGGCGGCCAAGGCCTGGACCACTGCCGGCTCGACGCCGGCCAGGGTCTGGACCAGGGCCAGTTCCGCAGCCGGCGCGCCATCCATGGCGACCGCCGGGCCGTTCGGAAGAGCGCTCTTCTTCTCCTCCGCGCGAAGGATGTTGGTGGCGCGCTTGTAGCCGGCCAGCAGGTTGGCGCCGTCCTCGGTGGTCAGGAAGCCGTCCAGGGCCTCGACCCGCGCCACGATACGCACCAGGTCGTCGTCGCCCAGGGCGAACACCGCGTCCACCAGGTCGTGGCGACGCCCCTGCTCTCTCAGGAGCACCTTGAGGCGGTCAGCGAAGAAGGCGACCAGTTCGTCGCCCGCGATCTCTCGGATCGGCAGGCGCAGGCCGCCTTCCAGCACGATGCGGATGACGCCAAGCGCCGCGCGCCGCAGGGCGTAGGGGTCCTTGGAGCCCGTAGGCTTTTCGTCGATTCCGAAGAAACCGATCAGGCTGTCGAGCTTGTCGGCCAGGGCCAGCACCTGGCCAAGCGGGCTGGCGGGGACAGCGTCGCCTGGCCCCTGCGGCTTGTAGTGATCGCGGATGGCGTCGGCGATGTCGGGGTCCAGGCCCTCGGCGCGGGCGTAGTAGCCGCCCATCAGCCCCTGAAGCTCGGGGAACTCGCCGACCATGCCGGTCACCAGGTCGGCCTTGGCCAGCCGCGCGGCCTTGGCCGCAGCGTCCGGGTCCGCGCCGACCAGAGGCGCAAGGCGACGCGCCAGTTGCGTAATCCGCTCCACGCGCTCGAACATCGTGCCCAGCTTGGCGTGGAACGTGACGCCCTTGAGCTTGTCCAGCCGGTCTTCCAGCAGGACCTTGCGATCCTCGTCCCAGAAGAAGCGGGCGTCGGACAGCCGCGCCGACAGCACCTTGGCGTTGCCCGCGGCGATGGCCGCGCCGCCGTCGGCGGCCTGGATGTTGGCCACCGTGATGAAGTGGGGCGCCAGGCCCCCGGTCGCCGGGTTGCGAACGGCGAAATACTTCTGGTGCGTCCGCATGGAGGTGCGGATCACCTCCGGCGGCAGGTCGAGGAAGGCCGGGTCCATGTCGCCGAGCACCGGCGTCGGCCATTCCGCCAGGCCCGAAACCTCGGCCAGCAGTCCCTCGTCCTCGACCAGCTCCAGATTGCGGGCGAAGCAGAGGGTGCGGGCGCCTTCGAGGATCGCCGCCTTGCGCTCCTCGGCGTCCAGGACGACGAAGTGCGCAGAAAGCCCCGTCTGATACTCGTCGAAGTTCCGAGCGCGGAAAGGCTTGGCGTCGCCCATGAAGCGGTGGCCCTCGCTGGTCTCGCCGCTGGCGATCCCGTCGATAACGAAGGGGACGACCACGCCGTCGAACACGCAGACGATCCGCTTCAGCGGCCGGACCCAGCGCAGGGTCCCCCGCCCCCAGGTCATGGACTTGGGCCAGGGGAAGTTGCGCACGATGGACTCGACCATCTCGGCGATGATCTCCGGGGTCGGACGGCCCTTGCGTTCGATCTTCGCAAACCAGACGCCGTCCTGCTCGACCAGCTGGTCGAGGGTCAGGCCGGTGGAGCGGAGGAAACCCTCCATGGCCTTTTCCGGCGAGCCGACACGAGGACCTTTGCGCTCTTCGGTGCGGTCGGCCTGGGCTTCGGGCAGGCCCTCGATCACCAGGGTCAGGCGACGCGGGCCGGCGAAGGCGGTCATGGCCTCGGGCAGGAAGCCCTGCTCGGCCAGGCGCTCACGGGCCATGCGTTCCAGGTCGCGAGCGGCCTGCGCCTGCATGCGGGCCGGAATCTCTTCGGAAAAGAGCTCGAGAAGCAGCTGAGGCATTACTGGACTCCGGCCTCAAGCGGTTGCGGCGAAAGACGTTCTCGACCTTCGGCGCGCTGAACCTCGTTCCACTGGTCCATCAGCGCGCGCGTGGTGAAATGGCCGTAGAGCTTGCCGCCCTTCTCATACTGCCAATCGCTGACTTGTTCGTCTTTAAAGGTGACCAGCGAGCCGTACCGAAGATCTCCGAGATCATCGGGTGGGTTGGCGAGCGTTCCGCGGCCGCCGTCCGGTTCGCGCACCACGTCAAAGACCCAGATGTGCTCCTCCCCATCCCGGGACACCGTGGGAAGACCAACCTTCACGGCGAACTCGCTGTATCCCGGAGGGGGAGCCTCATGGAGACGCCAGAAGATCGGCAGGGTTTCCTGCGCCTGCGCCATCGCAGCGACGACGGCTGGGTCGTCTTCCGTGACGAAGACCATTTCTTCGCTCTCCGGCCGCGCCTCGGCGCAGCCGGCGGCCGTCATCATCAGTCCAGCGCAGAGGGCCAACAGGGCGGGCCTCATGCGTTGCCCCCCTCATTGGCCACCCAGGCCTCGGCGCACATCTTGGTCAGGTCCCGGATGCGGCCGATATAGCTCTGGCGCTCGGCCACCGCGATGGCGCCGCGGGCGTCCATCAGGTTGAACAGGTGGCTGGCCTTGAGCACGTGGTCATAGGCCGGCAGGACGATGGCCTGCCCCTGGGGCCCCTTCATCGCCAGCAGGCGCGGGACCTGGGTCTCCATGTCCTCGAACTGGCGCTTCAGGGTGGCGACGTCGTAGCCGTCGAAATTGGCCGTCGACTGCTGGCGCTCATTCTCCAGGAACACCTCGCCATAGGTCATGGGCGCGGGGCCGTCCGGATCGTTGAAGGCCAGGTCGGTGAAATGGTCGACGCCCTGCAGGTACATGGCCAGCCGCTCCAGCCCGTAGGTGAGCTCGCCGGCCACCGGCCAGACGTCCACGCCCCCCACCTGCTGGAAGTAGGTGTACTGGGTGACCTCCATACCATCGCACCAGACCTCCCAGCCCAGGCCCCAGGCGCCCACCGTGGGGTTTTCCCAGTCGTCCTCGACGAAACGGATGTCGTGCAGGCGGGTGTCGAGGCCGATGGCCTCCAGGCTGCCCAGATAGAGGTCCTGCAGATCGTCCGGGTTCGGCTTCAGGATCACCTGGTACTGGTAATAGTGCTGAAGGCGGTTCGGGTTTTCCCCATATCGGCCGTCCGCCGGGCGGCGGGAGGGCTGCACATAGGCCGCCCGCCACGGCTTTGGGCCGAGCGCGCGCAGCACCGTGGCCGGGTGGAGGGTGCCTGCCCCCACCTCCACATCATGCGGCTGCAGGATCACACAACCCTGGCGGCTCCAATAGTCATGGAGTTTCAGGATCAGGCCCTGAAACGAGAGCGGTTTTTCTGAGGACATCTGGGGCTGATTTGCAGGCGCAAAAAAAGTCGGCGGACCATAGGGCCCGCCGACCTGTGCATCAAGCGCGCGGCGAAGATCAGTTGCCGCTAGGCGTGCTCGCCTTGCCGGCCCGGGAGTCCGGCTCGCCGTACTTGGCCCGGTTTTCCTCGGTGTCGGGGATCGGCCCGTTGGTGACCATTTCAGTCTCGGCCGAGGCCGAGGTGGTCGCCGAGGCCATGGTGCCGGTCTCGGTGGCCGCCGTCGCGTCGCCGCTAGCGACGGCGCCGGGGGCGTTCACGGCGCCGGACATGTCGGAGTCGGTCTGGGCGCCAGTAGACATGCCGCCCGACGTCATTGCTCCGGCCTCAGCGCCAGTCGGTTGGGTGGAGTCCGCAGAGGGAAGACCCGTGCCCGCGTCCGCCGGACTGGCCTGGGTGTTCATTTCGCCCTGGGCTGCGCCGTAGGCGGTCTGGGCCTGAGCGGCGCCAGCGGTCAGTAGAGCCGCGGCCGAAGCGGCGGAGAGGATCAGTTTAAGGTTCATTGCTGCATTCCTTTGCGTTTCAACGAAGCCTGCAGGTCCCCCCCGCCGTCCTGTCAGACTCTGGGCTTAGTTGCCGCTCGTCGCCGAGTTCTCACCGGCGTTCGAGAGGGGCGCGCCATACTCGGCGCGGTTTTCCGGGGTGTCCGGAATGGGTTGCATGGCGCTTTCCTCGGCGGGCGCCGTCGCAGATGTGTCAGAGTCCATGCCGGTGGGCGCTGCTTCGGTCTCAGCCGGAGCCGGCTCTGACGTGGCCGAAGCATCAGCGCCAGCGGCGGCGTCCGCCGGCGGCGTGGCGGCGGCGGCCGGGACGGCGCCGGGCGTCAGCACCTTGTCGACCACATGGACAACGCCGTTGTCGGCCATGATATCGGCCTGGGTGACGCGGGCCTGGCCCACCATCCAGGTGTCGCTGCTGCCGTCGACCTCGACATTCTCACCGGCCACCGTCGGCACCGGACCCTTGGCGCCTTCGATCTTGGAGCCATCCAGCACGGCGTTGACCACGTGATAGGTCAGGAGCTTCTGCAGCTCGGCGCGGTTCTCTTCGGCCATCAGGCGATCGAGCTCATCGGCCGGCAGGGCGGCGAAGGCGGCGTCCGTGGGGGCGAACACGGTGAGATTGCTGTTGTCCTTCAGCAGGCCCACCAGGTTGGTCGCCTCCAGCGCCTTCACCAGCGTCGTGAACTGACCGGAAGCCTGGACCGTCTCGACAATATCGCCAGCCGGGGCGACCTGCGTCGAAGCGCGGGCCGCAGCGCCAGCCTGGGCGGCGGGAACGCCTTCCGACGGCGTGGAGGGCGCGGGCGTCATGGCGTCTTGGGCGTGGGCTGCGCCGGCGATCAGGGCGGCGACGGCCGTGGCGGTCATCAGGCGGGTCAGATGCATGTTCATCCTCTCGTCAGTTGGGAGCACGACCCGGAGCGCCCGGACCGTGGGTCGAGAGGTTTACGCGACCGCCGCCGATCAGTTGCCAGACATCACGGCCTCGTGATCACGGCGGCGCTTGCGAGCACCGCGGCGCCCAAGCCGACGGCGGATATGGGGCGGGTGATTATAGTTTGTGCAGTGGCGGCCCCTGCGCGCCCACAAAACGACCAGCCACAGGCTTTCCTTAACCGGAGGATGTGCGGCGCCACCCCGTTTGGCCGACCGTCGATAGCGTAACAGTCGCCGTCAACCGACACCGTCGGAATGGGGCCATGGGGCTTGGTGACGGCTCGAACCAAAAAGGGGACGCACGGCGTAAAGCCGTCGCGATAGCGAGCGGATGAAACTGATCATGGCGATCGTCAAACCCTTCAAGCTGGACGACGTGCGCGAAGCGCTCGTCGGGGCCGGCGTTGAAGGCCTGACGGTCTCGGAAGTCAAAGGCTATGGCCGCCAAAAGGGCCAGACCGAGATCTATCGCGGCGCGGAGTACCAGGTGAACTTCGTGCCCAAGGTCAAGCTGGAGGCCGTCGTGGACGACGCGGCCGCCGCCAAGGCTGTCGAGGCCATCAAGGCCGCTGCGGCCACCGGCAAGATCGGCGACGGCAAGATCTTCGTCGTCAACGTCGAGGACGCTGTGCGTATTCGCACCGGCGAGACCGGGGCCGCCGCCCTTTAAGGGCGCAACGAAACGGGACAAGGGGATAGTCAAATGTTGTCATTGAATTTCAAACGGCTGGCAGGGCTCATGCTCGCCGCCGCCATCGTCGGGGCGCCTGCCGCCTCGGCCTGGGCGCAGGAAGCGCCGCCGCCCGCCGAGGCCATGGTCGAGGAGTCCTCACCCGTCGCCGACGCCGCCCCGGCCGTTGAGGCGCCCGCCGAAGTCGTCGAAGAAGTGGTCGAGGAAGAAGTCGCCACCATCGACAGCGGCGACACCGCCTGGATGCTGACCTCCACCGCCCTGGTCCTGATGATGACCATCCCGGGCCTGGCCCTGTTCTACGGCGGCATGGTCCGCAAGAAGAACGTCATCGCCACCGTCGCCCAGAGCTTCGCCATCACCGCGGTGATGAGCGTGCTGTGGATGGTCGTGGGCTATTCCCTCGCCTTCTCCGAGAACGGCAACGCCGCCCTGAACCCGTTTGTGGGCGGGCTGAGCAATGCGTTCCTGAGCGGGGTGTCCTACGAAGGGGTGTCGGGTTCGATCCCGGAATACCTGTTCGTGGTGTTCCAGATGACCTTCTTCATCATCACGCCTGCCCTCATCACCGGCGCCTTCGCCGAGCGGATGAAGTTCTCGGCCATGCTGCTGTTCATGGTCCTGTGGTCGCTGGTGGTCTATGCGCCGGTCTGTCACTGGGTCTGGGGCGGCGGCTTCCTGAGCGAAGAAGGCGTCCTCGACTTCGCCGGCGGCACCGTGGTGCACATCAACGCCGGTGTGGCCGGTCTCGTCTGCGCCATCGTTCTGGGCAAGCGCAAAGGCTACGGCGTCGAGAACATGGCGCCGCATAACTTGGTCCTCACCATGATCGGCGCCGCCCTGCTGTGGGTGGGCTGGTTCGGCTTCAACGCCGGCTCGGCCGTCGCCGCCAACGGTCTTGCGGCCGTGGCCATGCTGAACACCCAGGTCGCCACCGCCGGCGCGGTCGTCTCCTGGATGATCATCGAGTGGGTCGAGCGCAAGAAGCCCGGCATGCTGGGCCTGGCCTCGGGCGCCATCGCGGGCCTCGTCGCCATCACGCCGGCCGCCGGCTTCGTCAGCCCGCAGGGCGCGCTGATCATCGGCGTCATCGGCGGCGCGGCGGCCTATGTGGGCGCGGTGTGGCTGAAGAAGCTGCTGAAGTACGACGACAGCCTCGACGTCTTCGGCGTCCACGGCATCGCCGGCATCGTCGGCGCGATCCTCACCGGCGTCCTGGTCGACGCGGCCATCGTGGGCGAAGAAACCGCGGCGGCCGCCAGCCCGATCACGCAGTTCATCGGCGTGCTGGGCACCGTGGCCTGGTCGGCGATCGCCAGCTTCGTCATCCTCATGATCTGCAAGTTCACCACCGGACTGCGGGTTTCCGAGGAAGAGGAAGTCGAAGGCCTCGACCTCTCGCAGCATGGGGAATCCCTGCACGAATAGGTCTGCGACCGACCTCAGGGTCTGACGCAGTGGAACGGGGGTCCTTCGGGGCCCCCGTTTTCGTTTGGGCTCAATGGATCGAGCGAAGGTGATCAGCCAAAGGGCAAGGTCCAGCCCTCATAGGGGCCGGCGCAAGGACACCTGATCAGGTCTCGTCGGGCCAGGGACCGCCCAGTTGGCAACGGCGCACCCACCAGTCGGGGCGCAAGCTCTCCAGGCGCTCGGCCAGTTGTTCGGCTTCGATGTCGCTGGCGCAGAGGGCGAAGCAGGTGGCGCCAGACCCCGACATGCGGGCCAGCAAGACTTCGGGCTCGGCGGCGAGATCGGCCAGGACGTCACCGATCTGGGGCGCGATCGAGATGGCCGCCGCCTCAAGATCATTGCGCTGCAGGCTGAGCCAGCCGGCCAATTCCTCGACGCTCTCGAAGGCGTCCGGCATGGGCGGGGGGGAGACCTCGCCGAAGACGCCCAGGGCGTCAAACTGGCCGTAGACCGCGGCGGTGGAGGCCGGAACCCCCGGATTGATCAAGACCGCAGGACAGGGCGGCAGGCCAGGCGCCGGCGTCAGCACCTCCCCGCGTCCCTCGGCCAGGACCGGCGCGCCCCACAGACAGGCCGCCCCGTCGGCGCCCAGGCCCGCAGCGACAGCCTGCAGCGCCTGGTCGGGCATGTCCGGCGCCCAGGCCGCCCGCAGGAGCCGCAGGGCCGCCCCGGCGTCGCTGGAGCCGCCACCCACGCCTGCCGCCACGGGCAAGGCCTTGTCCAGGATCAGGCCGACCGGCGGCCGGGGCCCCCGCTGGGCGGCCAGCAAGGCGTTGGCCGCCCGCACCACAAGATTGTCCCCTCCCCCCGCAAGATCTGCCGCAAAGGGGCCGGTGAGTCGGAACTCGGGGGCGTCAGCGGGCGTCAGGGAGAGGCGATCGCCCACATCGGCGAAGGCCAGCAACGAACTCAGCGGATGATAGCCGTCGTCGCCGGGCGCGCCGACATGCAGGAAGAGATTGACCTTGGCCGGCGCAAAGGCCTGTCCGAACATGACCGAGCCGCCCTAGCGAACCAGGGGTTGCGGCGCCGGATCGGCGACGGCCTCGCCCGCGGCGGCGATCTTGGGCTGTGGTCCCAGCCCGGATTCCAGCTTGGCCTCGGCGTCCTGGCGCATGCGTGCGTCGGGCTCCAGCGTCAGGACCCGCCGCCATTGGAAGACGGCCTCGTCCCGACGCCCGACCTGCCAGTAGGCGTCGCCAAGATGGTTGTTGACCTCGGGATCGCCGGCCTCGAGCTCAACCGCCTCTTCGAGGATTTCGACGGCCTTGTCATACTGGCCGAGGCGGTAATAGCCCCAGCCCAGGCTGTCGACCATGGCGCCGGAACGCGGATTGGCGTCCACCGCCATCTGCACCATGGCCAGGGCCTCTTCCAGGCGCTCGCCCCGGTCGATCCAGCCATAGGCCAGATAGTTCAGGATGTCGGGCTCATTGGGATTGAGCTCCAGAGCCGCCGACAGATCAGCCTCGGCCTTGGGCCAGTCCCCCAGGCGCTCATAGGCCGCGCCCCGGGCGAACAGAAGCCGCCAGTCGGGCGTCGGGCTGGCCGCGATCAACTGGTCCAGGGGCGCAATGGCCTCGGCGTATTTCTCGTTGGTCCGCAGCAGGTCGGCCAGGGTGAGCAGGGCCACGGGATCACCCTGGCTGGCGTTGGCCCGGGCGATCTCGAGGGCGCGCTCGGTGTCGTCGGCGCCCTGATAGCTCCAGGCCAGCTTGCTCTGGGCGGTGGCGTATTCGGGCTGACCTGGCTTCACCCGCAGGTAAGCGGCGCGCGCCGCCTCGAGGTCTCCGGCGGCGCCCATCAGGTCGCCGACCATCATCCAGGCGTCCACGCGATCCGGATCCAGACGCAGGGCCAGCCGCACATAGGCCAAAGCGAACTGGCTCTGACGGGCGGCCAGCATGGCGGCGGCCGGGGTCAGGATGGCCTCGGCGGCGCCTTGCCGAACAGTCGGCGGCGGCGGCGGACTGCGGCGCGCGAGCGCCCTGGCGCGCGCCTCGTTGAGGGCGGTGTCGCGGGGGTAGTTCGCCAGGGCGCGATCATAGAGCGCCACGGCGTCATCGCGCCGTCCCCGGCGCTCCAGGAACGCCCCATGGGCGATCACCAGCATCGGTGCGGCCTCGGCGCCTTCGGTCAGCGCCTTGAAGTCGGTTTCGGCCTCGTCATAGCGCCGCGCACGCTCGAACTGATAGGCCTGCCCCAACATACCGAAATACTGCACCAGTCGATCACCGGGCACGTCAGGCCTGCGGATCGCCGCCTGCTGGTCGCCGGCCGCCGCAGCCGCCCAGGGCGTCAGCAGGGCCGCGGCCGTGCGATGGGGGAAGCCGATCTCCTGCTCGGTCAACAGGGTGTAGGATTCAGCGCCCTTGCCGTCGGCCAGGGCCTCGACGGCGCGCACCAGCCGTCCGAGACGCTTGGCACCCTCCGACGCGCTTTCATCGACAGGGGCGATCGCCGCGGCGCGCTCGATCTCGCCGCTCAGCACGGCGGCGGTGAAGGCGCGTTCGGCCAGCAGGCCGGGCTGCGCGCTCACATCGGCGGCGCGGTCGAAATAGGCCGCCGCCTGACGGCTCTCGCCGTCATTGAGCGCCGCCTGCCCCGCCAGGAAGAGCCCATAGGAGGAGCGATCCGGCAGGCCCGCGCCGGGCGGGGCCGCGCTCGCGCAGGCGGCGAGAAGGAACAGGGGGACCGTCACGGTCAGGGATCGAAGACGCATCCCCCTAGGGTTTCCTTTTCCACGCGCCGCCGCAAGCGCGCGTGCGTCACATATTCGGATAGTTGGGCCCATCGCCCCCTTGGGGGGTCGTCCAGACGATATTCTGCGACGGATCCTTGATATCGCAGGTCTTGCAGTGAACGCAGTTCTGGAAGTTGATCTGAAACTTCGGGTTCTGCCCGGCCTCGTCGTAGAGCACCTCGTAGACGCCCGCCGGGCAATAGAGGCGCGCCGGTTCGCCAAACCTCGGCAGGTTCACCTCGATCGGCACCGACGGATCCTTGAGCCGCAGGTGGGCCGGCTGGTTCTCATCGTGGTTGGTCGCCGACAGGAAGACCGAGGACAGCTTGTCGAAGCTGATCTCGTTGTCCGGCTTGGGATAGACGATCGGCTTGTAATCCTTGGCCAGGCCGGTGGACTCCGCGTCGGTCTTGCCGTGCTTCATCGTGCCGAAGATCGAGAAGCCGCCGGTCAGATTGCTGATCGTCATGTCGACGCCGCTGATCATGGTGCCGAGCGCCGTGCCGAACTTGGCGATGATCGGCTTGGTGTTGCGGACGATCTTCAGTTCCTTGTGGACCCACGAGGCCTTGAAGGCGGTCTCGTACTCGGCCAGCTCGTCGCCCTGGCGGCCGTTCTGGATGGCGGCGAAGGCGGCCTCGGCGGCCAGCATGCCGGTCTTCATCGCATTGTGGCTGCCCTTGATGCGGGGCACGTTCACAAAGCCAGCCGAGCAGCCGATCAGGGCGCCGCCGGGGAAGAACAGCTTGGGGATGGACTGCAGGCCGCCCTCGGTGATAGCCCGCGCGCCATAGGCGATGCGCTTGCCGCCTTCCAGATGGGGCCGCACGGCCGAATGCTGCTTGAAGCGCTGGAACTCGTCGAAGGGCGACAGCCAGGGGTTCTTGTAGTTCAGGTGCACCACGAAGCCGATGGCCACGTAGTTGTCCCCGAAGTGGTACATGAAGCTGCCGCCGCCGGTCTTGTCGTCCAGCGGCCAACCCAGGGTGTGCTGCACGAGGCCCGGTTGGAACTTGTCGTCGGGAACCTGCCACAGCTCCTTGATGCCGATGCCGAACTTCTGGGGCTCCTTGCCCTCGGAAAGGCCGAACTTGGCGATCAGCTGCTTGGCGAGCGAGCCGCGCACGCCCTCGCCGATGAAGGTGTACTTGGCCAGGAGCTCGACGCCCGGCTGATAGTCGGCGCCCTTGTTCCCGTCCTTGTCGATGCCGAACACGCCGGCGACCACGCCCCGGACCGCGCCGTTCTCGTCGAACAGCACTTCGGAAGCGGCCATGCCGGGATAGATCTCGACGCCCAGCGCCTCGGCCTGCTGGCCCAGCCAGCGGCAGACATTGGCCAGGGAGGCGATGTAGTTGCCGTGGTTCATCATGAACTTCGGCATCGGCAGCCAGGTGATGTCGAGCTCGCCCTGGGGACCGAGATAGATGAACTTGTCCTTCTTGACCGGCGTCTCCAGGGGCGCGCCCTGGTCCTTCCAGTCGGGAATCAGTTCGTTCATGGCGATGGGATCGATCACCGCGCCCGACAGGATGTGGGCGCCGACCTCGGAGCCCTTTTCCAGAACGGCCACGTTGAGTTCGGCGCCGGCCTCGGCGGCCAGCTGCTTGAGACGGATCGCAGCTGAAAGACCCGCAGGCCCGCCCCCGACGATGACGACGTCGTACTCCATGGACTCGCGTTCGACGTCTTCGCTCATTATCCCCTCACACTCCTCTTGTCGGTCGGTCGCGGGCCCCTCACCCTCGCCGACGACGTTGATCCTTTGCGCGTCTTATCGGAAGGTCGGCCCCGCGCGGTCAAGGACAAACCCCGCGAATCTCAAGGATTTCGACGTCTAAGTATGGACCAGACCGCCGCTCCGGCCCCACAGATCCTGATCGAAAGCCTGCTCGCCTTCTGGGCCGACGCCGGGGTTGATTGCCTTTACCAGGACGAGGCGATCGACCGGATCGCCGCAGGGTTGACCCTGCCCCCGCGCCGCGCCGAACCTTCGCCAGCGCCGATGACGGCGGCCGCCGCAGGCCCAGCCAGCGCCGACGCCGCCAAGGTCCAGGCGGACGATGCGATCGTCCTGGCCCGCCGCCTGGCGGCTGAAGCCAAGGACCTGACCGAACTTGCCGCCGCCATCGCCGCCTTCGAGGGCTGCGGCCTGCGCTATGCGGGCGCGGCCCGACAGGCCGTCTTCAACCGCGGCCCCAGCGACGCGCCAGTGATGATCATCGGCGAAGGCCCCGGCGAGGAAGAGGACGTCCGCGGCGAGCCCTTCGTCGGGCGCGCCGGCCAGCTCCTGGACCGCATGATCGCCGCGGCCGGCCTGACCGACCGGGTGTTCATCACCAACACCGTCTTCTGGCGTCCCCCAGGCAACCGAACCCCGACGCCAGAGGAACAGAAGGTCTGCGCCCCCTTTGTCGAGCGCGCTATCGAGCTGGTTTCTCCCAAGATTCTGCTGCTGCTGGGGGCCGCCTCGGCCAAGGCGATGCTGAAGCGCGAAGAGGGCATTCTGGCCATGCGGGGCCGCTGGTTCGAGTGGCGGTCTACGGACGAAAGCCTCGAACTGCCTGCCATGCCGACTCTTCACCCGGCCTTTCTGCTTCGTCAGCCAGCAGCCAAGAAGAAAGCGTGGAGCGATCTCGTCTCATTGGTGCAGAGGCTTGATCGGCCGGACCGGCCCCACTAGACCTTCGCCCGAGCTTCGAGAAAAGGGCCACGGAACCGCTGCGACATGTCGGCGGACGTGGAAGGTCGTATGACGACATCGACGCGAAGACAGGTCTTCCGCCTGGGCCTTGGCGCTGTGAGCGCCGCCGCGCTCAGCGGCGCGGCCAGTCACGCCTGGGCGGCGCCCCAGGTGCTTTCACCCTGGGACGTGGCCCGCTATCGCGCTGCCTTCGCGGCCGTGGACCGCGGCGACTTCATCGAAGCCCAGATGCAAATGGCCGAGATCAAGGATCGTTCCCTGGCCGGCCACCTCGCCTTCCGTCAGCTCATGCATCCCACCGCCCACACCTCGACCTATGAGGAACTGAGCAGCTGGCTTGCGGCCCACGCCGACCTGCCGGGCGCCGAGCGGGTCTATGGCCTGGCCATCAAACGCCGTCCGGCAGGCGCCGCGGCCCCGCGCACGCCTGTGGTCACCGGCCTGGACTGGGGCCGCGTCGAGACCGCCGCCCAGCGCGTCGGCGGCCGACTCAATTCCGATAAGGGCCGGGCGGCGCGCTCAGCCTTCTATGGCGGCGACCTTACCCGAGGCTACGACCTCGCCGTCGCGTCTGGCGAACGCTGGATCGCCGGCATGTCGGCCTATCGCATGGGCCGCTTCGAGGAGGCCGAAGGCTTCTTCAGCGCCGTCGCCCGGGACGAGACCGAGGGTGACTGGCTGAAATCCGCCGGCGGCTTCTGGGCGTCCCGCGCCGCCTCCAAGGGCGAAGAGATCGATCGGGCCAACGCCCACCTGCGGGTGGCCGCCAACCATCCTGGCACCTTCTACGGCATGATCGCCGACCGCCGCCTGGCGCTGGTGGGGGAAGAGACCGCGCCCGTGCGCCTGTCGCGCCAGGGCGCTCAACTCTTCCGCGCCTCGAGCGCAGGCGCCGATAGCGTCGACATCCTGCGGTTCGCCAAGACCGATCCGCGCGCCCACCGCGCCGTGGCGCTCAGCCAGGTGGGCCTGACCCTGGAAGCGGGGCTGGAGCTTCGCGCCGGCCTGACCCTGGCCCGCACCGGGCCTGAGCGCAGCCGCTGGACCACGCTCGCCCTGGGCCTGAACGCCCCCCTCACCTCCCAGGCCGACCAGGCCGGCCGGCTGCGGACGGCCTTCGCCTATCCGACGCCTGTGCTGGAGCCCAAGTGGGGCTTCACCATCGACAAGTCGCTGGTCTACGCCATCGTCAATCAGGAGAGCCGGTTCAACCCTGCCGCGGTCTCCCCCGCCGGCGCCGTCGGCCTCATGCAGCTGATGCCGGAAGCAGCCGCTCGGGCGGCCGGCGACGACAAGCTGCGCCAGGATATGAGCCCGCTTTTCGATCCAGGCTTTAACCTGCGCGTCGGCCAGGACTACCTGACCTGGCTCATGGAGCGCGGGGTCGGCTACGACCTGCTCCAGGTGGTGGCGGCATATAATGGCGGCCCCGGCACGCTGCAGAAGACCGTGGCCATGGTCGGACCCCAGGCCGACAGCCTGCTGGTCATCGAGTGCCTGCCCTCGGTCGAGACCCGCAACTATGTGGAAAAGGTCGTGGCCGCCTACTGGTCCTATCGCGACCATTTCGGCCAGCCCTCCAGCACCCTGGACGCAGCGGCCCGTGGCGCCCGGATCATCGACGCCCGCCTCGACTTCGACGGCAAGATGAAGTTCTAGGGTTTTCCCTAGCCGAGGCGCACGGCGCCGCGGCCGAACTGCGCCCGCAGCACCCTCAGATCCCCCTGCGTCCCGCCGAAGTCTCGCGTGCGGATCAACAACCCTGCACTGTTGGCCTGTCGCCGGCCCGCAAACCATCCGCTCTTCAGGGGCGGCAGCAGCAGAGCCGGCCGGGTGGCGCGGGAGCTGTGATCGGCCACGACCTCGATCCATCGGCTGGGGAATCGCATCTCAGGCGTGACGATCAGCAGCCAGTTGCCCTTGGCGATGGCCGCGGCCGCAGCGATCGAGCCCCGCAGCAGGGTCGCGCCGGCGTCTTCGCAAAGCGCCGCGGTCGCCGCATCGGAATCGCCATCGGCCACGATGACTTCGCGCACCAGCCCTTCCACAGCCGCCGGCACCAGGGCGGCGAGCAGGCCGGCGAGGGCCTCGGCGGAATCATGGGCAGGCACGATGACAGTGATCATGGCGCCAAAGGCGGCGCTTCGGCGGCCGGGTCAATACTGTTCTTGTTATGTTCCATTCGGGCCGCTAGTTTGTGGCGCCATGGTCACCTTCACTCAGCAGATCCGCGGCCGCGGCGCGCGCACCAATGCCAGCGGGCGTTTCGAGAGCCAGCAGCGCGAAGCCTTCGATGACGGCTGGACCGCAGACGACGAAGCGCCAATGCCGCTTCGCACCCATGTCCTGCCGGACAAGGCCAGGACGATCATCGCCCGCAACACCAGCCCTGATGTGGGCTTCGACCGCTCGATCAATCCCTATCGGGGCTGCGAGCACGGCTGCATCTACTGCTACGCCCGGCCCGCCCACGCCTTTCTTGGCCTTTCGCCCGGGCTGGATTTCGAGAGCCGGCTGTTCTTCAAGCCGGACGCCGCCGCCCTGCTGGAAAAGGAGCTGTCGGCGCCGCGCTATGAGCCCCGGGTCATCCATATCGGCGGCGACACCGATCCCTATCAGCCCATCGAACGCCAGCAGCGGGTGACCCGCCAGGTGCTGGAGGTGCTGCAGCGGTTCAGCCACCCCTTCACCATCATCACCAAGTCCGCCCTGATCCTGCGGGACGCCGACATCCTGGGCGAGATGGCGTCACGGGGCCTGACGCGGGTCGCCATCTCGATCACCACCCTCGACCGCAAGCTGGCCCGCAGCATGGAGCCCCGCGCCGCCACGCCGGAGCGGCGGCTGGCTGCGGTGGAAGGCCTGGCGAGGGCCGGCGTGCCGGTGGTGGTGATGTTCGCTCCGGCCATCCCCAGCCTGAACGACCACGAGATGGAAGCGGTGCTGGAGCGCAGCGCCCAGGCTGGCGCTGTGGGCGCCGGCTATGTCGCCCTGCGCCTGCCCCTGGAGATCAAGGACCTGTTCGAGGAATGGCTGGCCACCGATCATCCCGACCGTGCGGCCCGGGTGATGTCGCTGGTGCGCCAGATGCGCGGCGGCAAGGCCTATGACGCCACCTTCGGCGCCCGGATGAAGGGCCAGGGTCCGGTGGCCCAGATGATGGGCCAGAGGTTCCGGGCGGCGCGCCGGCGTTATGGCCTCGACCAGACCCTGCCCGACCTCGACCTATCGGCCTTCAAGGTCCCGCCCCGCGTCGGCGATCAGGTGGATCTGTTCGGCTGACTAGCGGCTGAAGACGCCCACCAGCTCCACATGCGGCGACCACAGGAACTGATCCACGGGCAACACCTGCTCCAGGTGGAAGCCGGCGTCGATCAAGGCGCGGGCGTCACGCGCGAAGGTGGCGGGATTGCAGGAGACGCCGATGACGCGACTGACCTTGGAGCCCGCGATCTCGACCACCTGCTCGGCGGCGCCGGCGCGGGGCGGGTCGAAGACGGCCAAGTCGATCTTCTTCATCTCCTGGATCAGCAACGGGCGGCGGACCAGGTCGCGGGCTTCGGCTGTGACGCCCTTCAGGCCCGGCGCGGTGGCGACAGCGGCGTTGAGCGCGGCGATGGCCGGGGCCGAGCCATCGGCGGCATAAACAGGCGCGATCTGCGCCAGGGCGAAGGTGAAGGTGCCCACGCCGCAATAGAGGTCGGCGATCCACTCGGCGCCTGCGGCGGCCTTGGCCACGAAATCGACCATGGCCCGCTCGGCGGCCGGCACGGCCTGGAGGAAGGCGCCCGGCGGCAGGACCACGCGGACATCGCCCAGGCGCACGCTGGGGGCCGTCTGGTCCATATAGGCGATCTCGCCGTCCATCGAGACGCGGGCGAAACCGCCGGCCGCGGCCTGCTCGGCCAGGCGCATGCGGGCGTCGGCCGACAGGCCGCCGCTCTTGCGCTCGACGCCGGTGATGTCGATGTCGATCCCGTCATCGGTGGCGGTGACGTGCAGGGTCGGCGCCGATTTCGGATGCTCGAACAGCGGCGCCGCCAGACGGCGCATGGCCGGCAGGGCGGCGGTGATCTTGGGATCGGCGATGGGACAGACCTGAATGTCCACCAGGTCCCACGAATTGCGAATCTTGTAGCCCAGGCGGGCCTCACCCCGCGCGCCCTGGCGGGCGTGCAGCGCCACGCGGCGACGGCTGAACGGCGGCGAGGCGAAGATCGGCAGGACCTCGGTCTCGATATGCTGGCGGGCCAGGGTTCCGATCAGGCGATCGCGCTTCCAGGCGAGGTAGGATTCAGTGCGCCAGTGCTGCAGGGCGCAGCCGCCGCAGAGGCCGAAGTGCGGGCAAGGCGGCTCGACCCGCTCGGGGCTGGGCTCCAGGATCGCCAGGGTCTTGCGTCGCTCGCCGGTCCCGGCCACACGCACCCGTTCACCAGGCAAGGTGAAGGAGGCGAAGATCGGCCCAGGCGCCAAGCCGTCGCCCTCCCCACCCATCTCGGCGATCGTCACCTCGATCTCGGGGCCGGGTCCCGGCGGCGGACGGGGGGCGGAACGGCGGACGGGCTTGGAACTTCGCATCCCCAGGGCCATTTCACATTTTGACGCCCGACGCCACGGCTGGCTCGTCGCAGGCAAGATGAACGAACATGAACGACCCACTCAAGGGCCGTTCAGGAAAGCGCCGCCATATTGGAGATCGACAAGGGCGAGCTTCACCGCCGTCCACGATTTTCCGCTCAAGGGAGAGCTACGATGTCCACCCGTTCCACCATCGCCAAGGGCGCCGTCGCCGCGGTTGCGGGCGTCGCCACTCTCGCCGCCGCTGCGGCCGCCCCGACCATGGCCTCGGCCCAGTCGTACGGCTATTACGGCCAGACCCAGGGCAACACCTATTACGACCCCTGCCGTCGCGATCAGACCAACCGCAGCACGGCAGGCGCCCTCATCGGCGGAGCGCTGGGCGCGGTGATCGGCTCCAACGCCGCAGCCGGCGGCGTGCGCACCGAAGGCGCTCTGCTGGGCGGCGCGCTCGGCGCGGCGGCCGGCGCGGCGGTCGGCAATCGGGCCGCAGCCTGCGCGCCCGGCTATGACAACCGCACGACCCAGAACAGCTATTACAACGACGGCCGCTATTACGATCAGAACCGCTACGGCCAGGGCTATGGTCAGTCCTACGGCTACAGCCAGCCCCAGTATCAGGGCGGCTACTACCAGAGCGGGGCTGCGCCCGGCTATTACGGTTCGTCCTATGACAGCCAGCGCTACGGCTATTCGTCGAGCTCGTATGGCCAGGCCTATGACCGCTACGGCCGGACCTATTCGGTGGCCCAGCAGCCCGGCGCCGATGGTTGCAGCATCGCCGAGAGCCCGATCTACATGCCCGACGGCTCGACCCAGAAGCGCTTCGTGCGCGTCTGCCGCGACAATTCGGGCCGCTATCAGGTCGTCGACTAAGACCTGAGCGAACTTGAACAGAATGGGCCGTCCACCTTCGGGTGGGCGGCCTTTTTCGTAGATCACGCCACCTTGGTCGCCCAGACCAGGAACTCGATGTTCCCATCGCCCCCGGTGATCGGGCTTGGCGCAGAGCCGTTCACGGTCCAGCCGGCGGCGGCCAGGAAGGCTTCCGCCTCGGCCAGTGCGCGCGCCCGGGCCGCTTCGTCCTTCACCACGCCGCCCTTCCCCACAGCTCCAGGCCCCACCTCGAACTGAGGCTTGACCAGCGCCACCAGGTCGGCGCCCGGAACGGCCAGGGTGAGAGCCTTCGGCAGAGCCTTGGTCAGGCTGATGAAGCTCACATCGCAAACGAGGAGTTCGGGCGCGAAGCCGATGCGATCCTCGTCCAGATCGCGGGCGTCGGTAGCCTCCAGGCTCAACACCCGTGGGTCGCCGGCGATCTTTGGGTGCAGCTGGCCTCGCCCGACATCGACGGCGCAGACCCGTCCTGCGCCCCGGCTCAGGCAGACCTCGGTGAACCCGCCGGTGGAGGCGCCGATATCCAGGACCAGCCGGCCCTCAACTCTGATCGGCCAGGTGTCCAGAGCGTGGACGAGCTTCAGCGCCGCGCGCCCGACCCAGGGATGGGCGGGTTCGGCGGCGATCTCGATGTCTTCGTCCAGCAGGTCGGCGGGGCGCCGCACGGGCTCGCCGCCGACCATGACCCGGCCCGCCTCGATGGCGGCCCGGGCCTTGGCGCGGCTGTCGAACAGGCCGCGCTCGACCAGGAGAAGGTCGGCGCGCTTACGGCCCATCATTCAGGCGTCAGCCGGTTCCTCGAACAGCTTCTTCAGCTCGTTCTTCAGGATCTTGCCGTTGGCGTTGCGCGGCAGGGTCTCGTGCCAGAACTTCACCGCGATCGGCACCTTGAAGGCCGCCAGGTGCTCGGCCACGTGGGCCCGCAGTTCCTGCTCGGTCACCTCGGCGCCGGGCTTCAGGGTCACGACCGCAGCGGGCTCTTCGCCGAGCGTGCGGTGGGGCACACCGACGATGGCGGCGTCCATGATCGCCGGATGGTCATAGAGGACGTTCTCGACCTCGACGCAGTAGATGTTCTCGCCGCCTCGGATCAGCATGTCCTTGGCCCGGTCGATGATGAAGCAGAAGCCTTCCTCATCCAGCCGCGCCAGATCGCCGGTGCGCACCCAGCCGTCGACGAACGTCTGGGCGGTCGCCTCGGGCTTGTTCCAGTAGCCCTTCACCACCATCGGCCCCTTGGCCCACAGCTCGCCCACCGCGCCGATGGGCAGTTCGGTCACGCCATCGGCGGGATCGACGATCTTCAGCTCGGCCACCGCCGCGGCCGGTCCGCAGCTGTCGGGCCGGTGCACATAGTCCTCGGCGCCGTTGCTGGTCACCGTGGCGCAGGTCTCGGTCATGCCCCAGCCCTGGCCGGGCTGCGACTTGGGGAAGGTCTCGCTGAGCCGGCGGACCAGTTCCGGCGCCGAGGGGGCGCCGCCATAGGCCACGGACTCCAGGGACGAGAGGTCATAGTTGGCCCGGGCGGGATGCTCGATCAGCTGCCAGGCGATGGTCGGCACGCCGCCGGCCGACTGGATCTTCTCGCGCTCGATCAGCTCGAAGGCGCGGACGGCGTCCCACTTGTGCATCATCACCAGCTTGGCCCCGCCGAACAGGCTGGGGTTCAGCACCGCGAAACAGCCGGTGACGTGGAAGAAGGGCACCGAGATCAGCGACGAACGCTGCGGGCCGTCCGGGTCCGGCGCCGGCGGCATCTCGCCCCGGCGAAGGAAGCGCCGGGCGCCGGCGGCGCCGGCTGTCAGGATGTTGGAGTTCACACCACGATGGGTGCCCAGGGCGCCCTTGGGCTTACCCGTCGTGCCCGAGGTGTAGAAGATGGTCGCGTCGTCATCCTGGTCGATCTCGACGTCCGGCAACGGCAGGTCCGGCAGGTCGGCCCAGTTATTGGCCTCGCCGAGAACGTCCTCAAGCTTGGTCACTTCCGGATGGGCGATCTCGTCGCTTTCGCGGGAGACATAGACCCGGACCAGGTCCTTGCAGTTGGGCAGGTGTTCGGTCAGGCGCTCGTAGCGCTCGGCGTCCAGCACGACGACCTTGGCGCCGGAATCGGTCAGGCCATACTCCAGCTCCGGCCCGGTCCACCAAGCGTTGAGCGGGGTGACGATCGCGCCCAGCGAGGCGCCGGCATAGAAGGCCACCACCCATTCCGGCAGGTTGCGCATGACGATGGCGACCCGGTCGCCCTTGGTCACGCCCTGGCTGGCGAATTCCTTGGCCAGCGTCGCCACGGCGCGATGGAAGGCCTCGAAGGAGACGCGCTCGTCCTCATAGACCAGGAATATCCGCTCGCCATGGGCGCGGCCGGCCTCGACCACGGAGCGCAGGGACGGCGGCGAGTTCTTCCAGGCCTTCATGGTCACGCCGCGCACGGTGACCTCTTCGATCTCCAGCGGGGAGCCCGGCGCGCCCAGCAGGGCGTGGGCGTCGGCGATGGACATGGCTGGCCAGCCGGGAGGCAGAGCGGCCTCGGTCATGAGCGTTCTCCTAATGCTTGCGCAGGGCTCAAATCACCCCGCGTCGTCCTGGGTGAACAAGCATAACCTGAGGCTGGAGGCAAACATGTGTTCGTCACGGCTCAACCCAGGCTGCGGCCGCGGGCCGCAGGGGTCTGAAAGAGGTCCTTAATCACGTCAGACCACGTTGAAACCTATGTTTTCTGGAGCGCGCCCCATGGATCCCGCCATCGCCGCACGCTTAGCGGCGCTAAATCGGCTCGAAATTCTCGATTCCGCTCCAGAAGCCTCGTTCGACTCGCTGGTCGGCCTGACGGCCCAGATCTTCAATGCGCCCATCGCCGCCATCAGCCTCCTGGATGCCGATCGTCAGTGGTTCAAGGCTCGTGTGGGGCTGGATCTGCCGCAAACCGACATCCGCCAGTCCTTCTGCGTCCATGCCGTGGCCACGGGGGAAAGGGTGTTGGAGGCGCCCGACACCTGGCTGGATCCCCGGATGGCGGACAATCCGCTGGTCACCGGCGAGATGGGCCTGCGCTACTATGCCGGCGCCGTGATCCACGCGCCGACGGGCGAAGCGATCGGCGCCCTGTGCGTCCTGGACACCAGCCCGCGGCCGCCGATGAGCGAGGCCGAGCGGCGGCAGTTGCGCACCCTGGCCGACGCCGTGGAGGACGCCCTGCGCCTGCGGCTGGAACTTACCCTGCATCGGGAGACCGAGGCCCGCCTGATCCAAAGCGAGGCGAGCTATCGCATGCTGTCGGATCACTGCCACGACATCCTGGTGCGCGCCGACCGCAACGGCCGGATATCCTATGCCTCGCCCTCTACGCGCGCCCTTGGCTATGCGCCCGAGGAGGTGGTTGGCCGCTGCTTCACCGACTTTGTGCCGCCCAAGGATCGTGAGGCGGTCCTGATCGCCCTGGGCCGGCTGTTCGACAGCTCGCCGACCGATGAGGTGATGCAAGCGCCCTACCCCGTCCTCACCAGCGCCGGAGACACGGTGTGGCTGGAAGGCGCCTCCAGCCTGGTGCGCGACGGACAAGGTCGGGCCACCGAGGTGGTCAGCGTCTATCGCGACGTCACCGCGCAGCGCGCCCTTCAGAAGCGCCTGGAGGCCGCGGTCGAGGCCAAGGCGGCCTTCCTCGCCAATATGAGCCATGAGCTGCGGACGCCGCTCACCAGCATCCTGGGCTTTTCCGCCTTGCTGGCCAAGACGCCGGACTTGCCCCGGGCGGCAAGCGCCCATGTGGCGCGTATCTCCACCGCGGGCCAGGCCCTGCTGGCCTTGATCAACGATGTGCTCGACGTCTCCAAGCTGGAGGCGGGTCACATCGAGCTGGAGCTTGAGCCGACCCATATTCCTGCGCTGGCCGAAGAGGTGCGCGACATTCTTTCGGTGCAGGCCTCGGTCAAGGGCGTGACGCTGCAGATCACCGACGAGCTGCTCTGCGCCGACCGACAGGTGGACAGTCTGCGTCTGCGGCAGGTGGTGCTCAATCTGGCGGGCAACGCCGTAAAGTTCACCGATCGCGGCGCCGTCCGCATCCGCCTTGGCGAGGCCGGCGCAGACGGGGAGCGCCTGCGCATCGAGGTGATCGACAGCGGCCCGGGCATTCCCGAAGCCCATCGCAAGCGGCTGTTCCAGCGCTTCGCCCAGGGCGATTCCAGCGTGACGCGCAAGCATGGCGGCTCGGGTCTTGGCCTGGCCATTTCAAAAGAGCTTGTGGACCTGATGGGCGGCGAGATCGGCGCGGAGAACCGCGATCAACCCGGCGCCTGCTTCTGGGTCGAAATCCCCGCCCCGCAGGCCGCGCCGAAGGTCGCCCCCGCCGAGCAGCCGAGCGATGTCAAGGCGGCCCCAGGCCTCTCCGGCCGGGTGCTGATCGTCGACGATCATCCTGTCAATCGTGAGCTGGTGCGCCTGTTCATCGGCTCGCCCAGCGTCACGACGGTGGAGGCCGACAATGGCCAGATGGCCATTGATCTGGCCATGGCCGAGCCCTTCGACCTGATCCTGATGGACGTCAACATGCCGGTGATGGACGGCCTTGCGGCCACCAGCGCCATCCGCGCCAGTTGCCCGCTCAACGCCGAGACGCCCATCGTCGCCCTCACGGCCCAGACCGGGACCGAGATCGAGGAGAAGTGCTTCGCCGCCGGCATGGATGCGGTCTTGGCCAAGCCGATTGCACACCGCGACCTGCTGGCCCTGGCCGCCCAGGTCATGGGTCCGCAGCCCCAAGGCAAGGGACCAGAGACGGCCAAGGCGCAAACCGCCGCCTGATCTGACGGGCGCAGCGATCGCGCTGGTCAGCCGACCCCGGCCAGGCGCTGCAAGGCGGCCTCGAGCTTGGCCTTGGCGGCCTGCGCCTCGGCCATCCGCTCACGGTTTTCCTCGACCACCTCTTCGGGCGCGCGGGCCACGAAGTCGGGATTGCCCAGCTTCTTGGCGGTGTGCGCGACGTCCGAGGCCAGGGTGGCGATCTCCTTCGTCAGGCGCGCCCGCTCAGCAGCCAGGTCGATGAAGGCCGCCACCGGCAGGGCGAGCGTCGCGCCTTCCACGACAAAGGGAATCGCCCCGTCCGGCGCGCGCTCCACCGCCTGCACGCTGGCCACGCGCAGGGTCTGGCAGATGACCGGCGCGGAGCGGGCCAGGACATCCCGCTGCGCGGGGGTGGCCTCAATGACCAGCAGGTCGGGCCGGGCGCCGGGCGGCACGTTCAGTTCGGCGCGAACCGACCGCCCCTCACTCACAGCGGCGATGATCAGGCCGATCTCGGCTTCAGCGGCAGCGTCGATCAGGTCGTCGCCAAGCTCAGGCCAGGGCGCGGTCATCAGGAAGCCCTGGTGCTGGCGCGCAGCGCCCTCGCCGGCCGTCTGCGCCCAGAGCTCTTCGGTCAGGAAGGGCATGATCGGGTGCAGCAGGGTCAGGATGACGTCCAGGATCCAGGCCGCCGTGGCCTGGGTCTCGGCCTTGGCCGCGGCGTCCTCGCCGTTCAGCAGCGGCTTGGCGAGCTCGACGTACCAGTCGCAATAGACGTTCCAGATGAAGCGGTAGAGCAGGCCCGCGGCCTCGTCGAAGCCGCAGCCGTCCAGGGCCTTGGTCACGGCCTGGCTGGTGCGGGCGGCCTCGCCGACGATCCAGCGATTCAGCGGGACCTGCAGCGCGGCGGGGTCGAAGCCGTCGGCCCGGGCGCAGCCGTTCATCTGGCAGAATCGCGTGGCGTTCCACAGCTTGGTGCCGAAGTTCCGATAGCCTTCAATGCGTTGACGCGACAGCTTGATGTCGCGCGCCTGGCCCGACATGGCCGTCAGGGTGAAGCGCAGGGCGTCGGCGCCGAACTCGTCCACCAGCTCCAGAGGGTCCAGGACATTGCCCTTGGACTTGGACATCTTCTTGCCCTCGGCGTCGCGAACCAGGGCGTTGATGAAGACCCGCTTGAAGGGAACTTCGCCGGTGAAGTGGATCGCCTGCATCATCATCCGGGCGACCCAGAAGAAGATGATGTCGAAGCCGGTGATCAGGGTGTGGGTCGGATAGAAGCGCGCCAGGTCGCTGGTCTTCTCAGGCCAGCCCATGGTGGAGAACGGCCAAAGGCCTGAGGAGAACCAGGTGTCGAGGACGTCCTCGTCCTGAACCAGGGGTTCGTCGCGGCCATAGTGCTCGCGGGCGGCGGCCTTGGCCTCGTCCTCGGTCTCGGCGACGAAGGGCTTGCCGTCAGGGCCATACCAGGCCGGAATGCGATGGCCCCACCAGAGCTGGCGCGAGATGCACCAGGGCTGGATGTTCCGCATCCATTCGAAATAGGTCTTGTCCCAGTTGCGGGGCTCGAAGACCGTGCGCCCCTCCTCCACCGCCTTGATGGCGGGACCCGCCAGGGTCTTGGCGTCAACGTACCACTGGTCAGTCAGATAGGGCTCGACCACGGCGCCCGAGCGGTCCCCGTGCGGGACGACGTGGCGGGTCTTCTCGATCTCGCGCAGCAGGCCAAGGGCCTCGAACGCCTCGACCACCTTCTTGCGCGCGGCGAACCGGTCCAGCCCGCGGTAGTCTTCCGGCGCGTTCTCGTTGATCCGCGCGAAATCGTCGAAGACGTTGATGACGGGCAGGTTGTGGCGCTTGCCCACCTGGAAGTCGTTGAAGTCGTGGGCCGGCGTGATCTTGACCGCGCCCGAGCCCTTTTCGGGATCGGGATATTCGTCGGCGATGATCGGGATCGGCCGGTTCACGATGGGCAGGCGCACGGCCTTGCCGACCAGATGCTTATAGCGCTCGTCGTCGGGGTGGACGGCGACGGCGGTGTCGCCCAGCATGGTCTCCGGCCGGGTGGTGGCCACGACGATCTCGCCCGAGCCGTCCTCCAGCGGATAGGCGAAGTGCCAGTAGGCGCCGTCGACCTCGCGCTGCTCGACCTCGATGTCGGAGATGGCGGTCTGGAAATGGGGGTCCCAGTTCACCAGCCGCTTATCGCGATAGATCAGGCCTTCCTTGTGGAGCTGCACGAACACCTTGCGGACGGCGGCCGACAGGCCCTCATCCAGGGTGAAGCGTTCGCGGCTCCAGTCACACGAGGCGCCCAGGCGACGCAGCTGGTTGACGATGGTCCCGCCGGACTTGGCCTTCCATTCCCAGATCTTCTCGACGAAGGCGTCCCGACCCAGGTCGCGGCGGCTCATATTGCCGGCCTCGGCCAGCTGGCGCTCGACGATGTTCTGGGTGGCGATGCCGGCGTGGTCGGTGCCCGGCAGCCAGAGCGCGGCCTTGCCCCGCATCCGCTCGAACCGGATCAGCACGTCCTGAAGCGTGTTGTTCAGCGCATGGCCGATGTGCAGGGAGCCGGTGACGTTCGGCGGCGGGATGACGATGGAGAACGGCTCGGCGTTCGGATCGTCGGTGGGGGCGAACGCGCCCGACTGCTCCCAGGCCTCATAGAGGCGGGGCTCGGCGGTCTTGGGATCGAAGGTCTTTTCAAGCATGGCGGATCAGGGGGTCCATACAGGCCCGCGCGCTTGCGCGAAAGCCGGATGCTGCGCCGAAACGAACGAACCCGCCCTGGCGGGGCGGGTTCGGCGACTCACACACCCGAAGGCGCGAGAGACAGAAATTCTAGCGTACGCGCCCGCGGGCGATGCGCTCGACCTCTTCGCGGACCGAGGCCTCAACGATCTGCGGGAGATTGTCGTCCAGCCACTGCTTGAGCAGCGGACGCAGCATCTCGCGGACCACGTCCTCGAGGGTGCGATCGGTATGCGGCATGCCAATGGCCGCCGAAAGCTGTCCAAAGGCCGAGGCCGCGGCCGTCGCCGCCGTCTGGCTCAGCAGGCCCTCGTCGGAGGACGGTTCGGCGTAGGACGGCGCGGGTTGCGCCGCGGGCGGGGGCGCATAGGCCGCCGATTCCGGCTCGGCCGCGGCCGGCGCCGTCGTCGGGCTATAGACGTCAAGATCGCCGACCTGATCGACCCGCTCGGTCAGCTCCAGAGGCTCGTCGTCCTCCTCGGCCGCAGGAGCCTCATAGGCGGGCGCCGGTTCGGGCTCGGGCTCAGGCTCGGGCGTGTAGGCCGGCGCCTCGGCGGCGGCCTCCTCGGCGGGGGCCTCGCCCTCGTCGGCCTTCGCCTCATCTGCAGGCGCGTCGTCCTCCGAAATGATGCGGCGAATGGAGGCGAGAATTTCCTCCATCGTCGGTTCTTGGGAGGTCTGATCGGACATGTGGCCGCCGTTATGACTTCAGGTGAGAATCCGTGCGCCAGCCTAGGCGCGATAGATCGATCCTGCAATTTTCCCCTGCCCGCGCAAGGCGCTTATCGCCCTGCGCGAAGGCCGCACGCCAAAAGGCTAGTTGGCCGTGGCCATCGGGGTGTCGCGGGGCAGCTCCTCGGTGACTGGCACAAGGGCCGAATCGACCAGGCTGATGGGGACTTCCCAGGGAACCCAACCGGCGGCGAAGCGCAGGCCGCGGGAATTGGCCTGGGCGTCATAGCGATCCACGTCCGGGATCAGATTGGCCGCGTCCAGCCGGCCGACGGCCGACAGCACCGAGGCGGCCGCCACGTACTCGTCGCGGCGGGCCGAAATCTGCGCCAGCTCGGCGGACCGAAGCTCCTGCTCGGCGTTGAGCACGTCGATGGTGGTGCGCAGGCCGACCTGCTGTTCCTGACGCACGCCTTCGGCGGCGATCCGCGCGGCGCGAACCTGCTCGTCGGTAGAGCCGATATTGGCGCGGGCGGCCAGCAGCTGGCTCCACGCCTGGGTCACGTTCTGCAGGGCCGTGCGGCGGGCCTGTTCGACGCCGAGCTCGCTGGCGGTCTCGCGCTCGCGGGCGGCGCGGACGCGGGAATTGGTCAGGCCGCCGGTGAACAGAGGCACGGTCAGCGTCGCCCGGCCGGTGATGTTCCGGGAATAGTCCGAGGGCTCGAAAGGTTCGGCCAGCCCGCTCCAGCCCAGGCTGGCGTTCACGGCCAGGTTGGGCATGCGCTCGGCGCGGGCCGCCGACACGCGGGCCTCGGCGGCCTGGGCGTTGTACATCGCCTGGCGAACCTGCGGATTGTTGATCTCCGCAGCCGCGAACGCGACCTCGACGGAGGGGGGCAGGATAGGCGCCAGCGGGGGCTCCGGCTCCAGATCGCCGGGATTCTGGCCGACGATGGCGGCGTAGCCGGCGCGGCTGATGGCCAGCTGGGCCTCGGCAGACCGCATCTGCGCCTCGGCGGCGGCCAGGCGGGCCTGGGATTGGGCGACATCGGTGCGGGTGATCTCGCCGACCTCGAACCGGGCGTCGGATTCTTCGAGCTGGCGACGCAGGACCTGCACGTTGTCCTGGCGGATGCGCAGGGCCTCGATGTCACGGCGCACGTCCACATAGGCGACGATCACGCCACCCAGCACCTCGGCCTCGATGCGACGGAGGTTTTCCTGCCCGGCCAGCACGTCGGCCTGGGCGGCCGAGACAGCCGATGCGACGCGACCGCCGGTCCAGATGGGTTGGCTGAGGTTGATGCCGGCCGTGGCTCCGTTACGTTCGACGATCCCATCAACGGCCGGGGAGTCGGGGACGCCATCATTGTTGGTGTCCACCAGCCCCGCGGCGCCGGCAGGGGTGCGCGTTTCGCGATACTCGCCTGACGCCGAAGCGCTGAGGCTCGGCCGCCAGCCCGAACGGGCCTGAACCGTGTTTTCATCCAGGGCCCGCAGGGTCGCGCGCTGGGCCTGAAGCGTCGGATTGGTCTGGTAGGCGAGCGCGATGGCGTCAGCCAGGGATTCGGCGGCGACCGGAGATCCGAAGGCCAGACCAGCGCTGAAGACGGCGGCCAGCAGGCCTGCACGACGGCTGATGAACATGCGTAATCCCCGACGACGACGAGACAGATGACCCCTATATGACCGGCTGTTTCCAACTCGACCAGGGGTCCTAACCTTAAGCTTTTTTCACGCCCGGCTTTCTGGTGTGTTTCAGCACGCCCTAGAAGGCGAAACCTTGTTCAGGCTCAAACCCGGCCAGATAGCGGGGCGTGGCGTCGAATATCTCCCGGCGGGCAAGTCCGGTCTCGGTGCGGGCATAGATCGTCGCCTTGCCCACAGGACCTGCGCGCTCCACCACCGCCAGCCGGCCGCCGGGCGCCAGGGCCGCCGTCCAGCTTTCCGGCGCGCGCGCCACGGCGCCCTCGCAGATGATGACGTCGAACTCGCCGGCGGGCGGGGTCTTCAGGTCTTCGTCCTCCAGCCGGGTCACGCTCAGGCCAGCATGTTCCAGCACGGCGGCCCCATAGGGGGCGGCGATGGCCAGGGCCCGCTCGCCGGGCTGGATCTGTAGGGCGTGCAGCAGCTTGGCGACGTCCCGCGGCGCCAGCATCCAGCGGCCCGGGGCGTACTCCACCTCGGCGTCGGCATAGGCCAGATAGGCCTTGCCCGGCGGAACGAGGCTTTCGCGGGGGATGACGCGCATGGCGTCCTGCACCCGCAGGTCGGTCACATCATTGGTCCGGACCTGGCTGTCGACCATGTTCAGGCGGGCGGCGGAGAAGTCGACCATGTGACCTCGACGGTATTCGTGTGAAGCGCGCTTATAGGTCCGGCCTTGAGCCGAGCGCAATCGCCCGCTGCAAGAGAGATTGCCGCGGGCGGGCGGTTCTGTTAGCGATCCGCCTCCGCTCAAGACGGCGCATCCTTTCAAGGGGGCGTCGGCGCAGGATGGCCTGGTGGCGGAGTGGTTACGCAGCGGACTGCAAATCCGTGCACCCCGGTTCGATTCCGGGCCAGGCCTCCATTTCCATCCCCTTCTCCAGACCCGAATCGCCGCCCTGCGCCGATCAGAGGCGTTCAGCCGCGACCAGGGCGAACATCGGCCGCTCCCGTTCCTCCGCCAGCTCCGGCCGCTCCGCCATCTGGGCCGGCGAGGGTCCGAACTCGTCCAGATGGCCGATGGCGAAGCCCGCCTGGATCAGCAGGTTCAGGGTCGTGCCGAGCTTTCTGTGATGCTTCACCACCCCATCAGCGAGCCAGTTGGTCCGGCGTGGGCCCTCAGCCTGATAGCTGTCGACCGGCCAGGTCCTTTGACCGTCAACGCCAAGGCTCCAGCCGGGACTGCGGGGTGCCATATAGATGGGATGCTCAATCGAGAAGACGAACCGGCTTCCGGGCGCCAAGGCGTCATGGACGCTCGCGAAGAGCGGCCGAAGGTCTTCGACATAGTGTAAAGCCAGGGAACTGAAGGCGCAGTCGAAGGCCCCCTGTGGAAGATCGAGAGTCTCCAGATCGGCGACCCGATAGGTGATGCGGCCATCGTCGGTGAGCTCAGCCGCGCGCGCCAGCATCCGGGCCGACAGGTCCAGGCCGAGCACCTCGGCGGCGCCGGCCTCCGCAGCCCAACGGCAGAACCAGCCGAACCCGCACCCGAGATCGACTACCCGCGCGCCTTTAAGGCTGGGCAGCAAGGCCTGCAGGGCCGGCCACTCGGGCGCGCCCGCCAACCCATCGACCGAACGACGTAACTGGCTGTAGCCGGCGAAGAACTGTGGATCGTCGTAGATGTTCTGCGCCACGGACGCCTCCATTGTCTCCAGACGCGCGATGGGCCTATCTGCCTTAAGCGCAACCGCCTCCCCTTAGCATCATGGACCCGCCCCGATGAGCCCGGCCGACAACGACTTCGTCTATGACGAGACCACCGGCGAGTGGGTGAGCGCCAGCGAGGCGGCGGCCAACGCGGCGGCGGCCGGTCAGGTCGAGGTTCGCGATTCGGTGGGAAATCTGCTGGCGGACGGCGACAGCGTGACCCTGGTCAAGGACCTCAAGGTCAAGGGCGCCGGCCAGACCCTGAAGCGGGGCACGGTGATCAAGTCGATCCGGCTGACCGGGGACGACCAGGAGATCGACTGTCGCTACGAGGGGATCAAGGGGCTGGTGCTGCGGGCCGAGTTCGTCCGCAAGAGCTGAGGCTGGTCGCCCCTCCGCCGAGACGGAGGGGCCGGTTCGAAACCCTATTCGGTTTCGGCCCAGGTGGCGCCGGTGGCGCGGTTGTAGAAGATCGAGACACTGGAAATGGTGCAGAGGTCCAGCCGCGGCCAGACGGCCTCTTCGCCGTCGTCATAGACGACCTTGAGGTCGAAGCTGCAGGCGTTCTCCGCCGCGTCGAACTGGATATCCACCTCTTCGCCGTCGCCGAGCACGTCAGCGCCCATGACGTCTTCTTCCCATTCGTCAGAACGGCTGGGGGCCACATAGACCTGTTCGATGGTGTAGCCGGTGCCGTTGGACAGGGTGAAATCCTGCTCGCCCGCCATGACGGGGGTGGCGGCCAGGACGACGAGGGCCGTGAGGCCTGAGGCAAGCAACTTCATTGTGGATATTCTTCCTGAGTGAAGCTTGAGCGTTAGCACCCAAGTCCCTCAGGCGACAGCGGAATTCATGATCGCCGATCAGGGTTATCCACAGGGCCTGGAGCGCGTTCCGATAAGTGGGAACCGGTTATCTGGACGAAACGCGCTCAAGACCTAGAGATTAGAGCCTGACGGCGATCACCTCGACCTCGGCGCCGTTGACCAGCGCCACGTCGCCGACGCTCCGGCCCATCAAGGCCCGCGCAATCGGTGAGACATAGGAGATGCTCCCCTGCCCCGGCTGGGCCTCGTCCTCGCCGACGATGCGGAAGGTCTGGCGGCGGCCGTCCTCCCGCTCAAGCTCCACCACGCGGCCGAACTGGACCTTGTCGGCTTCGGGCTCGGGCTCGGTCAGCTGGGCGCTGGCGCGGCGGGCCGACCAGTAGCGCAGGTCGCGCGTCGCGCGGGCCATGGCCGTGCGATCGGCGCTGACCCCGCCCTGCTGCTGGGCCGCGCCATAGGCGGCGCGCGCCGCGGCGAGTTCGGTCTCGATGGCGGCCAGGCCGCTGGCGGTGACCAGGTTGGGACGGGGGGAGATCGGACGGTCCGGCAGGTCGGCGGCCTGGGACTCGTAATCTTCCTCGCGGGTGAAGGCGACGCTCATCGCGGGAATCTAGGGACTATCGAGGCCTTATGCAAAGTCAGCCCAGGCGACGGGCCCGCCAGCCGCGCACGGCCCACATCATCAGGCCGAACAGGATGATCGCCAGCACGACCCCGCCCCAGGCCGCTGCGCTGCCGGTCCGAAGAGCCTCGATCATGGCCGCGCCGCCGAACACCATCAGCGCCATCTTCGGCAGGCTGCCGACGCCCGCTCCCGCGATGAAGGGCCAGAAGCCGATGGGCGTGGCGCCGGCGGCGATATTGATCACCACAGAGGGCACGGTCGGCGCCAGGCGGATTCCGGCGCTGACCCAGAAGCCGTGACGGGCGAGGCCGGCCATGAAATCCGCCAGCGAAGGCGACTGATACTGGGCCACCAGTTGCGCGCCAAACCGCCGGCCGACGAAGAAGCCCATGGCGCAGGCGATCATCTTGCCAGTCCAGCTGTAGGCGAAGCCGGCCCAGGGCCCGAAGACCAGCACCAGGGCGCTGATCAGGACGAACTGGGGCACGCCGATGGTGGCGAGGGCGGCGAAGATGGCCACGCCGAACAGGGGCGCCAGCGGGCCGTCGTTCATCTTGTCGACGGTGCGGGCCAGCGCCTCGGCGTCGCCCAGGGGCAGCAACGGCGCGGCGAAGCCCAGCAGGGTGACCAGCGACAGAACCGCGATCGCCGCCACCACAGTGCGGCGGCGAGGGCGCGGGTCAGGGGGCAAGATCGCCCTCCCCGGCCACGAACAGGGTCAGATCGAGGTCTTCGCCGTCGGAATAGTTCTGGCCCGCCACCTTGCCGGCCGGTTGGGGCGAAAGGCCAAGCGCCTGGGCGCGGGCGAGGAAGGCCGGCGTCTCCGGGGCGCCGATGACGGCGACGGCGCACCCGGCGCCTGTGGCGAGCGCCTCGGCCGCCGCTTCCGGTGTGGAAGTCAGGCGCGTGTGCTCAGGACCGTTCAGGAACACCATGCTGGGCTCGTGATAGGGCGTGCTGACGATCACGGGCTGGGGACAGGCCGGCGCGGCGGCGCGGGCCTGGGTCACGATCTGCGGGCTCAGCCACAGGCTGTCCAGGCGCGGCAAGGCATAGCCATAGGTGTTGCTGGTCACCAGGATCGCGGCGACCACGCCGGCCAGCGCCGCCTGGTCTGGCCGCCCAGCCAGGACGCGCCAGACGACCACGCCGACCGCGACGACGGCGCCGGCCGCCAGCACCACGGCCAGCACGTCGATCCGCGCCGCATAGGTCCAGATCCCGAATGGCGCCAGGGCGCTCAGCGCCAGGCTGACCGCCAGCCAGAGCAGCAGAAAGAGGCCAAACAGCACCTTTTGCACCCGCCCGGCGGCGGGGCGTTGCGCCGTGATCGCCGCCGCCGTCAGGGTGGCGATGGCGGGAAACACCGGCAGGACATAGTGGGGCAGTTTGGTGGAGATGAACTCGAAGACCAGCCAGGCCGGGATGATCCAACAGATCAGGAACCGGATCTCCGGCCGCGCCCGCTCGCGCCAAGCGAAGGGGATGGCGAGCGCCGCCAGCAGGGCGCCCGGCCAAAAGGTCAGGGCGAACCCCATCAGGTGGTAGCCGATTGGCCCGCCGTGCGACTGCTGGCTGGTCCCGACCTTGTGCAGCAGGTTGTCGCCGATCGCCACGCGGAAGAAATCCCCGTCGGTGGCCAGGCCGATCATCACATACCAGGGGGCGGCGACCAGCAGGGCGAGCGGCAACCCCCACAGGGGCTGCAGCGGCTTAAGCCGCGCCAGGCTTCGATCCCAGATGGCCAAGGCGAGCGCGCCCAGGCCGACGACGATCAGGATGATCGGCCCCTTGAGCATCATGCCGACGCCCAGGGCGATCCAGAAGACGAGCACCGGCCAGCGCGTCCGGGCGGCGCCCGCATAGACCCGCATGAAGGCGAACTGGGCGATGGTGACGGCGGCCAGCAGGGAGGCGTCGGTCTTGGCGATCCGCGCCTCGAAGCCCAGGGACATGCAGGCCGCCAGCATCAGCCCCGCCAGCAATCCCGCCCAGCGGCCAAACCACAGGCTGGCCATGAAGCCGGTGACCAGGGCTGCGGTCAGGGCCGCCAACAGCGACGGCAGCCTGAACGCCCAGATCTGCCGCGCCTCGGGCTCGGTGAAGGCGCCGGCGCTCAGGGCCTGGAGCCAGTAGACGCCGGCCGGCTGCAGATAGCGCGGCTGGTCCTGGAACCGGATATCCACATAGTCGCCGCTCGCCAGCATCTGCGTGGTCGCCACCGCATAGCGAGACTCGTCCCGATCCACTGGCGGCAGGCCGGTCAGCCCCGGGACCAGCAGAATGAGGGCCGCTATCAGCAGCAGCAGGCCCTCGCGAAGGCCCATGCGGTCAGCGGCGGCCGCCGTCATGGATGACGCTCGGAGACGACCGGCGCCTGGATGCGGCTCTTCAGCCAGATCACGCCCAGCATATCGCCGACGCCCACCAGGGCGCGGCCGAGATTGGTGTACTTGGACTGGCCATGCAGCCGCGCGTGATGGGTCACCGGGTGATTGATCAGCGGATGGCCGTAGGACTGGAACAGGGCCGGCAGGAAGCGATGCATCCCCTCGAAGCATGGCAGACGCAGGAAGTCCTCGCGGCCGAACAGCTTCACCCCGCAGCCGGTGTCGGGACAGTGGTCATTCAGCACGGCGGCGCGGAAGCCGTTAGCCAGGCGGGTGGCGACCAGGCGCGGCCAGGGATCGTCCCGGCGGACGCGGACGCCGGCCACCAGGGGTCGTGTTCCTTGCGCCGCCTGGGCCAGGGCCAGCATGTCGCCGAGGTCGCCCGGAGTATTCTGACCGTCGCCGTCCAGGGTGCCGATCCAGGGGGCTCGGGCCGCCGCCACGCCGGTGCGCACGGCCTGGGACTTGCCGCAGCGCCGGTCGTGCGCGACCAGTCGGATCTCCGGATGGCGGGCGGCCAACCCCAGGATAACCTGGGCGGTGGCGTCGGTTGAGCCGTCGTCGACAAAGACGATCTCCAGCGGCCCCACCCCGGCCAACTGGCTGAGGCAATCGGCGGTCACCGCCTCGATGTTCTCGGCCTCATTGAGGACGGCGATCACCAGGGACAGGACAGGCGTATTGGCCGCGATGGCCGGGCCGCCAGTATCGGGCTCGCTCTGGTGGTCCACGCCACCTCCTCATAGGCTGGAGCCGCGGCTTGGAAGCGCGCCGTCGGCCATCGGCTCGTCATAGCCCCCGCCCGGCGGACTGGAAACCGATTCCGCCCCAGGCTTCTGCAGGCGAGGCTCAGTCGATCCAGGCGCGGTAGATGGTGCAGCTCTCGGTCGCCTCGCGCAGGGGATTATCGAAGGGTACGACCACGGTGTCGGCCCGCGCAAAGACGCGCTGCAGGCGGGCCAGGAAGACCTCGTCCGGGGCGGCGTCCGACCAGAGGCCGAAGACCCCGCCGGGATGCAGGCAGGCGGCAAGCTTGCCCAGACCGCCCTCGGCATAGAGGTCGCCGTGGCTGGCGTTCAGCCAGGCCTCTGTGGAGTGGTCGATATCCACGGCGATCACGTGGAAGCGGCCGGGCGGCGGAAGCTCACCGCTGCGGGCCATGGCGAAGAAGTCGCCCTCGATCAGGGCGCAGCGCGGATCGCTGGACAGCCGCGGGCCAAGGTCAACCAGCCCTGCCCTGTGCCAGGCGATGACGTCTGGCAGCACATCAACCACCGCCAGGCTCCGCACCCGGTCGTGATCCAGCGCCGCCGCCGCCGTATAGCCCAGGCCAAGCCCGCCCACGAGGACGTCGAGGTCGCCGGCCGGCGCCGCCTCGATCGACAGGTGGGCCAGGGCCTGCTCGCCGGCGGTGAACAGGCTCGACATCAGGAAGTCTTCGCCGAGCTTCACCTCGAGGACGTCGCAGTCCAGGGCCAGCATCCGTCGCCGCCGCAGGCTGAGCGCGCCCATCGGCGTCACATGGTAGGCCAGTTCGGCGAAGGACATGCGCGGGGCTCTTCGATCTTAGGGAGCAGGTGAGTCGCCGACGGCGCCTAGCGTGAGCGGCCATCCTACGCCGGCCGACGACCGATTGGGCGGGAAACCTGCCCAGGCGATGGGCGCGGGACGCCGCAATCTTGCTCAGCTTCGGTCGTATCGGGCTGGAGCCGCCGAGGCCCCTCGCCATCACAGATGTTAGAATGTAGCATCTCCAGGCAATCGGAGGCTGACATTATGCGTACTGTCGTTCTGCTGGGATTTTGCATGGCGCTGGGCGCCGGGGCCGCTCAGGCCTGCGACATGCATGGCGACCTCTACAGCCCGATGACGGCCTATTTCAGCTATCGCGACATGACCCCGGAACAGCGCCGCGACGCCGACAATCGCGCCCACGAAGCGATGCGCGAGCGGGACATGGCCAACGCCCGCGCCGCCCTGCTCTCGCGGTTCGCCATCAAGGTTGAGCGCAGCCCCGACGCACCGCAGCTGGCCAGCGCCGACACCAATCAAAGCCGGGCCTCCTCCGCCCGCTAGCAGCCCGCCTGCCGCCTTCATTCCTTGTATCCTGGGCATAACGCGCCGATCTGATGACGACGCCTTCCGAACGGCTTATCGAAGTCCAGGGCCTGCGCCATGAGATCGGCGGCCGCTGCGTCATGGACGTGGCGTCCTTCTCCGCCGGGCGTGGCGAACACACGCTGCTGATCGGTCCGTCCGGCAGCGGCAAGACCACGCTGATCAATGTCATCACCGGCCTGATCACGCCCACCGCCGGAGAGGTGCGGATCGACGGCCAGTCCATGTCGTCCCTACCGCCGGCCAAGCGCGACCAGTTGCGCCGGCGCACCATCGGGGTGGTCTTCCAGACCCTCCGGCTGATCTCCGCCCTTACGGTTCGCCAGAACCTCTCCCTGGCTCAAACCCTGGCCCTAGGACAAGCCGAGCCGAAGGTCATCGACGAGCTCATCGGGCAGGTCGGCCTGGGCCATCGGGCCGACGCCATGCCCCGGGAACTGAGCCAGGGCGAAGGCCAACGGGCCGCCATCGCCCGCGCCCTCTGCGCCCGGCCGGCCATCGTGGTGGCCGACGAACCCACCTCGGCCCTGGACGACGCCAACGCCCTGGCCATGGCGGACCTCCTGCTATCCACCGCCGAGGCGACCGGCGCGACGCTGCTCATCGCCACCCACGACAACCGCCTGCGCGACCGCTTCCCGCGGACCCTGGCCCTGACCCCGCCGCAGGTGGCGGCATGACGCTGGCCGGACTGTCGCTCGCCTATCTGAAGGACCGGGCGCTCAACACCGCCCTCAACATCCTGTTGCTGACGCTCAGCGTGGCGACCCTGGTGATCCTGGTCCTGTTCTCAAGCCAGCTCAGCGAGCGGTTCGCCCGCGACGCGCAAGGCATCGACCTGGTGGTCGGCGCCAAGGGCTCGCCCCTGCAACTGATCCTCTCCAGCATTTACCAGGTCGATGTGCCCACCGGGAACATCCCGCTGGAGACCGTGGACATGCTCCGCAGCGATCCCACGGTGGCCGAGGTCATTCCCCTGGCTCTGGGCGACAGTTTCCGAAGCTACCGGATCGTCGGGACCGAGAGCGCCTATGTGACTCACTTTGGCGGCGAGATGGCACAGGGCCGCATGTTCGATGCCCCCTATGAGGCCGTGATCGGCGCCCAGGTGGCCCGCGGCACGGGCGCAGGGCTCGGCCAGAAGTTCGAAGGCTCCCATGGCCTGGCCGGCGATGGTCACGCCCACGAGGAGACGCCGTTCGAAGTGGTTGGCATCCTGGCGCCGACCGGGACCGTGCTCGATCGGCTCATCGTTACGCACGTGGCCAGCATCTGGGCCGCGCACGGCTTTGGAACCGGGCCGCACGAAGACCACGAAGAGGCCGCGCACGACGACCACGCAGGGCACGATCATGAGCAGGACGGCCACGGCCACGCCGATGAAGCCGCCCACGACGATGAGCCGGCGCACCATGCTGCGGGGGCCGAGCTCGAAGTCACCGCCCTGTTGGTGAAGTATCGGTCTTCCCTGGCCGCCGTCCGCCTGCCGAGCTTCATCAACCGCCAGACCCAGCTCCAGGCCGCCGCCCCCGCGGTGGAGATGACCCGTCTTCTGTCGCTCCTGGGGATCGGGATCGATGCCGTGCGCGCCTTCGCCGTCCTGCTGATGATCACCAGCGGGCTTTCGATTTTCGTCGCCCTCTATTCGGCGCTGCGCCAGCGTGAAGGCGACATGGCCATGCTGCGGGTTATGGGCGCCCGCCCGCCGGCGATCTTCGGCCACATCGTGCTGGAGGGCGTCCTGCTGGCGGCGGCCGGCGCGATCCTCGGCGTGATCGTCGGGCATGGCGTGGTGGCCTTCGCCGCCGCCACCTTCCCGCAGCTCCAGGACATGGGCCTCAGCGCCCTGCGCTTCGAGCCGGCTGAAGCCGTCATCGTCGTCGCGGCCATCGCCATGGGTGGGCTCGCCGCCCTGGTTCCCGCCTTGAAAGTCTTCCGGGTGGATATCGCCCAGACCCTCGCCGACACCCGTTAGGAGCCCGAGTTATGCTCATACGCCTGCTGCTCGCCGCCGTGATCGCCTTTCAGACGGTCCCGCTCACCGTGGCCGCCCAGACGCGCCCGGCTGCGCCAACCGAGAGTGTGTGGAAGCCGGCCGACACGCCCCCCGGCGGCGTGGCCTGGGCCCTGCTGGAATCCACCAAGGAGATCACCCGCACCGACGAACGGGGCTATGTGGTTTCCAAGCCCTCCTTCCCGGCCGGCGTCCTGGCGCTGAAGGGCAAGAAGGTGAAGGTCTCCGGCTACATGATGCCGCTGCAGAATGGGCCGAACCAGACCCACTTCGTCCTGCTGGCCTATCCGCCGGACTGCCCCTTCCACCTCAATCCCAGCCCTATGCAGTTCATCGAGGTCAAGACCGAGAAGGGCGTGACCTTCGACTACGGGGTCAAGACCATCGAAGGCGTGCTCGAGCTTGGCGGCCAGGACGAGGGCGGGGTCTTCTACAAGATCAACCGCGGCCGCGCGCTTTAGGGCGAGATTTGACACGCCGACCTGGGGTCAGGTTCAAGGCTGATCGTCCTGACCCTGTGAGGCCGCCATGTCCGACTGGCCCGACCGCCGCCTGATCGATCTGTTCGGGATTCGCCATCCCATTCTCCAGGCCCCCATGGCCGGCGCCTCCGGCGTGGCCCTGGCGGTGGCGGTCAGCCGGGCCGGCGGCCTCGGCGCCCTGCCCTGCGCCCTGCTGTCGCCGGACGAGGTCCTCGCCCAGGTTGAGGCCTTCCGCCAGGAGGCTGATGGCCCGCTGAACCTCAACTTCTTCTGCCACACGCCGCCTGATCCCGATCCGGAAGCCGAGGCCGCCTGGATCGCCGCGCTCGCGCCCTACTATGCCGAGCTCGGCCTGGATCCTGAGGCGCCGCGGCCGGCCTCGTCCCGCGCCCCCTTCGACGAGGCCTTCTGCGCGCTGGTCGAGACCGTGCGGCCGGCGGTGGTCAGTTTCCATTTTGGTTTGCCGGCCCCCGACCTGCTCGCCCGGGTGCGGGCGAGCGGCGCGCGGATCATCAGTTCGGCGACCACCGTCGAAGAGGCCGTCTGGCTCGCCGAGCGGGGATGTGACGCGGTGATCGCCATGGGCTTCGAGGCCGGCGGCCATCGGGCGAGCTTCCTCACCCGTGACATGAACGCCCAGCCCGGGACCTTCGCCCTGGTTCCGCAGATCGTCGATGCGGTGGATGTTCCGGTGATCGCCGCGGGCGGCGTCGCCGATGGCCGTGGGATGGCCGCAGCCCTGGCGCTCGGCGCAGCAGGCGTTCAGGTGGGCACGGCCTATCTGAGAAGCCCGGAATCGCTGATCCCCGACTTCCATCGGCAGGCCCTGGCGAGCGCGCGGGACGACGGCACGGCGGTGACGAACCTCTTCACGGGCCGGCCGGCGCGAGGGCTCTATAATCGGCTGATGGCCGAGATCGGGCCGATGTCGACGGCCGCGCCGCCCTTCCCCACCGCCGCCGGCGCGCTGGCGCCGCTACGCGCCGCTCGGCCAGGCGCCGACTTCAGTAATCAGTGGGCGGGACAGGCGGCGGCCCTGGCGCAACCCATCGGCGCGGAAGACATAACCCTGGCCCTGGCGCAGGACGCCCTGGATCAGCTGGCCAGGCTCAGCGGAAGGCCGCGCCCGGCTTGAAGCCCAGCTTCTTGAACGCCAGGGCGGCGGGGCAGAACCCGGTGAAAGCGGCCTGGATCATGTTGGCGCCGGCAAACGCGCTGAGCAGCATCCACCAGGGACTGACCAGATAGGCCAGGGCCACGCCGGCCAGGACGACCAGTCCGGCGAAGACGAAGACGGCGCGATCGAGGGTCATCGGGGTGGTCCTTTGCAAAGTCCGGCGGTCAGGCCGGGGCGAGCGCCTGGTTCATCCAGGCGATAATCTGATCTGTGGTCATGGCGCCGGCCTTGCGGGCGACCTCCTGGCCATCCTTCAGGAGGATCAGGGCCGGGATGCCCGACACCCCCAGGGCGGCGCTGGCGTCCGGCGCCTCATCGGCGTTCAGCTTCAGAAGACGCACCCGCGGCTCCAGACGCTGGGCGGCCGCGGCGAAATGGGGCGCCATCGACCGGCACGGTCCGCACCAGGGCGCCCACACGTCGAGCAGCACCGGCAGGCCCTGGTTGGCGCGGCGGTGAACCTGCAGGCGCGCGGCGTCCACATCGACCGGCCGCCCCTGGAACAGGGCCTCGCCGCAGCGGCCGCACTTGGCGGCGCGGGCGTCCCGTTCGGGCGGAATACGGTTGGCGGCGGCGCAGTTGGGGCAGACGATCTGGACCATGGTCAGGCTTTCAGCTTGCGGGCCCCGATCAGGTCGAGGGCCAGCTTCTCGTAGAAGGGCGCGCTCTCGCCGCGCCTGATCTTCCCGATGAAGTATTTCTCAAAGCCCACCTTCGCCAGATGCACCCAGCCCCCTTCGGCCGCCCAGTTCAGATTACGCGGCGGAATCTGCGGCTGGGCGATGAAGGCCACGCCGCCGTCGCCAAAGTCCGCCAGGCAGATGGCGTTCCAGGTCGCCTCATGGGTCGGCGCCTGGCCATCGAGCAGCTGGCTCAGGTTTTCGGCGATGGCGGTGACCATGCTCTCGATCATGAAGCCGGTCTTGGGCACGCCCACCGGAACCGGGGTCTTGCCGACCGGTGGAATGGCCACGCAGACGCCCAGGGAGAAGACGTTGTCATAGGTGGGATTGCGCTGGTGCTTGTCGGCCAGGATGAAGCCGCGGGCATTGGTCAGGCCCTCGATCCCCGCCACCGCCGCGACGCCGCGGAAGGCCGGCAGCATCATGGAATAGGCGAAGGGCAGGTCGTGGGTCGCGCGCACCGCGCCGTCCTCGGCCACCTCCTCCACCGACATCAGGCCGTCGGTGACCTTGGTGACCCTGGCGTTGGTGATGAACTTGATATGCCGGTCGCGCATCTCGGCTTCCAGCAGGCCCTTGGTGTCGCCCACCCCGTCGAGACCCAGATGGCCCACATAGGGCTCGGCGGTGACGAAGGTCATCGGCACGCGGTCGCGGATCTTTCGCCGCCGAAGCTCGGTGTCGAGGATCATGGCGAACTCATAGGCCGGCCCGTAGCAGGACGCCCCCTGAACCGCCCCGACCACGATCGGACCCGGCTGGCGGGCGAAGACCTCGAAGGCCTCAGCCGCCTTCTCGGCATGATCCACATGACAGATGGACTGGGTGAAGCCGTCCGGTCCCAGGCCCTCGATCTCGTCGAAGGCCAGCTCCGGCCCCGTCGCGATGACCAGGTAGTCGTAGAAGAGGCTCTCTCCGTCCTCGAGCTCCAGGCGGTTCTCCAAAGGATGGACCCGCCGGGCGGCCACTGGTGTGAAGCCGATCTTCTTGCGGGCCATCACAGGCGCCAACGCCACCTCGATCGCCGCCCGGCTGCGCCAGCCGATGGCCACCCAGGGGTTGGACGGCACGAAGTGAAAGGTCTCTTCACGGGAGACGACCACGACCTCGGCGCGTGACCCCACCGCGGCCTTGATCTCGAAGGCTGCGATGGCGCCGCCGAGGCCGGCGCCCAGAATGGCGATGACTGGCTTCTTCATGGGTCGATCCTGCTCCCCTTCCCAGGCTCCGCCTTGATCACGCTCAAGGCGCTGCGGTGTGGCCGGCGTCATAAATCCACGGCTTGAACCGCCTCCCCATTTCATTATATGCGTATTTGCGAATATACAATGGCGATCACATAGCTGGAGACCCGCCCATGCCCAATTCCGACCTGACCCCTGCCGACCTCCATGATCGGCTCACCGCGCGTCAGATCGTTCTGATCGATGTCCGCGAGCCGGCGGAATATGCCGCCGAACGGATTCATGGGGCGCTCAACCTGCCCCTCACGACCTTCGATCCCTCCGCCCTGCCCGTGGGCGGCGATCGCCCGGTCGTCCTGCAATGCGGCTCCGGCAAGCGCTCGGCCATGGCCCTGGACCTGTGCCGCAAGGCTGGCGTCGAGGTGGCCGGTCACCTGGCCGGGGGCATCGGCGCCTGGCGCGCCGCTGGCCTGCCCGTCATCCGCATCGATCCGGCCACCGGCGCCGTCCGCGACGTTCGCTAGTCCCTGAAAGACCGCCCATGCGCCCCCTGCTGACCGCGAGCCTCCTGGCCCTGACCTTGGGAGCCGCCGCCTGCGCGGAGCGCAGCGAGCCGGCGCCCGAGCCCAAGGCCGTGGCGCCTCGGGGCGACATCCTGACCCTGGCGGCGACCCCTGTGGACGATCTCAAGCCTGTGGCCGCCACGGTGACCACCCGCGACATGGCCGAGGCCCGGGCCCGTATCGGCGGCACCTTGAGCGCCCTGCTGGTCCGGGAAGGCGACTATGTCCAGAAGGGCCAGGTGATCGCCCAGGTGAGCGACCAGCGCCTCAATCTGGAGACCACGGGATACGACGCCCAGGCCGCCGCCGCCGCCGCCGAGGCCGCTCGCGCTGAGGCCGATCTGGCCCGGGTCCAGACCCTTTACGACAAGGGCTTCTACGCCAAGGCGCGCCTGGACCAGGCCACCGCCGCAGCCAGGGCCGCCCAAGGCCAGGCGGACGCCGCCAGGGCCCGCCGCGCCGCCAGCGCCGAGCTGGGCGCCCAGGGGGTCATCCTGGCCCCCTCCTCCGGACGTATCCTGACGGCCCCGGCGCCGGCGGGTTCCGTCGTCGCGGCCGGCCAGTCCGTGGCCACCCTGACATCGGGCCAGCCCCTGCTGCGCCTGGAGATACCTGAAGGCCAGGCGCGGTCCTTACATGTCGGCGACCGCCTTCCCGTCGCCGCCGACGAGCTCCCGGGCCTCGCCGCCACAGGAACGGTGATCCAGATCTTTCCGGCCATCACCGCCGGCCAGGTCACCGCCGACCTCGCTGTGGATGGCCTCCGCGCCGATCTGGTCGGCCAGCGAGTGGGGGTGAAGGTCAAGATCGGTGAGCGGCAGGCCCTGGTGGTCCCCGCCCGCTATGTCGCCCGCCGCTTCGGCCTCGACTTCGTCCGGCTGGTCGCCGCGGACCGATCGGTCACCGAGATCGCCGTCCAGACCGCGCCGGCCGCCCAGTCCGGCATGGTCGAGATTCTATCCGGCGCTCAGCCCGGCGACCGCCTGGCGCCCAGCCTGGCCGAGGCCGCCCGATGAACCTTGGCCTCTCGGGGCGGCTGACCCGCGCCACCATCCATTCGCCGCTGACGCCGCTGGCCCTCCTGGCGGCCATCGCCGTGGGGCTGATGGCCCTGTTCTCCATCCCCCGGGAGGAAGAGCCGCAGATCAGCGTGCCCATGGTCGACATCATGGTCTCCGCGCCGGGCCTGCGGGCGCCGGACGCGGCCGAACTGGTCGCCAAGCCCCTGGAGACCATCGTCCGCAGCATCGACGCCGTGGATCATGTCTATACCCAGGTGCAGGACGACCAGGTCCTGGTCACCGCCCGGTTCGATGTCGGCGAGGATCCCGACGCCGCGGCCGTGCGGGTCCACGAAAAGGTCCGGGCCAATATCGACAAGATCCCCGTCGGCATCCCCGAGCCGATGATCGTCACCCGAGGGATCAACGATGTGCCTGCGGTGGTCCTGACCCTGACGCCCAAGGCCGGCGCCGCCGACCGCTGGAGCGACCAGACCCTCTATGACGTCGCCCAGAAGCTCCGCACCGAGATCGCCAAGGTCGAGGACGTGGGCCTGACCTTCGTGGTCGGCGGCCGGCCGGACGAGATCAGGATCGAGCCCGCCCCCGAACGGCTGACCCTGCGCGGCGTGGCCCTGGGCTCGGTGATCGAAGCCGTCCGCCAGGCAAATCGCAGCTTCCCCGCGGGCGTCATCCGCCAGGATGGCCAGGCCGTCGAGGTCACGGCCGGCGACACCCTGGTCTCGGCCCAGGCCGTCGGCCTGCTCACCGTCGCCTCCGTCGACGGCCAGCCCGTCTATCTCCGGGACGTGGCCGACGTGATCCAGGCGCCGCGGGAGGACCAGGCCCGCGTCTGGCGCCATAGCCGCACCGCGCAGGGCTGGAGCCAGGCCCCGGCCGTCAGCCTGGCCATCGCCAAGCGCAAGGGCGCCAACGCCGTGGTCGTCTCCGAGCACATCCTCGAGCGGGTGGAGACCCTGCGCGGCGGACTGATCCCCGACAGCCTGGAGGTGGCGGTCAGCCGCGACTATGGCGAGAGCGCCAATGAAAAAGCCAATGAGCTGCTTTTCCACCTGGGCCTGGCGACGGTCTCCATCGTCATCCTGATCGGCCTGGCCATCGGCTGGCGGGAGGCGGGCGTCACCGCCGTGGTCATACCGACCACCATCCTGCTGACCCTCTTCGCCTCCAACCTGATGGGCTACACCATCAACCGAGTCAGCCTGTTCGCCCTGATCTTCTCGATCGGCATCCTGGTGGACGACGCCATCGTCATGATCGAGAACATCTCCCGCCATTGGGCGATGCGGGACGGGCGCTCGCCCACCCAGGCGGCCATCGAGGCGGTGGCCGAGGTGGGCAATCCCACCGTGGTCGCGACTCTCACCGTCGTGGCCGCCCTGTTGCCCATGCTGTTCGTCTCCGGGCTCATGGGGCCCTACATGGCGCCGATCCCGGTCAACGCCTCGGCGGCCATGGTGTTTTCCTTCTTCGTCGCCGTGGTCATCGCGCCCTGGCTGATGGTCCGCTTCGCCCGCCAGACCCTGGCCGATGGACCTGGACACGGCCACGACGAAAGCGGCGGCCGTCTGGGCCGCGCCTACCGCGCCCTGGCTGGCCGGGTCATCGCCAGCCGCCGCAGCGCCTGGATCTTCCTGATCGCCGTCGGCCTGGCCACCCTGCTGGCCATGGCCATGTTCGCCACCCGCACGGTGACGGTGAAACTGCTGCCCTTCGACAACAAGTCCGAGCTGCAGGTGGTCCTCGACCTGCCCGAAGGCGCCAGCCTCGAGACCACCGAACGCACCCTGGCCGCGGCCGCCCAGATCACCGGCGCCCTGCCCGAGGTGACCGCCATCGAGGCCTATGCCGGAACCGCCTCGCCGTTCAATTTCAATGGCCTCGTCCGCCACTACTTCCTGCGCAGCCGACCGGAGATGGGCGATCTCGCGATCACCCTGGCCCACAAGAGCGACCGGAAGCGCACCAGCCACGCCGTGGCGCTGGACCTGCGCGAGCAGCTGGCCGCCCTGCCCCTGCCGGCGGGCGCCTCGCTCAAGGTGGTGGAGGCGCCGCCGGGGCCGCCGGTCATGGCCACCCTGCTGGCCGAGATCTATGGCCCGGACGCCGAGACCCGCCGCGCCGTGGCCGCCGAGGTGAAGGCTCTGTTTGCGACCGTCCCCTACATCGTCGATGTGGATGACAGCGCCGGCCAGCCGCGGCCGCGGCTGCGCCTGACGCCGGTGCGCGAGCGTCTGGAATATCTGCGCGTCTCGGAGGGCGAGGTTCTGGACTCCATCGGCGCGGTGCTGGGCGGCGGCGCCGTGGGTTACGCCCATCGCGGCGAGGGCCGCTCGCCCCTGGAAATCTCCGTCCGCCTGCCCCAGTCCGACCGCACCTGGAGCGAGCGCCTCGCCGCAACGCCGGTCGCGGTGGCTCAGACCGCCGACGGCCGCCGGCTGGTCGAACTGGGCGAGGTTGTGGAGGCCAGGGCCGAAGCCGGCTCGCATCTGATCTATCGGCGCGACGGCCTGGACGCCGAGATGGTCACCGCCGAGCTGGCCGGCCAGTATGAGGCGCCCATCTATGGCATGCTGGCGGTGGGCGACGCGATCAAGGCCCACGACTGGGGCGACCTGCCCGCGCCCGAGATCCGCCTGAACGGCCAGCCGACGGACGAGCGGACGCCGACCCTGCTCTGGGATGGCGAATGGGAGATCACCTGGGTCACCTTCCGCGACATGGGGGCGGCCTTCGCGGTGGCCATCCTCGGCATCTACGTGCTGGTGGTCGCCCAGTTCAAAAGCTTCCGCCTGCCCCTGGTCATCCTCACTCCCATTCCGCTGACCCTGGTGGGGATCGTCATCGGCCACATCCTGTTCGGCGCCCCGTTCACGGCCACCTCGATGATCGGCTTCATCGCCCTGGCCGGGATCATCGTGCGCAATTCGATCCTGTTGGTGGACTTCATCCGCCATGCCCAGACCGGCGAGCGGCCCCTGCGCGACGTCCTGCTGGAAGCCGGCGCGATCCGGTTCAAGCCCATCGTGCTGACCGCGGCGGCGGCCATGATCGGCGCGGCCGTCATCCTGTTCGACCCCATCTTTCAGGGCTTGGCGATCTCGCTGCTGTTTGGCCTGGCGTCATCGACCCTGCTCACCGTGCTGGTCATTCCGGCCATCTATGTGGTGCTTCGCGACGACGGCCGGCAGCCCAGCGCGCCTGACGCCTTGCCCCAGGCCAGAGGGGGGCTAGATATGGCTCATGACTGACGTAGCCGCGCCGATCTCTCGAAACCTGCCCAAGCCGGCCGAACTGGCCGAGTTGGAGGCCAGCGCGGCGGCCGCGGCGCGGCTGATGAAGCTGATGGCCAGCGAGCAGCGTCTGATCATCCTCTGCCGTCTGGGCGACGGGGAGTGTTCGGTGGGCGACCTCGCCCAGCATGTGGGCCTGGCGCAATCGGCCGCCTCTCAGCACCTGGCCAAGCTGCGCGCCGAGGGCGTGGTCGGCACAAGACGGGAGGGGCAGACCATCTATTACCGCCTGACCGACCCCGCCGCGGCCCGGGTGATCGAGACCCTGTGCGACATCTATCGCGGCAAGCCCGCCGCCTAGACCGACCGGCGGGCGACCAGGTCGATCAGGGCGGATTGGCCGCTATGACCGGCGCCCTCCTCGATCACGGCGTCGTAGGCCGACAGCTCCAGGATTTCGAAATTGCTGAAGGCGGCGCGCAGCAAGGCCTCGGTATAGAGGTTCTCCGGCGCGCGCGGACCTCCCGTGCCATAGGCGATCTGCTCGGGCCGATAACCTTCCAGCAGCAGCAGGCCGCCGGGCTTCAGGGCGCGCTTCATGCCGGCGAAGATCTCGTCGCGCAGGTCGGGACCTGCGAACTGGATGAAGATGGCCGCCACGACATCGAACTGCGCCTCCGGCCAGGTCCAGCTGGCCAGATCGACCTCTTCGAGCCGCAGGGTCACCCCACGGGCGGCGGCCAGGCGCGCCGCCTTGGCCTGAGCCACCGGCGACGAATCCACCGACAGGACGTCCAGGCCCTGCTCGGCCAGCCATACCCCGTTGCGCCCTTCGCCATCGGCGACCGCTAGGGCGCTCATCCCGGGCTTCAGGCGATGGGCCTGGGCGCTCAGGAAGGCGTTGGGCGCCTCGCCAAACAGATAGGCCTCGCCCTGATAGCGTTCGTCCCAGAAGCTCATCGGCTCAATCCCTGCCAGGCGACATAGGCCGCCACCACCAGCACCAGACCCGCAAAAAGTCGCCGGGCCAAGAGGCCGTGGCCGGCCAGGGCGCCGGCAGCCTTCATGCCGAGCCAGCCGCCGCCGGCGCCGCCCAGGATGAACAGGCCGGCCACCGGCCAGACCACCTGGCCCGACAGGGCGTAGTTCGCCGACGTCGCCGCCCCGAACAGACTGACCGATAGCAGGGACGAGGCCGCCGCATTGGCCAGGGTCATGCCTGTGGCCGCCATGAGGCCCGGCACGATCAGGAACCCGCCGCCGATGCCGAAGAAGCCGGCGGCAAAGCCCGTCGCCAGGCCCATGGGCGCCAGGCGCAGGGTCAGGGGCCAGGTGATGTGAACCAGCGGATCGCCGGCGTCCTTCGGGCGGCGCATCATCGACAGGGCGATGGCCGCCATGGCGACGGCGAACAGCATCAGCAGGGCCTGACCATCGACCTGCTTGGCGAGACTGGACCCCGCCAGCGCGCCGAGAAGACCCGCAACGGCGAACACGCTGGCGCAGGGCCACTTGACCCGGCCGCTGCGGGCGTGGCCCGCAAGATTGGCCGCGGCGCTCACCGCGACGGCAGCGGCCGAGGTCCCGATGGCCAGGTGCGTGTCGCCGATCCCCACCACATAGAGGAGCGCGGGCGTGGCGAGGGCCGATCCGCCGCCGCCGAAGACGGCGAGCAGGAAGCCCACCACCGCCCCGCTGGCGAGGGCGGCGATCATGGCGGTGTGGCTGAGGTCCATCGGCGTCTCCTGGCCCCAGAGATAGTCGCATTTGCTATATTAGCAATGGTGCATATATGTGGTGTCGAAAGGGAGATCCCGATGTCCGTCCAGAACCACAGCTTCTTCCACGAACCGACCTCCACGGTAACCTATCTGGTCTGGGATGAGGCCACCCGCGCCGCGGCCGTCATCGACCCGGTCCTCGACTACGAGCCCCGCGGGGCGAAGGTCTCCGGTGATCAGATTTCGCAAATCCTCGGCTTCCTGAAGGCGCGCGCGCTGAACCTCGCCTACGTGCTGGAAACCCACGCCCATGCCGACCACCTCACGGCCGCCGCCCGCCTGCGCGAGGCCACCGGGGCCCAGGTGGTGATCGGGGCCCGCATCACCGCCGTGCAGGACTATTTCGCCAAGGTATTCGGCGCGGGAGACGTCACCTCCGATGGGGCGGTCTTCGATCGCCTGGTCCAGGAGGGCGACACCCTGATGCTGGGCGAAACCCCCATCGGGGTGCTGCACACCCCGGGGCATACGCCGGCCTGCGTCACCTATCTGATCGATGGCGCGGCCTATGTGGGCGACACCCTGTTCATGCCGGACTACGGCACCGCCCGGGCCGACTTCCCCGGCGGGGACGCCGCGACCCTCTATCGGTCCATCCAGAAGATCCTGGCCCTGCCGCCGGAGACGCGCATCTTCGTCGGCCACGACTATCTTACCGACGCGCGCGACACCCATGCCTGGGAGACGACGGTGGCCGCGCAACGGGCGCAGAACATTCACCTTCGCGATGGCGTCACAGAAGCCGAGTTCGTCGCCCGGCGGGAGGCGCGGGACGCCACCCTGCCGCCGCCGGTGCTGATCCTGCCATCTCTGCAGGTGAACATCCGCGCCGGCGACCTGCCCCCGCCGGAGGCCGATGGCCGCGTCTATCTGCGGTTGCCCGTCACCGAGGCGTGAAGCCCCCGGCGGAGACGGAACCTCGGCCCTGGCCCGCCCCGGATGCGAATGATGATTGGCGAGGCGGCCGCAATGGTGTTCTAGACTCCCATGGCTCCGCAGAAAGACACCTACCTGTTGCTGGACGTGGCCGGCGTGGACATGGCCCTGCCGATGACGGCGGTGGCCGAAATCCTGCCGGTGACGCGGTTCGAACGCCAAGCGCCCTGGCCCAAGGTGCTGGCCGGATTCATGAACCTGCGGGGCCGTCCGCTGGCGGTGATCGACCTGGCCCGGGTGATGAACCCCCAGCGGGAGCCATCGAAGCCCGACCTCTATAGCCATGTCATCCGTCTGGGCGAGGCCCACGGCGGGCTCGCCCTGCTGATCGACCGCGCCAAGGACGCCGAGGTCATGGCCGACGACTTCACCGAGGTGGACGACGACGCCAGCGCCAATGGGGTGATCTGCGGCAACCTGCTGATCCTGGGCCGCCTGACGCCGCTGATCGATGTGGACCGCCTGCTCCTGACCGAGGAGGAGCTGCGGGTGGCCGAGATCGCTGAAACCCTGCGCACGAGGCTTGAGGCTTCGGTGGATGGCGAACCCTGAGCGTCTTCCCGGTCTTTGCGCCAGACCATCCGTTCTGGCGGCTGAAAGCGGAGGTCATCGCCCGCACCGGCCACTTCTACTATGCCGACAAGGATGACGTCCTGTGGGACCGGGTGCGGCGCAGGCTCGCGGCCCTGCGTCTGGCGGATGTGGAAAGCTATGTCCGCCTGCTGGATGACGCCCATGCAGGCCCTGCCGAATGGCGTCAGCTGGAAGGCGCGATCACCGTCGGCGAGACCTACTTCCTGCGTTATGTCGAGCAGTTCGCGGCCCTGCGCGAGACCATCCTGCCCGAACTGATCGCCCGCAATTCCCAGAGCAAACGCCTTCGGATCTGGAGCGCCGGCTGCGCCACCGGCGCCGAGCCCTATTCGGTCGCCATCCTGGTGGCTGAACTGCTGGGCGACCGCATCGCCGACTGGCGGATCACGATCCTGGGCACCGATATCAATGAGGCCGCCCTGGAGGCCGCCCGCGCCGCCAGCTTCGGGGCCTGGGCGTTGCGGTCGCTGTCAGCCGAACAGCGTAGCGCCTGGTTCACGCCGGAGGACCGGAGCTGGCGGCTGCGCCCGCGGTTCCGCAGCCTTGTCCGCTTCCAGCACGGGAACCTTCTGGACCTCCTGGGACCCAACGCGCCCCTCGACCTGACCGACTTCGACCTCATCCTGTGCCGCAACGTCCTGATCTACTTCCATCCGGACACGATGAACGCGGTGGTGGCGGCCCTGGCCGATCGGCTGGAGCCGGACGGCTGGCTGCTGGTGGGGCACGCCGAGCCAAATCCCGGCTTCGAGGCTCACGTGCAGACGGTCTCACTGCCCGGCGCCACGGCCTACCGCCGGCGCAGCAGTGACGTTCCTGTCCCAGTCCCGCCGCCGGCGTCGGAGGCCCGGACCCCCGAAATCTGGGCGCCCGTCGCCTTTGATCAGCCTGTCCTCGCCCCGGCGCCTGCGCCCCGGAGGCCGCCGGTAATCCAGGCGCCGCCGGCTCCGCCGCCTGCCCCCGCCCCCACCCCCGCCCACACTGGCATCCCGGAAATCCGCGCCCTGGCCGACCTCGGGCGTTTTGCCGAAGCCGCCGAGGCCTGCGCCGTGGCTCTGCAGAGCGACCCGTCGAACCCGGCGACCCACTTCTATCTGGGCCTGGTGGCGCAGGCCCAGGGTCATCTGGATCAGGCCGAGGACGCCCTGCGCCGCGCGGTCTATCTGGATGGCGGCTTCCTGATGGCGCAGTATCATCTAGGTCTGGTCCGGCTTGAGCGAGGCGCGGCCGCCGAGGGTCGCCGCACCCTGGCTGCAGCAGCGCGGATGGCGGCGAGCTTGAGCCCCACGACGGGTCTGTGCGAAGGGGAAGGCTTGACCGCGGCTGACCTGCGCGAACTGGCGCGGCTGCAACTTGAGAGCGGATCGGGGGCGAGGGATTGAGCCAGGACAAGCCGAAAGCCGGTCGATCGCGCCCGACGCCACAGGCGGAATCCCCCCGCGTCCGCCTCATCCTGGATGATCGCGCCCGCCGCCTCGCCCAGGTGGACCGCGCCGAAGCCGACGCAGCCCCTGACGGGGCCATATCGGTGCTGCTATGCCCGGTGGGCGACAACCTCTATGGCCTGCCCATGACCGAAGTCGCGAGCCTGAGACCCCTGGAGCGCCTGAGCCGGACCACGATCGTCGTCGGGGGCGGCGTCATGGGGCTGGTGGCCGACGGTGGCCGGGTCCGCCAGGTCCTCGACCTTGCCCACCTCCTGGGGGCGCCGGCCAGCGGTGACGCCGATGGCTATCTGATGATCCCCAAGGCCTTTCCCGACTTCGCCCTGCGTCTGGGCGAGCGGCCCCTTTCGATCATGGCGCAACCCGACTCCGCCCATCCCGACCGCGCCCAGGTGGCGAGCGCTGGGGACCATCACACCAAGACCCTTGTCATCCTTTCCGTCGCCGCCCTGCTGGCCGCCGACGTGTCCGTGGGAGCCTGACCCCGTGAGCATCGCCAACCGTATCCTGCTGGGCTTCGTCGCCGTCATCATCCTGGTGATCGCCCTGGGCGCCTTCGGCCTCAGTCAGATCGGCGAGGTCCGGTCCGAGACGACCTGGGTGCTCAACCGCGACCTGGCGTTTATCCGCCAGCTCAGCGCCGTCCAGAACGCCCAGAATGGCCTCGAAGCGGCCACCGAGTCAGACTTCGCGGCCCACGCCATGGGGACCATCGAGACCGGGGCTGACGGCGTCTCACTGGCTTGGCGCGCGGCAGATGCAGCCGCCATCCAGTCTCTCGATCAGGCGATCACCCAGGCGACCAACTACCAGGCCACCGCAGTCTCGCAGGAACGCGCCCAAGCCTGGGGTGAGATCGCCCAGACCCTTACGCGAGCCCGCGCCATCCTTGGCGACCTGCGTCAGCGCGACCTTGTCGCTTTCCAGGCGATGGTCCGCGGCGATATGGCGGCAGCTCAAGCCGCCAGGGCAGGACTTGTCGCGCCGCGTAGCGCATTCCAAGGCGAAATGGACAAGGTCAACACCACCATGGACCGCGCCATGAATCTCGGCCGGGCCCGTATTGATCGCGTCTACCAGATCAGCCGGATCTCCACTCTCATAGGGCTAATTCTCGCCGTAGCGATCGCCATGGGGGTGGCCTATCTGATCAGGAAATCGATCATCACGCCGCTCACCACCTTCATGGCATTTGTTGAGCGGGTCGGTCAGGGCGATCTGACAAGGCACACCGAATTGACGGGCGCAGACGAGATCGGCCGATTGGGCATAACCCTGAACGGCATGGTCGACGGCCTGCGCGACCTCGCCCGCCAGAACCGCGAAGCCACCGAAAACCTCAATGCGGCGACCGCCGAGATCCGCGCCTCCTCGCAGGAGCAGGCCGCCAGCGTCGAGGAACAGCTCGCCGCCGTTCAGGAAACCGCCGCGACGGTCGACGAGATCACCCACTCAGGCGCCCAGATCGGCAAGCGGGCCCAGGAGGTCATCCTCTCGGCCCAGGCCACCGCCCAGACCAGCAACGAGGGCCTGCGGGCCGTCGACGAGACTGCCCGCGCCATGGACGCCATCCGCGACCAGGCCGAGGCCGTGGCCGAAAACATCGTCGCCCTGAGCGAGAAGACCCAGGCCATCGGCGACATCATCAGCACCGTGAACGACATCTCCGAACGCTCGCACCTGCTGGCCCTGAACGCCGCCATCGAGGCCGCCGCCGCTGGCGAAAGCGGACGCAGCTTCTCGGTGGTGGCCTCGGAGATGAAGCTTCTGGCCGATCAGGCCAAGGACGCCACCAATCAGGTGCGCTCGATCCTTGGGGACATTCAGAGGGGCATCAATTCCTCGGTCATGCTGACCGAAGAAGCCGTCAAGCGCGTGGCCGCCGGCAAGGAGCGCACCGACACCACCCAGCGGACCATCACCGAGATCACCGGCCGGGTGCAGGAAAGCGTCCAGACCTTCCAGCAGATCGTCGCCTCCACCAATCAGCAGCAGCTGGGCATCGAACAGGTCATGGGGGCGCTGCAGAACATCCGGCAGGCCAGCCAGCAGACCGCGGTCGGCACCCGTCAGCTCGAAGAAGCCGCCGGCAACCTGGCCACCCTGTCCCAGCAATTGCTGGGCCTGGCCGAACGCTACCGGGTCTGATCGGCGACCGTGCCAGACCTTCGCGCACAATTGCTGGCGGCGTTCGATATCGAGCACCGCGAACATCTCGAAGCCGTCCGGCGCGCCCTGGCGGCGCCGGAAGAGGCTGATCTGCGCGAGGTCTTCCGTCGTCTGCACAGCCTTAAGGGCGCAGCCCGGGCCGTCGATCTCGAGGTCGTCGAGCACTTGGCGCACCGGCTTGAAGAACGCCTGGCCCAGGTGATCGACAGGGGCGCAGGCCTCGATGGCGCCAGTGTCGATCTTATCCACCTGGGGCTCGACGCCATCGAAGCCCAGGCCGCGGCCCAAAGGGCCGGCCAACCGCCGCCGGACGCCGCCGGAGCGCTGGAAGCCCTGGGCGCGCCATCGCCTGGCCGATCCGCGCCTTTGACGGCGGAGGTGGCGCCGGCGCCCTTGGCCGCGCCCCCGATGGCGGCCGCCACAGCCGACGAGCGGGCGCCGGAATATGTCCGCGTGGACGCCCTGCTCGGCGAGCGCCTCAGCGAGTCGCTGCATAACTTGTCCAGCGAGGTGCAGATCGAAGCGGCCCAGCTCGATCTGACCCGTCGCCTGCGGGGCGAGGCCACGCACCTGGAACGGCTGTGGCGCGAGATGCGCGCCCGCGGCGCCGACGGCCGACTGGCCAACCGGATCCAGGCCTTCGAGCGCGCCCTGCAGGATCTGAACCGTGACATCGGCGACCTGGCCCGCCGGCAGGCCCGCGCCAACTGGGCCGTGGGCGAAAGCCTCGCCGAGCTGCGCGAGCGGATCGACGAAATCACCCTGACCCCGGCCGAGAGCGTGCTCGGCGATCTCGGGCGCATGGTTCGCGACCTGGCCCGCGAGCAGGGCGTCGAGGTCGATGTCCGCACCGAGGGCCTGGAAGTGCGGGCCGAGCGCCGCGTCCTTCAGGCCCTGCGCGAGCCGATCATCCACCTGTTGCGCAACGCCGTGAGCCACGGGGGCGAGCCGCCGGAGGCGCGCCGCGCCGCCGGAAAGGATGAGCGCCTGCATGTGACCTTGCGGGCCGCCGCCCGCGGCGGACGGCTGGAGGTCCGCATCGCCGATGACGGCGCAGGCCCTAATCTGGCGCAGATCGAAGCCGCAGCCATGGCCAAGGGCCTGTTGCCGGCGCCGGAGCCGGGCGCCCCGCCGCGGCATCCCGACGAAATCCTGGCCCTGGCCTTCGAGCCTGGCGTCTCGGCCAGCGAGACGGTGGACCGGATTTCCGGCCGCGGCATGGGCCTCTCGGCGGTCAGCCAGGCCTTGGCCAGCCTGGGCGGCTCCGCTCGCCTGATGGCGCGTCAGCCGGCCGGCGCAGAGGTCATTCTGTCGGCGCCCCTCTCGGCGGCGCGCCAGACCCTGGTGGTGGTCGAAACCGGGGGCGGCCTCTTTGGTCTGCCGAGTTTTGCGATCCGGTCCCTGATGCGTCTGCGCCCCGGTGAGCTGGAAATCGTCGAGGGCGTGCCCAGCGCACGGATACAAATCGACGGGTCGGACATTGTCACGCCCGTGATCCCGCTCCATGCCCTCCTCAATGACGCCGCCCTGACCCCGCCAGCGTCGGACGCCGCCACACCGATGATCCTGATTCATCGCGGGGAGCGGCACCTGCTGCTGGCCGTGGACGAGATCGCCGATGTGCGCGAGCTCACGGTTCAGGATCTCGACGACCGCCGGCTGGCGCCAGGGCTCACTCTCGGGGCTGCGATCCTCGACGAAGACCGGCCCCTGCTGGTCCTCAACCCCGAGGCGCTGATCGATCGCTGGCTGCGCAACGCCCGAAGGCTCTCGGCCTCGGCCCTGGGCCTGGCCGCCCCCGAGGCTGTCGCGCGCCAGGTCCGCACCGTGCTGGTGGTCGACGATTCAATCACCACCCGCACCCTCGAGAAGAGCATTCTCGAGGCGCAGGGCTACCGGGTGATCCTGGCGGTGGACGGGATGGACGCCCTGAACACCCTTCGCTCGTCCGAGGCGCTCATCGACCTCGTGGTCGCCGATATCGAGATGCCCCGGATGGACGGCTTCTCCCTGCTGCAGGCCATCAAGGCCGACGCCGGCCTGGCCCGCCTGCCGGTCATTCTGATGACGTCGCGCAATGACGAGGCCGACGTGCGCCGGGGCCTGGACCTGGGCGCCGAGGCCTATATCACCAAGCAGAAGTTCGACCAGCGGGAGCTCTTAGCGACCATCGGGCGCATCCTGTGACCGCGCGCGCACCCGTGCGGGTGATGATCGTCGAGGATTCGCTGGTGGTCCGCGAACTGCTGACCCACATCGTCGCCCGCGATCCCCGGTTTGAGGTCGTCTCGGCCGTCCCGTCGGCCGAGGACGCCCTGGCCGAAATTCCGCGGGTGCAGCCCGACGTCATCTCCATGGACATCCGGCTGCCGGGCATGGATGGCCTGGAGGCCACGGCCCGGATCATGGCCGATCATCCGACGCCCATCGTGGTCATCGCCGACGCCGTCGAGGACGCCTCCCTGCGCATCTCGATGAACGCCCTGCGCGCCGGGGCGCTGACTGTGGTTGAGAAGCCCGCCGGGCCGGCCAACGCCAGCTATGAGCGGCTGGCCGACACCATCTGCACCCAACTCTACATCATGAGCAGCGTGCCGGTGATCCGGCGGCGCAATATCGGCGCGCCCGCCGACACCCGCCCGCCGCCACGGCCCGCCGCGACAGGCGCCTTCGAGCGGCTGGACTTCCTGGCGCTGGCCGCCTCGACCGGCGGGCCGCCCGCCCTGGCCAAGGTCATCTCGGCCTTGCCATCCGACTTCCCGGCCCCGGTCTTCGTCGTCCAGCACATGGGGGCGGCCTTCATGGAGGGCTTCGCCAAGTGGCTCGGCGGCCTTTCGGCCATGCCCGTGACCCTGGGCGAGGACGGCGTCGCCGCCCAACCAGGCCAGGTCTATGTCGCCCCCGGCGACAGCCACATGATGGTGCGCAGCACCGGCGTGATCCGCATCAGCCGCGATCCGCCCCTGGGTGGTCAACGCCCGTCGGCCAACATGCTGTTCGGCGCCCTGGCAGAGGCCGCCCCGACGCGCACCGTGGCCGCCCTGCTCACCGGCATGGGCGAGGATGGGGCCCAGGGTCTTTCGCGTCTGGTCCAGGGCGGCGCCCACACCATCGCCGAGCACGCGAGCACGGCGGTGGTGAATGGCATGCCCGGCGCCGCCGTGCGCCTCCGCGCAGCCCGGGATATCCTGCCCCTGGATCTGATCGGGCCAAGGATCATGCAGCTGGCCGGAAAGGGTAGGACATGAGCCCCCACCAACACGCCAAGGTGCTGGTGGTCGAGGATTCCGAAACCCAGGCCCTGGCCCTGCGCGGCCGGCTGGAGGCCGAGGGCTACACCGTTCAGACGGTGACCAGCGCCGAGGCGGCCCTGGAGCGGCTGAATGGCCCCCTGCCTGACCTGGTTGTCGCCGACTTTCACCTGCCGGGCATGGATGGGCGCGAGCTGTCGCGGCAACTGCGCCTGAATCGCCGCACCCGCACCCTGCCCCTGCTGATGCTGACCAGCGCCCGGGAACAGGACCTCGAACGCCAGGGCCTGGAGAGCGGCGCCGACGCCTATGTGTCCAAGTCGGCGGACATGGACGTCATGCTGGCCAGGCTTCGCGCCCTGCTGCGCCGAGGGCGCACCGCCGCCAGCGAGGGCGGGTCGGACACAGATTTCCGGCCGGCGCGTATCATGGTGGTTCACGACAGCCCCACCCAGCGCCTGAAACTTGGCGCCGCCCTGGCGCAGGCGGGCTACGAGGTGCGCGAGGTCGCCAACGCCGAGGTCGCCCTGGCCGCGGCCAACGATCAGATCGACTGCATCGTCATGCCCGCCTCCGGCGCAGCTCTTGACGGGCTGGATCTCTGCCGGCGTCTCGACCGGCGTCGGGAGCGGATGGCCCTGCCCTTCCAGATCGTGCTTATCGGCCCAGGCGCCAGCGACCCCCACGCCCTGGCCGCGGCCTTCGACGCCGGCGCCGACGACGTCACCGCCAGCACCGACGAGGACGAGGTGCTGCGCATGCGGGTCCGCGCCCTGGTGCGGCGCAGACTGCTGGCCGAGGAAACCCGCCGCTCCGAGGAGGCAGACGCCCGGGCTGCGGCCGCCGACGAACTCGCCCGCGCCAACGCCGAACTCGAGGCCGCCAACCAGCAGCTCCGCCAGGCCCAGGCCCAGCTGGTCCAGTCGGCTAAGATGGCGTCGCTCGGCGAGCTGGTCGCCGGCATCGCCCACGAGATCAACAACCCCCTGGCCTTCATCCTGGGCCATCAGAACACGGTGGAGCGCCTGACCGGTCAGCTGGCGGGCGGCGACCTGGCCGAGGCGGATCGGGCGGCGCTGTCCAAGGCGACGGACCGGCTCGGCGCCATGCGAATGGGTCTGCAGCGAATCCAGAGCCTGGTGCTGAACCTGCGAAAGTTCTCCCGCCTTGACGAGGCCGACAGCCAGAACCTGGACGTGCCCGACGCCATCGAGACGGTTCTGGCCCTGTTGGCGCCCAAACTGGGCGCCATCGAAGTTCGGCGTCACCTGGAGGCGAGGCCTACCCTGACCGCCTCTCCGGCCCTTTTGAATCAGGTGGTGATGAACATCCTGTCGAATGCGGCTGACGCCCTGGGCGGCGAAGGCGTGATAGAGATCGCCACGCGCGAGCAGGACGGCCTGTACAGGATCGAGATCAATGACTCAGGTCCCGGCGTACCTGAAACCGTTCGCGACCGCATCTTCGAGCCCTTCTTCACCACCAAGCCCGTCGGCGCCGGCACAGGTCTTGGCCTCGCCATTGCCTATGCGGTCGTCCGGGCTCACAAGGGCGAAATCACCGTGGACAGCGGCCCACTCGGAGGCGCGCGCTTTGTGATTCAACTCCCCGTGGACGACCAGGCATGACCGCGCCACACCCTCCGTCACCCCTGCTGCTTCTGGTCGACGATGAGCCCGATATTCTCGTGGCGCTGGAGGACCTGTTCGAAGGGGACTTCAGCGTAAAGGCCGCTCATTCCGGCGCAGAAGCCCTCGACTTTCTGATGGGCGAGCCGGATGTCGCCGTGATCATTTCCGACCAGCGGATGCCGGAGATGACCGGCGATGTCTTCCTGAGCAAGGCGCGTGGCCTGTCGGACGCCGAGGCCATCCTGCTCACCGGCTATGCCGATCTGAGCTCCGTCACCGCGGCCCTGAACAAGGGCGGCATCGTCGGGTACGCCGCCAAGCCCTGGGACCCGGAGGCCCTGCGCGCCATGGTGGCCGCCGCCGCCGAGCGCCACCACCTTCGCCGGGCGCTGAACGAAGAGCGCTCCCTCCTCCGCGGTCTCATGGCCCATCTGCCCGCCGCCGTCGCCGTGAAGGATCGCAAGGGTCGGTTCGTGCGGATCAACCAGCGCAAGGCCCTCGCCCTTGGCGTCCCAGCCGAGAGCGGACTGGGCATGACCGAGGCCGAGTTGGGCGCGCCCGGTCGCGCTGACGCCGAGGCCCGCGCCATCCGGGCCGGCCAGACGGTCGAGGTGCTGGACGAACTGGAGACCGAGGTCGGGACCCAATGGCTGGAGACGGCCATCGTGCCTGTGCCCGACGCCAGCGGCGAGATCCGCCACCTGGTGATCGTCGAGCGCGACGTCACCGACGAGAAGCTGGCCGAGATGCACCTGCGCCAGTCGGACAAGCTTCGCGCCCTGGGCACGCTGGCCGGCGGCGTCGCCCACGACTTCAACAACCTGCTGACCGCCATCATCGGCAGCCTGGAACTGGCCGCCCGTCGACTGGGCGATGAGGCGGCGGTGCGCCGCTATCTCGACAACGCCACCCTGGCCGCCCAGAAGGGCGCGACCCTGACCCAGCGCCTGCTGGGCTTCAGCCGGCAGACCGAGAGCCGCGGGGCCGAAGTCGTCGATCTGGCCGAGATCCTGACCGACACCCGCGAACTGGTGGAGCGCACCCTGGGCGGCGGCGCCCGGATCAGCTGGAGCGTCGCCGATGACCTGTGGCGTTCGGCGATCGAGCCCGACCAGTTCGAGCTCGCCCTGCTGAACCTGGCGGTGAACGCCCGTGACGCCATGCCTGACGGCGGGCGGATCACCATCTCGGCCTGGAACCACACGATCGAGACGCCGCAGCCGGGCCTGGACCTGGGCGTCGGCGACTATGCGGTGGTCTCCGTGCGCGACACCGGCCAGGGCATGACGCCAGAACTGCTGGCGCGGGTGCTGGAGCCCTTCTTCACCACCAAGCCCGTGGGCAAGGGAACCGGCCTTGGCCTGCCCATGGCCTATGGCTTCGCCCAGCGCTCCGGCGGCGCCCTGGAAATCTGCTCCGAACCGGGCCAGGGCACCGAGGTGAAGATCTATCTCCCCCGCGCCGCGCCCGCGCCGGCGAGCGCGGACGTCGAAGCCGATCCCGCCGCGCCCAACCCGGTCACGCCCCGGCGGCGCATTCTGGTGGTCGATGACGAGGCGCCTGTGCGGGCCGTGACCGCGGGCTTCCTGCGCGACTGTGGCCACGAGGTGATGGAGGCTGACGGGGCCGAGCCCGCCCTGACCCTCCTCGCCGACGAAGGTCCGTTCGATCTCGCCCTGGTGGACTTCGCCATGCCCGGGGTGAATGGGGTCGAGTTTGCCCGCCGCGCCAGACCCCGCTGGCCTGACCTGCCCATCGTTCTGCTGACCGGCTATTTCGACGTCGAGGTCCCCGGCGACATCACCCTGGTCCATAAGCCCTTCAGCCACGCCACCCTGCAGGCGGCGCTGAACCGGGCCTGGGCTCAGTAGATCCCGAGGGCCAGTCCAGCCGCCATGGCCGCGCCCAGCTCGGCGCAGACCGCGAGGTCGGCCGGCGCGATGGTCTTGGGCGCCAGGATCGCCTCGGGCGTCTGGGCGTGGGTGCAGACGATGATCGGGTCGGCCACCGCCTTCAAGCGCCAGCCTGTAGCGATCCGGGCGATCTGCCGCACGGCGTTCTCACCGTCGCTGCCGGCGCAGACCATGAGCGCATACGGCCGGCCTTCGATGCGGCCGAGCACCGGATAATAGGCGCGGTCGAAGAAGGCCTTCAGTTCGCCCGAGATGGCCGCCAGGTTCTCTGGCCCGACGAAGATGTAGCCCTCGGCCGCGATCAGATCGTCGCCCGTGGCCGTCTCGGCCTCCAGCAGACGCACCTCGACCTCCCCTTCGGCGCCCACGGCTTCGGCCGCCGCCTGCGCCATCTGCCGCGAGCCGCCGGTGCGGGAATGGTAGACGATCAGCAGAGTCTTCATGGGGGCGCAGCATAGCCGAGCCACGGCGCTCAAGCCGCAAGGGAGACGCCATGAATCTGCGAAATGGCGTCGGCTACTCGACTCTGCAGCCGAGTTGAGGGCGATTTTCGGTGAATCTCCTGCGGGAAACGCCTTCCGAGCGGAACCCAGGCGCCAGCCAACGGCTTTCTCCGGCCAAGAGGAGATAACCCATGGCCATGATCCGAGGTTTGGGCCTGCAGAGCGCCCCGGCGGCAGGTTTCGCCGACCCCAACAGTCTTCACCGCGGACTGGCACGCTGGAACCGCAGCCGCCTGTCGCCGTCCGTCCCCCGGCAGGACTGGCGCCTGGAGCTCAGCCGCGACCAGCGTATGCAGCACAAGGAAGGCGAGTTCATCGAAGCCTTCCGGGCTCAGATCCAGGACGCGGTCGCCGCCGTTCCCATCGATCCCGAGGGCTTCATCGCGTGGTTTGAGGGGCTGAAAGAGAACGGACCCGGCCAATGGGATCCCCTGTTCGACTGGCTGGCCACTGAGGCCGACATGGACCAGATGCGCTGGTTCCTGACCCAGGAAGCCGCCGGCGAGGCGGGCTTTGACGACCTGGTGGCCATGACCCAGGTCAAGCTGCCGGCGCGACCGAAGCTGGAATTGGCGCGGAACTACTGGGACGAGATGGGCCGCGGCAATATGGGCGGCATGCACGGCCCCATGCTCGACATGACCGTCCAGGGCCTGGAGCTCGCCCCCACCATTGAAGGCACCCTGTGGCAGTCGCTGGCCCTGGCCAACACCATGACCGCCTTCGCCGCCACCCGACGATACGCCTACCATTCGGTGGGCGCGCTGGGCGTGGTCGAGCTGACGGCGCCGACGCGTGTGGCCTCAGTCGCCGCCGGTCTGAAGCGCTTGGGCGCGGCGCCCAAGCTGCGCAAGTATTTCGACCTGCACGCCGTACTCGACGTCGAGCACTCCAAGGCCTGGAACGCCGAGGCCCTGATGCCCCTGGCTCAGGATCATCCGGAAGTTCTGCCGGCGATCGCCGAAGGCGCCATAATGCGCCTGCTCTGCGGCGAACAGTGCTTCGAAGCCTACCGAGCCTACCTCTGGGCCGGCGCTGAAACCGGCCAGACGCACCTCAAGGAGTCCGCCTGACCAGCCTGAGGCGTTTCAGTCGCCCTTGGGCGAATTGCGGTAGTCCAGCGGCGGGGCGCGGTCGCCAACCATGGCTTCATAGGTGAAGTCCGCCCCGCGGCGCTCATTGAGTTCCGCCTTGGCGGTCTCTATCAGTTGCGGCTCGCGCAGCAGCCGGGCGCCAGCCAGGGCGATGGTCTTGGCCGCAACCTCTGCCCCCTTGGAGCCGATGCTGGTCCCCCCAGCCGCGACGGCCTGCCAGCTATGGGCCGGCGTGCCGGGCACCCAGGTGGCGGCGCCCATGCCGGCCGTCGGCGTCACCCAGCTGACATCGGCCACGTCGGTAGAGCCGCCGCCGCCGCCCCCAATGGCGTAGGGACGGATCTCACTGGCGGGCGGCGCCTTATTGCCGGCCGGAAGCTGGGCGGTCATGGCCTCGGCGAAGGCCTTTTCTTCGGCGGTCCAGACGGGCGGGCCGGCTTCACGCAGGGCCTGGTCCATCACCTGACCGAGCGTGTCGTTCACCAGCATGTTGTAGACCCCGCCGGTCTGCTCGAAGCTGACCGTGGTCTCGGTAGCCATGGCCGCACCTTCGGCGGCCTTCTGCATGCGGGCGAAGACGTCGCGGACGATCTGCGGATCGGCGTGGCGGACGTAGTAATAGACCTCGGCCTTGTCGGGCACGACGTTGGGCGCGGTTCCGCCGTCGGTCACCACATAGTGGATACGGGTCCCATCGGGGATGTGCTCGCGCAGATAGTTCACCGAGACGTTCATGATCTCGACGCCGTCCAGGGCCGAGCGCCCGCGGAAGGGCGCGGCCGAGGCGTGGGCCGAGGCGCCGGCGAAGCGGAACTTGCCCGAGATGTTGGCGAGCGACACGCTCTGCGCTGCGCTGTTGCCGTCGCTGGGATGCCAATGAAGCGTGGCGTCCACGTCGTCGAACAGCCCCTCGCGGACCATATAGACCTTGCCCGAGCCGCCCTCTTCCGCCGGCGTGCCGTAGACGCGAATTTCGCCGGCGACGTTGTTGGCCTTCATCCAAGCGGCCAGGCTCTGGGCGGCGGCGACTGAGGCCGCGCCGAACAGGTGGTGACCGCAGGCGTGGCCCGCGATCTGGCCGGCGATCGGCGCCCGCTCAGCCTTGGCCTCCTGGGCCAGGCCCGGCAGGGCGTCATATTCGGCGAGGATGGCGATGACCGGGCCTTCGCCGTTCTTGAAGCTGGCGACGAAGGCGGTCGGCATGCCCGCCACGCCGGCCTCGACCTTGAACCCGGCGGCCTTGAGCTCCGACTGCAGCAGCGCCGAGCTCTTGGTCTCCTGGTAGCCGACCTCGGCATATTCCCAGATCTGGTGGGCCACCTCGGCCATGCGCGGGGCGCCCTGCTCGACGCTGGCGATCAGGGTCTGGCTGTCCTGCGGGGTCACCTGGGCGGCCACCGGGGCGGCGGAGAGCGCCACGCTGAGGCTGGCGGCGCCCATCAGGGCGATCTTGAGGGCGGCGCGGCGCATGGGCGAACTCCAGATAAGTCTTGAACCAGGGGCTGACGCCCCGCTTGCCCAGATCGTCTGCCGACCACGGGCGAATGCAAGCCGGTGCGGGCGCCCCCTGAGGACGCCCGCACCTGCGGCCTAGAACGTCTTGCGGACGCTCACGTACCAGTAGCGGCTGTAGGGCGTGTAGAGCTCGCCCAGATAGCCGTCGGACGCCAGGGGCGGCTTCTCGTCCGTCAGATTGCGGACGCCAAGACGAAGCCGGGTGTTGGCGGCCATGCCGTCCATGAACTCGTACTGCCCATAGAGGTTGGCCGTGATCTGGCTGTCGATGACCCACGGATCGCCGGCTGCGTCGATCAGGCCAAAGTCCTGCACGTCGCCCACATACTGGGTGAAGGCGCCGACGGTGAACTGTTCGTAGCGCCAGGTGGCCGAGGCCGACCACTTCCACTCCGGTCGGCCCTCGTCGCGGATCAGATCGCCGCCGCCGGCGATGTTGACGCCGGAATTGATCTCGCCCGCCGCCTGGGCGTCCAGCAGTTCCTGGATGGCCGGCGACGGCTGACGATAGAACTTCATCAGATGGGCCGCATTGAAGCTGGCCGAGAAGTCGCCGAAACGCGTGCCATTGAGGTTCCAGGCGACGCCGAAGTCGAGGCCGCGAGCCTCCTGCGGCAGCAGGTTCTGGTACTGGTCATTGACGTACAAGACCTGCCCGACCGGGTTCAGGCCGCTGCCGGCGAAGGCGGCCACGTCGTCCGGGGTCGGAGCGGCGCGGATCACGTCGGGATTGGTCGAACCCTGCGTGCGCAGCAGGTAGTCGAGGATCAGGGCGTTGCCCTCTCCGAACAGGCCGACGATCCCCTCCTGCTTCACGCGCCAGTAGTCGACGGTGAAGATGAAATTCCCCACTTCCGGCGGCAGGAACTGCGGTTCGAAGACCACGCCCGCACCCCAGGTTTCCGACTCTTCGGGCTGCAGGTCCTGATTGCCGGCCCGCCTCGCCGTCGTCGCGCCCGAGCGCGAGCAGGCCGAGAAACTGGTGATCCGCCCGGCGCGCAGATCGGCCTCGCAGCGGATGAAGTCGGTCCGCGTGTTCGAGCGCGTCACCAGGGTGGCGTTCACCTGCTCGAGATTGGGCGCCTTGAAGCCCTGGGCCCAGGAGCCACGGAACCGCAGGCCATCGACCACGTCCCAGGCCACGGCGACCTTGGGCTTGGCGATGGAGCCCGCATCGCTGAAGTCTTCGAAACGGCCAGCCAGCTGCATCTCGACGCTGCGCACCAGCGGGATGTTCATGTCCGGCGAGATCACCGGCACGCCGAATTCGATGAAGGCCGACGAGACGGTGCGCGAGCCCTTGGTGTCCGGCGACGGGCTGGTGCCGATCAGGTCGCCCTCATAGGCGATGCCGGTGACCGCGTCGGTGAAGTTGATCGTGCCGTCCACGCGGCCGTCGCGGTCGTCCTTCTGGGTCTCGCGACGGTATTCGAGGCCAAGCGCCATCCCCACATCGCCGCCCGGCAGGGCGAAGAGGTCGGGCCGCGAGATCTTGAAATCGGCCAGGGCCAGCGAGCTGGTGTTGCGACGGACGGTCTTGATGCGGATCGCATCGAGTGCGGCCTGGCTGCTGGGCGCAGTATCGGCCAGGCTGGTGTTCTGGAGGTTGGCGCCGTTGAAGGGGTTGTAGGCGTCCGGCGTCGTGAGCGAGAGCTGCTGCTGCAGCAAGGTCGCGCTGATGCCGTCGGAGATGTCCTCGACCTCGGCCTTGGAATAGAGCACCGCCCCTTCCCAGTTGAACCCGAAGCGTTCGCCCCGCAGGCCCACCAGGGCGCGCCACTGGGAGTTCTCCACGTCCACGAGGTTGGGGCCGGCGTCGGAGAAGTTGTAGGTGCGGATCGTCACGGCGCGGCCGCTGGCTGGCGCATCGATGCCGCTCAGGCGGTTCGGATTGACGGCGCCATTGGCGAAGGTCGTCGGACCGAAGGGGTTGTAGTAGCTCGAGGCCGGCATGGTGATTGGCAGCGAAGCGAGCGTGCCCGTCGAGGTCTGGGTGCTCTTGGTGGTGGCCGTATAGTAGCCCAACTCGCCAAAAGCGGTGATCTCGTCGGTGAGATCGTAGTTGCCGGTCAGGAACAGGTTCACCCGCTCCACCTCGGGGATCACCGTGGTGTTGTAGGCGGCCGGCGAGTCGAAGCGCAGGTCGCGGTCGGCCGCCGCCGTCGCGATGGCGCCGTCGTCGAGGCAGATGCCGCCGCTCAGGGGCGCCGAGCAGCCGGGGAAGGTCGAAGGCTGGACGTGGAAGAAGCCAGCGGTCGAGGTGACCAGGGCGCCGTTCTGGCGCACGACGCCGTCAGCCTGGAAATAGCCCCAGGGGGTCACCGTGCTGCGGGTGTCGAGGGACGTCGCGCCATCAAACCGAGTGCCGACAAACAGCGGCCGCTTATCCAGCGAGGCGGTATAGTCCTGATCCAGGGCGTCCAGGGCCGTGCGGTCGGTATAGCTGGCGAAGACCGTGACATTGCCGCGGCTGAAGTTACGGCCGAACAAGGCCGACAGGTCGGTCTGGCGGAGGCCCGTGCCCTCGGCGCCGCCGTACTGGGCGTCCAGGGTCAGACCGTCATAGTCGGTCCGCAGCACGGTGTTGACCACGCCAGCCACGGCGTCCGAACCATAGAGGGCCGCCGCGCCGTCCCGCAGGACTTCGAGCCGCTGCAGGCCGTTCACCGGAATGGCGTTGGTGTTGTAGGTCAGGACCGGAACCAGGTTCTCGTCGGCGCGGCTGGAGGGATGGGTCACCACCCGGCGGCCGTTCAACAGAACCAGGGTGTTGCCGACGCCCAGGTTGCGCAGGTTCACCGAGCCCACGTCGCCGCGGGCGCTGTTGCTGGAATTGGGCAGGTAGCTGGAGTTGAAGCTTACATCGCCCATCTGCGGGATGGAGCGGAACAGTTCGTCGCCCGAGGCCGCGGCGACCGATTGCAGTTCGTCCTGGCCGAGCACCGTGACCGGCACGGCTTCGGTGATCTTCGAGCCCTGAACCTGCGATCCGATGACGACGATTTCGTCGACCGTGGTGGCGGACGTCTGGGCGAGCGCGCCGCTGGCGCCGAACGCGCAGAGCATGGTCGTTCCGAGCAGCCCACGCCGCCCCCAGGACTTGAAGTTCATAGCAATCCCCTTTGATCCTCGAGCCGGAGATCGACGTGTCCCGATCTTCCCAGCTACCGAACATCCGCGAATACGCGGCGGGGGAAATGTAGCGCCGTTATAAGACGCAACCCGACACCATTTCGCCACACTGCCGCATATTCGAGCGTTTTTGCGCCTAAATATGCGGCAGCATGCCGGGTTTTCGCCAGGTTTTGGCCGTTATCGGCCAGTGATCACCGATCAGTAGAAGCTTACATCGTCGACTTCGAGCCAGAGGGCTTCCCCGGCGCCACGGCCCCCTCCGAACTGCACTTCCAGCAGGTCGGCGCCGGTCCACGGCGTCTGGTCGCCGCGCCAGTTGGCGGCCGGCTGCAGGTCGGCGAACGGCGTCCGGAACGTCGCCCATTCCGGCCCCGCCTTGACCTCGGCCTGCCACCATCCGCCGACCGTACGGACCATCACCTTGTACTCGCCGCCATCGCCGCGCAGTGCGAAGGACAGGCCTTCGAATGCTCGCGCGTCCACCGGCTCCAGCGAGCCGCGGCTGAGCGGGAGAATGACGCCGGCGTGCGGATCGTCCTTCACCGACATGCGGGCCGAAAGCCGCAGGGCCTTGTCGCCATCCGGCTCGGGCGCCACGAGGCTGATCAGCACGCTGCGATCCATGCCGCCGTCGGTGTCCTGCACACGCAGGGTGTCGAGGCGCGTGCGCCCCGCCTCGCCTTCGAAATCGTCGATCAGCGCCTGGGCGGGCGTGGCCGGCAAGGTCATCATCGCATTGGCTTGCGGCAGGGCGGTCCCCGGGCCCACCACCTGGCGGCCGTCGATGAACACGCGCTCGGTCTTGCGGACGTCGGCGATGTTGGTCCAGGGCGCGCCATCCAGCAGGACGAGGTCAGCCCGCTTGCCCACCTCGATGGTGCCACGGTCGTCGAGCACGCCCATGGCCCGGGCGCTGTTGGCGGTGCCCACCATCAGGGCTTCCACCGGCGTCAGACCCGCCTGAACCATCAGCTCCATCTCGTGCAGGGTCGAAAAGCCATGCAGCGTGCCGGGCATGCCTGCATCTGTGCCCAGGGCGATCAGGATCCCGGCGTCGTGGAAGGCCTTCACGTTCTGCAGGGCGTACTGGAACTTGGCGTTCGACTGCACGAAGCGAGGATTGTCGAGGCTGTCCGGCGGCGACTGGCCGGGCTTCACGGGCTCATAGACCGCCAGGGTCGGCGCATAGGCCGTACCGGAGGCGAGCATCAGGTCGATGGTCTCCTGATCGACCGGGCGGTCCTGCAGGCTGTGGACGATCACATCGACCTTGGCCCGGGCGGCGACCTTGCCGCGCTCCACCGTGACCGTGTGGGTCACCACCTTCAGGTCGTTCTTGTGCGCCTCGTCGACCAGGGCGCTGAGTGTGTCCACATCCATCGAGGTGTTGTCGGCCGAGAAGCCATAGCGCCAGCCGTCGGCGAAGGCCTTGATCAGGTCCGGCTCATAGGGAAGCAGCTCGCGAACCGCCTTGCGGGCCGCCTCAGGCGTATTTACCCACTTGGTGGTGGCCGTGTCGGCCCAGTCGGCGCCATGGCCGCCGGGCGTGCTCATCCGGGCGGTCAGGTTCACGTGCGGCGAAGCCAGCTGGGACAGCCAGCGTCGACGCGGCGCAAAGGATTCCGGCGGCTGGTGAAAGTCGTTCAGCGTGGTGACGCCGGCTTCCACATAGGCCGTGGCGATGGCCGGGGTCTGGTTGGGCGCGCCGTTGGGCGTCCAGTGGGTGTGAAGGTCGAAGAAGCCGGGCGTCAGGGCCTTGCCCCGTCCGTCGATGGTGGTCGCGCCGGCGGGCGCAGCCACATCGGGGCCGACGGCGGCGATCCGACCGTCGCGGATCACCACATTGGCCACCCGCGGCGCAGCGCCGGTGGCGTCGAACACGGTGGCGCCGACAATGGCGATCGTCTCGCCGGACGCCTGGGCGCTCGCGCCGCCGGCCAGCAGGCTGAGGCTGAGGGCCGTGGCGGCGATGGCTCGAAACTTTGGCTGAAACGTCACTGGAAGGCCCCGCACAACACACCGCCGCCCACTGCGCGGCGAGAGTCGATTAGACCAGGGTCGAGCCTGAATCCAGAAACGGCAGTGTAAAACCGCGCCCTTCGGCCTGACGCCGCCGAATGCGGCGCCGGCTCAATGCGCCAGAAGCACCGCCGTCGGCGGGGCTTCCAGCATGCTGCGGGTGGCGCCGCCCAGGACGAATTCCCGAGCCCGGGAATGACCGAAGGCGCCCATGACCAACAGATCGGCCCCAACTCGCTCGACCACGTGCTCGAGCACAGAGCCAATCGTGGCGCCGGCCGAGTCGAAGGTCTGGGCCTCGGCCGCGATCCCGTGTCGAGCCAGGTGGCGAAGGACGTCCTCGGCGACGGCTGGCGTCGCCTGGGGTTTTTCGTTCAGGATCGTCAGGACCACCACCTTCCGGGCGGCCTGCAGCGCCGGCAGCGCCGCCGCCAGGGCCGCAGCCGCTGAGCGTCCGCCGTCCCAGGCGATGAGCGCCGTCCCGATCTCGGTCATCGGGGCGGCCCCTTCCCGCGGGCGGAAGATGACCACCGGCCGACCGGACGAAAAAATCAGAGCCTCGGCCATGCCCTGCTGCGGCCCGGGATCGCGCGCATAGGGGACGACGCAGACATCACGGGTCCGCGCCATCCGGGCGATGAGGTCTGGAACTTCGAACATCTCCGCGGCGGGGCCGACGCGCCCGCCATAGACGCCCGCCGCCGTCGCGGAGGCCTCGAAGCGGTCAAGCAGGTGGTCGGCGGCGGCCCGGCTACGAGCCTCTTCCGAACGCGCAAGTTCGCCGAAGTTCAGCGCAAAGTCCGCCAGCCGGTTGGTTTTCACCGCGATGGTGGCATGCGCCGCCACCGCCGTGACCTGGTCCCCCAGGGCCGCACAGAGGGCCACCGCCTGATCGGCGGCCCAATCCGTCGTCGGGTCGGGATAGGTTTCGAGGTGGAGCAGGACGTCCTTGAAAGCCATGGGAGCCTCGTTCAGGGGACTGGCGCCGCGATCAGCCTAGGCCTTCTTGCGGCGTTCGGCGACCAGCACGCTGATCAGCAGGGCCGCGGCGGTCAGGGCTGCGCCCGCCGAGACCATGGGATGGTCACGCACTTCCTTGACCGCCTTGTCGGCGAGGTCGCGGGCGGGCTTGGCGCGTTCGGCCAGGGCGTCGGCGGCGTGGCGCACGGCGACGGCGGCCTTGGCGACAGCCTCCTCGCTCTCGTCGGCCAGGCTTTCGGCGGCGGCGCGCAGCGCCTTGGCTACGTCCTCGAGCGTGTCGTCGATGTCTTCGCGGATGTCTTTGACGATGGATTTCGACATGGGATCGGCTCCTTGCGGGTTAGCCCGACCCTATGCGCCCGCCGCGCCGCCCTCGCCTTGACCCGCATCAAACCCCCGCGACATCCCGTGCAAGCTTGGCTTGAGCCAGATCAAGGAGGCCCAGCCCCGCCAGGCGCACTCCCGGGGCACGGCCAAGCCCTTAAACGGCGGCCGTTCAGAAGGGGATAGATATGAAGACCACCACCGCCCTCCTCGCCGCCAGCCTCGCCCTTGGCCTGGCCAGCGCCGCCCAGGCCCAGGATTTCCAGCCCAAGGCCGCCGGCGTGAAGATGCTCAATGTCCGGCTGACCTCGGTCGATCCCGAGGCGGGCGACCCGATCACCACCCTCAGCGGCGCGGCGACCGGCCTCACCGCCGAGGTGAACGCCGACGTCATGCCGACCATCGGCCTCAGCTATTTCTTCACCGACAACATCGCCGTCGAGGTCATCGCCGGGACCACGAAACACACCGTCAAGGCGCAGGGCCCTGGCACAGACGTGAAGGTCAAGGAAACCTGGGTGCTGCCGCCGGTCGTGTCCCTGCAGTATCACTTCGCGCCGGCCGGCAAGGTCAGCCCCTATGTGGGCGCAGGCGTGAACTACATGCTGTTCTACAGCGGCTCGGACAAGAACGGCTTCAATCTCGACATCGATGACGGCGTCGGCTTCGCCCTGCTGGCCGGGGTGGATATCGCCACCGTCGGTCCCTGGAGCGCCAATTTCGACGTGAAGAAGATCTATTTTGAGACCGACGCCACCGATACCACCAATGGCCTGAAGTCGAAGGTCAGCCTCGATCCGTGGGTCGTCTCGGCTGGCTTCGGCTACAAGTTCTGAAGTCGAAAGGGGCGGCGCTGCGATGCGCCGCCCTCAATCGGAGGCGGCCTGCAGCACCGAAAGCGCGCCGCGGGCGATGACGATCTGCTCGTCGGTGGGCAGGACCAGAGCCTCCACGCGGCTGGCTTCGGCCGTGATCCTCATATCGCCCCGGGCGTTGGCCTCCGTATTCAGGTCCACCCCCAACCATTTGCAGGCCTTGAGGATTTCGCCGCGGATCTGCGGATCGTTCTCACCGACGCCCGCGGTGAACACCAGGCGATCCAGCCCGCCCAGCGCCGCGGCCAGCCCGCCGATCTCGCGGGCGACGCGATAGACGAAGAGGTCCAGAGCCTCGCGCGCCGCGGGGCTGCCGCTGGCCTGCAGGCGCCGGACATCGCCGCTTTCGCCAGACACGCCGAGCAGGCCCGAGCGCCGATAGAGCAGGTCGGTCAGATCGGGGGCGGACATGCCCTTGGTTTCCATCAGATAGAGCAGCACGCCGGGATCCACCCTGCCCGAGCGCGTCGACATGGGCGGGCCATCCAGGGCCGAGAAGCCCATGGTGGTGGCGATGCTGCGGCCCTCATCCATCGCACAGAGCGAGACGCCGCTGCCCAGATGGGCGACCACCACCCTGCCCCCGGCGCCTTCGCCATAGAGCCGGCGAAGTTCGCCCGCGATGAAGTCGTAGGACAGGCCATGAAAGCCATAGGCGATCACGCCCTCGTTGGTGATCTCCCGCGGCAGGGCATAGATCCTGGCCAGCCGCGGCTGACCGGCGTGGAAGGCGGTGTCGAACAGGCCCACCTGGACCGCGTCCGGGAAGGCCGCGCGGGCCGCTGCAACGGCTTCCAGGTTAAATGGCTGATGCAGCGGCGCCAGCGGGACGAGTTCGCCCAGCCGATCGAGGGCGCCGTCATCCAGTCGCGCCGGCGCACGGAAGGTCAGGCCGCCATGCACGATCCGATGGCCGATGGCGGCCGGCGCGTCCAGGCCGCCGGCCTTGGCCAGCCAGGCCAGCAGGCGCGGTAAGGTGCGGGCAAGGCCGCCGTCGGCGCGGGGCCAGTCGCTTTCGGCCGCCACCACGCCATCGGCTCCGCGGGCGATAAAGCGCGGCTCGTCGGGCAGGCCCGAGACCGCGCCGCTCATCTTCAAGGCCAGATCTTGCTCGGAAGATATAGAATAGACGCCAAATTTCAGGCTGGACGAGCCCGCGTTCAGAACCAGGATCTGGGGCATGCTCATTTCGCCGGCTTCGACCTCTGGGCCCGGGCCACCAGTAGAGCCACCGCGCAAGACGCCATGCGCGACAGCGCGCCGTCAGACCGGCTGGTCAGCATGATCGGCACCTTGGCGCCCATGACGATCCCCGCCGACTGGGCCCGCGCCAGATAGAAGAGCTGCTTGGCCAGCATGTTGCCGGACTCGATATCGGGCACCAGGAGGATGTCGGCGTCGCCGGCCACCTCGGAGACGATGTGCTTGGCCTCGGCCGCTTCCTTGGAGATCGCATTGTCGAAGGCCAGCGGCCCGTCGAGCAGGCCGCCGACGATCTGTCCGCGATCGGCCATCTTGCAGAGCGCCGCGGCGTCCAGGGTGGCGATCATCTTGGGATTCACGGTCTCCACCGCCGCCAGGATCGCCACCTTGGGTCGCGAGACTCCCATGGCCCGGGCGCAGTCGATGGCGTTCTGGACAATGTCGCGCTTGGTGGCGAGGTCTGGCGCGATGTTGATGGCCGCATCGGTGACCAGCACCGGCTTGGGATAGGTGGGCACGTCCAGGATGAAGACGTGGCTCATCCGCCGCTCGGTCCGCAGGCCAGTTTCGCGCGCGACGACGGCCTCCAGCAACTCGTCGGTGTGGAGCGCGCCCTTCATGATCGCTTGGACCTCCCCTGCCCCCGCCAGCTGGCAGGCAAGGGCCGCGGCGGCGTGGCTGAACGGCGCGTCGCGCACCTCGAAGTTCGAGATATCCAGGCCGGCGGCCGCCGCAGCCTGGGCGATCCGCGCCTTGGGACCGACCAGAACGGGAACGATGAGCCCGCGCTGCGCGGCCTCGACCGCCCCGGTCAGAGAGAGCTCGTCCACGGGGTGGACCACTGCGGTCTTCACCGGATCGGGGCGATCGGCCAGGCCGAGGAGGCGCTCCAGCTGGGAGCCCGGGGCGCTATCGGCAGTCAGGGGCAAGGTCAGGCTCCGCAGTTGCAAGCGTCCAGGCTGTCAGACCTGCAAGCTTCATCATAGTCATGGGTCATCCCAGATCGGCGACCGCTGACCATCAGTCCCGTTTGTAGCCCAGCTCCTGAAGGTCGGCGTCGTCCAGACGCGTCGATTCCAGGTCGCTCCCATCGGCGTCTTCCGCCGCGCCGGACAGCCGGCCCGCGTCGATCAGGGTGGGCTCATCTGCGCCGCCCATCGTTCCGACGGGTTCCGCCGCCTGCACCTGCGGATCGTCGCCGTCGCGGCTCAGGCCATCCTGTTCATCGCGCGCCAGGGCTACGATCTCGTCGTCATCCAGGTCTTCGGCGATCAGGGCCTCATCGTCGTCGGCGTCACCCAGGGCCGAGGTTTCGTCGCGGACGGCCGGCATCTCTTCGAAGGTGCGCATTTCGGCCGGCGGAATGTCGTCGCCTGCGCCGATGGTGTTGTCCTCATCAAAGACCTCGGCCTGGTCTTGCGGTTCGAAGTCGGGCTGTTCGGGCATGGTCGCCTCCGGGGTGTGATTTGGTGATCGAACACCTCACCGCCCCGGCCCGTTCAACTTGGCCGCAAGATTTCCAGACTCCCGCTCGAATTGGCGCTTCAGGCGAACCGATGCGGCTCCCACGCGTTGGCCAAGGCGAACCCACACTCCAAGCCCCCAACCCCCGAGGTGTTGCATGGACAGGTCCGCCCTGCGCCGCGACTTTGTCACGCGGCCGATCTATCACATGGCCAAGGGCGTCCTGCCCGAGATGTCCGACACCGAAGCCGAGGCCATCGCCGCTGGCGACGTCTGGTGGGACGCCGATCTCTTCTCCGGCGACCCGGACTGGCAGGCGATGCTGGACATTCCCGCCGCCAAGCTGACTGAGGCCGAGCGCGCCTTCATCAACGGTCCTGTCGATCGGCTATGCGCCATGCTCGATGACTGGAAGATCAACTGGGAGGATCGCGACCTTCCGCCCGAAGCCTGGGACTTCATCAAGCACGAGCGCTTCTTCGGGATGATCATTCCTGAGGAATACGGCGGCCTGGGCTTCAGCCCCTACGCCCATTCCGAAGTGGTGCGGAAGATCTCCACCCGCTCGGTGGCCGCCGCCGTGACGGTGATGGTGCCCAATTCGTTGGGCCCCGGCGAACTGCTCATGAAGTTCGGGACCGACGATCAGAAGTCCTACTGGCTGCCGCGCCTGGCCGATGGCCGCGACATCCCCGCCTTCGGCCTGACCAGCGCCGAGGCCGGTTCCGACGCCACGGCCATGACCGACACCGGCGTGGTGTGCGAAGGCGAGTACAAGGGCCAGAAGGTTCTGGGCCTGAAGCTCAACTGGGCCAAGCGCTACATCACCCTTGGTCCCATCGCGACCGTTCTTGGGCTGGCGGTGAAGGTCAAGGACTCCGACGGCCTGCTGGGCGGCGAGGAGGACCTGGGCATCACCGTGATCCTGGCGCCCACTGACACGCCCGGGATCGAGATTGGCCGCCGGCACATACCGGCCATGCAAGCCTTCCAGAACGGCCCCAATTCCGGCCACGACGTCTTCCTGCCGATGGACGCCATCCTTGGCGGACAGGAGCAGATCGGCAAGGGCTGGATGATGCTGAATGCGGCGCTCGCCGCCGGGCGCGGCATCTCCCTGCCCTCGCTCTCGGCCGCCGGCGCGGCTATGGCGGCGCGCACCACCGGCGCCTATTCCCGGGTTCGCACCCAGTTCCGCATCCCCATCGGCGAGTTCGAAGGGGTTCAGGAGCGCCTGGGCCGCATCGCCGCCAACGCCTACCTGCTGGACGCCGCGCGGCGCTTCACCTGCGCCGGCCTGGCGCTCGGCCACCACCCGTCGGTGGTCTCGGCGATCATGAAGAACAGCGCCACCGAGCGCATGCGCATCAGCGCCAACGACGCCATGGACGTTCACGCCGGCAAGGCCGTGATCGATGGCCCGAAGAACTATCTCGGCACCTTCTACCGCTCCGTGCCCGTGGGCATCACGGTCGAGGGCGCCAACATCCTCACCCGCAGCCTGATCGTCTTCGGCCAGGGCGCGATCCGCGCCCATCCCTTCATCCTCAAGGAGATGGAGGCCCTGGCTGATGAGGACACGCAGCGGGGGCTGGCCGCCTTCGACGTCACCGTCTGGGCTCATGCGGGACACATCCTGCGCACGGCCAGGAACGCCTTTATCCGCTCCTGGAGCGACGGCCTGCTGGGTCCCGCGCCGGAAACCGGGCCGACGAAGCGGTACTATCGCAAGCTCAGCCGCTACGCCGCCAGCTTCGCGCTCGCCTCCGACGCCGCCCTGCTGAGCATGGGCGGCTCGCTGAAGCGCAAGGAGATGCTGTCGGCCCGCTTCGGCGACATCCTGGCCGAGCTCTATCTGCTCAGCGCCACCCTGAAGCGCTGGGAGGAGGACGGCCGCCAGGAGGCGGACCTGCCGCTGGTCGAATGGATCATGCAGGACGGCTTCCTGACCATCGAGCGCCGCCTGAAGGAGATCCTCGACAACTTCCCCAACCAGCCGGTCGCCTGGCTCTTGGGCCTGTTCGTGCTCCCGTTCGGCATCATCCGCCGCGGTCCCAGCGACCGCGTCACCCGCGCCTGCGCCCGACTGATCATGGAGCCGTCAGCCACCCGCGACCGCCTGACCGAAGGCGTCTATCTGGGCGCCGGCGATGACGCCGTGGCCGAGTTGGAACATGCCCTGGATCTGGTGGTCTCCACCGAGCCGATCCGCGACCGCATGAAGAAGCTGCGGGTTCGCGATCCTGATACGGCGCTCGACCAGGGCCTGATCAGCCGCGAGGACCACGACAAGCTGGCCGAGGTGGCCATCGCCGTCGCCAAGGTCGTCGCCGTGGACGACTTCTCGCCCGAAGAGATCACCGGCAAGGCGACACCGGCCGAGCAGGTGCGCGTCGAGGCCGCAGAATGAGCCGGCCGGTCTATATCGTCGACGGCGCCCGCACCCCGTTCATCAAGGCCCGCGGGCGGCCCGGGCCCTTCACGCCCGTGGATCTGGCGGTCCAGTGCGGCCGCCCCCTGCTGCTGCGTCAGCCCTTTGCGCCAAGCGCCTTCGACCAGGTGATCCTGGGCTGCGTGAACGTGATCGCCGACGAAATGAACCCGGCCCGCGTGGCGGCTCTGCGTCTGGGCATGGGCGAGGCGATGACAGCCTTCACCGTGCAGATCAACTGCGGCTCGGGCATGCAGTCCATCGACACGGCCTTCCGCTACATCCAGCAGGGGACGGCCGACCTGATCCTGGCGGGCGGCGCGGAGTCGCTCAGCCACGCGCCCCTGGTGCTGAGCCATGACGCCACCGAGTGGTTCGCCGAGGTGAGCGGCGCCCGCAGCCCCATGGCCCGGGCCAAGGCGGCCATGGGCTTTCGGCCGGACTTCCTCAGCCCGGTCATCGGCCTGGAGCGCGGCCTGACCGATCCGATCACCGACCTGAACATGGGCCAGACCGCCGAAATCCTGGCGCAGATGTTCGACATCTCCCGCCATGAGGCGGACGTCTACGCGTCCGAAAGCCAGCTCCGCTCGGCCCGCGCCCACACCGAGGGCTGGTTCAAGGGGGAGTTGGAGCCCGCCTTCGCCCGCGATGGCGAGCTTTATGACCGTGACGACGGGGTGCGGGCGGACTCGAGCCCCGACAAGCTGGCCAAGTTGAAGCCCGCCTTCGAGCCGCCATTCGGCAAGGTGACGGCCGGCAACAGCTCGCAGATCACCGATGGCGCTGCGTGGGTGGTGCTGGCCTCGGAGGCCGCGGTCAAGGAACACGGCCTGGAGCCCCTGGCCGAGATCGTCGACAGCCGCTGGGCCGCGCTGGACCCGAAGATCATGGGCCTCGGCCCGGTGATGTCGGCCACCGAGTTGCTGCGCGCCCACGACATGACCCTGTCGGACGTGCCGATCTGGGAGATCAACGAGGCCTTCGCCGCCCAGGTGCTGGCCTGCCTGGCGGCCTGGCGGGACGACGACTTCCGCCGCCAGGTTCTCGGCCTGGACGGCGACTTCGGCCAGATCGACCGGGAGCGGCTAAATGTCGATGGCGGCGCCATCGGCATGGGCCATCCGGTCGGCGCCAGCGGCGCGCGCATCGTGCTGCACCTGGCCAACGCCATGAAGCGCCTGTCCCAGCCCCGCGGCGTCGCCACCGAGTGCATCGGCGGCGGCCAGGGCGGCGCCATGTTGATCCAAGCGGTCTGAAGGAGACATCGATGACGGATATCGCCTGGAAGACCCTTGAGCCCCGCCTGATGGAGCTTGGCCCCGACACCGGCGCGCCCGGCCCCTGGAAGGCCTGGCGGCTGACCCGGGACGAGGACGGGATCGACTGGCTGATCGCCGATCAGCCGGGCGCCAGCGCCAATACGGTGTCCGAAGAGGTCCTGGAAGAACTCGACCAGATCCTGGCCAAGGTGGAGCAGGACGCGCCCAAGGCCCTGGCGATCCGCTCGGCCAAGGCCGGCGGCTTCTTCGCCGGCGCCGATGTGAAGGCTTTCGTCGGCGCCCGCGACCCCGCCGAGGTGGAGCAGCGGATGACCCGCGCCCACGCCGTGGTCGACCGGCTGGCCAAGCTCAGCACCCCGACGGTCGCGGTCATCCATGGCTACGCCCTAGGCGGCGGCCTGGAGATCGCGCTAGCCTGCGACCACCGTATCCTGGTGGGCGATGGGGCGCGTCTGGGCTTTCCGGAGGTTCAGCTTGGCCTGCATCCGGGCCTTGGGGGCACGGCCCGCCTGCTGGATCTGATCGACCCGCTGGAAGCCATGCAGATGATGCTGACCGGCAAGGCCAAGCGTCCTGGCGAGGCCAAGGCCCTCGGCCTGGCCGACGCCGTGACCGAGGAGCGCCACGTGAAGGCGGCCGTCGCCGCTGTTGCCCGCGGCGAGTTCCGCTCATCCAAGCCCGGCCGCCTGGGCCGCCTGCGCCAGCAGGTCACCGAACGCGTCCTGCACGCCGACATTCCCCGCCGCGCTGCGGCCGATCGCATGCGCAGTCAGGCGGCCAAGCAGGCGCCGCCGCAGCACTATCCCGCGCCAGGCGCCCTGGTGGACCTCTGGGAGCGCCACGGCGATGACCTTAAGGCGATGCGCAAGGCCGAGATCGCCTCCTTCGCCCATCTCATGACCACCGACGCCGCCCAGAACCTGATCCGGGTCTTCTTCCTGCAGGAGAAGATGAAGCGGCTGGCCCAGGTGGAGGCCAAGGCGCCTCGCCATCTGCACGTCATCGGCGCCGGCGCCATGGGCGGCGACATCGCCGCCTGGGCCGCCTGGCACGGGATCAAGGTCACCCTGGCCGACCTCAAGCCGGAGATCATCGCCCAGGCCGTCGGCCGGGCTGCGACTCTCTATCCCAAGCTCGGGCACGACAGCGCCAAGACCCGCGACGCCCTGGACCGGCTGATCCCCGACCCCGACGGCCATGGGGTTCGCCATGCGGATCTGATCATCGAGGCGGCGCCTGAAAAGCTTGATCTCAAAAGGAAAATCTACGCCGATCTCGAGCCGCGCATGAAGCCCGGCGCGGTCCTGGCCACCAACACCTCATCGATCCGCCTGGAAGACCTTGCCGAGGGTCTGGCCCGGCCCGAGCGGCTGATCGGCATCCACTTCTTCAATCCGGTCTCGCGGATGCAGCTGGTGGAGATCGTCACCCATGACGGCGTGGCGGACGACACCCTGAACCTGGCCAAGGCCTTCCTGGGGGCCATCGATCGCCTGCCGGCGCCGGTGCGCAGCGCGCCCGGCTTCCTCGTGAACCGGGCGCTGACCCCCTACATGCTCGAAGCCATGGTGATGATGCAGGAGGGCGTCTCCCCCGAAACCATCGACGCCGCCGCCGAGGCTTTCGGCATGCCGGTGGGACCGGCCGAACTGGCCGATCAGGTGGGCCTGGATGTGGGCATCGCCGTCGCCGACAGCCTGAAGGCCGGCCTCGAAAAGCCCCTGCCCGTGCCGCCGGACACCCTGCGCGCCAAGGTCACGGCCGGCGACCTAGGTCGCAAGAGCGGCAAAGGCATCTACGCCTGGAAGGATGGCGAGCCGCAGAAGGCCAAGTCGTTCGCCAAGCCCACCCAGGAAATGACCGACCGCCTGATCCTGCCGATGATCGACGCCTGCCTGGAATGCCTGCGCAAGGGTGTGGTCGAGGACGAGGACATCGTCGACGGGGCCATGATCTTCGGCGCCGGCTTCGCCCCCTTCCGCGGCGGCCCGATCCACTATGCCCGTGAGGCGGGGGCGCAGGCCCTGAAGGCCCGCATGGAGGAACTGGCGGCCGCCCACGGCGAGCGCTTCCGTCCTGACCAGGGCTGGGATCGCCTGACGTGAGTGCGACAATGCTGCGGATGACGCAGGCCGACGCCGTCGCCAAGGCGATCATCGAACGCCTGGACGGCAAGGTGGTGCTGGGCCTGCCGCTCGGCCTGGGCAAGGCGAACCATATCGCCAATGCGCTCTATGCCCGCGCGGCGACCGATCGGTCGATCTCGCTGCGGATCTTCACCGCGCTGACCCTGACGCCGCCAGAGCCCGGCAGCCTGCTGGAAAAGCGGTTCATGGGACCGATCCTTGAGCGGACCCTGGGCGGCTATCCGGAGCTGGCCTACGCCCAGGCCCAGCGCCGCGGCGGCCTGCCGCCCAATATCGAGGTGGACGAGTTCTTCCTTCAGGCCGGGATGTGGCTGAACGATCCCGAGGTGCAGCAGAACTACATCAGCGCCAACTACACCCATGCCAGCCGCTATATCCTGGAGCGCGGCTGCAATGTGGTGGCCCAGCTTGTGGCCAAGGGCGAGGGCGCCGAGCGCTACAGCCTGTCCTGCAACACCGACCTGACGCTGGAACTGCTGAAGGCCAAGGCCGAGGGCCGCACCGACCTCATCCTGGTGGGTCAGGTCAATTCGCAACTGCCCTATATGCCGGGCGCCGCGGAGCTGCCGCCCGAGGCCTTCGCCATGATGCTGGAAAGCCCGGAGGTGGAATTCCCCCTGCCCGGTCCGCCCAAGCAGCCGGTCAGCCTGGCCCACTACGCCATGGGCTTCCATGTCGCGAGCCTGATCCCCGACGGCGGCACCCTGGAGATCGGCATCGGCTCCATGGGCCATGCTGTGGCCCACGCCCTGATCCTGCGTCACCGGCAGCCGGCCAGATTCGCCGAGATCCTCAAGGCCCTGGCCCCGCCGGACGACCCGCTGGAACGCCACACCGGCCCCTTCGAGGAAGGGATCTATGCGGCCACCGAGATGTTCGTGGACGCCTTCCTGGAGCTCTATCGCGCCGGCGTGCTGAAGCGCGAGGTGGACGGCGCAGTGCTGGATGCGGCCTTCTTCCTGGCGCCGCGGGACTTCTACGCCGCCCTGCGCGACATGCCCCTGGAGGAGCGCGCCAAGTTCCGCATGACCGATGTGGGCTTCGTCAACGAGCTCCATGGCGCCGACTTCGACAAGCGCGTCGCCGACCGCAAGGGCGCTCGGTTCGTCAATAACGCCATGATCGCCACCCTGCTCGGCGCTGTCGCGTCCGACGCCCTGGAGGACGGCCGCGTGGTGAGCGGCGTGGGCGGCCAGTACAATTTCGTAGCCCAGGCCTTCGCCCTGCCCGACGCCCGGTCGATCATGACCCTGCCGGCCAGCCGCCAGGCCAGCGACGGCCCTGAGTCCAACATCCGCTGGTCCTATGGCCACACCACCATTCCCCGCCACCTGCGCGACATGGTGGTGACCGAATACGGCGTCGCCGACCTGCGCGGCGCCCGGGACGCCGAGGTGATCGCCCGGATGCTAGAGGTGGCCGATGCGGGCTTCCATCAGACGCTGGCCGACCAGGCCAAGGCCGCGGGCAAGCTCGCGGCCGACCACAGGATCAGCGCCTTCGCCGCCGACAATACGGCCGGCGCGCTCTCTGAAAGGCTGGAGCCGTTCCGTAAGGCCGGCGACCTGCCGCCCTTCCCATTCGGCAGCGAGATGACCGAGGTGGAGCAAGGCCTGGCCCCCGTGCTGCAGAAGATCAAGGCCGCCGCGGCCTCCAAGGCCGATATCGCCGCCCTGGCATTGCGCGGCCTGGCGCCGGGCAAAAACCCGCCAGGGCTCGCCGAGGCGCTCGAACGCCTGGGTCTGTCAAAGCCCCGTAGCCTGGAGGAACGCCTCTATGCCCGGCTGGTCAGAGGCGCATTCGCCGAACGTTGATCTCGGAACGGCCCTGAGTTTGCACGGCCCGTGTCGAAACGTATCGGGACGGGACGGGCCATGTTCGACAAATCCAGCAAGACCATATCTCCGCGTCGGTCTGACAACGACCAGCTCCGGGTTCCGGCGCCGGCGCCTGTCGCCAAGCCTAAGCCTGCGTCGCTGATCGGCCTGGGCCTCTGTGTTCAGGGCGATATCGCCGGGGAGGCCGAGGTCCAGATCGACGGCCTTGTCCGGGGCGACATCCGCGTCGGCAAGCTCACCCTTGGGCCGCAGGGCCGGATCGAAGGCTCCGTGGTCGCCGTCATTGCGGAGATCCGCGGCCATGTGAAAGGGCCGATGAAGGCCCGTCAGGTCCGCCTCTATGGCACGGCGCATATAGAGGGCGATATCGCCCACGAGCAGCTGGCCATGGAGACCGGTGCGGTGTTCGAGGGCCGCAGCGTGCGCCTGCCCAAGTCCGGCGAGACTGAGCCCCAGGTCACGACGCCCCCGGCGGCCGTCATCCCCGCCTGAGCGTTCGCTAGGGCGGTCCGGCGGCGTCGGAGAGGTCTTCGGGAATGACCTCCCGGAAGGCCGTTCCGGCCATCCCGGCGGCGCGCCCGGCCTCGAACAAACGCCCCATGGACTGGGTGTCGAAGGCCAGGCTGTCGGCGCCCAACTCCGTCGGGATGGCGGCGTAGCGCAAGGTGGCCCCATTGCGCTCGGCGAAGGCGACGCTGGCCAGCAGGTGCGCCCGAAGATCGGCCTTGGACATGGTGTCGAAGCTGCGCATCAGAATGGGCAGGGTCGCGCCCTTGGTGATCGTCCGGCGGGCGTCGATCTCGCCATTGATGATCACATAGAGATCCGCCGGCGCCAGGGCGCCCTTGGGCTCCCAGAAGGACATGGTCGCCGGCGCCAGGACGAAGGGCGTGGTCACCCCGCCGTCCACATGCATCTCGGCCAGTTCATCATGGCCGCCGGGATCCATCATCACCGGCGGAAAGACCCCGGGAATGCTGGCCGAGGCGACCATCACATTGCGAAACAGGGCCAGGGCGGCCGGCGCCTGTCCCGGCGCCTGTCCGGCCAGGGCGATGGCTCCCATGTCCCAGATCACCTCTTCCTGAGCGTCGAGATTGGTGGTCGCCACCAGCAGGCGCCGGCCGGCCCGATGCTCGACCGCAATGGCCCTCAGCAGGGGACTGTCGACATACTTGCCCACCAGGGCGCGGAGCGAGCGGTCGCTATAGAGGCTGGGTCGGCGGAGCAGGCCCCACTGGCCCTCGGTCAGACGGGCTGCGTCCGGGTCGGTATAGGCCGCGGTCAGCTGTTGGTCCCAGTCCGGACCGAGATAGGCGAAGGGGGCCATCAGGGCTCCCGTGCTGACGCCTGTGACGATGTCGAAGACCGGCCGGGTCCCCGCCTCGGTCCAGCCCACCAGGAGGCCGGCTCCAAAGGCGCCGTTGGCCCCGCCGCCAGACACCGCCAGAACCGTCACCCCTTCGTCAGCCTGAGCATTGCGCTGGCCACGCCAGCTTTCCAGGAAGGCCTTGCTGCCGACATCGTCGGTGGCGATGAAGCGGAAGGCGTCCAAGGGCGTCGGCGCAGGCGCGGCGGAAAGCTCGACCAGATCGGCGCTGGGGCGGGAGATCGAACCGCATGCCACGAGCCCAAGGGTGGCGGCCAGGATCATCCAGAAGGCGGCCTTGCGCGGTCTCATGACGGCTCCCTGAGGTTTGCGCACCGCCCTCATCCCTGGCTTACGACACGCCGTCTGTCGAGGCCGGTCTGGCGGCGATCGCACATCGCTGCGCCAGGCGCCTGGCCAGGAAGCTCGCCACCACCTCCACCCGCGCCGGTCGTGGGCCCCCTGGCGGCATGACCAGATGCAGCGCCACCGGCGGCGGACTCCAGCCCTCGAGCACCACCTCCAGCCGACCGGCCGCCAGACAGTCTCGGACAATGAAGTCGGGCTGGACCGCAAGTCCAAGGCCCGCCTCCAGCGCCGGCAACAGGGCGTCGGCATTGTTGGCGCGCAGAGGTCCGCTGGGACGCACCGCCACCTCTTCGCCGGCCGCATTGACGAAGCGCCATGTTTCCGGTGTCGGCAGATAGGCATAGCCAAGGCAGGCATGCTCGGCCAGGTGGCTGGGATGGGTCGGGCGGCCGTGGCGGGCGAGGTAGCCCGGCGCCGCCACCACATGGCGATGCACCGGACCGATCCGTCGCGCGATGAGCGAGGAGTCCGGCAGGCTGGCGATCCGCAGGGCCATGTCGAAGCCCATCCCGACTAGGTCGATGGCCTCGTCGCTCATATGCAGGTCGATGGCGACGTCCGGATAGGCCGCCAGAACCTCGGGCAGCAGGGGCGCAAGCTCGATCAGGCCAAACGACATCGGCGCGGCCAGGCGCACGAGGCCGCGGGGCTGGGAGGACTGGGCCAGGATCTCGTCCTCGGCCGCCTCCCCGTCCGCCAGCAGCTGGCGGGCGCGGTCGGCCAGACGCGCGCCGCTCTCGGTCAGGGCCAGGCGGCGCGAGGTGCGGTTGAACAGCCGCGCGCCCAGCCGCGTCTCCAGCCGGGTGACCGCCTTGGAGACCGTGGCCTTTGAGAGCTTGAGCTCGGCGGCGGCCGCCGAGAAGGAGCGCATCTCCACCACCTTGGCGAAGATGGCCATGGCCTCGAGATCGGGGAGCGATGTCATTTTTAGAAACGATACTTTTCGATAGTTTCTATTTCTAATCCGATCATGAGGCCTATCTTGTCCTCAAGCAATGGCGCCGACGACGGCGCGGGCAAGCAAGGCGCCGACGACGGCGCGGAGGTTTGAGAGATGATTGAGCGCAGAGGGTTTTCCGAACTGGGCGGCGCCGACCACGGTTGGCTGAAGGCCCGCCACCACTTCTCCTTCGCCAACTACTACGACCCCAAGCGTATGGGCTGGGGTCCGATCCGGGTGTGGAATGATGACGAGATCGCGCCGAACTCGGGCTTTCCGCCCCACCCCCATGCGGACATGGAGATCATCACCTATGTCCGCGACGGGGCGATCACCCACCAGGACAGCCTGGGCAACAAGGGCCGCACCGAAGCCGGCGACGTCCAGGTGATGAGCGCTGGCTCGGGCATCCGCCACGCGGAATACAACCTGGAGAGCGACACCACCCGCATCTTCCAGATCTGGATCGAGCCGGCCCGCACCGGCGGCGCGCCCGCCTGGGGCGCCAAGCCCTTCCCCAAGGGTGATCGCTCGGGCCGCTTCGTGACCCTGGCCAGCGGCTTCGACGATGACGCCGACGCCCTGCCCATCCGCACGCCGGCCCGGGTGCTGGGGGCGACCCTGAAGGCCGGTGAGACCACCGAGCACGTCCTGGACGCCGCGCGCCACGCCTATCTGGTGCCCGCCAAGGGTCGGGTCGAGGTCAATGGCGTGACCCTCGAGGCCCGCGACGGCGCGGCCATCACCGGTGAGACGTCCCTGACCATCACCGCCCTCGAAGACTCCGAACTCGTCCTGGTGGACGCGGCCTGAGGGCCGCGTCCCCTCCCCCCATTTCCAAGCTGCAGGAGAGCCACATGACCAAGGTTCTGGTCCTTTACTATTCGGCCTATGGCCACATCGAAACCATGGCCCAGGCCGTGGCCGAAGGCGCCCGCGAGGTCGGCGTCCAGGTGGACATCAAGCGGGTCCCCGACCTGGTGCCCGAAGAGGTCGCCAAGGCGGCCCATTACAAGATGGATCAGGCCGCGCCGGTGGCCTCGATCCAGGACCTGGCCGACTATGACGCCATCATTGTCGGCGTCGGCACGCGCTTTGGCCGCATGGCCTCTCAGATGGCCAACTTCCTCGACCAGGCCGGCGGCCTGTGGGCCAGCGGCGCCCTGAACGGCAAGGTGGGCGGCGCCTTCACCGCCACGGCCACCCAGCACGGCGGTCAGGAGACGACGTTGTTCTCGCTGATCACCAACCTGATGCATTTCGGCCTGGTGGTGGTCGGCATGGACTACGGCTATCAGGCCCAGATGCGCCTGGACGAAGTGACCGGCGGCAGCCCCTATGGCGCCACCACCATCACCGGCGGCGATGGATCGCGCCAGCCCAGCCAGACCGAGCTGGACGGCGCCCGCTACCAGGGCCGCCGCATCGCCGAAGTCGCCAAGAAGCTGCACGGCTAGGTTGGTCTGCGCACTTGTCCCCTCGGGATGAGTGCGCCCCCCGCCCCTGTCTAGCCAACAAGTCCTGGCGCTAACATCGAGACATCACCAAACCCACGAATGGATGACACCAGCTTAGCCTAGTGGAGGCTCCCGTCCGCTGATCACAGCAACAAAGGGGGACGGACCCATGTCATCCAACCATCTGCGCCAGACCGCGCGCACCGCCGGCGCTCGCAAGCGCCGCGCTCTGCTGGCCGTCTCGGCCTCTCTGCCCATCCTGGCCGCCGCCGCGGCGCCCGCCTTCGCCCAAAACGCCCAGGACGCCGAAGTCTCGGAGCTGGTGGTCACCGCCACCCCGATCCGCGAGTCCATCGAAGCCTCGCTGGAAATCCAGAAGGCCGCCGACAACATCGTCAACGTCATCGCATCCGACACGATCGGTCGCTTCCCCGACGCCACCGCGGCCGGCGCGCTCGCCCGCCTCCCCGGCGTCGGCGTGCAGCGCGACCAGGGCCAGGAGCGCTACATCCAGATCCGCGGCGCCCCGACCCGCTGGACCACCATGGCGCTGGACGGCGTCAACCTGATCGGCGCCGAAGACCGCATCTTCCGCTTCGACTCCGTGCCGGCGGCCCAGATCAGCCAGGTCGTGCTGAACAAGACCCTGCTGCCGAACATGCCCGCCGAGGCCCTGGCCGGCCGGGTGAACATCGAGACCTTCTCGCCGCTCTCGCTCCCCGGTTTTCATGGCTCGTTTGACGCCGGCGGCGGCTTTGTCGACATGGGCGACGGTCCGGTGAAGCAGTATTCCGGCCGCCTCTCCTGGTCCAACGGGACCTGGGGCGCCAGCCTGATCGGCTCGCACTATTCCTTCGAACAGCACACCGACAACGACGAGCCGCGCTTCGACGCGACCGGCCTGGCCTCGATCCGCTACACCAAGTACGTCATCGAGCGTCAGACGCAGTCCTATTCGGCCAAGATCGAATACTCGCCCAATGACGATCACTACATTTCGCTGACTCACCTCAACACCGAGTTCAACGATTTCGAAGAGCGCAACTGGTACCGGTTCAACTATGCCGGCGCGTTCTCCGGCACGCGGAACTTCGAGACGGCCGACCTGGTCGGCGTGCCGATGGACGCGTCGTTCGCCTATGGCATCTATTCCAACGGCGTGACCTTCAACGTCCTGCATGGCGACCATCGCATCCGCGACTGGGACTTCAACTGGGACGTCGCCTACGCCACGACCGAGTTCAACACCTTCTACCCCTCGGTGACCCAGCAGACCTCCACCGCCTTCACCCGGCCGACCGCCGCCAACGCCGCGCTGCTGCCGTCCATGCAGGTGCAGGTGAACGCCGTGTCGGGCGGCATCCCGTTCCACACCCTCTATGACACCGTCCTGGTGAACGGCGTGCCGACCCGCGGCCCGCAACGGACCTCGCTGAACCAGCTGTCGCTGAGCGAGTCTTTCGCCTCGGAATCGACCGCGCGTCTCGAAACCGAAGCCGTCACCCTCAAGTTTGACGGTCGCCGTGACTGGGACAGCTTCGGCGCCCAGGCCACCTTCAGCGCCGGCTTCCAGTACGACGACCGTTCCCAGGAGAACGACCTCACCGCCCTGGTCCGGGCCGACGGCACGGTGGTCAGCAACAATCGCAGCGGCTTCCCCCTGGAAACCTCGGCCGCCCAGCTGGGCATGGTCTGGGACATGGATAAGTTCTTCGGGTCGACCGTGTGGGACCAGGACATGAACCGCGGCTTCACCGCGGTGCATATCGACACCCGCGCCATGACCAACCAGTTGCTGGCCCTGATGGACGCCGCCCGGGCGGCCAACAACGCCGGCACCGGCAACTACGCCGTCTATGACATCGACCGGCGCGCCTCCAACACCGTCGATGAGAAGGTCGCATCCGCCTATGCGATGAACCGTTGGAAGTGGGATCGCCACACCCTGACCGGCGGCGTCCGGGTGGAGCGCACCGAGATCAGCTCGCAGGGCCTGGCCAATGCGAACGGGACCCTCGTGCCCCTCGCCTTCGACTCCGAAGAAACCAACGTCTTCCCAAGCCTGCACTATGGCTTCGACTACTCCGACACCCTGAAGCTCCGGGCCGCCTTCATCACCGGTTCGGCGCGTCCGAGCCTGGAAGACATGCGCGCCACCGTCTCGGTCAACGACACCAGCGAGACGATCACCGGCGGCAATCCCTTCGTCACGCCTGAAAAGGCCTATGGCGTCGACCTCTCGGCCGAGTGGTACTTCGCGCCGGCCTCGCTCCTGGCGGTCAGCTTCTTCCATCGCGAAGTCGACAACGTGCTCTTTGACTCGACGCAAATCGTCGGCGACGACAGCTACAACTTCGGCGGCGTGGATCGCAGCGACTACACCCTGTCCACGATCGTGAACGGCGACAGTGGCCATCTGAGCGGCCTGGAGTTCGTCTACACCCAGCCCTGGACCTTCCTGCCCGGTTGGATGTCGGGCTTCGGCTTCCAGGGCAGCGTGTCCTTCACCAAGGGCGAGTTCGAAACCCCCGATGGTCAGACCGTCGAGTTCCCCGGCACGTCCGACCGGATTACCGGTGCGACCCTGTTCTACGAGAAGTACGGCCTGTCTTCCCGCCTGACCTGGCAGCACCGCACCGACTGGCTGGACGAAGTCTTCCCCTCGGGTTCGGCGGCCAACTCCAATCTCTACTGGGATGCGACCCAGCGCCTGGACCTCTCCGTGCGCTATCAGGTCAACGACACCTTCTCGATCTTCATGGACGCCAACAACCTGACCAACGAGCAGGGCGTTCGCTACCAGGGCATCGAAGAGCGCCCCTACGAAGTCGAAGGCTTCGGCCGCAAGTACCTCGTGGGCTTCCGCGCCTCGTTCTAATCCCCTGTCCAGGGTGGGCCGCCTCGCCGCGGCCCACCGTCAGGCATACGTCTCCAGGCGTCCCGGTCATCTCCGGGACGCCTTTTTCTTTGGGTGGAGGATCCGAGCGCTTCAGGCGCGTTGGAGATCGACGACGATCGCGGCGTGGTCGCTGGGAAACCAGCCCTCGGCGTCCGGCTGATCCAGGCCGCGAAAGCGAAGGACGATCCGCCAGGGTCCGGCGTCAACCAGCACGGCGTGATCGATGGCCGGCGCAGCGTGTCGCGCCGACCCGGCGCGCTCGCCCTGCAGGGTGGGCGGCGCAGACGGATCGAGGCCAGCCGCCACCGCCGCCAGTTCAGGCGCCGTAGCCGGCGCGTTGAAATCGCCCACGACCAACAGGCCTGAGCCCGGCGATGTCGCCGCGGCCAGGGCGGCGGCCAGTTGTCGGCCGCGCAGGTCGGCGGCGTCCGGCCCGCGAAGATGGGTGAGATGCAGGTTCAGGATGCGCAGGTCCGGCGCAGCCTGGATCCACTGGGCGATACGTTCGCCATCGGCCGGATCGGACGGCAGCGCGATGCGGCCCCGCGCCTGCGGCGACCCGCGCGACAGAATGGCCAGGCCCGACACGCTGTCCAGCGACTGGCCAGCGTGGAGGCGCACCTTGCGCCGCGCCGCCTCAACGCTGACGGCCAGGCCCAGCGCGTCGCCCAGGAAGGCGGCGGTGTCGAAACCCTCGGCCTGGAAGGCCTCCTGCAGGCAAACGACGTCAGGCGCCAGCTCGCCCAGGGCCTGCGCCATCAGGACGAGCCGGCGATCGTAGCGGCCCTCATTCTTCCAGGTGTTGAGGGTGACGATCCGCATGGCGCAGAGCTCAGGCCGCCCGTGCGCCCTGGGTCCAGACCCCGCGCACCAGCGGCAGGTCGCCCGCCAGCCGCACCCGCAGCAGGTCGGCCCGGCGGCCAGGCGCGATCTCGCCTCGATCATCCAGCCCCACGGCCCGCGCCGGTCCGGCGGTCACCAGAGCGACAGCCTGGGCCAGGCTCCAGTTGAACGGCGCGCGGGTCATGGCGAAGGCGCACTCCACCAGGCTGCGGGGCACATAGTCCGAGGCGAAGGCGTCGAGCAGTTCGGCCTGGGCAAGCTCGGCCGCCGGCACATTGCCGGAATAGGAGCCGCCGCGGATCAGGTTCGGGCCGCCCATGACCACCACCATGCCGCGTTCGCGGGCCCGGCGGGCGGCCTCGGCCGTGACGGGGAATTCGGCCACGGTCGCGCCGAGATCGGCGGCTTCGTCCACATGCGCAAGGCTCTCGTCGTCATGGCTGGCCAGGGGCGTGTTGCGGCTCTTGGCCATCTGCGCCACGTGGGTGCGGTTACCCTCGGCGTTGCGGGCCTGACGGTCGCGGACCTGGGCCAGCCGGTCCAGGGCGGCCGCCTCGCTCATGCCGTTGGCCTGCCAGTTGGCCAGGTGCTTCTCCAGATTGCGGTACTGCCGCTGGCCCGGCGTGTGGTCCATCAGTGAGAACATGGCGGTCATCGGGTGGTCGGCCATAACCTCCAGGCGCGAGCGAAGATCATCGGCGGTGGTCTCGCAGCGCCAATGGATCTTGTGATCGGCCCGCAGCATCCCCTGGTCCTGGGCGTCGTGCAGCCCATCGACCAGCCGACGCAGGTTGTCGGTGCTGCGCGCCGCCGAGGCGTTGAAGGAGCCCAGCGTCAGGGAATTGAGGATGGTGGTCACCCCCACTGAGAGGCAGCAGCCATCGTGGGTCACCGCCGCCGAAACCGGGTTCCAGTCGATGTTGGGCCGGGGGAAATAGTGCTTCTCCAGGCTGTCGGTATGCAGGTCCACGACCCCGGGCATCAGGACGTCGCCCTCGAAGTCCTCCCCGACCGCGCTGCCCCCCCGGCTCACTTCGGCGATCACGCCATCGCGCACCAGAACCGATCCGATGAAGTCCTCGTCGCCCGTCACCACGCGCGCGTTTCGAAACGCCAGTTCCACGCTCTTCTCCTGGAAAAATATAAGAAAACTCAGTCCCGCTCGGGGTCCTGGAAGACGATCTCGATCTCTGCGGTGGAGCGGGACTCGCCGAACTCCAGCGGGCGACCCAGGCCATCGACATTGAGATATCGGCGGATCAGCAGCGGCACATGGCGGGGCACATGCAGTTGCTCGGCCTCCTGCGGGGTCGGCAGCCGCGCCGAGATGGCGGTCCTACGCCGCGTATAGTCGGGCACGCCGCTATCGCGCAGGGTCTGGGTGATGGTGCCGCGCGCCTTGTACATCTCGATAAAGGTCGGGAACCGTTCGAAGCTGAAGTGGTGGAGGCCAAGGGCGGTGGGCTCGCCGTCCACGAAGCGCAGCCGCTCCATGAAGATCACCGGCGCGCCGATCTTGACGCCCAGGGCCTCGGCCACGGCGCTGATCGCCGGGCGAACCTCAAGCTTGAGAATCTGAGTCGTGGGCTCGGCCCCGCTGCGCAGCACCGCTTCGGTGAAGCGCGGCCGCTTCTGCAGGCGGGCCGGCCGCGAAGGGCGACGTACGAAGCTGCCGCGTCCCTGCGTGGACTCCACGATGCCCTTTTCCTGCAGATCGGAGAGGGCCCGGCGTACCGTATGGCGGTTGACCATGAACTGGCGCGAAAGCTCGTGTTCGGTGGGCAGTTTGTCGCCCGGGGTCAGTTCACGCGATCGTATCTGCCGCTCCAGCGACTGGGCGATCTCTCGCCACAACGGCATTGCACCTGACATTCCATCACCTCGTGATCAGTCTACGTCGGATGTCCTAGACAAGTTTTACTACTGTAAAATAACTTTCATACTTGGCTTGTTGTCGCCAATTCGGCTTTCGAATACCCAATGCATAGGACGAATACAACATTTTACTTACTTGTCGAGGTGAGACATGCCGGCTGAACCGGTCAACGAGACGGCGAACGACGAGCGCCGCAATTGGTTGTCCATCCTGGCCAAGGCGCAGCCGGCCGAGGTGAGCGCCGCCTGGGACACCCTGTCGCAGCCCCCGGCCTATTCGGCGCTCCGCGCGCCGGAGACCGGCCTGGTTCTGGTGCGGGGCCGCATGGGCGGCGCCGGCGACGCCTTCAACATGGGTGAGATGACCGTCACCCGTGCGGCGGTGCGTCTGGAGAGCGGCGAGACCGGCATCGGCTACGTCGCCGGCCGCGATCGCCGCCACGCCGAACTGGCCGCGGCCGTCGACGCCATGATGCAGGCCCCGGCGCTTCGCCCGACGGTCGAGGGCGCCGTGGTCGCCAAGCTGGCCCGCGCCCAGGCCGAGCGGCGCGACACCGCCGCCCGCAAGGCCGCCGCCACCAAGGTCGACTTCTTCACCATGGTTCGCACCCGAGGCCCCCAATGAGCGTCGCCACCCTCGATCTCAGCCGCATCGCCCCGGCCTTCGCCGATCCGGTTCGTGAGAGCCAGGCGGTGTTCCGCGAGGTCATGGAATCCGTGGCCCGCCCCGGCCGCATCACCCGCTTCGACCGCGCGCCCCAGGCTCCGACCGGGCTCAGCAAGGCCGCCGGCGCCGTGGCCCTGACCCTGTTCGACTTCGAGACCCTGGTCTGGCTCGACCCGGCGCTCGCCGAGTCAGAGGCCGAAGCCTGGCTCCGCTTCCACTGCGGCTGCCCGCTGACCACCGACGCTCAGAGCGCGGCCTTCGCCATCGTCACCGACATGGCCAAGGCCCCGAACCTGGCGGCTTTCAACCAGGGCGACGCCAAGTACCCCGACCGCTCCACCACGGTGATCCTGCAGGTTCCGTCCCTCGAGGGCGGCCCGACGGTGACCCTCAGCGGCCCGGGCATCCAGACCACCACCGACATCGCGCCCCAGGGCCTGCCCCAGGACTTCTGGACGCAGATCGAGACCAACCAGGCGCAATTCCAGTTCGGCGTCGACGTTCTGCTGGTCTCCGGCGATCAGCTGCTCGCCCTGCCGCGCACCACAACCGCTCAGATCAAGGGAGGCTGACATGGCCTATGTTTCCGTCAAAGGCGGCGAGAAGGCGATCACCCACGCGCACCAGTGGCTGGCCGAGGATCGCCGTGGCGACCCGACCGTCGGCGAGCTGGAAGTCGCGCAGGTTCGCGAACAGCTATCGCTGGCCGTCGACCGGGTGATGAGCGAAGGCTCGTGCTACGACCGCGACCTGGCTGCGCTTGCGGTCAAGCAGGCCAGGGGCGACCTGCCCGAGGCCATCTTCCTGCTACGGGCCTATCGCACCACCCTGCCCCGCTTCGGCGCCTCCCTGCCCGTGGAGACCGAAGCCATGGCGGTGCGCCGCCGCGTCTCGGCCGCCTTCAAGGACATCCCCGGCGGTCAGGTGCTTGGCCCCACCTTCGACTACACCCACCGCCTGCTCGACTTCGCCCTGGCGGCGGAAGGCGGCGTGGCGCCTGAGCCCGCGCCCCAGGCCGAAGAGCCCCAGGCCTATCCCATGCCCAACATCGCCTCGGTGTTCCGCCATGAGGATCTGCTGGAGCACGACACCCGCGCCGACGAGCCGGCCGAGCCCTACGACCTGACCCGCCAGCCGATGAAGTTCCCCGCCGATCGCGACCAGCGCCTGCAGGCCCTGGCCCGTGGCGACGAGGGCTTCCTGCTCAGCCTGGCCTATTCCTCGCAGC
>NZ_JAUXVZ010000066.1 GCF_030680185.1 Phenylobacterium sp.
GCCTTGGACTATTCGACGATCTTGGCCACGACGCCGGCGCCGACCGTACGGCCGCCTTCGCGGATGGCGAAGCGCAGGCCCTGGTCCATGGCGATCGGGGTGATCAGCTCAACGTCCAGCTCGGCGTTGTCGCCCGGCATGATCATTTCCACGCCTTCGCGCAGCTTGATGATCCCGGTCACGTCGGTCGTGCGGAAGTAGAACTGCGGACGGTAGTTGGTGAAGAACGGCGTGTGACGGCCACCCTCTTCCTTGGTGAGGATATAGGCCTCGGCCACGAACTTGGTGTGCGGCGTGATCGAGCCCGGCTTGCAGAGCACCTGGCCACGCTCGACGTCTACACGCTTGGTGCCGCGCAGCAGAACGCCGACGTTGTCGCCCGCCTGGCCCTGGTCCAGCAGCTTGCGGAACATCTCGACGCCCGTGCAGGTCGTCTTCTGGACCGGACGGATGCCGACGATCTCGACTTCCTCACCGACCTTAACGATCCCCTTCTCGATACGACCGGTCACCACCGTGCCGCGGCCCGAGATCGAGAACACGTCTTCCACCGGCATCAGGAACGGCAGGTCCACCGGACGCTCCGGCTGCGGGATGTAGTCGTCCACCGTCTGCATCAGCGCCAGAATGGCGTTCTCGCCGATCTCCGGGTCACGGCCTTCGACCGCGGCCAGGGCCGAACCCTTGGTGATCGGAATGTCATCGCCCGGGAACTGGTAGGACGACAGCAGCTCGCGAACTTCCATCTCGACCAGGTCGAGCAGTTCTTCGTCGTCGACCATGTCGACCTTGTTCATGAACACCACCAGAGCCGGCACGCCGACCTGACGGGCCAGAAGGATGTGCTCGCGGGTCTGCGGCATCGGGCCGTCAGCGGCCGAAACCACCAGGATCGCGCCGTCCATCTGCGCCGCACCGGTGATCATGTTCTTCACATAGTCGGCGTGGCCAGGGCAGTCGACGTGCGCGTAGTGACGGTTCGCCGTCTCATATTCCACGTGCGCGGTGTTGATCGTGATCCCGCGGGCCTTCTCTTCCGGCGCGGCGTCGATGTCCGCATAG
>NZ_JAUXVZ010000007.1 GCF_030680185.1 Phenylobacterium sp.
TCTCGTCCTGGGTCAGGACGACATAGCGCCCCTTCTCGATCTCGAAGCCCTTGACGATGTCGGCCCGGTCCACCGGCCCGCTGTCGGGATCGGTGGGGATCATGCGGATGCGGTTGTGGGTGTCCTTGTGCAGCATGTTGAAGCTGACATCGCCGCCCCGGCTGGTGGCGGTATAGAGGGCCACGGGACAGCTCACGAGGGACAGGCGCAGATAACCCTGCCAGGTGGGACGGGCGGCCATGGGAGGAACTCCGGCGAATTGCTCAAGTCAGCTCAACGCCCTGGCCGGTGATTCGTTCGGGGGTTGGGGATTCAGGAAAGAGGGGACAGATCTCCCCCCTCCACCGTCATCCTGGGCCTTGTGCCCAGGATCCCTGTCTCCGCTCGCGCCCGCCTCGACGAGGGACCCTCGGGACGAGCCCGAGGGTGACGGTTGAGAAGGTTTCGCCTACTTCGCCGGCAAGCCGAGCGTCGGCAGGGTGAACTGTTCCAGGGCGTCCAGCTGGCGGCGGGCGAAGCCCTGGCGCACGGCGGTCTCGGCGCCGAACTCCAGGAGCTGGTCGGACACCGGGTCATAGGCCGGCCAGGCCTGGTCCTCGCAGGACGGCGCGCCCGTGCTGGCGAAGGCGACCCAGCAGCCGTGCATCAGGGTCGCCATGGCCCGGTCCTCGTCGCTGACCACGCTGTCGGGCGTCCGGCGGCCCCAGTATTCGAAGACGTACTGGATCTCCGCCGCATGATGGGCGCGGTCCAGGACTCGCCGGAACCGGTCGCCCACATAGGAAAAGTGATAGAGGAAGACCGGCGCCCCGTCGGCGCCCTGGCCGGCGATCCAGCGGGCCGGCGCCCCAAAGGCCCGGTCGGTGAAGACCGCCCGACCAAACGCCTCATCCCCTTCGGCGGCGGCCTCCTCGTAGAAGGCCCTGGCCATGGGCGGCAGGCTGGCGGCGAACTTCGCCCCGCCGCCAGGGCCGCCCAGCAGGCTGTCCTCGCCATTGTTCCAGCCGATGATCATCGGCACATCGATCTCGGCGCCGGCGGCGAAGGCCTGGGTGGCTGTGCGTGGCAGAAGCCGCCCGTCGGGGAAGGGTCCGAACTCGCCGTCCACCTTTGCAATCAGGGTCTCGGCGGGGACGGCGCGTAGCTGGGCCACGGTCGCCTTGGCGAGCAGGCCGAGCTTCTCGGCGGCGGCGAGGCCGACCTTCTCCTGGTCTTTCAGGCTGTCGGGCTCAAACCAGCCGCCGCCCGACTGGACGATGGCCTTGTGAAACAGCCCTTTGGCCTGGGGCGTCGCCAGCAGGGCGAGCGTGCTCATGCCGCCGGCGGATTCCCCGAACACAGTCACATTGTTCGGATCGCCCCCGAAGGCGGCGATGTTGCGCTGGACCCATTTCAGCGCTGCGATCTGGTCCATCAGCCCATAGGACCCCAGCGGGGCCCTGGCGCCGGCGGTCTTGGTCAGCGCCGGATGGGCGAAGTAGCCGAGCGGCCCCAGCCGGTAGTTGATCGACACCAGCACCACGCCGTCGCGGGCGAAGTTCTGGCCGTCATAGACCCAGCCCGCGCCCGTGCGGTGCGATCCGCCGTGGAGCCAGACCATGACGGGGGCCGGCTTGGCGTCAGGCCGGTAAAGGGGGGCGAAGACGTTGAGCTGCAGGCAGTCCTCGCTCATAGGCCCATTGGCGCCGCCGGCGTTGGGGGCGCCGTCCTCGCGCATGGGCTGGGGACAGGAGGGGCCGGCCTCGACCGCCGGCCGCGCGCCGGTCCAGGGCTTGGGCGCGGCCGGCGGCGCCCAGCGCAAGGGCCCGACCGGCGGCGCGGCATAGGGGATGTTGCGGAAGATCCGCGCCCGGTCGGTGGCCTCGCCGGCGAGAATGCCGCTCTCGACGCTGGCCCGCACCGTCTCGGCGCCTGCCGGCGTGGCGGCCAGCGCCAGGGCCGCCGCCATGATCCAAGCCCGCATCCGTGAAGCCTCCATCCCTGTTCGGTAGCGGAGGAGACGGGGCGGCAGGGCCAAGGTCAAGGGAAGGCTGTGTGACATGGGGCGCCTGCGCCGCCCCCCGGCAGCCGCCGCAGTTGTCACGAGATGTGGTAACCAGAAATCCCGGCGCCGCCTTGGCGCGGCGGCGGGCCGACGTGCATCGGCCAAGGTTGCTACCGCTCACCTGATCCGGTGGCTGGGCCGCGGTTTCCGAAAAGGGCTAAGGAATGCATGTCGATGGCTGAGCCGAACGCCCCTGTTTGGGATGAACGGCGCCTGCGGCTCGGCGTGACCGCCGCCGGGGTCGCCCTGTGGTCTTGGAACGTCGACAGCGACGCCCTGACCATGGACGATATCGGCTACGGGCTTTGGACCGTGGCCCGGGACGTGGCCGTCACGTTCGAAGACCTGTCCGCCCATATTCACCCCGCGGACCGCGACCGGGTGCGGGTGGCCTTCAACGCCACGCGCGGCATCGTCGGCCCCTATGAGATCGACTTCCGAATTCTGGTCGGGGACGACGTGCGCTGGATTTCGGCGCGGGGGCGGGGGGATGACGAGGATATCGAGGGCCGCGTCATGTACGGCGTCTTTCTCGACGTCACCGGCCGCAAGCAGGCCGAGGAGTCCAACGAGCTGCTGGCCGGGGAAATGAGTCATCGGGTCAAGAACCTGATCACCATCGCCGGCGCGTTGACCTCGATGACCTCGCGATCTGCGGAGACCAAGGAGGACATGGCGCGGGAGCTGATTCTAAGGCTCGCCGCCTTGGGGCGGGCTCACGACCTGGTCCGCCCGGTGCCGGGCCAGACCGATGAGGCGACCTTGCTTGGCGACCTCTTGTCGGTGCTGCTCAACCCCTATGACGATCTTGGCGCCTTCAGCGGACGCATCCGGGTTTCAGTGCCCCGGATTGGTATTGGCGAAGGCGCCGCCACGGCCCTGGCCCTGGTGATCCACGAGCTGGCCACCAACGCCGTCAAGTACGGCGCGCTCTCGGCGGCGGCCGGATTGCTCGATGTGTCGTGCAAGATCGTACAGGACGAGGCGGTGATCGTCTGGACAGAGCGCGGTGGGCCGGCAGTCAGCGCCCCGAACCCAGGGTCGGGATTTGGCGGACGCCTCCTCGACCGTGTGGTGGAACGTCAGCTGCGCGGGTCGGTGGAGTACCTGTGGCCCGTCGAAGGCATGATCGCGACCCTGAAGTTCAAGGCCGACCGCCTGGCGACCTGAGGACCGCGCCCCCTCAATGAAAGTCCCGGCTGCGGATCAGGCGGCCAGTGACGTTGGAGGCGGCGCGGATTTCGGCCTTGTCCTCCCGCAGGCGGGAGAGCTGGGGGGTCAGGTCCTCGAAGCGCTCGGCGACCACATGGATCACCTCGCCGGCCTTCTGCAGCCGGCCGTGGACCAGCAGGAAGGCCGAGGTCATGACCAGGCGGCGGTTCGCCTCGAAGGCGTCCTTCCAGATCACCAGATTGGCCCCTCCGGTCTCGTCCTCCAGGGTGACGAAGGTGACCCCCTTGGCCGTCCCCGGCCGCTGGCGGACCAGGACGAGGCCGGCCACGCAGACCTTGGCGCCGTGCCGCAGGCTAGCCAGCTGGGCGGCGGGAACTGCGCCCCGGTCCGCCAGCCCCCGGCGGAAGAAGCCGCAGGGGTGGGCCTTCAGGGACAGGCGCGTCGTCCGGTAGTCCTCGGCCACCTGGTGGGGCAGGCTCATCAGGGGCAGGGCGGCCTGGGTCTCCGTCGCGCCCAGGCCGCCCTGGCGGGCGAACAAGGGGGCGGTGTCCTCCACCCGGCCCTCCCCGGTCAGACCCTTGGCCAGCCACAGGGCGGCGCGCCGGTCGAGGGCGAGCGACCGGCAGGCGTCGGCCTCGGCCAGCAGCTCCAGGGACCGCTGCGACAGGCGGGCCTGACGGGCCAGCTGCGGCAGGGTGTCGGCGCCGGCCGCCCGGGCGGCGGTCAGCCGATCCATCTCCTCCCGGTTCAGGCCCTTGATCATCCGCAGGCCCAGGCGCACGGCCTTCAGCCGGCCCTCGGCGTCCGGGGTTTCCAGGGTGCAGTCCCAGGCGCTGGCCAGGATGTCGGGGCCGCGCACCTCCACCCCGTGGTCGCGGGCGTCCCGGACCAGCTGGGCGGGCTGGTAGAAGCCCATGGGCTGGCTGTTGAGGAGCGCTGCGCAAAAGACGTCGGGCCAGCGCTGCTTGACCCAGGCCGAGGCGTAGACCAGCAGCGCGAAGCTGATGGCGTGGCTCTCAGGGAAGCCATAGGAGCCGAAGCCTTCGATCTGGGCGAAGCAGCGCCTGGCGAAGTCGGGGTCATAGCCCCGGGCGACCATGCCCTCGATGAACTTGACCCCATAGTCCCCCACATTGCCGTGGTGGCGGAAGGTGGCCATGGCCCGGCGCAGGCCGTTGGCCTCGGCGTCGGTGAACTTGGCCGCCTCGATGGCCAGGCGCATGGCCTGTTCCTGGAAGAGCGGCACCCCCAGCGTCTTGCCCAGCACCTGTTTCAGTTCGTCGGCCGGGCCGTGGTCGGGATGGGGGGCGGGGAAGTCCACCGGGTCCTTGCCTTCCCGGCGGCGCAGATAGGGGTGGACCATGTCGCCCTGGATGGGGCCTGGCCGCACGATGGCCACCTCGATCACCAGGTCATAGAACCGCCGGGGCTTGAGCCTGGGCAGCATGGACATCTGGGCCCGGCTCTCCACCTGGAAGACGCCGACGGAATCGGCCCGGGACAGCATCTCATAGACCGCCGGGTCCTCCTGAGGGATGTCGGCCAGGTCATGCAGGTGCTGGCCGTGGTCGGCCCGCAGCATGGTGAGGCTCTTGCGCAGGGCGCTCAGCATGCCGAGCGCCAGGACATCGACCTTCATCAGGCCGAGCGCATCGATGTCGTCCTTGTCCCACTCGATGAAGGTGCGGTCCTTCATGGCCCCGTTGCCGATGGGCACGGTCTCGTCCAGCCGCCGCTTGGTGAGGATGAAGCCCCCCACATGCTGCGACAGGTGGCGGGGAAAGCCGATCAGCTCTGTGGCCAGCGTGGTGGCCCGGCGGATCTGGGGGTTGTCCGGGTCCAGGCCCGTCTGGCGGACATGATCATCGGGCGTGCCGGTCCCGTAGCTGCCCCAGACCGTGCCGGCCAGCGCCGCGGTCACGTCCTCGGTGAGGCCGAGCGCCTTGCCCACCTGGCGGATGGCCATGCGCGGGCGATAGTGGATGACGGTGGCGCAGATCGCCGCCCGGTCGCGCCCATAGCGGCCATAGACATACTGCATCACCTCTTCCCGGCGCTCGTGCTCGAAATCCACGTCGATGTCCGGGGGCTCGCCGCGCTCTTCGGAGATGAAGCGGGAAAACAACAGGTCCTGGTCGGGCTTGGTGGGGTCCACCGCGGTGACGCCCAGACAGAAGCAGACGCAGGAATTGGCCGCCGATCCCCGCCCCTGGCAGAGGATGCCCTGGGCCCTGGCCCAGGCGACGATGTCGTGGACGGTGAGGAAATAGTTGGCGTAGTCCAGCCGCTCGATCAGATCGAGCTCGTGGTTCAGCAGCCGCCGCACCTTGTCGGGCACGCCCCGGCGATAGCGCTGGGAGGCGCCGCGCCAGGTGATGTCGCGCAGGTGGGCGATGGGGGTCTTGCCCGGCGGCACGGGCTCGTCGGGATATTCGTAGCGCAGCTCGGACAGGTCGAAGTCGATCAGGCCAGCCACGGCTGTCGACTGCGCAAGGGCCTCTGGGAAGCGGGCGAACAGGCGGGCCATTTCGGAGGGCGACTTCAGGTGCCGCTCGGCGTTGGCCGCCAGGCGCCAGCCGGCCTGATCGATGGTGGTCTTTTCGGCGATGCAGGTCAGGACATCCTGCAAAGGCCGCCGCTCCGGCCCGTGATAGAGCACGTCATTGACCGCCGTCATGGGCGCGCCGCTGGCGCTCGAGAGGGCCTGCAGATGGGCCAGTCGGGGCAGGTCCCGGGCGCCATAGCCCCGCGCTGCCGCCAGCCAGACCTGGCCCCGAAAATCGCCCGCCGTCCTGGCCAGGGCCTGAGCAAAGGCCTCATGCAGCCGCTCAGGCGGCACGACCAGCGCCACCTGACCCTCCGCATGGGCGGCGAAGTCCTCGTAGAAGAGTTCGCAGCCCCCCTTCTTGGCCCGCCGTTGGCCGAGCGTCAGCAGGCGGGTCAGGCGGCCATAGGCCTCCCGGTCCTTGGGGTAGCAGACCAGGCTCGGCGTCCCGTCGGCGAAGTCCAGCCGGGCGCCGGTCAGGACCCTGATGTTGCGCTCGCGCCCGGCGCTCCAGGCCCGCACGACGCCGGCCAGGCTGTTGCGGTCGCAGACGCCGATGGCCGAAATCCCCAAAGCCTCGGCGGTGGCCACCAGCTCCCAAGGGTGCGAGGCGCCCTTCAGGAAGGAGAAGTTGCTGGCCGCCATCAGCTCGGCATAGGCGGGGGAGGGGGTAAGCGACATGGCTCGCCTATCCGAACAGGCCGTGCAGCCACCACCTGGCCGGGGCGCCCGCCTCATAGAGACCGGCGCGGAAGATCCAGAAACGGCCGCCCGCCTGGTCCTCCACCCGGTAATAGTCGCGCACATGGGTAGCCGAAACCGCCCCGATGGGGGCCTTCCACCATTCCTCGGCGATCCGCTCAGGTCCCTCGGCCAGACGGACCCGATGCAGCTGGCCCCGCCAGCGGAACTGCACCGGCGGGTCGTCGGGCACGGGGGCGGTGGCCTCGATGGGTTCGGGGCGCCGGAACAGGCGGATAGGCCTTGGCTGCGCCGGGTCCCAGCGGGCCGGGGGCTCGGGGGACAAGGGCGCCCGCCTGGCCACCGCCCGCTCGGGCACATGGCTCTCCACCGCCTGGCTGGTCCAGACCCGTTCAGCTCCCAGGCGGTTGGCCAGGCGGTCTACCAAAGGCGCGATCTCGATACCGCCGCCCGCGGCCTGCTCCGACGCCAGGGCCGCCTGGCTGGCGCTCAACGCCTCCACCTCGAAGGCCGCGAGCGTCACCTGCTCCACCCCAAAGCCCGGATCCACCTGGTCGAGCCGGGGCAGGAAGAGGCGGGTGATGCGCGGCGCCTCCCGGGCGCCCACGGCCAGGCCCACCTCCACGGTCTGGGGGCGGCCATCCACCCGGTGATAGGCGATCTCGAAACGCCGGGCGCCCTGGCCCTCGGCGCTCAGCCGGGCGCAGAGGCGCTCGACGATGTCGCCGCACACCCGGGCCAGGTCCTCTGGCGTGCTGATCGGCTCGGCCAGGGCCAGGCGGTCAAACCAGGGATTGGCCGGCCGGCGAAAGGCCAGGGCCTCGGGCGCCTCGCCCATGGCCTGATCCAGGCGGGTGATCAGCTCCAGGCCGAAACGCCGGGCCAGCTGGCTGCGGGGCAGGCGGCGGACCTCCCCGATCCTGCGCAGACCCAGGCGCTCCAGCTGGGCGCAGGCGGGCTCAGAAATCCGCAGAGCGCTGGGCGGCAGATGGTCCAGCACCTCGCCCTGTCGGCCAGGCGGGCAGAGGCTGGCGCCGTCCCCGTGGCGAGCCAGGGCCCAGGCCGCGCCGGGCGTATCGGCCACGCCGCAGACCACGGGCAGGTCGTTGCGGGCGAGACGCCGGCGAAAGTCGGCCACCAGGGCGGCCTCGCCCCCCCACAGATGAGCCAGGCCGGTAATGTCCAGGAACAGGCCGTCCGGGGGATCAGGCGCCACGGCCGGCGAAAACCGCACGCACCAGTCGACCAGGGCCCGCAGGGCCTGGGCGTCGGCCTCGGGCTCGGCCTCGGCGGTGACGAGGTCTGGGACATAGGCCAGGGCGTCGGCGGCCTTCTGGCCGGGAAACAGGCCCAGGGCCGCGGCCGCGCGGCCCACCGCGGCCAGCCGGCGGGTTCCGCGGCTCGTCTCCACCAGGGCCAGGGGCGGTTCAGGCGCGGCGGCGACGGGCGGCGTCCTCGCCCCCGACGGGGAATCGGATGGGCGGGCTTGCGGGGCGGGCGGGTTGCGCCGGCGCCAGTTGTCGATCGCCCAGCTCGGCGACCAGGCGCAGAGGATGCGCGTCATCCTGGATCTCCGTATCTGAATAGGCCCCGGGACTTTCAAACAGCCAGGCGCCGGGACGCCCGCCGCGACAGCGCTCCAAGCTCGCCCGCCATCGCGGCGGGCCGAGTCCTGGTCGCCCAGGGGCTGGCGCGCTGGGGGCCGAGGCGATGGACCAGCGGGTGGCCGCCGCCGATCCGCCGGCGATCCCTGGAGCCCCGCCGCCGAAAGGCCGCCGGGCGATCAGGAAGCCGGTGGCCCGCCCCTTCTCGCAGGCCAGTTGCAGCCTGCGGCCCGCCGTCAGGTCGCAGGCCTGGGCCTCCACGATCACCGCCCCTACCCCGGACGCCCCCAGGGCGTCCTCGGCCGCGGCCAGGGCCTGGGCCTCGTCCCGGACCCAGACCTCGATCAGCCCGCCTGCGGGAAAGCCCAGACCCGCCAGGCCGGGCGGGTGCAGGTCGTCCTGCCGGGCGATCCAGACGGCCGGCCCCATCTTCAGCAGAGGCCTGGCCAGCAGGGCGACGAAGGCGGCCGGCGCCGCGGCGGTCTCGGCCTCCATCCCCTCGCCCCCCAGCTCATGCCAGCGGTGAAGGGGCAGGCCCCCGCCGCCGGGGAAGCAGCGGTCGACCGACACGTCGCCGAAGGAGAGTGACTCGGAGTCTCCCCGTCCGCCCGTCTCCAGGGCGGCGATCTTCGCCCGCACGGCGTCCAGACGCCCGCTGCGAAAACCGGCCATGGCTCCTCATCCTCTTGTTCTTCTTTTGTTCTAGTCCGGAGTCCGCCAGAGTCAATCAACCCAGAATGAGTCCCGGGTCTGAGCCCTCGCCGGGGCCGACGAATCTGATACCCCCAGGGACCGCGCGGGCGCCGTCTGGATCGAGAACCGGAGCCCGCGCCCCGCGTTGCGTCCTCATCCAGGCGCCGCATCGCAAGGAAGGGCGCGCATGCTGCGACGATTCATCGACTGGTGGCGGGGGCCAGCGCCAGCCCCCCAGACGCACGAGGCGCCGACCCGTCAGGCCGGGGCCGTGCCCTATCGCGTCACCGACAAGGGCGTCTCAGTCCTGCTGGTCACCTCCCGGCGCACCGGACGTTGGGTCTTTCCCAAGGGCGGGCTGATGAGCGGCCGCACCCCCTGGGAATCCGCGGCCCAGGAGGCCCTGGAGGAGGCCGGCGTCGAGGGCGAGGTGGAGGATGTGGCGCTCGGCGCCTATCCCTCCGTCCGCATCCGCGGTGATCGCCGCGAGGATCTGGAGGTCAGCCTCTATCTCCTGCGGGTGACCCGGCAGCTGGATCGCTGGCCCGAACGCGGCCAGAGGCGCCGCCGTTGGATGACCCTGCCGGAGGCCGCCGCCCGGCTCGGGGATCCGGGTCTGGTCGACCTGCTCAACCGGGCGGCTGAGCGTCTGGAGACTCTGGCGGCGCCGGCGAAACCCGCCAAGGGCCGCCGCAAGGTCAAAGCCGCGTCAGGACGCTGAGCAGACCATACATGCCCGCCGCCAGCAGGCCGGCGGCCGGAACGGTGACCACCCAGGCCGCGGCGATGCTCCAGGCATGGCGCCGGCGCACCAGGCGACGCTTCTCGGTCTTCTCCCGTTGCCGGTCGGTGAGTTCGGTGGGGGGCTGAGGCAGGCTGGGGTCGGTCGGCTCGGGCGCCGCCCCGTTTGGCCGGCGGCGCACCCCCCGATTGGTCAGGATCTCCCGCAGCAGACCCACCCCGAAAATGCCGCCGATGGCGATGTGGGTGGAAGACACTGGCAGGCCCAGGGTCGAGGCGCCCAGCACGGTGATGGCTGCAGCCTGGGCCACGCAATAGGCCCGGATGGCGTCCATCTTGGTGATCTTCTCCCCCACCGTGCGGATCAGGCGAGGGCCAAACAGGGCCAGGCCCAGCGAAATGCCCAGGGCTCCGATGGCCAGCACCCAGAGCGGCAAGGCGACATCGCCGGCCGTGGTGGCCGACCCGGTCTGGGCGGCGCTGACAATGGCCGCCAGGGGCCCCACGGCGTTGGCCACGTCATTGGCCCCATGGGCGAAGGACAGCAGGGCGGCTGCGCAGATCAGCGGCAGGACGAACAGCCGGCTGACCTCCTTGCGCCGGTTCTCCATCACGGCCGACCGGCGGGCCACCCAGGGGCGGGCGGCCAGCCATCCCCCCAGGCTCAGGGTCACGGCCAGGATCAGCGTCGTCTGACCCGAGGGGCTCCAGACCCGGCTCAGCCCCTTGGTCAGCATGTAGAGGGTGAAGACCCCGCTCATCAGGGCGATCAGCAGGGGGACCCAGGTGCGGGCCGCAGCGATCCGGTCCTGGCGGAACAGGATGGTCACCTTGATCAGGCCCAGCAGGCCTGCGGCCACCAGTCCCCCCAGGACGGGCGAGATGACCCAGCTGGCGGCGATGGCGCCGAGCGTCGGCCACGCCACCACCCCGAAGCCGGCGGCGGCGACGCCCGAGCCCAGCACCGCGCCGACGATGGAGTGGGTGGTGGAGACCGGCGCCCCGATCACCGTGGCCAGGTTGATCCAGACCGCGGCGGCGAACAGGGCTGCGGTCATCACCAGGATAAAGTTGACGGTTCCCAGATCGGCGGGCGGGGTGATGATGCCCTTGGAGACGGTGGCGACCACGTCCCCGCCGGCCAGGATGGCGCCGGCGGCCTCGCAGATGCCGGCGATGACCAAGGCCGCGGCCATGGGCAGGGCCTTGCTGCCCACCGCCGGACCCATATTGTTGGCGACGTCATTGGCTCCGATGTTCAGGGCCAGATAGCCGGCGACCACCGCGCCGATGATCGCATAGATCGCCAGGGGCCCGTCGGCCACTACCAGGGTGGCGAAGATGGTCACGGCCACAAGGAACAGGATCGACAGCCCCGGCAGGGCGATCTGACGAGAGATGTCCTGGGTGGCGCTCTGCAGGCGCGTGACCTTACCGAGGTCCTTGTCGAGTGTGGTCTTGGCCAATGGCGGCGTCCGTGGGGCTGATCGTCCGTGGACGGCGCATTACCACAGGCTGGCGCGGGAAACAGGCTCGCCGGCGCCGCATCAGGCTCTTAAGCTCTAAGTCGTGAACGCGCGGCCCATCGAGAAACCGAAGGCGCCCTCAGGGACTATGCGTCGGCGTCGGTCTTGATCCAGTCCGGCTCAGGGGTCTCGACGAAGCGCACGGCGGCGATGTGGCTTCGGCCCTCCAGCCAGGCCTTGGCCAGCCGGTGGCCGCCGTCCATCAGCTGGCCCTCGGCGTTGAGGATCACCGGATAGGAGAGCTCAGCGTTGAAGATCCGCTGCGCGTGGCCCGCCACCTCACGAATGCTGGGCGTGTGGCGACCCTGGAACCAGCAGTCGACGTCAAACTCAGGGATGTCGGAGAGGGCGACCTGCTGCACGGGCAGGTCGGCGGCCAGCGCCCAGAGGCGCTGCGTCCACCAATAGCCGCGGCCGCCAGGTAGGGTGCGGGAGTGTTTTTCGTCAGGGGGGCCGGCCATGGCGGCAGCGTCGCTTTGACGCCGCCGCCTGGCAAGAGGGCTAGAAGCGCAGGGTGCGCGCTTCCTTGACGTGGGGCAGGGCCTGGATATTGGCCATCAGCTCATCGCTGGGGACCTGATCGACGCCGACCAGGGCGATGGCGTCGTCCCCGGCCGAGACGCGGCCGAGGTTGAAGGTGGCGATGTTGACGCCGGCCTCTGCCAGCATGACGCCGAGCGCGCCGATGAAGCCCGGCTTATCCTCGTTGTTGACGTAGAGCATGGTCGGGCCGAAGGGCGCGTCCAGATCCATGCCCTTGACCTCCACCACCCGCGGTGTGCCCGCCAGCACCGAGCCGGCGAAGGAGCGCTTGCCCTTCTCGGTAGTGACGGTGATGCGGATCAGGCTCTCATAGATGGGCGAGTCTTCCTGGTGGGATTCCGAGAGGGTGATGCCGCGCTCCTTGGCCACGGCCGGGGCCGAGACCATGTTGACCGCGTCGCCCAGCATGGGCCGCAGGACGCCGGCGAGCGCCGCGGCGGTCAGCGGCTTGGCGTTCAGCTTGGAGACCTCGCCCTCATAGGCGATGTCGATGGCCGCCACCCCGTAGTCGACCATCTGGCCCGCGAAGACGCCGAGCTTGCCGGCGAGCGCGATGAAGGGCGCCAGGCGCGGGGCTTCTTCGGCGGTGACCGAGGGCGAGTTCAGCGCATTGGTGACCGCGCCGGTGAGCAGATAGTCGCTCATCTGCTCGGCCACCTGCAGGGCGACGTTTTCCTGGGCCTCGTTGGTGGAGGCGCCCAGGTGCGGGGTGGCGATGAAGTTCTCGGCCCCGAACAGCACATTCTCCTTCGCCGGCTCCTCGACGAAGACGTCGAAGGCCGCGCCACCGATGTGTCCCTCGTCCAGCAGCTTGCGCAGGGCGGCTTCATCCACCAGGCCGCCGCGGGCGCAGTTGACGATCTTCACGCCCTTCTTGGTCTTGGCCAGGTTCTCGGCCGACAGGATGTTGCGGGTCTTGTCAGTGAGCGGAGTGTGCAGGGTGATGAAGTCGGCCCGGGCCAGCAGCTCGTCCAGCTCGACCTTCTCGACGCCCAGCTCCACGGCGCGCTCCGGCGACAGGAAGGGGTCATAGGCCACCACCTTCATCTTCAGGCCCAGCGCCCGGTCGGCGACGATGGAGCCGATATTGCCGGCCCCGATCAGGCCGAGCGTCTTGGCGTAGACCTCCACGCCCATGAAGCGGTTCTTCTCCCACTTGCCGGCCTGGGTGGAGACGTCGGCGGCGGGCAGTTGGCGGGCGAGCGCGAACATCATGGCGATGGCGTGCTCGGCCGTGGTGATCGAGTTGCCGAAGGGGGTGTTCATCACCACGATGCCGGCGGCGGTGGCGGCGGGGATGTCGACATTGTCGACCCCGATGCCGGCGCGGCCGATGACCTTCATGTTCCTGGCCGCGGCAATGACGTCCTTGTCGGCCTTGGTGGCCGAGCGGACGGCCAGGCCGTCATAGTCGGCGATGATCTTGAGCAGCTCGTCTTTCGACAGGCCGGTCTTCACATCGGCGTCGACGCCGCGTTGCTTGAAGATCTCGATGGCGGCGGGGCTCAGCTTGTCAGCGATGAGGACGCGGGGCATGGGCGGGTTCTCTTCATCAGAGCCCCTCCCCCTTGCGGGGAGGGGTTGGGGTGGGGGTGTTGGCGATGATCTGGGTCTAGCGGGAGGCGGAGCTTCACCTTCAAACCCTCCCCCGCTCGGGGGAGGGCATTAGGGGGCTCAGGCGGCCTGGAGGTTTTCCGACAGGGTCTCGAAGGCCCAGTCCAGCCAAGGCGTCAGGGCCTCCAGGTCGGAGGTCTCCACCGTGGCGCCGCACCAGATGCGCAGGCCAGGAGGCGCGTCGCGATAGCCGCCGATGTCCAGGGCCACGGCTTCCTTCTCGAGCGCCGCAGCCAGCTTCTTGGCGAAGTCGGCCTGGGCGGCCTCGTCCAGGGCCGTGACCTTCGGATCGACCACCTTCAGGCAGACCGAGGTGTTGGAGCGGGTGGCCGGATCGGCGGCCAGGAACTCGACCCAATCGGTCTTTTCCACCCAGCGGGCCAGGACGTCGAGATTGGCGTCGGCGCGGCGGCGCATCTCGGTCAGCCCGCCGATACGCTCAGCCCACTTCAGGGCGTCGATGGCGTCTTCCACACACAGCATGGACGGCGTGTTGATGGTGGCGCCCTCGAAGATTTCGAGGTTCACCTTGCCGCCCTTGGTCATGCGGAAGAGCTTGGGCATCGGCCAGGCCGGGGTGTGGCTTTCCAGCCGTGCGACAGCCCGCGGCGACAGGATCAGGACGCCGTGCGCGGCCTCGCCGCCCAGCGCCTTCTGCCAGGAGAAGGTGACCACATCGAGCTTGGCCCAGGGCAGGTCCTGGGCGAAGGCGGCGCTGGTGGCGTCGCAGATGGTGACGCCTTCGCGGTCGTCGGCGATGAAGTCGCCGTTGGGAACGCGCACGCCCGAGGTGGTGCCGTTCCAGGTGAAGACCAGGTCGGCGTCCTTGCGGACCTTGCTCAGGTCCGGCAGCTCGCCATAGGGGGCCGACAGCACCTCGGCCTCGATCTTCAGCTGCTTGGTCACGTCGGTGACCCAGTCCTTGCCGAAGCTCTCGAAGGCCAGCAGCTGCACGGGCCGCGCGCCCAGCATGGACCACAGGGCCATCTCGACGGCGCCGGTATCGGAGCCGGGCACGATGCCGATCAGATAGTCGTCCGGAACCTGCAGAACCTGGCGGGTGCGGTCGACGGCGTCCTTCAGCCGCGCCTTGCCCAGCTTGGAGCGATGCGAGCGTCCGAGGACGGCGTTCTGAAGATTTTCGGGGGTCCATCCGGGGCGCTTGGCGCAAGGGCCGGACGAAAATTCGGCGCGAGCCGGCCGCATGGCGGGCTTGGTGTGGTCAGTCACTGCGATGTCTCCCATCCTTGCAGATGAGCAGCGCCCCGTTGGGAGGGCGTGGCCCGCCGCGCACAAACGCCCATTTGCGCGTCAGAACAAGCAGTTTTTTGCTGAAAACCCTGTCAGATCGTCTCGGGCAGGGGCGAATTCGCCTGGGTCTCGGCCGCCCGGCGACGGCGGCTGGCGGCCAGGGTTCCGGCGGTCAGACACGCCAGAATGCCGAAGAAGTCGATATTGTTGACGGTCACATACAGCGTGTCATGCGCCCGCCCTGTGACGAAATAGAAGGCCTGCAGCGAGAACTGGATCGCCTGGAACAGCATGGCGCCCCCCAGCCAAAGGCTGGCATAGCGCACGGCGAGCAGCAGGAAGCCCAGGGCCAAGGCGCCTTCCAGCACCAGACGCCCCACCAGGAAGGCCTCGTGCTGACGCAGTCCGTTGGCATAGGCGAAGAGGTCGCCCGCCGCCGTGACCAGGGTGAGCGCGAGGATCAGGCCAGCGCCCAGACGCTCAGGCGCGCCGCCGCGGCGGAATGCGAAGGCGCAGACCGACAGCAGGAAGGTCCAGAGAAGGACCCAGGTCAGAATATAGGTGGTGCCAGCAGACATCGTTGCGCCTCTAACCGCGATTAGAGGCGCAACGAAGTTAAACTATCGCAATCAGCCGACGTCGCGCATGGCCGGGGCGTTGCGGGCCGGCTCGAAGGGCTTGTCGGGGCCGACCAGCTTGGTGCGCACGCCGAGACGGAGCTTGGCCTCGTTCAGCTCGCCGTGCACGCCGACCATGGCGGTGCGGGCTTCGCCCAGGGCCTTGATGGCTTCCACCAGCTTGGCGGCCGCGTCGTCGCCGAACACGGTGGAGACGCCCACGTCCTTACGGGCCTTGAGCATTTCGGTCATCAGCTCGGTGGCTTCGATCAGGGCCGCGTCGACCGACTCTTCGGTGGCGAACAGCTTGTTGGCGACACGCTGGGCTACAAACGCCTTTTCCATGGGGATCCCTCCTGGGGGTTAACGGAATGCTAACCAAGCTAAACCAAAAGTTAACGCCCGTACCGCCTTGCAACTGTGACAAGTTCACGCACAGGTTGCGTTCGCCTGACAGGCGAGTGGGGAAGCGAATGGTTAGGACTATTGGCCTATGACGGGCTGTTATCCTCCCCAGGAGCCCGCCTCTTCCCCCCATGGACCGCCCCCTCGATTCCGCCGGCGCTCGTCATGAAGCGACCTTCCACGCGAAGGTGGCCGGGGTGGCGCTTGTCACGACGGTGGTGGTCCTGCTGGCGGCGTGTGCGACCTTCATGCTGCAGCAATGGGCGGTGGCTGGAGCGCAGTCCCGCAGCCATTTTGCGGCCCTGGCCGACGTCACGGCGGACCTCGCCACGCCCGCGGTGGCGCGGGGCGATATTTCCCGGGCGGCCATGGTGGTGGAGTCCCTGAGCCGCGTGCCCCAGGTCGAGCGGGTTCGCCTGACCGACGCCACCGGCGCCGTCCTGGCGGAGTTCGTCTCCAGGGACGCCGGCGCGGCTGGCGGTGTGAGCGTCGCCCATCACCTGATCTGGCAGGGGCGGACCATCGGCGAGCTTCGGGTCGAGGCCCGCTCGCCCCCTTTCCTCAGCATGCTGCCCCAGTTCGCCGCCCTGACCGGGGCGCTGTTCTTCGGCGGCGTCGGCGTCGCCCTCTTCCTGTCGCGGGGCCTTGCCCACCAGGTGATCGCGCCGGTGCAGAACCTGTCCGAAGCCATGCGCCATGTGGCGGCCAGCGGCCGCTTCACGCCGGTGGCGCTGGAGGCCCGAGACGACCTGTTCGGCAGCCTCGCCGTCAGCTTCAATCACCTGCTGGAACGGCTCGACGCGCGGGAGCGCGACCTCAACCGCACCCTGGACGAGCTGGTCGAGGCGCGTGATGCGGCCAATGCGGCCAATGTGCTGAAGTCCCAGTTCCTGGCCAATATGAGCCACGAGATCCGCACCCCCCTCAACGGCGTCCTGGCCATGGCCGACGTCATGGCCATGGACCGCCTGCCGGCCAAGCAGCGGGGGCGGCTGGACGTGATCCGCCAGTCGGGCGGCCTGCTGCTGACCGTCATCAATGATGTGCTCGACATCTCCAAGATCGAGGCGGGGAAGCTGACCCTGGTCGAGGAGGACTTCGATCTGGAGCCCCTGGCGGCCAACGCCCGCGCCAGCTACGGCGTGATGGCCCAGGCCCGGGGCCTGGACTTCGCCGTGGAGATCGAGCCCGACGCTGCGGGCGCCTGGCGCGGGGACGCCAACCGGATTCGCCAGATCCTGGGCAACCTGCTGTCCAATGCGGTCAAGTTCACGCTGACCGGCGCCGTGGTGGCCCGCTTCGCCGCCGATCCGCAGGGCGGCCTGCTGCTGGAGGTCTGCGACACCGGCGTCGGGGTGCCGCCGGGCAAGCTGCCGCAGCTGTTCGAGAAGTTCACCCAGGCCGACAGCACCGCCACCCGCCGGTTCGGCGGCACCGGCCTTGGCCTGGCCATCTGTCGCGAGCTGGCCCAGATGATGGGGGGCCAGATCACCGCCGAGAGCCGCGAGGGCGAGGGGTCGGTCTTCCGCGTCCGCCTGCCCCTGGCCCGGGGCCATGCCCCGGTCGAGGCGCCCGCCACGGAAACTCTGACGCCAGGCCAGGTCGCCCTGCCCGCCGAGGCGCGCCAGCCTGACCACACCGCCCCGTCCCCCGCGGAAGAGGCCGGCCGGCCCCTGCGCCTGCTGGCGGCCGAAGACAACCTCACCAACCAGCAGGTGCTGGCTGCGGTCATGGCGTCCCTGGGGGTGGAGGTGGAGATCGTCGCCGACGGCGCGGCCGCCGTCGCCGCCTGGGCCCACGGCGACTACGACCTGATCCTGATGGACATCCAGATGCCCGTGCTGGACGGCATCGGCGCAGCCCGCGAGATCCGCCGCCTCGAGGCCGGGGCCGACCGCGGCCGGATCCCGATCGTGGCGCTGACCGCCAACGCGCTCGCCCACCAGGTCGCCGACTACCTGGCCGCCGGCATGGACGACCATGTGGCCAAGCCCATCGAGATCGCCAAGCTCTATGAGACGATCTGCAAGGTGATGGATCGCCAGGACGCCGCCCAAGCCCAGAATCAGGTGGCCTGAGACCGCCGCAGTCCGCGCCCATGGGGCGGGTGAACGCCGGACAACGCCCCGCTCAGAGAGGCGTCACCGCAGCAGTGCTTTTCTCCTCATCGACGCCGCGGCTCGCGGCTGACCTGCAACGAGGAGTTTGCACATGAAGTCCCTGCTGATCGCCCTCACCGCCGGCGCCGCCCTTTCGGCGGGGCTGGCCACCGCCGCCTCCGCCGCGCCCGGCGGTCATGGATACCAAGGTCACGCTCCGGCCTATAACAGTCCCCAGCACGGCGGGCCGCGCGCCCAGCCGGCTCGCGCGCCGGCCTGGGTCTCCATCGCCCAGCGCAAGGCCGTTCTGGAGCGCCGGATCGATATGGGTCAGCGCAACGGCGCCATCAGCCGCAGCGAGGCCGTTCGCCTTCGGGCCGAGTTCAACAACCTCCAGCGCCTGGAGTATCGCTACCGCCAGGACGGTCTGACCCGCTGGGAGATGGCCGATCTGGACCGCCGGATGGATGGCTTGAGCGCCCGCATCCATGTGGAGCGCCGCGATGGCGACCGTCGCTACGGCCAGGGCTATGGCCAGGACTATCGCCGCTGAGCCCAGCGGCTCGGAAGGCGGACGGGCCGGCGCGAAAGCTCCGGCCCGTTTCGGCGTGCGGCTATAGTCTCAGCCGGCTCTCGATGACGGTGACGGCCTGGCCGCGCAGAACCACCCGATCCCCGGCCAGCTCGCAGTCGAGGTCGCCGCCCCGGCCCGGATAGGCCTGGTGGAAGGCCAGGCGGGACTGGCCGAGCCGTTCGGCGAAGATCGGGCTCAGCATGCAGTGCAGGGAGCCCGTGGCCGGGTCCTCCGGAATGCCCGAACCCGGGGCGAAGAAGCGGCTGACCACCTTGTAGGGGGCCGGGGAGTCCGCCAGGGCGCTGACCCCGACATTGCCACGCCCCTGGGTGGCGGCGCTGGAAATCGCCTTCAGCGCGGCGAGATCGGGGGTGAGGCTGCGCACCTCACCCTCGTCCTTCAGAACCGCCACCAGGAAGGGGCCGGCCCAGACCTCCTGCGGTTCGGCGCCCAGGGCCTGGGCGAGACCCGCGGGCGTCTCGATCCGGTGGACGGGGGCTGCCGGAAAATCCATGGCGTAGGCGTCGGCCTCCCGCGACACGATGAGCAGCCCCGAGACGGTGTCGAAGGTGATGGCGTCGGCCGCCAGGCCAAGCTCGGCGAACAGCATGTGGGCGCTGGCCAGGGTGGCGTGGCCGCAGAGGGGGACTTCCAGGGTCGGCGTGAACCAGCGCAGGCCAAAGCGCGCCGGGTCACAGGTCCGCAGCAGGAAGGCGGTCTCGGCCTGATTGTTCTCCGCCGCCAGGGCCTGCATCCAGTCGTCCGCCGGCCAGGCGTCGAAGGGCTCGACCACACAGGCGGGATTTCCCCGGAAGGGGGCGGTGGCGAAGGCGTCGATGGTCCACTGGCGCATGGAAGGGCTCGCGGCTGGCGTTGGGTCGATCAGTTATGCCCTCGCTCGGCCCCCTTCAAGGCAAGGCTTGCCACTCGCCGAGCCTAGGCGATGGTCAGTTCAGGCCAGCGCGCCTGGGCGGCGGCCGCCGTGCGGGCGAACCCGCGGGTCTGGCGCAGGGGGTTGGGGACCAGCCGCAGGGCGAACAGGTCCGAAAGGCCGAACGGCGCGAAGATGCGAAGGTCGCCGTCTGGCTCCAGCCGGGCGCCGACCGCAAACATGGTGGAGGTAAACCGGGTCAGGGCCTCGGCGCTGGAGCTCAAGGGCGCGTAGGGCTCGCCAAACCGGTCCTCGAACCACAGGTGGACGCGGGCCTGGTTACGCACCTCCACCAGGGCGTCCAGGGGCGGGGGATAGGCCGCCGCGGCCCGCCGGATGGCGAGGTCTTCGGCGCCGTAGCTGAGATCGGCGGCGTCGAAATAGCCCAGGTCGTAGTCGTTCAGCCCATAGTCCGGATCGCGGGCCGTCAGGTGGTTCAAGGCCTTCTGGTAGATGGCGCCGGAGAAGATCATCCAGTCGGGCAGGGCGAGGTCCCGGGCGATCTCCATCACCGCCATCAGGCTGGGCGCGGCCCGCAGGATGGCCGCCAGCCGCTGTTCGAGGTCCGCCTCGCTCCCGCTCACCGGCGCAGGGTCCAGCCGTGGTCCAGGGGGCCATGGCCCTGGCCGAGCCCCGGCGCACTGGCCATGGCCTCCTGCACATAGGCCCCGGCCTGGGCCACGGCGGTGGCGAGGTCGAGGCCCTGGGCGAGGCCCGCGGCGCAGGCTGAGGCCAGGGTGCAGCCGGTGCCGTGGGTGTGGCGGGTGTCCTGGCGATCGGTCTCGAACACGGTCTCGCCCGTGGGCGTGAGCAGCAGATCGACGACCCGGTCGCCGGCCACATGTCCGCCCTTCATCAGCACCGCCTTGGCGCCGAGCTTGAGCAGGGCCTCCCCGGCGCGCCACTGGTCGTCCAGGCTCTCCACCGCCAGGCCGGCCAGGGCCTCGGCTTCGGGGGCGTTGGGGGTCAGGAGACCTGCGCGGGGGACTAGCAGGCTGCGCACGGCGGCGATGGCGTCCGCGGGCAAGAGGGCCGCGCCGCCCTTGGCGATCATGACGGGATCGACGACGGCGGGCAGGCCAGGGGCCTCGTCCAGCAGGCTGGCCACGGCCTCGACCATGGCCGCGTCGCCCAGCATCCCGGTCTTGATGGCGTCGGCCCCGATATCGCCCAGCACCGCCCGGGCCTGGGCCAGCACGATCTCCACCGGGATCGGATGGACGCCGGTCACGCCCAGGGTGTTCTGCACCGTGACGGCGGTGATGGCCGTGACGCCATAGCCGCCCAGGGCCATGACGGTCTTCAGATCGGCCTGGATGCCGGCGCCGCCGCCGGAATCGGAGCCGGCGATGATCAGGACGCGGCCAAGCGGTGCGGTGGAGGAGGTCATGGCCGCTTTTTCCATATCCGTCGCCGCCTGACGAGAGGGTGCGACGGGCTTGCCCACAGACGCCGGCCGCGCGAGGCTGGCGCCATGACGACACGCGCCAAGTTCGCCCTGGTCACCGGGGCCGGTTCTGGAATCGGGCGGGCCTGCGCGCTCGCCCTGTATGAGGCCGGCTATGGGCTCGTGCTTACGGGCCGTCGACGCGAGGCGCTGGAGGCCACAGCCGCAGGGCTGGCGGCGCAGGACGTGCTGGTTCATCCCGCCGACGTCACTGAGGAGGACCAGGTGGACGCCTTGTTCGCCGCGGTGCAGGCCCGGTTCGGCCGGCTGGACGTGCTGTTCAACAACGCCGGGACGGGGGCGCCGCCGGTTCCCCTGGAGGACCTGTCGCTGAAGGCGTGGCGCCGGGCCGTCGACGTCAATCTGACCGGCGCCTTTCTCTGCACCCGGGCCGCCTTTCGCCTGATGAAGGCGCAGGACCCCAGGGGCGGTCGGATCATCAACAACGGCTCGATCTCGGCCCATTCCCCCAGGCCCCGGTCCGTCGCCTATACCGCCAGCAAGCATGCGGTCACCGGCCTGACCAAATCGACCAGCCTGGATGGCCGGGCCTATGGGATCGCCTGTGGCCAGATCGATATCGGCAACGCTGCCACCGAGATGACCGCCGCCATCGCCAAGGGCGTGCCCCAGGCCGATGGCCGCCTGGCGCCGGAACCGGTGATGGACGTCGCCGCCGTGGCCGAGGCGGTGGTCTTCATGGCCGGCCTGCCTCTGGAGGCCAATGTCCAGTTCATGACGGTGATGGCCACCGACATGCCCTTCATCGGGCGAGGCTAGATCAGGTCAGCGTGCGGCGGTGATCGCCGACCAGACGGCCAGGGCCTGGACCGTCTCGGCCACGTCATGGACGCGCACGGCGGCCACGCCGGCTTGAGCGCCGGCCAGGGCTGCGGCGACTGAGCCGGCCAGGCGACGGTCGGGCGCCTCGGCGGCGGGATCGAGGGCGGCGATGAACCGCTTGCGGCTGGCGCCCAGCAAAACCGGAAAGCCGAGGTCGACGATGGCGTCCAGCCGGGCCAGCAGGGCGAGGTTGTGGTCCAGGGTCTTGCCAAAGCCGATGCCGGGATCGAGCCAGATCTTCTCCCGCGCGACCCCGGCCTTCATGGCGGCCTCGGCGCGGCCGGCCAGGAATTCGCAGACCTCGGCGACGACGTCGTCATAGGTCGGGGCCTGCTGCATGGTCAGGGGATCGCCGCGCATGTGCATCAACACCACCTGGCAGCCGAGCTCGGCGGCCACGTCGCAGGCCTCGGGTGCGTAGCGCAGGGCGGCGACGTCGTTCCAGATGGCGGCGCCCGCCGACACCGCGGCGCGGGCGACCTGCGGCTTCATGGTGTCGATCGACAGGGGGATGTCGCTCACGGACCGCAGGGCGGTGATCAGCGGCAGGATGCGGCCGATCTCGTCGTCGGCGCTTACCGGGGTCGCGCCGGGGCGGGTGGATTCCCCGCCGATGTCGAGAATGTCCGCGCCGTCCGCGATCAGCCTGTGGGCCCGGGCGAGGGCGGCGGGTTCATCGGCGAACCGGCCGCCATCAGAAAAACTGTCGGGGGTGAGATTGAGGATTCCCATGACCCGGGGCGAGGCGGACCGCTCTGCTCTCGTTTCAGGCAAGTGACGCCCCCGTAGGTTGCAGTTTCCCCATCGCCTATTCCCTTACCGTTCAAGGGAAGGGGGCGCCAATCGCTGCGGCGCCGAAGGAGAAATACTTAAAGTGCTCAGTTCGAGCGCGACGCTCATGTCACAAGCTGGGCTTAGAGGGGTACGGGTTGGAGAGTTAGCGCTTGGGGGAGCGAAGCAGCGTAAACATGATGAACCCAATACGGTACTTCAGGCGCCGAAAGCGCCTTCAGCGCGAAGCCCTCGATGAGGCCGCCTATCTGCGGCGCCGTTTCGGCGACTCGGCGCGCGCGGCCGCTCTTGAGAAACTCAAGCGTACAGACCTGACTAGCTGGGGACGTCAGGTCGTGACGGAGGCGGTCAAACACCTGGAGCAGCGTTAAGGCTGCTCCAGGCGCCGATTGCGTCTGGCGTCAGGGCCGATCTCAGGCTGGCTCGGGGCCCGGCCGCGGCGAGATCGGCACGGCCACCGCCGGGCCGAGCGCGCGGGGACTGTCGGCCTCTTCGCGCTTGGGTGCGACGCCCTTGATCACATTGATGATCTCATCGCCGGACAGGGTCTCATATTCCAGCAGCGCCTTGGCCAGGATGTGCAGTTCGTCGATCTTCTCCGTCAGGATGCGACGGGCCTCGTCGAAGGCGTTCTGGACCAGGGCCTTGACCTCCTGGTCGATCAGCCGGGCGGTCTCTTCCGAGACGTTCTGGGTGCGCGACACCGAATGGCCGAGGAAGACCTCGTCCTGGTTCTCGCCATAGGAGACCACGCCGAGCTTGTCGGAGAAGCCCCATTTGGTGACCATGGCCCGGGCCAGGCGGGTGGCCTGGTCGATATCGGACGAGGCGCCGGAGGTGATCTTGTCCTTGCCGAAGATCAGCTCCTCGGCCATGCGGCCGCCCATCAGGATGACCAGGCGCGAGGTCATCTGCTCGTAGGACATCGACAGCTGATCCCGCTCGGGCAGCTGCATGACCATGCCGAGCGCACGCCCGCGGGGAATGATCGTGGCCTTGTGCACCGGATCGGTGGCCGGGACGTTCAGGGCCAGCAGGGCGTGGCCGCCTTCGTGATAGGCGGTCAGGCGCTTTTCGTCGTCGGTCATGGCCATGGACTTGCGCTCGGCGCCCATCATGACCCGGTCCTTGGCGTCCTCGAAGTCACGCTGGGTGACCATGCGGCGGTTCTTGCGCGCGGCCATCAGAGCGGCCTCATTGACCAGATTGGCCAGGTCGGCGCCGGAGAAGCCCGGCGTGCCGCGGGCCACGGTCTTGACGTCGACGTCGGCGGCCAGGGGCACGTTCTTCATGTGCACGCGCAGGATGCGTTCGCGCCCGCCGATGTCGGGGTTCGACACCACCACCTGGCGGTCGAACCGGCCCGGACGCAGCAGGGCCGGGTCCAGCACGTCGGGACGGTTGGTCGAGGCGATGACGATGATGGCTTCGGACGGATCGAAGCCGTCCATCTCCACCAGCAGCTGGTTCAGGGTCTGCTCGCGTTCGTCATTGCCGCCGCCCAGGCCCGCGCCACGATGGCGGCCGACGGCGTCGATCTCGTCGATGAAGATGATGCAGGGCGCGTTCTTCTTGGCCTGTTCGAACATGTCGCGCACGCGGCTGGCGCCGACGCCGACGAACATCTCCACGAAGTCCGAACCCGAGATGTAGAAGAATGGCACGCCGGCCTCGCCCGCGACGGCGCGGCCGAGCAAGGTCTTGCCGGTGCCCGGAGGGCCGACCATCAGGGCGCCCTTGGGGATCTTGCCGCCCAGGCGCTGGAACTTCTGCGGGTCCTTCAGGAAGTCGACGATCTCGGTCAGCTCTTCCTTGGCCTCGTCGACGCCGGCCACGTCGTCGAAGGTCACGCGGTTCTTGTTCTCGGTCATCATCTTGGCCTTGGACTTGCCAAAGCCCATGGCCCCGCGGGCGCCGCCCTGCATCTGGCGCATGAAGAAGATCCACACGCCGATCAGCAGCAGGATGGGCAGGCTCTGCAGCAGGAAGCCCACCAGGGTGAAGCCGCCGGCCGGCTTGACCGAGATGTCGGCGTTCTGCGCCTCCAGCCGGGTGACCAGGTCGTCCTGGTTGTTGGGGGTGACGGCGGTGAAGGCCTCGCCCTGGCTGTCACGGACCTCGACGGTCGAGCCACGGATCACCGCCGAGGCCACCTGACCGGAATTGATACGGTCGAGCAGCTGGGAATAGGTGATCTCGCGGGCGTTGGCGGCCTGACCGCCGCCGCTCATCATGCTGTAGAGGCCAATCAGGACGACGACGATAACGCCCCAGATCGCCATGTTTCGCATGTTCATGTGCTTCTTGATCCGTCTCGGGAAAACTCAGGTTCACACTAAGATAGGATGGCCTGAGCGGATTCACCAGCAAGGGTCGGGCCAGGGCGACAGGTGGCCGCGGGCGGAAGCTTGGCCCTAGACGGCAAGGTCTGGGCGCGGCGGCCAGGATCGTGGGCCAGGATCGGGGGGCCCAAACGACAAAGGCCGCGCAGGCAGGCTGCGCGGCCTTATCTTGTCTCGTCCTGACGTGCGGGGCCGACGCAGGGCCGACCCGTACGGCGTCCTAGCGGGCGCGCGGCTTGGGGGCCGCGATCAGGCCCTCGCGCTGGGCGCGCTTGCGGGCCAGCTTGCGGGCGCGGCGCACGGCCTCGGCCTTCTGGCGGGCGCGCTTTTCCGAGGGCTTCTCGTAATGCACGTGGCGCTTCATCTCGCGGAACGAGCCTTCGCGCTGCATTTTTTTCTTCAAGGCCTTGAGGGCCTGGTCGACATTGTTGTCGCGGACGAAAATCTGAACCAGGGGACTCTCTCCTGCCTGCCTGCCGTTGCGCCACCCGGCGCACGTGGCGGTGGCGGTGAAACAAAAATACGAAATAGCCCCGAAAGCGACCGCTCCGGAGCCGAGGGCGGCGAAATAGCAGAAGGCTTGGCCTATGTCCACGGAAGACGACGGCATTCGCCATGGTTAGAATGCGGCCATGACGCAAGCCGCCCCCGACTCCGCCCCCGACCCTGACGCCTGGGCCCGTGAGACCGAGGACAGGGTGCTGGACGCCGCCCTGGCCCATGTGGCCCACGAGGGCTGGACGCGGCGCCTGGCGATCCGGGCCGGCGCCGATGTGGGCCTGTCGGCGGGCGAAACCGAGCTCCTGCTGCCCAATGGCGCCGCCGATCTGGCCGCCCTGCTCGCCCGCCGCCACGACCGCCGGGCGCTCGCCGTCCTGGCCGCGACCGATCCTGCGAGCCTGAAGATCCGCGAGCGCATCCGCCTGGCGGTCGAGGCGCGCCTGGACGCCGCCGCCCAGGATGAGGCCGCCGTCCGTCGCTGGAGCGGTTTCCTGGCCCTGCCGCAGAACCTCGCCCTGGGCGGCCGCCTGCTCTGGGACAGCGCCGACCATCTGTGGCGCTGGGCCGGCGACACCGCCACCGACGAGAACCACTATTCCAAGCGCGCCATCCTGTCGGGCATTCTTTCGGCCGCCCTGGCGCTGCGGCTGCACTCCGGCCGCGAGGCCTCCATGGCCTTCGTCGACGCCCGCATCGCCAATGTGATGAGCTTCGAAAAGTGGAAGGCGACCACCAAGATCCGCCCGTCGCTGGCCCTGAAGGGCCTCGCCGAGACCCTGGGGCGCATGCGTTACGGCTGAGGCGCGGTGCGTCCTTCGAGGCTCGCTTTCGCTCGCACCTCAGGATGAGGGCGGGGGTTGCGGGATGAAGCGTCTCATTCCGTCCTCATCCTGAGGCGCCCGAAGGGCCTCGAAGGCCGAGGGCGGTCGCCCCGCCTAAAGCGCAGAGAGACGGTTGATGTGGCCCATCTTGCGGCCGGGCTTGGCCTGGCGCTTGCCGTAGAGGTGCAGGCGCGTCTCAGCCTCGCTGGCCAGCTTCAGCCAGGCCTCAGCCTCTTCGCCCAGGAGATTGATCATCTCCACATGGGCGCGGGCCTGCGTGGGGCCGAGCGGCCAGCCAGCCACGGCGCGGATGTGCTGCTCGAACTGACAGACCTCGCAGCCGTCCTGGGTCCAGTGGCCGGTATTGTGGACCCGAGGCGCGATCTCATTGGCCAGCAACCGGCCGTCGGCCATTTCGAACAGCTCGATGCCGATGACGCCCACATAGTCCAGGCGGGTGAGGATCTGGGCGGCGATCCGCTCGGCCTGGGCTGAAAGCTCCGGCCCAGCCGGGGCCGGCGCCACGGTGCGCCTCAGGATGCCGTCCTCGTGGTGGTTCTCGCCCAGGGGATAGATGGCCAGTTCCCCGTCGCGGCCGCGCGCGGCGATCACCGACAGTTCGCGCACGAAGTCGGCCGGGGCCTCGAGAATGCAGGGCACGCCACCCAGGGCCTCGAAGACGACAGCCGCGTTGGCCACATGCTCGACCCACTTCTGGCCCTTGCCGTCATAGCCCTCGCGGCGGGTCTTCATCAGGGATGGGACGCCGATCTCGGCGGCGGCCTCAGTCGCGGCCTGCGCGCTGTCGACCTGGGCGAAGGCCACGGTGCGGACGCCAGCGGCGTTCAAGAAGGTCTTTTCGGCCACCCGGTCCTGGGCCACGGCCAGGGTCTCGTCGTTGGGGGCCACGGGCGCGCCCAGGGCCTTCAGCCGCTCGACGGCGGCGGCGGGCACGTTTTCGAACTCATAGGTGATGACGTCGCAGAGCTCGGCCAGGCGGGCCAGCGCCTCGGGATCATCGAAGGGGGCGATCAGGGTCTCCCGCGCCACGCGGCTGGCCGGGGCGTCCAGCTCCGGCGTCAGGATGACCACGTCGAAGCCCAGGCGGGCGGCGGCGAGCGCCAGCATCCGCCCCAACTGCCCGCCGCCCAGAATGCCGATGGTCGCGCCCGGCGCGAGGGGAAAGCCCGGCTCCATCAGTCTTCCACCGTCTCGGCCACGGCCTCGGCCAGATTCTGGGCGAAGGCGGTCAGCCGGGCGGCCAATTCAGGGTCGCCGAGCGCCAGGATGCGCGCGGCCAGGATGCCGGCGTTCTTGGCGCCCGCCTCGCCGATGGCCAGGGTGGCCACCGGAATGCCGCCGGGCATCTGGACGATGGACAGCAGGGAATCCATGCCTTTCAGCGCTTTGGACTCCACCGGCACGCCCAGCACCGGCAGTTCGGTCATGGACGCCGTCATGCCGGGCAGATGGGCTGCGCCCCCGGCGCCGGCGATGATCACCTGATAGCCCTTGGCCCGGGCGGTGGTGGCGAAATCGTAGAGCCGCTGGGGCGTGCGATGGGCTGACACCACCTTGGCCTCCCAGGCCACGCCGAGCGCGTCGAGCTGCTCGGCCGCCAGCCGCATCGTCGGCCAGTCGGAGCGGCTGCCCATGATAATGGCGACGGGCGGACAGCCGCCTGGGCCGGCGGGGTGGGAATTGGCCATCGGACGGGCCCCTCGATCGGAAAGGCGCGGAGTATAGGCGCCGCCTTTGCGCCGGCAACCGATCACCGGTAGGTTTCTTATGGTTAAGGCTGGAAGTGATTCCCTTTCCATGAAGATCACGGGCGCACGCACCGAACCCTTTGCGGCGATCCGCAAACGGGCCCTGGCCCAGGCCGGCGCCCAGAGCTCGGCCGCCCGCGCCCTGCCGGCCGACACGTCCGGCTTCCTGGGCATCACCGAAGCCGAGATGACGCCGGTGGTCCGCGGCGCCCTGCAGACCCTGCTCACCGAGATCGACGACCTGCGGGGCGAGGTGTCGCGGCTCAAGGCCAAGCTGGCCGAGGTCGAGGGTCTGGCCGACCGCGATCCCCTCACGCCGCTGCTCAACCGCCGGGCCTTCATGCGCGAGCTGTCGCGGGTGCAGACCTTTTCCCGGCGCTACGCGTCGCCCGCCAGCCTGGTCTATTTCGACCTGGACGACTTCAAGAGCGTCAATGACCGGTTCGGCCATGCCGCCGGGGACGCCGTGCTCAAGGCCGTGGCCGAGCGGCTGACCGGTCTGGTGCGCGAGAGCGACATCGTCGGGCGGATGGGGGGCGACGAGTTCGCGGTCATCCTGGTGCAGGCCACGGTCCGCACCGCCCAGGCCAAGGCCGAGGCCCTGGCGCGGACCCTGGAGCAGGCCCCCATCCAGTTCGGCGACTGGTCGGCGCCCCTGCACATTTCGTTTGGGGTCTGCGAAATCCCGCACGATGGCGAGCCCGAGGCCATCGTCGCCCAGGCCGATGCGGCCATGTTCATCCGCAAGCGCGAGCGCCAGACCGGCTGATGGCCTGGACGCGCACCTACGAGGAAGCCGAGCCCCAGCGGGTCAATCGCTGGCTGGCCCAGAGCGGGGTCTGTTCCCGCCGCGAGGCCGAGGCATTGATCGCCGCGGGGCAGGTCTCCATCGACGGCGAGACCGTCTCCGATCCCGGCCGCAAGATCGAGCACGGCCAGACGCTGACCCTGGACGACGGCGCCCAGGCCCGTCTCGAAGGCCAGATGACGGTGATCGTCAACAAGCCGGTGGGCTATGTCTCGGCCCAGCCGGAGCCCGGCCAGATCCCGGCCGCCCGGCTGCTGACCCGTCAGGCCCTGTGGGGAGACGACGCCGAGATCCCAGCGGCCGATCGCAGCCTGGCGCCGGTGGGGCGGCTGGACCTGGACAGCCGCGGCCTGTTGATCCTGTCGGAGGACGGGGTGGTGACCAAGGCGGTGATCGGCCCGGACTCGCAGATGGAGAAGGAATATCTGGTGCGGGTGCGCGGCGACATCGCAGAGCCGGTGCTGGCCCGTCTGCGCCACGGCCTGGCCCTGGACGGCCGCCAGTTGAAGCCGGCCAAGGTCACCCTGGCCGGCGAGCAGCGCCTGCGCTTCATCCTGACCGAGGGCCGCAATCGCCAGATCCGGCGGATGTGCGACCTGGTGGGGCTGTCGATCATCGACCTCTACCGCCTGCGGATCGGGCCTTTGAAGGTCGGCGACCTGCCGGAAGGCCGCTGGCGGCCGATCACGGCGCGCGAGCGCGAGGCCCTGCTGACGCCGGGGTTCAGCCCCAAGCCAGCGCGCCGCCGCTAAGCGCGAACCAAACGTCATCTCTTGGCCTTATTGCCCAGCGATCTGCCCGCGCGGAAGATCAATGGAGAGACCCATGTTGAAAGCCCTCGCCGCCTCGGCGCTCCTGCTGGGCCTCACCGCCTGCGCCACGCCTGCCATGGATGGCGGCCAAAGCGCCCAGGGCGAGACGATCAGCCTGGCCGTGGGGCCGTGCTTCGGCTTCTGCCCGGTCTATTCGGTGAGCGTGGCGGCGGACGGGGCCGTGCGCTTCGAGGGCGAGCGGCACACCACGGTGGTCGGCGTGAAGGAAAAGACCGTCTCGCCGGCGGCCTATCAGGGGGTGGCCAGGTCCCTGGCGACCTGGCGACCGGCCAGCGGGACGAGCGCGCAGACCGAGTGCGAGCAGCGGGCCAGCGACCTGCCGACCTATACGGTGGTGTGGACGAACGCAGCCGGCGAGACGACCACGCTCAATCACGACGGTGGTTGCATGTCGGAGACCAACAGCCGGCTCAAGGCCGCGCTGCAGGCCATTCCCGGCCAACTCGGCATTGAGCCCTGGCTGGAACGGCCGGCGAACGACCCTAACGTCCGCTGATCCCGACGCTTAAGCCTTGACCTTGCCGAGTTTGCGGATGGCCGGGGCCAACGGCCGTTCGCCCGCGCCATAGTCGGCCCAGGCGTCGGTCTTCTTCAACAGGTCCGGCACGGTGCGCAGGGTGAAGCGCATCGGGTCGAGGCCCTTGCGCACCTGGCCCCAGGTCAGCGGCATGGAGACCCCGGCGCCTTCGCGGGCCCGTGGCGACAGGGGCGCGACGGCCGTGGCCAGCCGTGAGTTGCGCAGATAGTCGACGAAAATCTTTCCCTCACGCTTGGCCTTGGACATCACCGCCACATAGCGATCAGGCTCGTCGGCGGCCATCTGGCGGGCCACGTCGTGGGCGAAGGCCTTGGCCGTGTCCCAATCCAGCCCCCGGGCCTTGGCCAGCGGGGTCACCACATGCAGCCCCTTGCCGCCGGTGGTCTTGCAGAAGGCCACGAGGCCTAGCGCCTCCAGCCGGTCCTTCACGTCCTTGGCGGCGGCGACCACATCGTCGAAGTCGAGGCCCGGCCCGGGGTCGAGGTCGAAGACCAGCCGCCCGGGCGTCTCCGGATCGCCCTCGCGACAGTTCCAGGGGTGCAGCTCGATGGCCCCCATCTGGGCCAGCGCCGCCAGGGCCTCGACGCGGTCGATCTGCAGATAGGGCTGCTTGTCGCCGGCCACGTCCACCTGCTCCAGCAGGTGCGAGGCGCCCTTGCCCGCATGTCGCTGGAAGAAGGTCTGGCCGCCGATCCCGTCCGGCGCGCGGATCACCGAGCAGGGCCGACCGCGGATGTGGTCGATCATCCAGGGGCCGACCGCCTCGAAATAGCGGGCCAGATCAGCCTTGGTCACCGGCGCATCGGTGTCGGCGGACCTGGGCCACAGCGCCTTGTGGGGGCTTGAGATCGTCACCCCCATGACCACCACGGCGCCGGCGGGGCGCGCCTTGCCCTTGTGAGATGTGGCCTTGGCGGCGGACGGCTTGGGTTGGGCGAGTTCGACCTCTTCCACGGGGGCAGGCTTTTCGACCTCCACCTCGGCGGCCGGCTTGTCGGCCCGCAGGCCCTTGAACGAACCCTGGCGGACCATGCCCTCGCCCGTCCAGCCGGCGAACTCGATCTCGGCCACGAGGTCGGGGTTCGCCCAGTTGATGTCGCCCACCTTGCGCGGGGCTCCAGGGCCGCTGAACGGGCTCTTGTCCGCGGCGTGCTCGACGAGCTTGGGCAGGACGCGGCCCACCACGGCGGCGCCAAAGCCGGTACCGACCCGGCCCACATAGACCAAGTGATCGCCCCGGTGGACGCCCACCAGCAGAGAGCGGAGCTGGCCCTTGGCGCCGGTCCAGCCGCCGATCACCACCTCGTGGCCGGCCCTGCACTTGGACTTGGCCCAGTCCTGGCTGCGGCCTGAGCGATAGGGGCCGTCCATGCGCTTGGAGATGACCCCTTCCAGAGACAGGCGGCAGGCCGATTGCAGGACTGCGTCGCCGGCGGTCTCGAAGTGCTCCACATAGCGGATCTGCCCGGCCAGGGCCTTGGCGTGGCGGTCCAGGACGGCCTTGAGCCTGACCTTCCGCTCGCGGAGCGGCAGGTCCCGCAGGTCCTCGCCCTCCAGGAACAGGGCGTCGAAGGCGAAGAAGATCAGATCATCGCTGTCGCCATCGGACAGGGCGGCCTGCAGGGCGGGAAAGTCCGGGGCGCCGTTGTCGTCCAGGGCCACGGCCTCGCCGTCATAGAGGCCGTCGGGCAGGGGGGCGGCATGATCGGCGATGGCCTGGAACTTCTCGGTCCAGTCCAGGCCCTTGCGGGTCTTCAGCGTGGCCTTGCCGTCCTTGACCCGGAGCTGCAGGCGATAGCCGTCGAACTTGATCTCGTGGGCCCAGCCGCTCCCCTGCGGCGGCCGGTCCACCGACTTGCAGAGCTGTGGCGCGACGAAGCCGGGCAGGGCGGCGGTCTTGGCTGGGGGCGGCCTGGCGGCTTTCGCCTTCGCCCTGGTCGGCGGTTTGGCCTTGGGCGGTTCGCCCTTGGCCCGGGTCTCCCAGACGTCATCAGCCGGAGCGGTCGCCTTGGCCTTGCCGCGCATGAAGGGCTTGGGACCCTTGCCGGTCCCCGCCGCGATGGCGTCCATCGCCCGGCCAGACGCGACCGAGGTGTCGTTCGTCTCCAGCAGGTCGTCGTCCTCGACGGCCGCCTCGTCGCGGTGCTTGATCAGCAGCCAGTTCTCCCGCTTGCCGCCGGTCCGGTCGCGCTTCATCCGCACCAGCACCCAGCCGCCGTGCAGGCGCTCGCCCTCCAGCACGAACTTCAGCTCGCCCTTCTTCAGGGCCTCTTCCGGATCAAAGCCCGGCTCCGGCGCCCAATAGCCCCGGTCCCACAGCATGACCGAGCCGCCGCCATATTCACCCTTGGGAATCGTCCCTTCGAAGTCGCCATAGCCCAGCGGGTGGTCCTCGGTGGCCACGGCCAGGCGCTTGTCGGCAGGATCGCGGGAAGGGCCGCGGGTCACCGCCCAGGACTTGAACACCCCGTCCAGCTCCAGGCGGAAGTCGTAGTGCAGGCGGGTGGCGGCGTGCTTCTGGATGACGAAGCGCAGGCGCTTTGAGGGCGTGACGTCGTCGGCGCCGGATGGCTCCTGCGTCTTGGCGAAGTCGCGCATCTCCCGATAGCGCGTCAGTTTCTCCGCCATGGATGTCTCCTCCCGTCAGCTGGCCAGGGCGGACGCCTCCTGGACCGGGGCCTCACCGGCCAGGGCGCCGACAAAGGCGTCGCGCCAGGCGCCCACATCCTCGCCCTGAACATTGCTGAACAAAGCGCGCCAACGTTCGATTCGCTCCGCGAGCGGCATGGTCAGGGCGCGCTTGAGCGCCTCGGAAATCTCTTCGGGGCTGTTGGGATTGACGATCAGGGCGGCGGGCAGCTGATTGGCCGAGCCGGCGAAACGCGACAGGATGAGGACACCGGGGTCGCGGGGGTCTTGCGCGGCGACATACTCCTTGGCCACCAGATTCATGCCGTCGCGCAGGGGCGTCACCAGCCCCACCTTGGCCGCCCGATAGAGACCGGCCAGCTCGTCGCGGCGATAGTTGCGGTTCACGCAGCGCAAGGGATTCCAGTCCAGGTCGGCGTGTTCGCCGTTGATGCGGCCCGACAGGGCGTCCAGCCGCCCGCGGATCTCCTGGTAGGAATTGACCGACTCCCGGCTTACCGGCGCCACCTGCACCATCAGCACTTCCCGGCGCAGTTCGGGATTGTCGGCCAGGAACCGCTCGAAGCCGAGGAACCGCTCCTCCAGGCCCTTGGAATAGTCCAGCCGATCGACGCCGATGATCAGCTTGCGAAACACCGTATGGGCCGCCATCCGGTCATAGGTCTTGGCCGCCCGCTCGGACGCGACCATCTCGGCGAAGTCCTGGGCGTCCACCCCGATGGGAAAGGCGCCGGTCTGCACCGTGCGGCCAAAGGCCCTCAACCGGTCATCGTCCAGGATCTCGCCGCCGGCCTCGGCCTCGACATACTCCTGGAAGGCGGTGACGTATTCCGGCGTCTGGAAGCCGACTAAGTCATAGTCGAACAGGGCCTCCACCAGGGCCTTGTGGCTGGGCAGGGTGACCATCAGCTGGTGGGCCGGCCACGGAATATGCAGGAAGAAGCCGATCCGGTTCTTGACCCCTAAGCGCCGCAGCTCCCGGGCCATGGGGATCAGGTGGTAGTCGTGGACCCAGATGAGGTCATCCGGCTCGATCAGCGGCCGCAGGGTCTCGGCGAACCGGCGGTTCACCCGCTGATAGCCCTCGTCGAAGGTGCGGTCATAGGCGGTCAGGTCGACCCGGTAGTGGAACAGCGGCCACAGCGTCTTGTTGGCGTAGCCGTTGTAATATTCCTGGTAGTCGCTCTCTTCGAGATCGACGGTGGCGACCGTGACCCCCTCGATCCGGCGCATCGCCAGCTGGCCGGTGAACATCGGCGTGGTCCGCCCGCTCCAGCCAAACCAGATGCCGGAATATTCGCGCAGGGCCGCGGCCAGGGCCATGGCCAGACCGCCGACGCTCTCCTCGCCCTTGCCGCCGGGCGGATTCACCCGGTTGGAAACGACGATCAGACGACTCATAGGGCGGCCTCCAGCCAGTCCAGCACGGCATTCACATCTTCCAACCGATGGGTGGCCGCACTGTTCCGTATGTCGCCCACCAGCACGCCGGCGCCGCCCAGCCGGCGGGCGGCGGCGAAGGCCGGCTCGTCGGTCTGGTCATCGCCCACGAAGACCGGGATCGCCCCGCGGAAAGGCGGGGCTTCCATGAAGGTGACGAGCGAATCCCCCTTGTCCGGGCCAGGGGTGCGCAGCTCGACCACCATGTGACCAGGCTGCATCTTCAGCCCCGTGCGGGCGGCCCATTGTTCGGCCAGGGCGCGGACGGCCTGGGCCTGGTCCGGCGCCTGGCGATAGTGGAGGGCGACGCTGAGCCCCTTGGCCTCCACCAGCAGGCCAGGCGCTGCGGCGGCCAGCCCGTGGAAGGCGTCCGCCACCTCGGGCAGGTCCGGGTGAGGCTCGGGGGGGCTGTGGGCGCCGTCGGGCTCGCGGCGATCCAGGCCGTGGACGGCGGCCACGGGACGCACGGCGCCGTCGAGAATGTGATCGATCTCGGCCAGGGTGCGGCCCGACAGGATGGCCACCCGCCCTTCCATGCGGCGGACGAGCTCCTCCAGGATGGCGGTGCGGCGAGGCTCGGGCCCGACGTCCTGCGGCCGCGCCACCAGCGGGGCCAGCGTGCCGTCCAGGTCGAGAAACAGGGCCGAGCGGGTGAGGTCCAGGGCCGGCGGCGCCAGCTCTGCGGGTGTCTGTTCGATAATCGTCATGCCGTGGAATTCGCCCCTATGGGCGCAGAACGCACCTGGGCGAGGTTGGCTCCTTCTTCTGACGGCTAGGCGGGTCGATGCGAACCGGGCCATGGCCTTGACGTTGCCTCAATGGAATTAAGGCTAACTCGCCCCGACCTCCACCGCCGCCCGACCGATTTCCAGCCCAGGAAGGTGATTCCATGCCCAAGGCGCCTCAAGCCGATGCGATCGTCCTGTTCGGAGGCGCCGGCGACCTCGCCCTGCGGATGCTGTTTCCGTCCCTCTATTTCCTCGACGCCGACGGATTCCTGCCCGAGGGGTTCAGGATCGTCGCGGCCGCCCGCGCCGAGATCGAGCCCGAGGCCTTCCAGGCCATGGTGCGCGACGCCGTCACCGAGCGGGCCAGCCCCCAGGCCCTGGACAACGACGTCTGGGACCGCTTCGCCCAGCGGCTGGACTATCGCGCGGTGGACGCCACCAAGGCCGACCGGCTGTCGGCCATCACCGAGGCCCTGGGGGAGGCCAAGGCGCCGATCTTCTACCTGGCCCTGTCGCCCAGCCTCTATGTGGGGGTCTGCGAGGCCCTGGCGGGCGCGGGCCTGATCACGCCGCAGAGCCGTATCGTGCTGGAAAAGCCCATCGGCCGCGACCTGGAGAGCTCGCGAGGGATCAATGGGGCGCTGGCCCAGGTGTTCGAGGAGGAGCAGGTCTTCCGCATCGACCACTATCTGGGCAAGGAGACGGTGCAGAACCTGATCGCCCTGCGGTTCGCCAACACCCTGTTCGAGCCCCTGTGGAACAATCTGACCATCGACCACGTGCAAATCACCGTGGCCGAGACCGAAGGGGTGGGCGACCGCTGGCCCTATTATGACGAGCACGGCGCCCTGCGCGACATGGTCCAGAACCATGTGCTGCAACTGCTCTGCCTGGTGGCCATGGAGCCGCCCTCGGACATGGAGGCGGAGTCCCTGCGCAACGAGAAGGTCAAGGTGCTGCGATCCCTGCGCCCCTTCACCCGCCAGGATGTCGCCCAGGCCAGCGTGCGCGGCCAGTACGTCGCCGGCGTCGCCCAGGGCCAGTCGGCCGCCGCCTATGAGGAGGAGCGCGGCCAGGCGAGCGAGACCGAGACCTTCGTGGCGCTGCGGGTGGATATCGACAACTGGCGCTGGGCCGGCGTGCCCTTCTTCCTGCGCACCGGCAAGCGCCTGCCCGAACGGCGGACCCAGATCGCCATCCAGTTCAAGGGCGTGCCCCACTCGATCTTCGGCGGCCAGGCCGAGGGCGACCTGGTGGCCAACCGGCTGGTGATCGACCTGCAGCCGGACGAGGACATCGAGCTGCTGCTGATGAACAAGGCGCCGGGGATTTCCCAAGGCGGCATGCGGCTGCAGTCCCTGCCCCTGTCGCTATCCCTGCTGCGGGCCTATTCGGGACCCAATGCGCGCCGGCGGATCGCCTATGAGCGGCTGATCCTCGATGTGATCCTGGGCAACAGCGCGCTGTTCGTCCGCCGCGACGAGGTCGAGCAGGCCTGGCGCTGGGTGGACGGCGTGGCCGAGGCCTGGGCCGAGGCCGGCATGGCGCCCAAGCCCTATGCGGCCGGTAGCTGGGGGCCGGCCGGGGCCTTCGCCCTGATCGAGCGGGCCGGCCGGGCCTGGTACGACTAAGCCAGGTTAGCTCGCGCCGGTGGAGCCGAAGCCGCCCGCGCCGCGGGCGGTTTGGTCCAGGCCGCCCACCTCTTCCCAGGCGGCCTGGATCACCGGGGCGATCACCAGTTGGGCGATGCGGTCGCCGCGGCGGACGGTGAAGTCCTCTTCCCCCAGATTGACCAGAATGACCTTCATCTCGCCGCGATAGTCGGCGTCCACCGTGCCCGGCGAATTCAGGCAGGTGATCCCGAACTTGGCCGCCAGGCCCGAGCGCGGGCGCACCTGGCCTTCGAAGCCCGGGGGCAGGGCCATGGCGAGGCCGGTGGGGATCATGGCGCGCTCCATGGGACGCAGCACGATGGGCGCGTCATCGGCCACGGCGGCGCGCAGGTCCATGCCGGCGGCGAGCGCGCTCTCATAGGCCGGCAGGGGCAGGTCGGCATTGTGGGCCAGGCGGGTGATCTTGATCGTCGGGGTCATGCCAGGGCCTCCGCCATGCGCTGGGCGAGCTTGGTCGCCACGTCGGATTTTGCGGTCTTGTCCCAGCGCTCGACGCCCTCTGCGCTGACGATGGAGACGGTGTTGTCGTCGCCGCCCATGACGCCTGCGACGCTGACGTCATTGGCCACGATCCAGTCGCAGCCCTTCCGCGCCAGCTTGGCCTGGGCGTAGGCCTCCACATCGTTGGTCTCGGCGGCGAAGCCAACCACCAGCCGGGGACGGTCTGGCCCGGCCGCCGACAGGGTCGCCAGGATGTCGGGGTTCTCCACCAACTTAAGGGCGGGCGGCGCGTCGCCGGTCTTCTTGATCTTCACCGTCCCCTCGTCGGCCGGCCGCCAGTCAGCGACGGCGGCGACGCACACGGCGAGGTCGGCGGGCAGGGCGGCCTGGCAGGCGGCCAGCATCTGCCGGGCCGTCTCCACCTGCACCCGGATGACGCCGGCCGGGGCGACCAGGGCCGTGGGACCTGACACCAGGGTGACCTCGCAGCCCAGGGCCGCCAGGGCTTCTGCGATCGCATAGCCCTGCTTGCCGCTGGAGCGGTTGGTCAGGTAGCGCACCGGGTCGATGGGCTCGGCGGTGGGGCCGGCGGTGACGATGGCGCGGCGGCCGGCCAGCGGCCTTTTTGCGGCGACAGGCGCCGCCTTTCCCCCCAGCATTCCCATGATGGCTTCGAAGATGGCGGCGGGCTCGGCCATCCGGCCGGGGCCGTATTCGCCACAGGCCATGGCGCCCTCGTCGGGGCCGACAAAGGCCACGCCATCGGCCTTGAGGGTCTCAAGGTTCCGCTTCGTGGCCGCGTGCTCCCACATGCGGACATTCATGGCCGGGGCCATCAGCACCGGCTTGTCGGTGGCCAGCAGGGTCGTGGACGCCAGATCGCCGGCCAGGCCATGGGCGGCCTTGGCCATCAGGTCGGCGGTGGCGGGGACCACCACCACCAGGTCGGCCGAGCGGGAGAGCTGGATATGGCCCATCTCGGCTTCGTCGGTCAGCGAGAAGAGCTCGGAATAGACCTTGTCTTCGGCCAGAGCCGCCAGGGACAGGGGCGTGACGAACTGGGCGCCGGCGCTGGTCAGGATCGGCCTCACGCCCACGCCCGCCTTGCGCAGCAGCCTCGTCAGCTCCAGGGCCTTATAGGCGGCCACGCCGCCGCCCACGATCAGGAGAACTCGCTTATCCGCCAAGGCCCGATGTCCCTTCCGTCAAGGTCGCAACGCTATAGCCGCATATAGGCGCTGGACAAACCGCTGCATCTGTTCTTTGTTCGTTCCGCTACAGCTTGAAGCTGAAACTCTGGAGAGGAACACCGTGATGATGCGGTCAGCTTGGGCGCTCGCGGCGGGCGCCAGCCTTTTCATTCTTGCCGCCTGCGACAACGGGCCATCGGCGGTGACGCCCGCACCCAGCGCAGGCGATGCGGCACAGGACGCCTCGGCCTCCGCGCCGGCGGCGTCGACGAGCACGGCGCGCGCCCCGATCCCCAAGGTCGATGGCCGGCCCCTGTGGTCGGAGACCCAGCGCTATTCGGCCCAGGAGAACGCCGAGCGCGCCTATGCCCGCAACGGCGAGGCCTTCGGGGCTACAGATCTGGACGATTTCGTCCGCAAGGCCCACGCCTTCGTCAATGATCCCCCGGCCAGCGCCGAGACGATCAAGCGCGGCAATGGGGACACGCTGATCTACGACCCGGCCGGCAATGTCTTCGCCGTGGCGACGGCGCAGGGGGCGCCGCGGACCATGTTCAAGCCCGACAATGGCGCGGCCTATTGGGAAGAGCAGAAGGTTCGCGAGGCCGAGCGCGGCGACGACTGAGGCCGCTCAGGCGAGCGCGCCGAGCAGGAAGGCGCCGCCGGCGGTCAGGGCGCCGAGGAAGAACCACAGCCAGCTTGAGTCCCGGTCGGGATCTGCGACCACCGCGATCCGGGGCTCGGGCGTCTGCAGCCGACGCTTGAGGCCCTGGAGGATGTCCAGGCTCTCCTGGGCCAGGCGCTTGGCCTGGGCGGGCGGGGCCAGTTCCCGGGCGATCCAGCGGCGCACTACGGGGTCGGCGGCGGCCCAGATGTCGTGGTCGGGGTCGATGCGGCGGGCCACGCCCTCCACGGTCATCATGGTCTTCTGCAGCAGCACCAGCTCGGGGCGCAGGTGCATGTCGAAGAGGGCGGTGATCTCGAACAGCTGGATCAGCACCCGGCTCATGGAGACCTGGCTGGCGGCGCGGCCGAACACCGGTTCCCCCACCGCCCGCAGGGCCTGGGCGAAGGCGGCCCGGTCATGGTGGGCGGGCACGTAGCCGGCGCGGAAATGCACCTCGGCCACGCGGGGATAGTCGCGGTCGAGGAAACCCCAGAGGATCTCGGCCAGATAGCGCCGCTCGTCGGGGCCAAGGCGTCCGACGATGCCGTAGTCCACCGCCGTGATCTTCGCCGGCGCCTCGACGAACAGGTTTCCCTCATGCAGATCGGCATGGAAGACCCCGTGATCCAGGGCCTGGGAGAGAAAGGCCCGCAACAGGTTCGAGGCCAGGGTCGGGCGGTCCAGGCCCGGCAGCTCCAGGGCGGCCGGATCGGAGAGCGGCGCGCCCGCCGCCCATTCCAGGGTCAGGACCTGCTTGCCGACACCTTCCCAGATCACGGCTGGGGCGGCCATGTAGCCGTCGCGGGCCATCACCTCGCCCAGTTCGTCGCAGCCGGCGGCCTCAAGGCGAAGGTCGAGCTCCAGCTCGGTGGCGCGGATCACCGTCTGAGCGAAGGCCAGGGGCTCCAGGCGCCGGGCGGCCGGCACATAGCGGGCCACCAGCTGGGCGGCCAGGGCCACGGCGGCGGAGTCCTGAGCGACCCGGACGCCGATATTGGGCCGCAGCACCTTGACCGCCACCCGGCGGCCGTCGCGCAGGCGGGCGTCATGGGCCTGGGCGAGCGATGCGGCGGCGACCGCCTCGCCGAACTCGGAAAACTGGGTCTCGATCGGCGCGCCGAGCGCGGCCTCGACCTGGGCGCGGGCGATCTCGGCGGGGAAGGGCGGCAGCCGGTCCTTCAGCCGCGACAGGTCCTCGGCGAATTGAACGCCAAAGATGTCGGCCCGGGTTGAGAGAAGCTGACCAAGCTTGATGGCCACAGGGCCGAGCTGCACGAGCGCGCGGGCCAGGCGCTCGCCCGGCCGGCCGTCGCGGGCCTGCTTGCCGCCCAACAGGCGCAAGGCCCGCCCCAGGTCGCGGATCGGGCCGGGATACTGGGCCTCCAGCTCCACAGGCAGCAGGGCGTCGTGGCGGGCCAGGGTCCAGGCGGCGGCGAAAAGCCGGCCATAGGCGGCGGGACGCGCCATGTCAGATGGCCCAGCCCTGGTGCAGGGCCGCCACCCCGGCGGTGAAGTTGGTGTAGCTCACCCGGGAAAAGCCGGCCTCGCGCATCATCTGGGCGAAGCGCTCCTGGTCCGGGAAACGGCGGATGCTCTCCACCAGATACTGGTAGGACTCCCGATCCTTGGCCACCAGTTCGCCCACGGCGGGGATGACCTTGAAGGAATAGGCGTCATAGGCCTTCTGCAGGGGCTCAGTGACCGGCCGGGAAAACTCCAGGCACAGGAACCGGCCGCCGGGCTTCAGCACCCGCCGGGCCTCCCGCAGGGCCGCGGGGATGTCGGTGACATTGCGGATGCCGAACGAGATCACATAGGCGTCGGCGCAGGCGTCTGGCAGGGGAAGAGCCTGGGCGTCGCCGACGTTCCAGCAGATCTCCGGCTCGGAGCCCTTTTCGCGGCCCGCCGTGATCATCTCGGCATTGTAGTCCATCAGCAGGATGGTGGCGTCGGGTCCGCCTCGGCGCTGCTGGGCGCGCCTGGCCATCTTTGCGAACCGTCTGGCCATGTCGCCGGTGCCGCCAGCGCAGTCGATGATCACCTCGCCGGGCTGAGGGTTCAGGCGGGCGGCGACGGCGTCCTTCCAGAGGCGGTGGACGCCGCCGCTCATCAGGTCGTTCATCAGGTCGTAGCGGCGGGCGACGCGGTCGAAGACCCCACGCACCAGGCGCGGCTTCTCGTCGGCCGCAACGTCGCGAAAGCCGAAGGTGGCGGCAGGTCCGGTCATGGCTCGCCTCATAGCCTCCTGCGCGGCCGCACGCCAGCACAAGGCCACGGCGTGCGGTTGAAGTTGATCGCGCGCCCGGCCTCTGCCAATCGATGGACCATGCCTGAACTTCCCGAGGTCGAGACCGTGACGCGCGGCCTGGCGCCCGTCCTGGACGGCCAGCGCCTGACCCGCGTGGAGGCGCGGCGGCCAGACCTGCGCTTTCCGTTCCCCGAGGACTTCGTCCAGCGGCTGGCCGGGGCGCGGATCGAAACGCTCTCACGGCGGGCCAAGTACGTCCTGGCCCCCACCGACCGCGGCGACACCCTGGTCATGCATCTGGGCATGAGCGGCCGCTTCGAGATCGCCCGCCCCGAGGGGACGATCCGACCGGGCCAGTTCGTCTACGCCGCCGATCCCGATCCCAAGCACGCCCACGTCGTCTTCGAGACCGAGGACGGCGGCCGGGTCACCTATTACGACCCCCGGCGGTTCGGCTATATGGGCCTGATCCCCACCGAGGCGCTGCCCAGCCACCCCTGGTTCGCCGGCATGGGGCCAGAGCCCCTGTCGGACGAATTCGACGCGGCCCACCTGTTCCGCGCCTTCGAGGGCCGCAAACAGGGCCCCAAGACCCTGTTGCTGGACCAGAGGATCGTGGCGGGGCTGGGCAACATCTATGTCTGCGAAGCCCTGCACATGGCGCGGATCTCGCCTTTCCGGCCGGCAGGCAAGATCAGCCGGCCGCGGCTGAAGGCCCTGGTCGAGGCCATCCGCCAGGTGCTGGAAGCCGCCATCGCCGCAGGCGGCTCGACCTTGCGGGACTACGCCGCCGCCGATGGAGCGCTGGGCTATTTTCAACACAGTTTCCGCGCCTATGGGCGGGAGGGCGCGGCCTGTCCCAACGCCGGTTGCGCCGGAACCATCGTTCGCCAGGTCCAGGCCGGGCGGTCGACCTTCTATTGCCCTGTCTGCCAGAAGGCTTGAGCCGATGACCCGACTATTGGGCCTGCTGGCCCTGCTGATCGCCCTGGGGGCTTGCGCGCCGCAACCGGCCCGCGCCGAGCCAGCAATGTGGATCGTGCGCGACGCCGATTCAGAGATGGTGCTGTTCGGCTCCATGCATCTTCTGCCGCCCGGTCTCCCCTGGAGGCCCAAGGCGCTGGACGACGCCCTGGCCCGCGCCGACGACCTGTGGTTCGAACTGCCGGTGGATCCCGAAACCGAGGCGCAGGCGGCGCAACTGGCCATGCGCTACGGCGCCCTGCCGCCGGGCCAGTCCCTCTATGACCAGTTGCCGCCGGAAAGCCGCGAGCGCCTGACCCGCCTGGCGGCCCTGCACCGCCTGCCGCCCAACCTGCTCGACCGGCTGAAGCCCTGGTTCGCCGAGGTGCTGCTGGCCTCGGCCGCCTTCGCCGCGGCCGGCGCCGATGTGGAGCAGGGGGTGGAGAAGCAGGTCAGCCTGACAGCGCCCCCTGGGCTGGAGCGCCGGGCCCTGGAGAGCGCCGAGCAACAGATCGCCCTGTTCGACGCCGTGCCCATCGACGAGCAATGGGCCAACCTGATCGACACCCTGGAGCAGCTCGAGGACGATCCCCAGGGGTTCGACCGGCTGATCGCGGCCTGGATGTCCGGCGACCTGGACGCCCTGGAGGCCGAGGCCCTGGACCCCATGCGCGAGGCGGCGCCGGGCCTCTATCGCAGCATGGTCGTCGATCGCAACACCGCCTGGCTCGAGCTGCTGGAGGCGCGGCTGGAGGGCGCTGGCCGTTCGGTGGTGGTGGTCGGCGCCGGCCACCTGCTGGGCCAGGATGGCCTGCCTGAGCGCCTGCGCGCCCTTGGCTACGAGGTCGAGGGGCCTTAAGCGGCAGGGACGTGTCCGAACAGGAGGCCGCCATGCCCGCGCCCAGCTACGAGACCCTGCTCATCGAGGCCCACGGCCCCGTCACCCTGATCCGCCTCAACCGGCCAGAGGCGCTGAACGCCCTCAACGCCCGGCTGCTCGCCGACCTGGAGGCGGCCCTGGACGCCGCCGAGGCCGATGCGGACGTCCGCTGCCTGGTGCTTACCGGCTCGGAACGAGCCTTCGCCGCCGGCGCCGACATCAAGGAGATGGCCGACAAGTCCTATGCCGACATGTTTCTGGCCGACACCTTCGCCCGCAGCGCCCGGCGGATCGAGGCCTGCCGCAAGCCGATCATTGCCGCGGTCTCGGGCTTCGCCCTGGGCGGCGGCTGCGAGCTGGCCATGATGTGCGACTTCATCATCGCCGCCGACACGGCCAAGTTCGGTCAGCCGGAGATCAATCTCGGCGTCATGCCCGGCATCGGCGGCACCCAGCGCCTGACCCGCTATGTGGGCAAGTCCAAGGCCATGGACATGATCCTGACCGGCCGGATGATGGACGCGGTCGAGGCCGAGCGGGCGGGGCTGGTCTCGCGCATTGTCCCGGCCGAGGCCCTGGTGGCTGAGGCCCTGGCGGCGGCGGCCAAGATCGCCGGCCAGTCGCCCGTGGCGGTGATGATGAACAAGGAACTGGTCGAGACCGCCTATGAGACCACGCTCAGCGCCGGCGTAGCGGTCGAGCGGCGGCTGTTCCACTCCCTGTTCGCCTTCGACGACCAGAAGGAGGGCATGGCGGCCTTCGTCGAAAAGCGTAAGCCCGACTTCAAGGGGCGCTAGGCCTTGCGGCTCCTCGCCTTCGGGGACTCCTTCGTGGCCGGCGTCGGCGATCCCGCCCACCAGGGCTGGCTGGGGCGGGCCCTGGCTGGCCGGCCGGAGGTGACCGCCTACAATCTCGGCGTCCGGGGCGACACCAGCGCCGACGTGCTCGCGCGCTGGTCGGCCGAGGCCGAAGCCCGGCTGACCGAGGTTGAGCCCTGCGGCCTGATCTTCGCCTTCGGGCGCAACGACGCCAATGCCGGGGCGGGAAGGCCGCGGCTGTCGGCGGCCGAGAGCCTGAAGAACGCCCACCAGCTCCTGACCCAGGGCGCGGGCCGCGCGCCCGTGCTGATGATCGGCCCGCCGCCGGCCGAGGAGCCGGCCCTGGCCGCCCGGCTGGAGAGCCTGAACGAGGCCTTCAAGGCGCTCTGCGTGCGGCTGAGAGCGCCCTATATCGATGTCCTGCGCCCCCTGGCCGTCAGCGGGACCTGGCTGGCCGAGGCCCGGGCCGGCGATGGCGCCCATCCCGGCGCGGGGGGCTATCAGCAGATGGCCGAGCTGATCGCGGCCCATCCGGCCTGGCGTCGGTTCACCGGCGCCGATGGAATCCCGGCATGAGGTCCAGGCGCCATTGACCGGCTCTCCGCCATCCCGTATATCCGCGCCTCCGATTTTCACCGCCCGGACCTGAGTTCGAGCGCGCTACTATTCGAGAGCTTTTAGAATGGCCAACACGCCCGGCGCCAAGAAGGCGATCCGCAAGATCGCCCGTCGCACCGAAGTCAACACCGCTCGCCGCTCGCGCGTTCGGACCTATCTCCGACGCTTCGAAGAGGCCGTTGCGGCCGGCGACGCCGCCGTCGCCAAGACCGCCTTTGTCGAGGCGCAATCCGAGGTGATGCGGGCCGTCACCAAGGGCGTGATCCACAAGAACACCGCCTCGCGGAAGGTCTCGCGCCTGGCCGCCCGGCTGAAGAAGCTGGCCGTTGCCTAAAGCTTGACCTGCGCCGCCTCCGGGCGGCCTAGTCGGTTGAATTTTCTAGACAAATAATGAAGCCCGCGCGCCGTTTCGGTGTGCGGGCTTTGTCTTGCCCGAAGCTTGGCCCTGCGACTCCTGCGACCAATGTTCTCAGTCGGCGGAGGGTCATTTGGGGATTTCCCTTGTGGCGTGAGGGCGCGCGCTTGAGTCAACGAAAATATCCGCGGACGCCGCGAAGAATCACCGTTGACCCCCCCCCGTCCCGGACTAGTCTCTGGCCTTCAGCACAGACGTGTTTTCCATCTGAATTCGGATGAAAAAACGGGGGGCGGGACTCTATGCGCCCTCCGACTAAGAGCCTGTGTTTGTTCGATAAACGTGGCCGCGGCGTGGGGTTGCGACCAATGATGGCGGATGTTGGGGGTATTGGCGAAATGGCTTCTGGAGGATTGGCGGACAGAACGGCGGCGACGCCTGCGGGCGCGGTCTGGACCAAGACGTGCCAGACCCTGAAACGCGAGCTGGGCGACGCCACCTTCGGCTCCTGGCTGGGCCATGCGGCCCTTCGGGAGCGGTCCGATCAGGAGGTCTGTCTGGTGGCCGCCACCGGCGTGGCCCGTGACTGGATCCGCCGCCACGCCTGGCGCCGTATCGGCGAGCTCTGGGCGCAGAATGACCCCGAGGGCCGCGCCCTCGATCTGAAATCGCGCATGGAGTTCGAGGCCGACGGCGCGTCGGAGCCGGTGATCGCCGAGATCACCCTGGCCGCCGCCCCCGTCCTGGCCATGCATCATGGCGCCGCGCCCGCCGCCGTCGCCGAGCCGGCGGCCGCGTCCTCGGCGGTTTCGCGGGCGCCCCGCCCTGGAGCCGGCCTCCAGGAGCGCTTCACCTTCGACACCTTCGTGCCTGGCCCGGCCAACGAGTTCGCCTTCGCCGTCGCCCGGCGGGTGGGCTGCTGGGCCGACGGCCACTTCAATCCGGTGCTGTTCCACGGCCCCTATGGCTTCGGGAAGACCCATCTGCTGAACGCGCTGGGCTGGGAAGCCCAGCGGAACTGCCCGGACAAGAAGGTGGTCTATCTGACCGCCGAACGCTTCACCCAGACCTTCGTCAAGGCTGTCCAGGATCGCCAGACCGCGGCCTTCAAGGACGAGCTGCGCGACGCCGACCTGCTGCTGATCGACGACGTGCACTTCGTGGCCGGCAAGACCTCGACCCAGGAAGAGCTGTTCCACACCCTGATCGCCCTGGTTCAGGACGGCCGCCGGGTGGTGATGACCGCCGATCGGCCGCCGCACGAGCTGTCGGACCTGGAGCCGCGCCTGCGGTCTCACCTGCAGGCGGGCCTGGTCTGCGGCATCGAGCCGGCCGACCGGGATCTGCGCCAGGGCATATTGGAGCGCAAGCTGGACATGCTGGCCCGCCAGGGGGGCTTCCCGGCCACCGTGCGGCCCGAGGTGCTCCAGTTCCTCGCCGACCGCTTCAGCGACAGCGTGCGGGAGCTGGAAGGGGCCCTGAACACCCTCGTGGCCCGTGTGGGGGCCGAGCTGACCCATCTGAGCCTGGACGAGGCTCAGAGCATCCTGAGGCCCCACCTGTCGGCGCCGGAGCGCAAGGTGACGGTGGACCACATCCAGAAGGCGGTCGCCGAGCACTATGGTCTCACCCAGGCCGACCTGCTGTCGGAGCGCCGCGCCCGGGCCGTGGCCCGTCCCCGTCAGGCGGCCATGTGGATCGCCAAGCAGATCACCACCCGCTCCCTGCCCGATATCGGCCGGCGGTTCGGCGGTCGTGACCACACCACTGTCCTGCACGCCGTCCGCCGCATCGAAGCCCTGAAGGCCGATGATCCGGTGCTCGCCCGCGACCTCGACGTCCTGCTGCGCAAGCTGCGCGGCTGACCTGCCCTAGCCGACCCCAAGGTCCGCAAGCCTGAAGGCCCGCCACCCCCGGCGGGCCTTTCGCTTTTTCGGCAGACAGGCGGCTGACGTCTCTCTCTGCCCATCCCGGTCATGGTCGGACTTGATCCGACCATCCATGAACACCTCGGGCCGGCCCGGTGTGCATGGACCCTCGCGTCAAGCGCGAGGGTGACGGGGGGAGGGGGGCTGGATTTCGACCGGCTCCAACGCCTAAGGCGCCGTCCGGCCCCGCAGCCGCCGGATCAGGGCCTGGGCGTCGGCGGGCGGCCGCTGCTCGATCCGCCGGTAGTCGCGGCAATCGGAGGTGCGCGAGACCAGGCCGGCGCTGACCATGGACCTCCGCAGGATGGCCGGGTCGCCAAAGGCGTGCAGGGCGTTGAGCCGTCCGTTGAACACCGCCTCGCTGACGGCGTCGCCGGCCGGCAGGGCCGCCCACAGGCCCCAGAGGGCCAGGGCCTGGTGCGACGGCTTGGCGGGCCACTGCAGCAGCCGCCCCTGGGGGTCGAACTGGCGGGCGACCTTCTCCACCCGCGCCAGGTCGGCGGCGGGCGCTGGCGGGGCCTCCAGGGGCTCGGAGCGGGCGCGATAGTGCTGGAAGTTCTTCGCCCCGGCCGCCCGGGCCAGGATGTTCAGCATCTCCACATGGCCGGGCGCCGGCCCCTGGCGGGCCAGCTGGTCGCGCAGCGACTTGGCCAGGGCCGAGATGTCGGGGGTCGTGTAGGGAATGGCGGTTCTGGGCATCACTCATCCTCGTGAAGCGCCGATCCCCTCATCAGGGGCGTCGAGGTCACCGACTTTCGACCCGGCGCTTGGCAGGACAAGCGGGGCGAGACGTCTCAAGGGCAGGTTTAGCTCCCCGATGTGCGGGGCGGTGACGCCTGGGTGAACTGCAGACCCTGGAAGCGCTTCTATCAGCCCTTTGGCCGCAGACAAGGGCCGTAGCGCAGCCACGAAAAAGGGCGGCCGCATCGCTGCGGCCGCCCTCGTTCGTCTTCAGGATGGTGCGGAAGCCTTTAGGCCTCGGCCCCTTCCTTCTGGGACAGGTCTTCGCCGGTCACCTGGTCGACGACCTTCATGGACAGGCGGGTCTTGCCGCGATCGTCGAAGCCCAGGAGCTTGACCTTCACTTCCTGGCCTTCGGTCAGGACGTCGGACACCTTGGCCACGCGCTCGTTGGAGATCTGGCTCACGTGAACCAGGCCGTCCTTGGCGCCGAAGAAGTTCACGAAGGCCCCGAAGTCGACCACCTTCACCACCTTGCCGGTGTAGATGGCGTTCAGCTCGGGCTCCGAGGCGATGGACTTGATCCAGTCGCGGGCCGCATCGATCTTGGACTGCTCGGACGCCGCGATCTTGATCGTGCCGTCGTCGGAGATGTCCACCTTGGCGCCGGTTTCGGCGACGATCTCGCGGATCACCTTGCCGCCCGAACCGATGACTTCGCGGATCTTGTCGACCGCGATCTTCATGGTTTCGATCTTGGGCGCGTACTCACCGAGCTCGGTGCGCGGCGCGTCCATGGCCTTGGTCATCTCGTTCAGAATGTGCTGGCGGCCTTCCTTGGCCTGCTCCAGCGCCTTCTTCATGATCTCCTCGGTGATGCCGGCGATCTTGATGTCCATCTGCAGCGAGGTGATGCCATCAGCGGTGCCGGCGACCTTAAAGTCCATGTCGCCCAGGTGGTCTTCGTCGCCCAGGATGTCGGAGAGCACGGCGAAGCCGTCGGACTCCAGGATCAGGCCCATGGCGATGCCGGAGACCGGCTTCTTCAGGGGCACGCCCGCATCCATCATGGCCAGCGAAGCGCCGCAGACCGTGGCCATGGAGGAGGAGCCGTTGGACTCCAGGATCTCCGAGACCAAGCGGATGGTGTAGGGGAAGTCTTCCGTGGCCGGCAGGACCGGACGGACGGCGCGCCAGGCGAGCTTGCCGTGGCCGATTTCACGACGGCCGGGCGAACCCATGCGGCCAGCTTCCCCGACGCTGAAGGGAGGGAAGTTGTAGTGGAGAAGGAACTTCTCCTTGTAGGTGCCTTCCAGGGCGTCGATGAACTGCTCGTCGTCGCCGGTGCCCAGGGTGGCGACCACAAGGGCCTGGGTTTCGCCGCGGGTGAACAGGGCCGAGCCGTGGGCCCGGGGCAGGATGCCCACTTCCGAGACGATGGGACGGACCTTGTCGACGGTGCGGCCGTCGATGCGCAGGCCGGTGTCGAGGATGCCGCGGCGGACGACGTCAGCCTCGAGCTCCTTGAACACGCCGCCCAGCTTCTGGCTGTCGGCGCCGTCGGGATTGGCCTCGGACTTGGCCATGGAGGCCATGGCCTTCTGCTTGGCCTGGCTGAGCGCCTCCTGGCGGTCCTGCTTCTTGGTGACCTTGTAGGCCGCGGCGATGTCGGCCCCGACCAGGGTCTTCATCTGCGCCTTCAGGGCGTCGGTGTCGTCGGCGGCGAAGTCGAAGGGCTCCTTGGCCGAATGCTCGGCCAGGTCGATGATCGCCTCGATCACCGGCTGGATCGACTTGTGGGCGAAGGAGACGCCGCCCAGGACCTGCTCTTCGGTCAGTTCCTGGATTTCGGATTCCACCATCATCACCGCATCGGCCGTACCGGCGACGACGAGGTCCATCTGGCTGGTCTTCAGCTCTTCCAGGGTCGGGTTGAGGACGTACTCACCCTCGATGAAGGCCACGCGGGCCGCGGCGATCGGACCCATGAAGGGGGCGCCGGAGATCACCAGGGCGGCGGAGGCCGCGACCATGGCGACGATGTCGGGATCGTTCTCAAGGTCGTGGGCCAGGACGGTGCAGACCACCTGGACTTCGTTCTTGAAGCCCTTGACGAACAGCGGTCGGATCGGACGGTCGATCAGGCGGGAGACCAGGGTCTCCTTTTCCGACGGACGGCCTTCGCGCTTGAAGAAGCCGCCGGGGATCTTGCCCGCGGCGTAGGTCTTCTCCTGGTAGTTCACGGTCAGGGGGAAGAAGTCCTGGCCGGGCTTGGCGGACTTGGCGAACACGGCGGTGGCGAGCACCACGGTCTCGCCATAGGTGGCCAGCACCGCGCCGTCGGCTTGACGGGCCATGCGGCCGGTCTCGAGGGTCAGCGTCTTGCCGCCCCACTCGATGGTTTTGCGTTTGATATCGAACATGATTTTTCTTCTTTCATATCCCGGCAGGCGTATTCCTGGCGGGGGCGGACAGGGCGTCGGACTTCCGAAATCCTCTCCAGGTGAACAGGCTTGATGAGGATTTCGTCGCAACCCTCAGCGTGCGTCTTGGGGGCCTTGACCCCCGGCCGCCATATCGTCCCCGGCCTGTCGCGGAGGGGAGGCGGTCGTCCATGGGCGCTGCCGCGATAGGGCGGCGCCAGTGTCTGAGACCCTTAAAATCAGAGGCCCCATATGCGACGCCCCCGCTTTCGCGGGGGCGCTGAACATCCTAGCGGCGCAGGCCGAGGACCTCGATGAGGGCCTGATAGCGAGCCTGTTCGGACTTCTTCAGGTGATCGAGGAGCGACCGGCGCTGGGAGACCATCTTGAGCAGGCCCCGGCGCGAATGGTTGTCCTTCTTGTGGGTCTTGAAGTGCTCGGTCAGGTTGATGATCCGTTCGGTCAGGATCGCCACCTGGACTTCGGCGCTTCCGGTGTCACCCTCGCTGCGGGCGTGGGTCTTGATAATTTCGGCCTTACGGTCCGGGGTAACCGACATCGTGCATCTCCGCTCTATTCGAGATGAAAGACGCGGGACGGCTCGAGCTTGCCGGCGCGCATCTCGCAGAGGGCCACCATCACGCCACGACACATAGCCGAAACGGTTCGAGCGCCCGGCGCAAGCCCGGCTCTCAAGGTTTCGACCTGTCGGGGAACGAGAACGATCGACCGTCCCTGCTTAAGTCTGAAAGCGTCTTCGTCGGTCACGGCCAACGCCGGGATGTCGTCCAGCGCGGTCTCGACCGGAAGCAATGCCTCCGACTGCCGGGCCTTATGCCCCAATTCCTCAAGTAAATCCAGCCCGATCGCCCGGGCCTCGGTGAAGGC
>NZ_JAUXVZ010000011.1 GCF_030680185.1 Phenylobacterium sp.
GCCCGCTTGTTCAACGGCGCTGATGTGAAGAAACACGTCGGCTCCGCCATCATCGGGCTGAATGAAGCCATAGCCCTTCGTGGCGTTGAACCACTTCACTGTTCCGGTCGTCATAGTTTGCTCATTTCCTGTAGCTTGCGCGCTACCCTGTACCGATAGAATGGCCGCTGGCAAACAAAACCCTGCATTTGGGGGTAATGTTTCTTTGATCGCCCTGGCGGGAACCCCCTGAAAAACCGTCCGATCCGAGACGAAACAGCCTGAAAAAGTCTCGCCGTCAGCCGCTCTGAACGATCAGCCAGACCTTCGAGAAATCCCCGGCCCGGGCGTCCTGCTCCCGAATCCAGAAATAGAGCCGGCCTGTGTCGAACCACTGCATCCCTTGGTCGCGGGCGCTGTCGACCTGAAGCAGCAGGCGCCAATCCTCGAGGGCGCCGGAGCTCTTGGTCATCTCCTGGCAAATGGCTTCCATGGCGTCGTCCTGCACCGCGCCGGGATAGCCGCCGACCTGATGCGCCGGGGGCTCTGGCGTATGGGCCTCCACGAACGCCTCCAGGGCGATATAGTCCTGCTTGCCCATGCCATCCCAGTCGATCTCCAGCCGTTCCTCGCTGGGCCAGGACTCGCCGGCTTCAAAGCTCACAGGCGTGGCCTGGATGCGGGCCTTGCGCGGCAGGTCCAGGGGCGGCAGTCGCGGCTCGGCTGGCGCGGTTTCGTGGCGGACCATGGCGCTCCCCGCGTCCTCAGGGTCGTCCCCCCAGGCGCCCGGCTCGCAGAAGAACAGCAGTCGCCCCGTGGCCGGAAGCCAGTCCGGGCCGCCAGCGGCGCGCATCTCGGCCAGGTCCAGCTGGGCGACGAAGGCCATGGACCCGCCCTTCCAGGCCGGCCATTCCCCGGTCAGTTCCGGTTCGCCCCCAAGCCGCGAGACGCCCTCGCCCTCCGGCCGAAGCCGCAGGCAGGGACGAACCCGCCGCCGCAGTTCGTCCTGAATGGCCAGCACCTTATCCGACGGTGGCGGGGGCGGCTGCTTTTCCCGCCCGCCAAACAGCCCTTTGAACAAGCCCATCATCGCCCCCGCACAGCGTCAGGGCAGAGCTTATTTTCCTGATTTGTTCTTTTCAAGCCGTAGCAGAACGCGGGCGGCCATAGGGTCGCTGTCATAGGCGACCGGCGCGCTGAACCGCAGATTCAGGATCGAATGAAGGGGGAGAAAATCACCCCGCGTCTGGACGGGGGAATGAATGGTCGGAGTGGCAGGATTCGAACCTGCGACCCCCGCGTCCCGAACGCGGTGCTCTACCAGACTGAGCCACACTCCGACTTGGAGGCGGCCTTATAGAGGAGCGATTTCAGGCTCGCAAGCGACTGCACGGCCGTTGCATCTGGAATCGGCTTTTGCTATTCCCACGCCCTCGCCGCGGGGGACTAGCCCCGCTGCCGTTCCTGCTGGGGAATGGTGTAATGGTAACACAGCGGTTTTTGGTACCGTCATTCTAGGTTCGAGTCCTAGTTCCCCAGCCAACGATTTCAGTGACTTAGCGATTTTCCCAACAGAGATAGCGCCCGATTTTACAGGGCGTTTTACACTTCTGTTGCTGCCGTGTTCCGCTGCATGCGCGCGGCGACGGCCTTTCCGAACTCTTCAGAGGTCACGTAGCGCCGGGCGATCTCGTGGACCTTGCCTGGCCCCCAGCCCATAATGGTGGCGACGTCAGTCAGTTGAATGCCTGCGCGGAGGACGTTCGTGGCCGCGGCGCCGCGGAGGTCGTGCCAGCGGAGATCCTCCAAGCCCGTTCTCGCCTCGGGGTCGCCCTGCCGCGGCTGAGCGCGCCATCGGCGCTTGTCAGCCCATCCATCGATAGCCGACGCCGGGCTCCGTCAGGATCAAGCTTGGCGCTGTAGGATCGGGTTCGATCTTCTGGCGCAGCTGGCCGACGAAGACGCGCAGATACTGCACGTCAGTCTCGTGGGCGGGGCCCCAGACGGCGGTCAGCAACTGGCGATGGGTGACCACCTTGCCAGCGCCCTGGACCAGCTGGGCCAGCAGATCATATTCCCGCGGCGACAGACGGACAGGCTCGCCAGCCCGGGTGACCAGTCGCTTGACCAGATCAATGGTCAGGTCGCCGGCGACGACCACTGGCTTTGCCCCTTCGCGGGTGGCGGCATGGCGCAAGGCGACCCGAAGGCGAGCTAACAGTTCGCCGACGCCGAACGGCTTTTCCACATAGTCGTGGGCGCCCAGGTCCAGGGCGTCGATCTTCTCGGTCTCCCGGTCCCGGGCGGAGAGGATCAGGATCGGACCGCTGTAGAAGGCCCGCGCCCTGGCGAGCACCTCCTTACCGTCCAGGTCGGGCAGGCCTAGATCAAGCACGACCGCGTCCGGCGCTCGGCGCGCCAGTTCGCGCAGGCCGGCTTCGGCCGTATCGGCGCGCACAGGCTCGTAGCCCGCCGCATCCAGGGCCGGGCCCAGGAACCGGTGGATCTGGGGTTCGTCGTCAATGACGAGGATGCGGGGGCGCGAACCGCTCACAGGAGACCTTCCGGGGTGGCCCGCGACTTGGGCAGGCTGATCAGGATACGTGTGCCACGCCCCTCATGGATCGGGGAAGCCGCCGCGATGCGGCCGTCCATTACCTCGATGAACCCCTTGGCGATGGCCAAGCCCAGGCCCGATCCTTTGCCGCGGTCGCTGGCCTCGTCGAGCCGCCGGAACTTCTCGAAGACACGCTCGAGGTCTTGGGTGGGGATACCGCGGCCCTCATCCTCGATACTGATGACGACGTTCCGGTGGTCCTCATAGCAGGCGACCTCGATCCCGCTTGCGTCAGGGCTGTAGGCGATGGCGTTCTCCAGGATGTTCACCAGGGCCTGTTCCAGCAGGGTCGGGTCGGCCATGACCAGGGTCACCCGGTCTGGAAAGTCCCACTCGACCTTCCGGCCGCCCAGGCGTCGCTTTACGCGCTCGACGGCGGCGCGCAGCACGTCACGGGCGTCCAGCCAGTCGCGCCGGGCCACCAGGGCGCCGCCCTCCAGCCGGGTCATGTCCAGCAGATCGCCCACATAGCGGCTGAGCCGCTCGGCCTCCTCGCGGATGGATTGCAGGAGGTCGTCGCGGACCGCAGCCGACAAGCCGCCGCCGTAGTCGATCAGCGTGGTGACGGAGCCCAGCACCGTCGACAGCGGGGTGCGCAGGTCGTGGCTGACCGAGTTGAGCAGGGCCGCCCGTAGGCGGTCGGTGCGGCGCAGAGCTTCGGCGTCGGCCGCTGTGGCGGCGAACTCGGCCCGTTCCAGGGCCACGGCGCCCTGGTCGAGAAGGGCGGCGACGAAGCGCTCGCCATCCTCGGTCGCCACGGCCGAGGCGCTCACCGCGGCGACGCCCGCCCGCGCCTTCACCCCCTGCAGAGGACGAAAGACCCAGGAAAGATTAGGCATTGTGCCGGTCCCGGCGCCGGCCGGCTCCCCTCGCTCCCAGGCCCATCGCGCCGCGGCCATGTCGCCTGGGCTCAAGGGTGCTGCGCCGGGGGAGGCCGCATTGACTTGAAGATCGTCACCGGTCGGCGTCAGAACCACGGCTTCACCGCTGGTGGCCGCCGCCAGCTGTTCGGCCAGGGCGATCGCCGCGCCTTTGGCGTCAGGGGCCGAGGACAGCCGGCGGGTCGCCGCCAGGACGGCCGAGATCGCTGAGGCGCGGCGAGCCACAAGCCGGGCCTGGTCCCGCACCCGGCCGGTCAGCCAACCGGTGGTGAGCGCTACAGCGAAGAAAACCACGAAGGTCAGCACATCGGCTGGATGGCCGATCCAGACCGTCAGTCGTGGCTGAAGAAAGAAGAAGTTGTAGAGAAAGGCCGAAGCCGCGGCCGCCAGGAGTGCTGGCCAGAGGCCATAGGCCAGGCCCGCGACGAGCACGCTGAGCATGAACACCATGGCCAGGTTTACGCTCTCGACATAGCGGTCCAGGCCATGGGCGATGGCGAACCCCGCCGCCACCAGGGCCAGGGCTGCGATGTGCGGGCGCCAGGCCAACCCGGCCTGGCGAACGGCGGCGGTGGGCTTGGGGGCCGGGGGTTCGGAGCCCTCGGTGACCATATGTAGGGCCGCGCCCTGGGTGCGAGTCAGCAGGGCCTCAGCCAGGCTTGGTCGGAACGGACGCCTGGCGCGGCTCTTGCCAATGACGATCTGAGTGACGTTGTTGCGTCGGGCGTAGTCGAGGACCGAGTTGACGATGTCGTCGCCGGTCAGGGTGACGCTGGTCGCGCCGAGTTGTTCGGAGAGTTTAACCGCCTCGCGCAGGCGTTGGGCGGCCTCGGCTGACATGCCAGCCCGGTTGGGCTGTTCCACATGGGCGACGCTCCAGGGGGCGTCCATCATCATGTCCGACAGTCGCCGGCCGGCCCGCACCAGAGATCCGGCCATGGGATCTGGGCCAATCAAGACGAGGATGCGCTCGCCCGCCGCCCAGGGGCCTTCGACCCCCGCCCGCTTCATGGCGCCCATCAACTGGTCGTCCACCGCCTGGGCGGCCCGGCGCAGGGAGAGTTCCCGAAGGGCGGTCAGGTTCTCGATCTTGAAAAACCGCTCAGCCGCCAAACGGGCGGTCTCCGGCACATAGACCTTTCCGTCGCCCATCCGCTCGCGAAGTTCGGCTGGGGTGATGTCGACCAGCTCGATCTCGTCGGCGCGGTCGAGCGCCATGTCCGGGACGGTTTCTCGCTGGCGGACGCCGGTGATCTTCCACACCACATCGACCAGGCTTTCCACGTGCTGGATGTTCAAGGTCGTCCAGACGTCGATGCCGGCGGCGAGCAACTCGTCGACATCCTGCCATCGCTTGGCGTGGCGGGACCCCGGCGCGTTGGAGTGGGCGTACTCGTCGACCAGCAGCAGGGCGGGTCGTCGCGCCAGAGCGCCGTCGAGATCGAACTCCAGAAGCGCCGCCCCGCGATGTTCCATGGGCGCTCGCGGCAGGACCTCCAGCCCCCGCAGCAGGGCCTGAGTCTCCTTGCGCCCGTGGGTCTCGACCAGACCGACGACCACGTCCTGGCCCTCAGCCTTTCGGCGGCGTGCGGCGCGCAGCATCTCGTAGGTCTTGCCCACGCCGGGCGACATGCCCAGGAACACCTTCAACCGCCCACGCCCCGCCCGCGTCGCTGCGAGCAGGGCGTCAGGATCGGGCCGGCGGGGGGCTTCGGCGGTCATGGACGGTCAGGTTGCTCCGGCGCGAAGGCCTCGTCGAGGGCGAGGTTGGTCTCAAGCACGTTGACCCGAGGTTGTCCCAATAGGCCGAAGGTGCGCCCCTCCACATGGTCGGCGATCACAGCCTGGACCTGGGCGATGTCGACGCCTCGGGCGGCGGCGATGCGCCCGGACTGGGCCAGGGCGTTGGCCGGCGAGACATGGGGGTCGAGGCCTGAGGCCGATGCTGTGACAGCGTCGCCTGGGACGTCCCTGCTGTCGTTTGCGGCCCTCCAGGCGGCAGCGCGTTCCGAGGTCTCTGCGATCAGCTCGGCGTTCAGCGGCCCCAGGTTCGAGGCCCCTGAACCTGTGGCGTCGTAGTCGACGGCCGAGGGCCGGCCCTGCAGGTAGCGCGCCGAGGTGAAGGCTTGCCCCACCAGGGAAGAGCCGACGACGCGACCGTCTCGGATGATCAGGCTCCCGTCGGCCTGCTGCGGAAAGGCGGCCTGGGCGGCGCCGGTGATAGCAAGGGGATAGGCCAAGCCCAGAAGGACGGTGAACAGGCCCACCGAGACGAGGGCCGGACGGAGGAGAGAGAGCATGGGGCTACTCTTGGTGTGAGTTGATTGGGCCGCCGCCGGGGGCGTGGGCTTCAAGGGGTTGAGGGCGAGCGATGGACGCAGGCTCGTCTCGGATGCGGTCCAGCACCTGGACCATGATGCTGAGGGCGAGGCAGAGCACACAGACCAGTTTGAACCAGAAGCTTCGGCTTTCGAGGAGGCGGCTCATCGGGGCGGCTCCGGTCCGAACAGCGGCCCCGGAGGCGCCAGGTTTGAGCCGTCCACGCCAGTGAGAAAGGCAAGGCCGAAGATCAGGCCAAAGAAGGCGCCTGCGGCGAGCAGCCGACGGAGCAATTCCCGGTCCATCAGGCCAGCCCCAGGGAGAACAGGGTCAGGTCGATCAGCTTGATGCCGATGAAGGGGGCGATGAGCCCGCCCAGGCCATAGATCGCCAGGTTGCGCGACAGGAGCTTGGCGGCGCCCAGCGCCCGGTAACGCACGCCGCGCAGGGCCAGCGGGATCAGCAGGACGATGATCAGGGCGTTGAAGATCACCGCCGAGAGGATCGCGCTCTGCGGGCTCGAAAGGCCCATGATGTTGAGCGCGCCGAGCGCCGGCAGGGCGGTGACGAACATGGCCGGGATGATGGCGAAATACTTGGCTACATCGTTGGCGATCGAGAAGGTGGTGAGCGCCCCGCGAGTGATCAGCATCTGTTTGCCGACCTCGACGATCTCGATGACCTTGGTCGGGTCGGAGTCGAGATCGACCATGTTGCCGGCCTCACGGGCGGCCTGGGCGCCGGTCTGCATGGCCACGCCCACATCGGCCTGGGCCAGCGCCGGGGCGTCGTTGGCGCCGTCGCCACACATGGCCACCAGCCGGCCCTTGGCCTGCTCGGCGCGGATCAGGCGCAGCTTGTCCTCCGGTGTCGCCTCGGCGAGGAAGTCGTCGACGCCCGCCTCCGAAGCGATGGCGGCCGCCGTGACGGGATTGTCGCCGGTGATCATCACGGTGCGCAGACCCATGCGCCGCAGGTCGGCGAAGCGCGCCCTCACGCCAGGCTTCACGACGTCCTTCAGGTGGATGATGCCCACGAGCATCCCATCCTCGCTGACCGCCAGGGGCGTGCCGCCAGAGCGCGCAATGCGGTCGACAGCGGCGGCGACCTCGGGCGGCATGTCCTCGGCCGACAGACCGAGCGTGCGCAGGACCGCATCGACCGCGCCCTTACGCCAGATGCGCCCCTCGGCGTTCAGGCCCGACTGGCGCGTGACGGCGGAGAATGCGATGGGCTCGGCGCCTTGCGGCGCCTCGGCGACCTCGCCCTGGGCGCGGGCCAGTTCCACGATGGAGCGTCCCTCCGGCGTCTCGTCGGCCATGGAGGCCATGAGCGCCGCCCGCAGCGCCTGTTCGGGCCGCACGCCTGGGGCTGAGATCACCTCGGTCGCCATCCGGTTGCCGAAGGTGATGGTGCCGGTCTTGTCGAGCAGCAGGGTGTCGACGTCACCCGCGGCCTCCACCGCTCGGCCGGAGGTGGCCAGCACATTGACCTTCAGCAGGCGGTCCATGCCGGCGATGCCGACAGCCGACAGCAGCCCGCCGATGGTGGTGGGGATCAGGGTGATGAACAACGCGCCCAGCACAAGCGGCGTCAGCGTCACGCCCGAATAGGCGCCCAGCCCCACCAGGGTGACCACGGCGATCAGGAAGACGAGGCTCAGGCCCGCCAGCAGGACGGACAGGGCGACCTCGTTGGGCGTCTTGCGACGGTCGGCGCCTTCGACCATGGCGATCATGCGGTCCAGGAAGGTCCCGCCGGGCTCGGAGGTGATCTTTACCTTGATCCAGTCGGAGACCACTGTGGTGCCGCCGGTGACGGCCGAGCGGTCGCCGCCGCTCTCGCGGATGACCGGAGCGCTCTCGCCGGTGATCGCCGCCTCATTGACCGAGGCCACGCCCTCGATAATCTCTCCGTCGGCGGGGATCACATCGCCGGCCTCCACCAGCACCACCTGACCGGCGCCCAGCTCATGGGCGGGGGTGGGCAGGATGGTCCCGGTCGCCTCGTCGATGATCAGCTTGGCTCGGGTGGTGACCCGGCTGGCGCGGAGACTGTCAGCGGCGGCCTTGCCGCGGCCCTCGGCGATGCTCTCGGCCAGGTTTGCGAAGAGAACGGTGGCCCAGAGCCAGGCGGCCAACTGGACGGCGAAGGGCCCATCGGCGCTTCGCCCGACCAGAAGGGCCGCCGAGACCGTGCTCAGCAAGGCGACCAGCCAGGTCGCGAAGATGACCGGATTGCCCGTCAGCCGGCGCGGGTCGAGCTTCACGAAGGCGTCCTTCGCGGCCCGCGCCAAGGTCGCCCCGCTCAGGCTCGAGGCGAGGGTTGAAGCTCGGCGGCGATCATCGCCCAGCGGTACGTCGGTGGTGCTCATGAGACTGTGCTCCGCGAGACTTAGAGGCCTGCCAGGGCGTCAAGCGCCTGGAAGTGCTCGACGATCGGGCCGAGCGCGAGGGCCGGGAAGAACTGGAGACCGCCCAGGATCAGGATCACCCCGATCAGGAGGCCGATGAAAAGTCCGTTGTCGGTGGGCAGGGCGCCGGCCGAAGGGGCGAGCTTGGGCTTGGCCGCCAGGGCGCCGGCGACGGCCAGCATGATCACGATGCCGGGGAAGCGACCCATCAGCATGGCCAGGCCTAGGGTGGTGTTCCACCAGGGCGTATCGGCCGCCAGTCCGGCGAAGGCCGAGCCGTTGTTGGCGCTGGCCGAGGTGTAGGCGTAGAGGATCTCCGACATCCCATGCGGTCCGGGATTGGCCAGACTCTGCAAGGCTGCCGGCAGGACGGCAGCCGCCGTCGAAAAGCCTAGGATGGTCAGCGGCAGGACCAGCACAGCCAGCATGGCGTACTGAACCTCGCGCGCCTCGATCTTTTTTCCCAGGTATTCCGGCGTGCGACCGACCATCAGGCCAGCGACGAACACCGCCAGCAACGCCATCATCAGCATGAAGCCGACGCCCGTTCCGATGCCGCCTGGCAGGATCTCACCCAACTGCATGAAGAACATCTGCACCCCGCCGCCGAGCGGCATGTAGCTGGCGTGCATGGAATTGACCGAGCCGTTGGAGGCGCCGGTGGTCATGGCCGCCCAGACGGCCGAGGCCGGGGCGCCGAAGCGGACCTCCTTGCCTTCCATGTTCACCGACACCTCGGCGCCGGCGGCGACCAGGGCCGGCGGGGCCTGTGTTTCGGTCCAGTAGAGCGCCGCTGCGCCGGCCGACAGCAGTAGGAGGGCCGCGATGGCGATGGCCCGCAGGCTTCGACCCGCCAGGGCTGTGCGACCAAAGGCGAAGAAGGCCGCCCAGCCCAGGACATTGATCGAGATGGCGGCGATGAAATTGGCGAGCGGGGTGGGCCCCTCCAGCGGATGGGCCGAGTTCACACCGAACACGCCGCCGCCATTGATGCCCAGCTGCTTGATGGCGAGCTGACTAGCCGCGGCGAAAATAGGAATAGTCTGCTCGCCGCCCTCAATCGTGGCTGCGGTGGCCGAGGCCGAGAGGGTCTGCGGCACGCCCAACGCGGCGAGGATCAACGCCACCACGATCGAGATAGGCAACAACACCCAAAGTGTGGTGCGCACCAGATCAGCCCAGAAGTTGCCAAGGCCCGTCTGCCGGTCGGCGGCGAAGGCGCGAGCCAGGGCGGCCGCAACCGTCGCCCCTGTGGCGGCTGACAGGAAGTTCTGCACCGTCATCCCCGCCATCTGGCTGAGGTGGGTCAGGGTCGTCTCACCGCTATAGGCCTGCCAGTTGGTGTTGGTGACGAAGCTGACGGCCGTGTTGAAGGCCAATGGCTCGGATAGCGCGCCGAAGCCCTGGGGGTTCAGCGGCAGAAGACCCTGCAGGCGCAGGATGGCGTAGAGCAGGACAAACCCCGCCGCATTGAAGGCGAGCAGGGCGGCGGCATAGCCGGTCCAGGTCTGGGATTGGTCAGGCCGCACGCCGAGCGCGGCGTAAAAGCACCTCTCCACGGGGCGCAGCACCGGATCGAGCCAGGTGCGCTCCCGGTTCCAGACCCGCGAGATGAAGATGCCTATGGGCCAGCCGAGAAGGAACGGCAGCCCCAGGGTCAGGGCGATTTCCGCCCAGCCTTGCCAGTTCATGATGTGAGGTCCGTCAGAAGCGGTCAGGCCGCAGCAGGGCGGCGAGCATGTAGCCGCCGATCACAAGGGCGCCGGCGCCCCAGAGCACGAGTTCAGCCATGTCAGAGCCGCCGAAGCCCGGCGACCAGCGCGCCGAGCAGGGCAAAGGCGCCGAGCGCCAGAGCCAGATAGAGGATGTCGAGCATGTTCCGCCGCCTTGTTTGCGCGATGCTCGAACTTCGCGCCGATCGGCATAAGGGCGCGAGACGCCAATCCGGCGCTCTGCATAAGGGCGGCGTAAAGGCCGGTCCTGACGGCTCGTCGATAGGGCGAACGGCCTCCGGGCCGTTTACGCTCGCCCCGTAAGTCGTTGAAGTTGCGTCGTCGCGTGCAGGGCGATTTTACGCGTAAGCCACTGGGAAGGCGGCCGAAACCCGCGATTTTGGCGCCGTCATTCTAGGTTCGAGTCCTAGTTCCCGTCCTCCGACATCTGATTAGCCGGCCCTGCCAGGCGGGCTTTCGCCCTCCGAGGCGCGGCGCCGCAGCCGTCAGGCTCGCCGCATGGTCTCGATGATGACCGGCTTCTTCAGCCACTGGTCCTTCTGGTCGGCGAACTTGGTCTCGCCGCCGGTGGGCTGGGCGAGGATCTTCTGCGCTGTGGGCAGGCCCGAGACCACCTTGCCGAAGGCGGCGTAGCCCAGATTGTCGCCGGGCTGACCCGGCTGGGCGTCGAGGAAGGTCTGGTCGCCCAGGCAGATAAAGAAGGTGTTGGTCGCCGTGCCAGGTGCGAATCGGCCGAGCGAGATCGTCCCGTGGACGTGGCTCAGGCCCGTCATGGTCGTGCTCTCGTGGCGGATCGGCGGAAAGGGGCGGGCCTTGGCTGGCGGCTGGGCGACGATGGTGCCCTCGGTCGGCGCCCAGTCGCTGCGGGCGGCGCGGAAGAAGCTGCCGCCGTCATAGGCCTTGGCGTCCACATAGCGCAGGAAGTTGGCGCTGGTCAGGGGCGCCTTCCTGTCCTCCAGTTCGATGACGATGGCCCCCTGGCTGGTGGTCATGGTCACCCGCGGCTTGGCGCCCTGGGCGAGGACCACCTGCGGGGCGGCCACGAGGAGGCCGGCGCCGAGAACCAGGCTGCGGCGGGGGATCGATCGGGGGGACATGGCGGCTCCTGCGTTGCGGACCGCCAGCCTAGCGCGTCGGCTGCGCGAGCGGAATCACCAGGCGGCTACATGCGCTCGCCCGGCAGCCGGCTGGCCTGGGCGATCCAGTCGGTGAGCTGGGCTTCGTCTGCCGCTTCATTCTCGTGGATGTGAAAATAGCGCGTAGCCCCGGCTTTCGAGGCGACCGGCGGCGGCGGATCGAGATCGGCGCCGCGGAAGAAGGCGAGCTTGATGTACTTGTTGAAGACGTGGACCCCGAGGAACCAGCCCTGGTCCTTCATGCCGTAGAGCGGCGAGTTCCACTTGACCGCCTTCTGTACGTCTGGGACGGCCTTGACGATCAAGGCGTCCAGCGCGGCCCCCGCCTCGCGCTTCCAGCCAGGCATTGCGGCGATATAGGCCTGGACGGGCGCATCGCCGTATCCCTTGGGGATCTGCGGATTGCCGCCTGAGAGGAGGCGCGGCTTTGTCTGCTCTGTCTTATCCATCAAGAGGCGTCGACCGCGCCGCTGGTTCCTCGGCCTGACAGGTAGGGCAGCGCAAAAAGATAGAGCCCCGTCGCCAGCAGGGGAATGAGCGGAATCAGCGCCATCAGCCCGATCCAGACCACCTGCAGGCCCGCCATCATGGCGGCCACGTTGGCGATCACCGCCAGGGTGACGGCCAGCGACAGCCAACGGTGGATCTTCCGCACCCAGGTGTGGAGGCTCATGCTCCGCTCTCCTTGGCCAAGACCTGTTCGAGAGTGTCGAGCATGCGCGGCCAGCCCGCCGTGGCGCCCATTAGATAGCGGGGCTGATCCTTGCGGAAGCCGGTCTGCTCCATGCGCAGACGCGCGCCGGCCGGCGTCGGCGTGATTGTCCAGGTCACGACGGTGTCGAGGACCCCGTCGCCCCAGGTGTAGGCCAGCCGCCGCTCGGGCTCGAGTTCCGTCACCTGACAGGTCAAGGCGCCCCACTCGGCGCGGAAGCTGAAGGTCTGGCCAAGGACGGGCTGGAAGTCGGTCTGCATCAGCCATTCGGCCATCAGGTGAGGCTGGGTCAGCGCCCGCCAGATCCGGCTAGGCGGATGGGCGAGATCGCGCTCGATGGCGATGGCGCGCCGTTCGGTCTCGGTGTCGCTCATAGGCGTCCTTTCTACGCAGCGGGCGGAGGCTCACTGGTCCATGCGGTCGAGCAGGTCTTCGAGAGCGTCGAACCGCGCCCGCCAGTAAGACGTCTGCTGGGTGGTCCAGTCGGTGAGGGGGACGAGGGCGCCGGCCTCGGCGCGATAGTGGGTCTGGCGGCCCTCCTGGCGGTCCCGCACCAGACCCGCCTGCTTGAGGACGGCCAGATGCTTCGACACCGCAGGCTGGGAGACACCGGCCTGGCTCGTGAGCGCCCCGACGGTCAGCTCGCCCTCCCGGCACAGCCGTTCGAAGAGGCTCCGCCGGGTGGGGTCGGCCAGGGACCGGAAGATCAGATCTGGGGCGTCAGGCATCGAATCCATAACCAGATGGTGATGGAAATTCCCATAACTCGGCAGCTATGAATGAGTCAACGCGCCAGGGAGCAGGGCGGTCGCCGCGAGCAGCCTAGCGGTAGCGGGGGCCTGCGAAGCGGCCTTCGGTGCGGCTCATGCCGATGGTGACGCTGGAGCAGTCGCCGATGGGCTGGGTGACGACGCCGCCGACCTCGCGATAGCCGCCGGTGCCGACCCCGCCCCAGACCTCGCCATGGGGACGCCTGTCCACGCGGGTCGGGCAGCGCCCCTGTGGCGCCTCGGCGATCTCCTCAGGGGCAGGTTCGCCGGCCATGACCCGGCGGGCCCAGTCGCCGGGCGCTTCGGCCCGGGCCATGGGTTCCAGGCGCCCGCCGATCTGCTCGGCCGAGGCCGTGGCGGCTGGCGGATCGCCCGTGCGTCCGGTGGTGATGGGACCGTCGTCGGCCAGGGCTGCGCCGGCGAACGCGGTGACGAACAGGGCTGCGGCGAGGGCTGCGGATTTCATGCCGCAAGCTTCACCCCTGCACATGGCCAGATAAGGGCGCGCCAGATTTGGGCGGCTCAGCGCACCTGGTCCACGTCGCGCACGGCGCCCCGGGCGGCGCTGGTGGTGAAGGCCGCATAGGCGCGCAGCGCCGGGGTGACCTTGCGCTTACGCGGGCCGGGATGCCAGGCGTCTGGCCCCCGGGCCTCCATGGCCGTCCGGCGCTCGGCCAACACGGCGTCGTCCACGGCCAGACGGATGGTCCGATTGGGGATGTCGATCTCGATCCGGTCGCCGTTTTCCACCAGCCCGATCATGCCGCCTTCCGCCGCTTCGGGCGAGACATGGCCGATGGACAGGCCCGAGGTGCCGCCAGAGAAGCGGCCGTCGGTGATCAGGGCGCAGGCCTTCCCCAGGCCCTTCGATTTCAGATAGCTGGTGGGATACAGCATCTCCTGCATGCCCGGGCCGCCGCGGGGGCCTTCATAGCGGATGACGACCACGTCGCCGGCCACGATCTTGCCGGTCAGGATGGCGCTGACGGCGTCGTCCTGGCTCTCGAAGACCCGGGCGGGGCCCGAAAAGACCAGGATGCTGTCGTCGACGCCGGCCGTCTTCACGATACAGCCGTCCAGCGCCAGGTTGCCGCTCAGCACGGCCAGGCCGCCGTCCTGGGAGAAGGCGTGTTCGACGCTGCGGATCACGCCGTCTTTGCGGTCGAGGTCGAGTTCCTTCCAGCGGCTGTTCTGGCTGAAGGCGACCTGGGTCGGCACGCCCCCTGGCGCGGCCTTGAAGAAGGTCTGGACGGCTTCGCTCTCGGAGCGGCTGATGTCCCAGCGCTCCAGGGCCTCGCCCATGGTCTTGGAATGGACCGTCGGCAGGTCGGTGTGCAGCAGACCGCCGCGCTCCAGCTGCCCCAGGATCGCCATCACGCCGCCGGCCCGGTGGACGTCCTCCATGTGCACGTCGGCCTTGGCCGGCGCCACCTTGGACAGGCAGGGAACCTTGCGCGACAGCCGGTCGATATCCTCCATCGTGAAGTCCACCTCGGCCTCGTGGGCCGCAGCCAGCAGGTGCAGGACCGTGTTGGTGGAGCCACCCATGGCGATGTCCAGGCTCATGGCGTTTTCAAAGGCCCGGAAGCTGGCGACATTGCGCGGCAGGACGCTGTCGTCATCCTGCTCGTAATGGCGCTTGGTGATGTCGACGATCAGGTGGCCGGCCTCCAGGAACAGGCGCTCGCGGTCGGCATGGGTGGCCAGGGTCGAGCCGTTGCCGGGCAGGGACAGGCCTAGCGCCTCGGTCAGGCAGTTCATGGAATTGGCGGTGAACATGCCCGAGCAGGAGCCGCAGGTGGGGCAGGCCGAGCGCTCGATGGTCGCCACGTCGGCGTCGCTGACCGACTCGTCGGCCGCGGCGACCATGGCGTCCACCAGGTCCAGCGCCACTTCCTTGCCGTTCATGACGACCTTGCCGGCCTCCATCGGTCCGCCGGAGACGAAGACCGTGGGGATGTTGAGGCGCAGGGAGGCCATCAGCATGCCCGGCGTGATCTTGTCGCAGTTGGAGATGCAGACCAGGGCGTCCACGCAGTGGGCGTTGGCCATGTACTCCACGCTGTCGGCGATCAGCTCACGCGAGGGCAGGCTGTAGAGCATGCCGTCGTGGCCCATGGCGATGCCATCATCCACCGCGATGGTGTTGAATTCCTTGGCCACACCGCCGGCCCGCTCGATCTCGCGGGCGACCAGCTGGCCCAGGTCCTTCAGGTGGACATGGCCCGGCACGAACTGGGTGAAGGAGTTGACCACCGCGATGATCGGCTTGCCGAAGTCGCCGTCCTTCATGCCTGTGGCGCGCCACAGGCCGCGGGCGCCGGCCATGTTGCGGCCGTGGGTCGAGGTGCGAGAGCGATAGGCGGGCATGGGCGGGTCCTTGTACGTCACCTTCTGCATAGCCGCCGCCAGTCAGTGGTGGAAATATACTTTTGAAGCCGTTTTAGGTCGCTGTAGATATGAGCGATGGATGTCCGTCAGCTCCGACACTTCGAGGCCGTGGCCGAGACCCTGCATTTTGGCCGGGCCGCGGCGCGGCTGAACATGACGCAGCCGCCGCTCAGCCAGTCGATCCAGGCGCTGGAGCGTGAGCTGGGCGCCGCTCTGTTTTCCCGCACCAAGCGCAGCGTGGCCCTGACGCCCTTCGGGACGCAGTTTCTGACCCATGTGCGCGCGGCGCTGGCCGAACTGGCGGCCCTGCCGGACATCGCGCGCAGGCTGCGGGACGGGGAAGCCGGCCGCCTGGAACTCTCCTTCGTCAGCACCGCCGACTACAGTGTCCTGCCGGCCCTGGTCCGGCGCTATGCCGGGCTCTACCCCGCCGTCGAGATCGACCTGCGCGAGGCCACCAGCGAGGTGCAGATCGCAGCCCTGGTCGAGGGCGCAGGACATGCCGGCGTCATCATCCCGCCGGCTGGCGGCGCCCTTCCGCCGGGCCTGCGCTATCGCCGCCTGCTGACCGAGCCCCTGGTCGCCGCTGTGCCCGAAGCCTGGCTGGCCACCGGCCGCCTGACGCTCAGAGACGGCCGGCTTGACCCGGCCGATGTGGTGCAGTCGCCGCTGATCATCTTCCCCAAGCGTTCGGCGCCGGCCTTCCACGAACTGATCACCGGCTATTTCGCCGCCCATGGCGGGGCCGCCCGGATCGCCCAGGAGGCCATCCAGATGCAGACCATCATCAGTCTGGTCTCGGCCGAGATGGGAGTCGCCCTGGCCCCGGCCTCCCTGCGCAACCTCGCCCGCACCGGCGTGCGCTATGTGGAGCTGGCCGGCGAGGCGCCTCTGCTCGAAACCGGCCTCGTCTGGCGCCAGGACGACCAGACCCCGACCCTGGCGCGGTTTCTCGACATCGCCTTCGACGGCGTGGTCGAGTAGAGTGCTCGGCACGCGTGTGATGATCGGTGAACCGGACGCTGGGAGCTCCGATGAAGACTTTCCGCTACTTGCTTCCGATCCTCGCCGTAGTAGCCCTGGCGGCGCTGATCGGCCCAGACCGGTTTGACTGGCGTTACGTGCTCTTCGGCTTCCTGGCGCCGCTTGTCCTGTTCGGGCTGGCCCTAGCTCTGCATGCCCTAAGCCGCCGCCTGGCCAGAAGTCGGCGAGGCGTCCTTTAAGAGCGCTCTGCGCTAGACGCCGCTGAGCGCCAGGCCGGGCGCGTCCGGGTCGCGGGTCGTTCCGCCGTTCAGCGCCTTCTGCATCCAGACGATGTCCACCCAGCGGCCATGCTTGTAGCCCAGGCCCAGCCCTGATCCCTGGTGGGTGAAGCCCAGCGCCGTGTGCAGGCCGACGGAGCCGGCGTTACCGCTGTCGCCAATCACCGCCACCATCTGGCGGATGCCGAGGGCCTCGCAGGCCGCGATGACCCCCGACAGCACCGCGCGGCCGACCCCGCGCCCCTGGGCGTCGGGCGCCACATAGACGCTGTCCTCCACCGTGTAGCGATAGGCCGCGCGCAGGCGGAAGGGGCCGGCATAGGCGAAGCCGAGAACCTTCCCCTGATCTTCGGCCAGCAGATAGGGCAGGCCGCGGGCCACGATGGCCTCGCGCCGCTGGTTCAGTTCGTCGGCCGAGGGCGGAACCTCTTCGAAGGTGCCGAAGCCGTGCAGAACGTGGTGGCCATAGATGGCGGCCAGGGCGGCCATGTCGGAGGCCTCGGCCGGGCGCACGATCATTTGGTCCAGCCCTTGTCGATCGCCCAGACGGCGAAGGCGTAGTCCAGCGCGATCTCCTTCAGGAAATCGAACCGGCCGGACGCGCCCCCATGGCCGGCCTCCATATTGATCTTCAGCAGAATGGGCGCATCAGCCGTGGTGTGCTCGCGCAGGCGCGCCACCCACTTGGCCGGCTCCCAATAGGTCACCCGCGGGTCCGACAGGCCGCCGGTGGCAAGGATCGGCGGATAGGGCTTGGCGCCCACCTGATCATAGGGGCTGTAGGCGGCGATGGCGTCATAGGCGTCTGCATCGGTCAGGGGATTGCCCCATTCGGGCCATTCCGGCGGGGTCAGCGGCAGGCTGGCGTCGCTCATGGTGTTGAGCACGTCGACGAAGGGGACCGCTGCGATGATCGCTCCCCAGAGGTCGGGGCGCATATTGGCCACCGCGCCCATCAGCATGCCGCCGGCCGAGCCGCCATAGGCCGCGATTCGGCCCTTGGTGGCGTAGTTCTCGGCCACCAGGTGTTCGGCGCAGGCGATGAAGTCGGTAAAGGTGTTGGTCTTCCTGGCCTTGCGGCCGTCCATGAACCAGCCCCAGCCCTTGTCCGAGCCGCCGCGGATATGGGCCGTGGCCCAGATCCAGCCCCGGTCCACCAGGGAGAGGTTGCGGATGGAGAAGGTGGGCTCCATGGCGTGTCCATAGGAGCCATAGCCATAGAGCATCAGCGGCGCGGTCCCATCGACGGGCGTGTCGCGGCGCATCAAGAGGGTGATCGGCACCTCTTGCCCGTCGGCGGCGCGGGCATAGAGCCTGCGCGCCACATAGGCGTCGGGGTCGTGGCCGGACGGGATTTCCTGCGTCTTGCGCAAGGTCCGCTGGCGGGTGGCCATGTCGTAGTCGAACCATTGCCGCGGCGTGGTCGGCGACTGGTAGACGAAGCGTGTCAGGGCGGTGTCGTATTCCAGCCCGCCCTCCAGATGCAGGGCGTAGGCTTCCTCGTCGAAGGCGACCACGTGCTCGTCGCCGTCGCGGGTCATCACCGCCATCTGGTCCAGCGCATTGACCCGCTCCATCCGCACCAGATGGCCGGCATAGGCGGCGAAGCCGGTGATGTAGCGGCCGGGCAGATGGGGGACGAAGTCGCGCCAGGTCGCCCGGGCGGGCAGGGGCTCGGTGGAGACGCACAGCTTGAAGTCCACCGCGCCATCGGCGTTGGTGCGGATCACCCAGCGATCGGTCCAGTGGTCGAGCTCGTAGCGGACGCCGGTCTCGCGGGGCTGGACACAGGCGGGCTCGGCGGTCGGTTCGCTCGCCGGGATGATCCAGATCTCGGTGGTTTCCTGGTCGCCCACATGGATGGCGACATAGGCGTCATCAGAGGTTGTCCCGACGCCCAGGAACATGCCGTCGTCTTTTTCCTCATAGACCAGCACGTCCTCGCCGCCCCGGACGGGCCGGCGGAAGACCTTGGCCGGCCGGGCGTTTTCATCGCGCCAGATCCAGAACAGCCATTCGGAATCCGGCGAGAAGGTGAAGTCGCCATAGGCGCTCTCGATGGCGTGGGGCAGGTCCTCGCCGCTGACCAGGTCGCGGATGCGGATCGTGTAGTATTCCGAGCCCTGCTCGTCGGCGGCCCAGGCATAGAGCCTGTGGTCGGGGCTGTGGCCGGCGCCGCCCACCTGGAAATAGGCCTTGCCCTTGGCCAGAACCTCCTCGTCCAGCAGGATTTCCTCGCCGACCTCACCGCCCCGGGGGCGGCGGGCGCGGATCGGATGCTGGGCGCCTTCCTGATAGCGGACATAGTAGTCCCAGGGCCCATCGGGGGCCGGCACGCTGGAATCGTCTTCCTTGATCCGCCCCTTCATCTCGGCGAACAGGGCGGCCTGCAGGTCTTTCGTCCCGGCCAGCATGGCCTCGGTGTAGGCGTTCTCAGCCTTCAGATGCTCGGCGATGTCGGGCCGGAGGCTGGCCGGATCGCGCAGGACCTTCTGCCAGGCCTCGTCCTTCATCCAGGCATAGTCGTCGGTGCGGCTGCGGCCGAGCTGTTCGACGGTGTGCGGGCGCTTGCGGGCGACGGGGGGCGTGGGGCGCTGGGTCATTCCCGCTAGATGCGACGAACCGCAGCGTCTCTCAAGGCGCGGCGTGAGAATGCGGACAGATCAAGCGCATTGCAGGCGTCGCGCGCTCGCGGGACAGGCGCGCGGCAACTCGCGGGACAGGCGCGCGGCAATAGGGCGCGGACGTTCACGCCCTCGCGTCTTGCCGCAGTGCGGCAGGTCTGATTCACTTGGCCCGTCGTCGTGTCCAACCAGTCGAGGGGCGTCCATGATCGCGGATCTTGCTGTCGAACTGATCCACGCCACGGTTCAGATCGAGCAGCCGCTGGGCGACGGAACGCGCACGGTCGGCACCGGGTTCCTGATCAACGCGCCGACCCTGGATGGCCAGCCGCGCACGGTGCTGGTGACCGCCAACCACGTCCTGCAGCGCATGCCCGGCGTTCAGGCCCGTATCGGCTATCGTATCGCCAATACCGACGGCAGCTGGAGCTATGCGCCGCAGAAGGTCGATATCCGCGACGCTGATGGCCATCCGCGCTGGACCCAGCATCCGAGCCGCGACGTGGCGGCGATCTCGATCACCGCGCCGCCGGAATTCGCCAAGGCGGCCATCCCCACCGACTGGCTGGCCGGGGACGAGACCTTCGCCAGCTACGCCGTCGGCGCCGGCGACCAGATGATGGCCCTGGGCTTCCCCCGCGGCCTGTCGGCCAATCCGGCCGGCTTCCCGATCCTGCGATCGGGGCGCGTGGCCTCGTTCCCGCTAGCGCCGGCTACGGCCTTCCCGACCTTCCTGCTCGACTTCACGGTCTTCCCTGGCAATTCCGGGGGCCCGGTGTTCATGGCCGAGGGCGTGCGGCGCAGGCCTGGCGGCGGGGAATCCCAGGAGGTTCAGTTCATCGCCGGCCTGCTGACCCAGCAGGTGGAGCTGAACAGCGAGCGCCTGGAAATCGGCATCGTCACCCACGCTCGCTACATCCGCGAGACCCTGGCCCTGATGGACAATCCCCTGGCCGAGATCACGGTGGCGCAGGGCGACATGGGGGTCGGCGGCGCCAAGGCGGCCTCAGCTCTCGAAGCGGTATCGCCCGACTACTGAGCCCCTTCACAGGCGGCCAGGTACAAAAAAGGCCCGCGTCGGAACGCGGGCCTTTTGCCGTTCAAGTGGCTGAAATCAGGCGCCGTAGACGACCGAAATGGTCTCGGCCACGCAGGCCGGCTTGGTCTCGCCTTCGATCTCGATGGTGCATTCGTTGCGGATCTGCATGCCGCCGGCCTTGGGCTCGGCGCCGATCAGCTTCTGGCGCATGCGCACGCGCTTGCCGACGCGGACCATGTTGATGAAGCGCACCTTGTCCGAGCCATAGTTGATGCCCCGGGCCACGCCCTTGATCGGCAGCATGCCGGCGCCCAGGAACGGGATCAGCGACAGGGTCAGATAGCCGTGGGCGATCGGGCCGCCCATTTCCTTGGTCGCTCGCTCCACATCGACGTGGATCCACTGATGGTCGCCGGTGGCTTCGGCGAACTGGTTCACCCGCTCCTGGGTGATCTCGACCCAGTCCGACACGCCGACTTCCTGGCCGACCAGGCCAGGCAGATCCTTGAATTCCACCGGATTCATCGCTTGCTCCCTAAAGGTTTGAAACAGGTGTTCGGGTCTATCACCTGGGGCGGCGCGGGCAAGGGCGCACCGCGCGCGCCTCTCACGCCTCAGACGATCTTGGAGCCCTCCTTGCCCCAATAGGCGTCGCGGATCAGGCGCTTATAGAGCTTGCCCGTCGGGTGGCGGGGCAGTTCGGCCATGAAGTCCAGCATACGCGGCGATTTCACATGGCTGAGATTGGCCCGGCAGAAGGCCATCAGCTCGGCGCGCAGGTCATCCCCGGCGTCGGCCCAGTTCATGGGCTGGATGACGGCGACGACCTTTTCGCCCATCTCCTCGTCGGGCGCGCCGACCACGGCGGCGTCGGCCACCTTGGGATGGGTGATCAGCAGGTTTTCCAGCTCCTGGGGATAGATGTTCACCCCGCCGGAAATGATCATGAAGCTCTTGCGGTCGGTGAGGTAGAGGAAGCCGTCCTCGTCCAGCCAGCCCACATCGCCCAGCGTTGTCCAGCCGTGCTGGTTCGTGTTCTCGGCCACCTTGTCGGGCGCGTTGTGGTAGCTCAGCGGCGTGCCGCCGGAGAAATAGACCACCCCTTCGGTGCGCGGCGGCAGGGGCTCGCCATCATCGCCGCAGATCTTTACCTCGGCGGTCGTGCCCTTGCCCACCGAGCCCTTGTGGGCCAGCCAGTCGTGCGGGCCGATGTGGCAGAAGCCGTTCCCCTCGCTGCCGGCATAGTATTCGTGGATGATCGGACCCCACCATTCCATCATCTGCTCCTTCACCGGGATGGGGCAGGGGGCGGCGGCGTGCACCGCCGACTTCATGGACGAGATGTCGTAGCGGGTGCGGACCTCCGGCGGCAGTTTCAGCATCCGCACGAAGTGGGTGGGGACGAACTGGCCGCAGTCGATCCTGTACTTTTCGATGAGCTGCAGGGCGTGCTCGGGATCGAACTTCTCCATCACCACCACCGTGCCCCCGAGGCGCTGGTAGCCCATGCACCAGCGCAGCGGCGCGGCGTGATAGAGGGGCGCCGGCGACAGATAGGTCCCGTCCGGCGGGAAGCCGAACATGTGCTCGGCCATCATGGAGAGCGCATTGGGGGCGTCGATCGGGCCGCCGGTCAGGGGCGGCTTGATCCCCTTGGGCCGGCCGGTGGTGCCCGACGAATAGAGCATATCGGCGCCGGCGGTCTCATCGGCGATCGGAGTCTGGGGCATCTTGGCCCGGGCGGCCTCGAAGCTCTCATAGGGCGCGCGGGCCTCGCCCACCATGAAGAGCTTCACCCCGGGCAGCAGGGCCGGAAGTTCATCGACCACCGGGCCCACGCCGGCTGAGGTGATCAGCACCTGGGCGGCGCAATCGCCCATGATGTATTCGATCTCGCCGGCCGTCAGCTTGGACGAGATGCAGGCGTAATAAAGGCCGGCCCGCTGGGCGGCCCAGGCGACCTCGAAAAAGCGCGGGTGATTTTCCATCAGGATGGCGATCACGTCGCCGGCCTTAAGGCCCAGCTCGCGAAACAGCTGCGCGCCCTGGTTGGAGCGGGCCTCCAGCTGGCCGTAGGTGACGCTCTCGCCGGAGCTGGCCATGATGTAGGCGGCGCGCTCGGGATGGGACTTCGCGTGATGCGACGGATGCATGGGCCTGTGTTTCCTCCGGGCCGCAGCCCTCTTCGTCGGGGCCGTCGGCGCGCTTTAAATGATCACTGTTCAGGTATGATGGGGTGCTTGACCTCCCGTCCGTCAAGCGGCTCCGATAGCGGAAATCCGACAAAGCGAACGGGAGACGCCCATGCCAGTCCAGGCCCTTGCCGACTTCGAGACCCTGAAGCTCGAACTGGAGGACGGGATCGCTCAGCTGACCCTGAACCGGCCGGAAAAGCTAAACGCCTTCAACCCGTTGATGAATCGGGAGCTGATCGCGGCCTTCGATCTCACCGACGCGACCGATGATGTGCGCGCCGTGATCGTCACGGGCGCGGGCCGCGGCTTCTGCGCCGGCGCTGACCTCGCCGGCGGCGGCTCGACCTTCGATTTCGACAGCCGCGAGGCCGATCCGCTCGGCCAGCGGACGGAGTCGGGGGTCTATCGCGACGGCGGCGGCCTCGTCTCCCTGCGCATCTATGAGAGCCTCAAGCCGGTCATTGCAGCGGTCAATGGCGCGGCGGTGGGGGTGGGGGCGACCATGCAGCTGCCGATGGATATCCGGCTGGCGTCCACCGAGGCGCGGTTCGGCTTCGTCTTCGCCCGTCGGGGGATTACGCCCGAGGCCTGCTCGTCCTGGTTCCTGCCCCGGCTGGTGGGCATGCAGACGGCCCTGGAGTGGTGCTATTCCGGCCGTGTCTTCGGCGCCCAGGAGGCCCTGGAGCGCGGCCTTGTCCGTTCGCTGCATGTGCCCGACGAGCTTCTGCCCGCCGCCCGCGCCCTGGCCCGCGAGATCGTCGACAACGCCGCCCCGGTCTCGGTGGCCCTGACCCGTCAGCTCATGTGGCGGATGGCCGGCGCCGAGCATCCAATGATCGCCCACAGGGCCGACAGCCGCGGCATCCAGGCCCGGGGCGCCTCGGCCGACTCCAAGGAAGGCGTCGAGTCTTTCCTCCAGAAGCGACCGCCGGCCTTCCCGGACAAGGTCTCCGATGGCCTCCCCGACATCTGGCCGAACTGGACGCCGCCAGGATTTTCCTAACCAGGGGCTTCGGGGCGGGAACCCATGGTTAACGCCCCTGTGATGGAGTGCGAGTCTGATGAACCAGAGCGCGCCCTTGCCTGACGATTCGCCGCCGCAGCGCTTCCGCGCCCGCGGGGCCCTGCTGCGACGACTGGCCGACGTGGTCTGCCTGCCCTCCAGCCGCGTCAACGCCTTCGAGCGCTCGGTCACCGCCGACCTGCTGATCGAGATGCTGCGGGACGCCTCGCCCGAGGAACGGACCCGGGTGGCCCGCCGCCTGGCGGGGCTGGCCGAGGTTCCGGCCCAGCTCGCCCGCCTCCTGCTGCGCGACGAGGTTGAGGTGGCCCGGCCGCTGCTCGCCGACTGCGACAGCCTGTCTGACGCCGAGTTGCTGGACTGCGTCCGCATGGCCGGCTCGGAGCACCGGCTGATGATTGCGGCGCGCAAGGCCCTCACCGAGGTGGTGGCCGAGGCCCTCGTGGCGTCTGGCGAAATGCCGGTGATCGACACCCTGCTGGCCAATCGCGAGGCCCGGCTTGGCCATGCAAGCCTGGAGGCGCTCGTCGCCATCAGCCGCGACGCCCCCCACTTGGCGCCGGCCTTGCTGCGCAGGCCCGAACTGCGCCCGGCTCAGGCCTATGTGCTGTTCTGGTGGGCCGACCATGAGGCGCGCCGGACGATCCTGCAACGCTTCGCCGTGTCGCGGGAAATCCTGCAGGACGCCGCCGGCGACATCTTCCCCATGGCGGCGGAGGAGGGCTGGCAGGACCCGATGTCGCGCAAGGCCCTGCAGTTCATCGAGCGGCGCCAGCGCAACCGGGCCGCGATCGAAAAGAGCCCCTTCGCCAGCCTGGAGGCGGCGGTTTCGGCGGCCCAGCACGGCATGACCCGCGAAGTGGCCGAGGAAATTTCCTATCTGTCCGGCCTCAAGCCCATGACCGGGGCCAAGATGTTCACCGACCCCGGCGGGGAGGCCTTGGCCATTCTCTGCAAGGCGACGGGCCTGCCGCGTAACGCCCTGCGCGCGCTCTGGCGTGGGCTGCGCCGGCCTGAGACCGATCCAGACGGTCAGCCGAATGCGGCTTTTGAACGCACCCTCCTGATTTACGACATGCTGGCTGTGGACCGGGCGCAGACTGTCCTGCGCTACTGGAACTGGTCGCTGTCCTCGGCGCTTACGCCGGACTTGCTGCGCGCCATTCGAGACGGCGACGACAGCGCGATCGATGAATACTCCCTGCCGCAGCGGGCTGCGATGCTGGCCTTCTCTAAGGAATTCGGCCGCAACTAGGCTGCGCCGCCAAATTATAGCCGCCCATACCAAATCAGCGCTATTTCACAGACCCGGGCTACTCAACTAGGGCATGTGTTCAGGTCCTGAAGCCCCGACCAAAGACATATTGGTCCTCGGCTGCTCTTGTGTCGGTTCCTCGCCAGAGTTAAGTAGCTGACAACTGATCTGGGAATCAGATGTTGTGGCGCGCCCCTAGCGTCGTTCTGGGTAGAACAAATGGACGAGAAAACAGAAGTCATCGAGATGACGGCTGACATTGTGTCGGCCTATGTCGGCAATAATTCGGTGGCTGCGGCTGACCTGCCGAACCTGATCCAAGCGGTGCATCGCGCTCTGGCCGGGATCACCAGCGCGCCGGAAGCTGTTGAAGCGCCGCCGAAGGAGCCGGCCGTTCCTGTCCGCCGCTCGATCACGCCGGACTTCCTCATCTGCCTTGAGGATGGTCGCAAGTTCAAGTCGCTGAAGCGGCACCTGCGGACCAAGTACAATATGAGCCCCGAAGAATACCGGGCCAAATGGGGTCTGCCTAAGGACTATCCTATGGTCGCGCCGAACTATGCCAAGGCGCGTTCGGACCTGGCCAAGCAGATGGGCCTCGGCCAAGGCGGCCGTCAGGCCGCTCGCAAGAAGCGCTAAGGCGCCTCGCCCCGTCAGGGGCGCACGGCCTTCAGGTTATCGAAAGCGCCCGCCTCGCATGAGGCGGGCGCTTTTGTGTTGCAAACCGGTTTCTTGTCGCAACAGACCGATTTCGTCTTGCCCTCGATTCGCCATACAGGCGATAAGTGATTCGTCGTGATTCCAAGGGGTTGTTAAGGAATCCAAACATGGCGGCGCAAATCGGGACTTCGGCCGCGGCCGCTCGTGCTCATGAAGAGATGTACAGCTATTGGGCTGGGCTTCGCCGGGGCGCGCGTCTGCCTGGGCGCAGCGATGTCGATCCAGCGGCGCTGAAGCGCCTGCTGCCGACGGTCAGCCTGATCGATGTTCAGCGTGAGCCGCTGGACTTCCGTGTCCGGCTGGCCGGCACGGGCCTTTACAGCGTCTTTGGTCGCGAGATCACCGGCCGCGGGCTCACCGATGTCTATAACGCCGCGGCGGCGGACTACTGGCACAAGGAGCTGGCCGCGGTGGTCGAGGAGCGTCGGGCCGGCGTGGGCGTCCATTCCCTGTCCTGGCGCGGCGCCAGCCATCTTTCCATTCTCTGGCTGCGGCTGCCCCTGGCCTCCAACGGGCGCGATGTGGACATGATCCTCGGCTATGACACGGTCGTCGGCGTCCAGAACGAGCCGGGCTTCTCCGGCATTCGCGCCGCCTGAAATCTCACATCTAGCTGTTGGCGGCGTTCAGCGCCTCGGCGTCACGGCCGATCCGCTGAGCCATGGCCGCCAGGCCGTTGGAGCGCTGGGTCGACAGGGCGCCGGCCAGGCCCAGCCGCTGGAAGGCGGCCTTGATGTCGAAGCTGATGATCTCGGCCGGGCGCCGGTCGGAAAATAGCCGCAGCAGGATCGCGATCAGGCCCCGAACGATGTGGGCGTCGGAATCCCCGCGAAACCGAACCGTCCCATCCCCCTGAGGTTCGGTGACCAGCCAGACCTGGCTGGCGCATCCCCGAACCTTGTTGGCCTCCGATCGCTCAGCCTCGGTCAAGGGGGCGAGATCGCCGCCCAGCTCGATCACATAGCGATAGCGCTCTTCCCAGTCGCCCAGCAGGTCGAACTCTTCGGCCAGGTCGTCGAGGGTCTTTTGAATGCCGGACATGCGGCTGCACTTAAGCCCCCGACCCTGGCTGCGCAACGCCGGGCGCGTATCAGCCCGCCGGGGCCGGCACGCGGACCCTGGCGCAGAGACCGCCCTCCGTGCGCGACGTCAGGGTCAGACTGCCGCCCATGCCTTTGCAGAGCATGAAGGCCAGGGGGAGGCCAAGGCCGGCCCCCTCCCGTCGGCGGATGAGGGCGTTCTCCCCCTGCTCGAACGGGCGTAGCAGGCGCGGAATGTCCCGGGGATCGACCCCTGGTCCCTGATCGATGATGTCGATCCGCACCTCGCCGTCCCAGAGCGTGGCCTCGATACGGATCTCGCCGCCATCCGCGCCGTGAACGATCGCATTGGACAGCAGAGCCGCGAGCGCTGTGCGGAGCCCCTTGGGATCGGCGATCACATCGGGCAGGGCGCCCTGACCAGCCACCACCACCTCGGCCTTGCGGGCGCGCATCTCGTCGGCCAGGCCGTCCAGAACATCGTCCAGCACGTGGTCGAGGGGCTCGCGACGGGCGGCGAGATCGGCCGCGCCGCTTTCCAAGCGGGCGATCTCCAGCACCTGGTTGGACAGCGCCAGCAGCTTCTGGCCGCTATCGCGAATGAGGTTGGCGTAGTCCTTGTACTCTGGCGCGCCCAGGGGACCGTAGATCTCGGCGCTGATCAGCTCCGAAAAGCCGAGGATCGAATTCAGTGGGGTGCGCAGTTCGTGGCTGACCATGCGCAGGAATGACCGACGATACTCCTCGGCGCGGGATTCCAGCCGCAGATGCGCCGCCCGGCGCGCCTGACGCAGCTCCGCGGCCCGCTCGCGGCGGCGGCTGTCACTCTCGGGGCTCGTGGAGGGCGCCTCGCGGCGCCTGGAGGCCGCATCGGCCATGGCGGTCGGCTCTCTCGTTGGGGAAACCGCCAGACTGGGGCCGCCGGGCTTACGAATTCGTTTCCCCCTGCGACGAGGCGTCGCGCCCCCCGCTTGGATCTGGCCGGTTAACCACGTCTGGCCCAGCTTGGGCGGCCTGCGACCCCATGGCTGTCGCCCAGGGCGCGAGCAGGCTCGCTAGACGGGGGAGCCGAAGCTAGAGTCTCACGTTATTGTTCAACGATTCCACCACGTGAGACCAAGCCTGACCATCCGCCCGCCCTCTGAAGACCAACGCCTGGACGATCAACCGGACGCGCGCGCCCCTGCGCCGCATCTGGATCTGGCGGGTCTTGGCTTCTGGTGGAGCGCAGCCTGGCTGGCGGTGACCGCGGCGGGGTTCGTCTTCCTGATGGGCGGCGGCGGCCCGACGGCCAGCATGATCGCCCTGCTGCTTGGCGCTGCGCCGGCCCTCATGGATGTCGTTCTGGGCGCCATCGGCAAGGCGCCGGCCGACCGGCTGCGGCTGATCCTTTGGACCCTGGGACCCGGCGCGGCGGTCTTCCTGACGGGCGGCGCCCTGGGACCGCTGGGCGTCTGGCTGCTCGCGCCCCTGGCCGCGGCGGCCATGGTCGGCCGCATCCCGCTCATCGCGCCGGCTGGCGCGGGCGCCCTGGCCATACTTGGCTTTGGTCTGCTGATCAGCCTGCTGCGCTCCTCCCCGGTGTTGCCAGACCTGACACGGGGCCTTCTGGCCACGGTGGCTATCGTCACCGTCGCTGGCGGACTTGGCCTGGCCTTGCTCAGCCTGCTGCGCCGGGTGGAGCGCCGCGACCGCCGCCGTCAGGCCGAGGTCGCCCGCCTGCGCCGATTGCTCGACGATCAGCCGACCCAGTTCATCGAGGTGGGGCCGGAAGGGACGATCCTTGGCGTCTTCGGCCCTGATCTGGCGGGCCAGGGCCTGACCGGCCAGATTTTCTCGGCGCTGGCCGGCCCCGACCATCGTCAGGATCTCGCCATCGGCCTGCAGCGCGCCCGCCGCGAAGGCCACGCCGAACTGGCCTTTGCGCCGTTCGCCGATCCGAAGGGCTGGCTGGAGGCGCGCCTGAAACGCACCGGCGCCATGCAGGTGATGGTCGTGATCTCCGACGCCCGCGCCCGGCGCGACCACGAGGCCGAGCTGGAGGCCGCCCGGGCCGAGGCGGAGGCGCAGAACACCGGCAAGTCCCGCTTCCTCGCCAATATGAGCCACGAGCTGCGGACGCCGCTGAACGCCATCATGGGCTTTTCCGACATCATGCGCTCGCGGCTGTTTGGCCCCTTGCCCGACCGCTACGGCGAGTATGCCGAGCTGATCCACGAGTCCGGCCGCCATCTGCTGGACCTGATCAACGACGTGCTCGACATGTCGAAGATCGAGGCCGAGCGGTTCGAGCTGAGCCGCGAAGAGTTCGACGGCCGCGAGGCGATCAACGCTGTTCTACGCCTGATGCGCGGCCAGGCCGACCGCGCCGGCGTCCAGCTTCGCGGCGTCCTGCCTAAGGATATGCTGGAGATCGACGCCGACCGCCGGGCCCTGAAGCAGATCGTCCTGAACCTGATTTCCAACGCCCTGAAATTCACCCCACGTAATGGCGCCGTCACGGTGGGGCTGCAGGCCGCGGGGGACATGATGGAACTGGTGGTGGCCGACACCGGCATCGGCATGAGCGCCGAGGACCTGGCCCGGATCGGCCGGCCCTACGAACAGGCGGGCGACGCCGAGCGACGGGCCGCGGGCACCGGCCTTGGCCTGTCTCTGGTGCGCAGCTTCGCCGAGCTGCATGGGGGCGAGATGTTCATCGAGAGCGCCGTCGGCGAGGGCACCACCGTCACCGTCCGGATGCCGGTGCTGATCCCGGCATCGGACGCGGCCGAGGCCAGACCCGCGGCGGCGGCCGAGGCCTCCGCCCTCTGATCAGCGGGCGGCCACCTGCAGGAAGGCGCGGCCGGCGGCGAAGTCTCCGACTTCCACATAGGCCCGACGGACGGCCGGCCCCTGCGAAAACAGAAACTCGATGGCCACGGCCTCCCGGGGATCCAGGGCGGCCAGACGAAGGGCGGCCTCGTCGGGGAATCGGAAGGCCCAGCCCGGGCCCATCGTCTCGGGGCGCAGATCGAGGCCGGCCTTGCTGCGGGCCACGGCGGCGTAGGTTCGGCGGGCGCCTGCCGGGGGAAGGCGCCGGGCCAGGTCCTGGTCGCCCCGCAGATCCAGATAGGGGCGGGCGGCGCGGCCTTCATCCCGCAGGACCAGGCGGGCGGCATAGGGGGTACGACCGTCGGCGAAGCTCGCCAGGGCCAGCAGCACCGGGCGGCTGTCGCGGCCGGCCAGGCCAAACACCATCTCGCCGCCGGCGAAGTCCGTCTGCTGAGCCAGCCGCCAGCGGTGGATCTCTGCGCTCGAGGTCCGATCGGCCCGCCAGTCGGCGGTTTCGCCGGGATAGGTGATCTGCCGCAGCCGCGCGAAACCCTGGAAGGCGCTGCGCACATGGGCCGCAGCTTCGGTCACGTCGGCGGCGTCGCAGATGACGGTGGCGGCCGAAGCCCGCGCATGGGCGTCGGCCTTCGAGAGTTGGTCCGGCGTGGCGCCGCCGCGCATGGCGGCGTTGCGGGTCTGGACGCGGCCAGCCTCAAGGGCGGCGCGCAGGCCAGCGTCGAAGAAGCCGCAGCGGCGATCGGCGGCGGCCATGGCGGTGCGCTCGATATAGAGATCCAGCGGTCCGGCGACCGCCGCCATCGGTGCGGCGAGCATCCCCGCCGCAGCCATCGACCCCATCCATCGAGACGCCCGACGCTGCGCGGTGTCGCGCTTGATCGTCATGCGTCCATCTCGTTTCTTATGCGGCTCTGTGGCCTTTCACCCACTTTGGGGGCCGAGCCGTTGTCGTTCGGTTAGCAGCCAGAACTTTCCTGCCGCCACGCCTCAGGCGCTTGCGGGGCGCGGCGGCCCATGCCCTAAGCGGGGCCGGAGGGACAAGACATGATCCTGTCGACTGATGTCTGGGCCGCCGCCCTGATCCGCCGCGCTGAACTGTCCGGCGGCTTCGGCGTCGTGGCCCGCAAGGGCGACGCCCGGGCCGGCGCGGTCCTGGTCAAGGCGGTGAACCTGTCGGACAAGACCGTGCGGCTCTATACCGAGGCCACCCGCGGCGACGGCGAGCAGATCTGGATGCGCCCGACCATGGCCACCGAGGAGCCCGAGGTCGACGCCTATATCGCCCGCGCCGCCCGCATCGACCCCGACATCTGGGTCGTCGAGGTCGAGGACAAACAAGGCCGCCACTTCCTGACCGAGCCGGTGGAGGAGGGGTAGGCTCGCAGCTGCGGCTGGTCTTCAAAGCCGCCGGGGGGCTTGTCAGCATGACTTGTGCGCATTGAGCCCCGCGCTCCGACATGCCGTTGTCACCAGCGGCCATCTACAGGTTTGGCCGCGAACCCGACGATGGAGCGAAGGCCGTGCCGCCGATCAAACGCCTGGCCTTTGATGTGAGCCTGGACCAGGTTGCGGCCATCCTGGCTGCGTTCGATCCCAAGCTTTCGCCCGAGCGCATTACGCCCCTGCAGGGCGGCAGCACCGAGGTGTATCGCATCGACCTCATGGGCGGCGGCGATCCGCTAGTCCTCAAGCTCTATGCCGACGAACCCGCCTGGCGTCCCGGCAAGGAGCGGCGGGTGGCGGAGATGCTGAAGGCGGACACGTCGATCACCATCCCGCATTGGCTCGTGTTCGATGAGTCACGCGCCCTCCTGCCTCTGCGCTTCGCTCTCACCACGTGGGTCCCTGGAGCGCCGCTTCGCCAGTGGTTCGCCGAGCCCGACCTTGACGATGTCTATCGGCAGGTGGGGGCCATGGTGCGGGCGTTCCACACCAGGTCGATGCCGGCCTACGGCTATCTGCACGATCAGGGTCTCATCGATCCTGAACCGACCAACGCCGCCTACATGACCGGAACCTTTGGGCGCGCCCTGGGCCGGTTCCGCGACCGCGGCGGCGACACCGACCTCGCCCGCCGGCTTGAGGAGCTGTTCGCCGAGAACGCCGATGTACTGATGGAGGCTGGCGGGCCGGTGCTGTGTCACGACGATTTCCACCAGGGCAACATCCTCGCCGAACAGGCTGCAGATGGGCGGCTGCGCCTGACCGGCCTGGTCGATTTCGGTAACGCCCGCTCGGCCGACCGGCTCTTCGACTTAGCCAAGACGCTGTTCTGCTGCGCCCACGAGGACCCCCGCAGTCCTGGTCCGATCCTGGAGGGCTACGGCGCAATCGACCATCCCGATCCGCAACGCGCCCTGTGGGTCTATACGCTGCACCACCGGCTGAGCATGTGGGGCTGGCTGACGCGTCTGGGTGACGATGCCGATGGGCCAGGGGGTATCCTGCGCGATCTGCGGGCCATGGCCGAGCTTGGCCTGGCTTCGGACGCCTTTGAGGCCGCAGGCTGAGCCGTACGGTCCATTAACCGGTTTCGTCCACCGAACCGAAAGCCGCGCGGGCGCAGGATCAACCCTCCCCGAACAGTACAGGTGCGTGGCGATGCTCTTCCTCATGAACGACGTGGTCCTCGATCTCGCCGAAATGAAGCTGACGCCGCGCCTCACGGCCGACCGGTTTCGGGCGCTGTCTTTCCCGTCGATCATGCGCATGGGCCAGGAACTCTATGCCGAGACGCCGTTGCTGCACATCGAGCGCCCCAACCGCGCCATGCGCCTGGCGTCCCTGATCCAGGCCAAGGCGCCGACCATCACCGGCGCCCTGTTCGTGGTTCCAGGCTTCGACGCCGACCCGCAGGAGGTGACCATCCGCTTCGCCGAGCTCGGCCAGTCGGCCCTGGAAGACCTCAAGACCCGCCAGGACGAGGGCGACCTCGACATGCTGGCCTGCGACCGCCAAGTCTGGCGCCGGCTGGCGGCCTGAAGCCCGTCTGAGACGCGCGCCGTTTGCGTCTGAGGGCCGCGCGCGCTAACCCGCGCCCATGACTCAATCTCCCGCCGCCCAGGCCGCGCGCCGCCGCACCTTCGCGATCATCTCCCACCCCGACGCCGGCAAGACTACGCTGACGGAAAACCTGCTGCTGGCCGGCGGGGCGATCCGGGCGGCCGGCCAGGTCCGCGCCCGCGGCGAGAACCGCCGCACCCGGTCGGACTGGATGAAGATAGAGCGCGAGCGGGGCATCTCGGTCTCGGCCAGCGTCATGACCTTCGACCACGAGGGTTTGATGTTCAACCTGCTCGATACGCCGGGACACGAAGACTTCTCCGAAGACACCTATCGCACCCTGACGGCGGCCGACGCCGCGGTCATGGTGCTGGACGCCGCCAAGGGGATCGAGCCGCAGACCCTGAAGCTGTTCGAGGTCTGCCGCCTGCGCGACATTCCCATCGTCACCTTTATCAACAAGATGGACCGGGAGGCGCAGGACCCCTTCGAACTGCTGGACGAAATCTCCACCAAGCTGGCGCTGGACCCTGCGCCGCTCTACTGGCCGGCGGGTTCGGGCGGGCGGTTCAAGGGCATGGTCGACCTGCGCCGGGGCCGCTTCCTGCCCTTCGCCAAGAAGACCGCCGACGACGACGGCCACCCTGACCCCATCGCCTTCAAGTCGAACGCGGTGGTCTCCTATCTCGACCCCGAGGAGCAGGCCGAGGTGGAGGAGGGCTCGATGCTGGTGCAGGAGGCCTCCAAGCCCTTCGACCCGCAGTCCTTCCTGGAAGGGCATATGACGCCGGTCTTCTTCGGCTCGGCCCTGCGCAAGTTCGGGGTCGCCGAGCTGCTGGAGGGCCTGGGGTCATACGCCCCGCCGCCGGACACCGTGCCGGCCGTTCGCAGCGGGGAGGCGATCCACGTCGCGCCGGGCGACCGGGAGGTCTCGGGCTTCGTGTTCAAGATTCAGGCGAACATGGACCCCAACCACCGCGACCGGGTGGCCTTCCTGCGCCTGACCTCGGGGCGGTTCACCCGGGGCATGAAGCTGAAGGTGCAGAACACCGGCCGCCAGCTGTCGGTCAACTCGCCGATCATGTTCTTTGCGTCTGACCGGGAGCTGGCCGAGGAAGCCTTCGCCGGCGACGTCATCGGCATTCCCAACCACGGGGTCCTGCGGGTGGGCGACAGCCTGTCGGAAACCGGGACCCTGCGTTTCGCCGGCCTGCCCAACTTCGCTCCGGAAATCCTGCAGCGGGTTCGGGTCAAGGATCCGCTGAAGGCCAAGCACCTGAAGAAGGCGCTGGAGGGCCTGGCCGAGGAAGGCGTGACCCAGCTATTCCGCCCCAATATCGGGGCCGACTTCATCGTCGGCGCCGTCGGCCAGCTGCAGTTCGAGGTCATGGCCGACCGCCTCGCCAACGAATACCAGCTGGAGGTCGCCTTCGAGCCGGCCCCCTATGCCGAGGCCCGCTGGCTGGGCGGCGAGAAGGCCGACGTGGAGGACTTCGCCGGCAAGCATCGCGGCGCCATGGCCAGCGACATCGACGCCCAGCCGGTGTTCCTCGCCAAGTCCACCTGGGAGATCGGCTATGTGGCCGAGCGCTATCCCAATGTGCGCTTCGAGCGCTCCAAGGAACGGGCCTGAGCCATGGACGCCCAGGGTCTCTACGGCCTGCCGCCGCGGGATCTGGTTGAGCCGCCGGCCGGCGCCATCCAGTTCTCGCCCCTCATCCCTGGGGCCGAGGCGCTGGACGGCCTGGCCGACCAGTCCCTCGATCACCTGACCATCCTGGCGCCGCCGGGCACGGTGGAGCGGCGCTACGTCCTGGCCCAGGGTCTGCGCGCCCTGAAGATCGGCGGAACGATGACGGCGCTGGCCCCCAAGGCCAAGGGCGGCTCGCGTTTGGCCAAGGAGCTCAAGGCCTTCGGGCTGGAGGTCGCCGAGGACGCCCGGCGTCATCACCGCATCTGCGACGCGGTCCGCATCGAAGGTCTCGACCTGACCGAGGCCCTGGCCGACGGCGCGCCGCGGCTGTCGCCCGAGCTTGGCCTCTGGACCCAGCCCGGCGTTTTCAGCTGGGACCGGATTGATCCGGGCACCGCCCTGCTGCTCAGCCGCCTGCCGGCGCAGGCCGGGGCCGGCGCGGACCTGGGGTGTGGGCTGGGCGTCCTGGCCCATGGGGTGCTGGCCTCGCCCGCCGTCACCCGCTTGACCCTGGTCGATATCGACCGCAGGGCCGTGGAATGCGCGCGGCGCAATGTGAACGAACCCCGGGCCGAGGTGGTCTGGGCCGATGTCCGTCTGGGCGCGGCAGGCCTGAAGGACCTGGACTTCGTGGTCATGAACCCGCCCTTCCACGACGGCGGAGCCGAGGACCGAGCGCTGGGCGCAGCCTTCATCGCCGCCGCCGCCCAGGCCCTGCGGTCGGGGGGCAAGCTGCTGATGGTGGCCAACCGCCATCTTCCCTACGAGGCGGCGCTGCGCGACAGCTTCGGGACCAAGGTCAAGCTCGTCGTCGAGGAGGGCGGCTACAAGCTCTATGAGGCGCGCCGTTGAGCAAGCTGCCGATGGCCAGGCTCGATCGCCTGCTGGCCAATCTGGGCTATGGGTCAAGGCGCGAGGTTCACGCCCTGGTCCGCAAGGGCGCGGTCATCTTCGATGGCGCGGCGGTGAGCGATGGCGGGCTCAAGGTGCCGGTGGTGGCCGACCTGCCAAGCCGGATGACCATCGAGGGCGCGCCGGTCGATCCCCCGGCCCCCTTGACCCTGCTGATGCACAAGCCCCTGGGCGTGGTCTGCTCCCACCGGGAGCCCGGCCGCAGCGTCTATGAGCTTTTGCCCCGGCGCTGGCGGGCGCGGACGCCTGGACTCTCGACCATCGGGCGCCTGGACCTGGACACCACGGGCCTGCTGCTGATCACCGATGATGGCCCGCTGCTCCACCGGGTGATCTCGCCCCGCAGCCATGTGGCCAAACGCTATGTGGCCAGCCTCGCGCGGCCCCTGCGCGGTGACGAGGGCGAACTCTTCGCCGCCGGGACCCTGATGCTGGAGAGCGAGACCGAGCCGCTGGCGCCGGCGGTGCTCGAGCCCCTGTCGCCAACCAAAGCGCGGCTGACCATCACCGAAGGCCGCTATCATCAGGTGCGCCGCATGTTCGCCGCCGTGGGCAACCATGTGGAAGCTCTGCATCGCGACCAGATCGGCGGGCTCACCCTGCCTGACGCCTTGGGGCCGGGTGAATGGCGCATTCTGACCCTTGAGGAACAGGCGGCCATCTTCGCGTGATCCGGGACGGCTGCCTCTGAAAATGGGACGGATTGACGGGCGTTTTGCTCTAGGCGCGCAAGGTTCCGTTAACCATCTTCAAGAGTTAATGACTTGTTAATTGCCGCGGCTCCGGCTTTGCTCTGTCTCACCTGAACCCGCGCGGGCCGTCCCGCGGCGGGACTCTGATGGACGGAGTATCGCGGCATGTTCGAGTTTGGCCGGGAGCTGAAGCGTATTTTCGGCGGGCAGGGCGCCTGGGGGCCCACCCGTGACGGCCTGGCCGGCGGCGACGCGGCCCTGCTGGAACTGCTCGACCTTTCCCTGCTGCGCAACGAAGGCAAGGCCGCCGATGTGGCTGCCGGTCGTATCAGCGCCAAGGACAAGCCCCAGCGGCGGCTCGAGGCCGCCATCGTCTGGCGCGAAGTTGCCCGCCGTTCCGGCGACGCCGCCACCCTGCGCAAGGCCGCCGCCCAGGCCGAGGCCGCGGCCACCGCCTTCGACCGTCACCGCCGCCCCGACGGCTGGGCCCGCGCCCGCTGTGAACAGGCCTACTGCGCCCTGCTGGGCGCCGAACTGTTTGGCGAAGAGGGGCTGAACGCCGCCGCCGAGCTTGCCTTCCGCGAGGCCCGCGAAGCCGCCCGCGGCGGTCTGGCCGCCCCCCTGGCCGAGGTCGGCCTGGCCCTGATCGAGGGCCGCCGCCGCATGGGTCTGGGCGACGCCCAGGCCGCCCGGGTCACCGCCGCCCGGTTCTCCGCCCCCATCGCCGCCCTGCAGGCCCTGGCGCGCCGCTGTTCGGCCGCCCACCTGCTGATCGCCGAGGCCCGCACCCTGCGCGCCGACATGCTGGCCGGTTGGGGCGCCCGGTTGAAGGATCCCGACCTGCTGCAGATGGCCCTGGACGAGGCCGACGACATCGCCGAAGGCCTCGACGGCGCCTATGAGCCCCTGGCCCATGCCCGCGCCGCGGCCCTGCGGGGCCAGATCCTGGCCCTGATGGGCGAGGTCAGCGGCGATATCGAGCAGATCCTGGAAGCCGTCACCCTGCTGGCCGATGTGGTCGAGGACCTGACCCGTGACCACAGCCCCCTGGATTGGGCCCGAGCCCAGGCCGCGCTCGGCCTGGCGCTGCAGATTCTCGGCGACGCCACGGCCGGCGAGCGGGCCTATGAGCAGGCGGTGACCTGCTATGAGCGCGCGGGCCTGGTGCTGGCCGATGCGCCGGCGCTCGCCCTGCGGGCCGAAGCCTCGAATGGCCGCGCCATCTGCCTGGCCCGCTCTGCGGAACTATCTGGCGACCTGGCGGTGCTGGACGCCGCCGAGGCCGCCTTCAAGATCGAGCTGTCGCATCGTCGCGCCGGCGTCGATCCCGTCAGCTGGGCCCTGGCCCAGGTCAATCTGGCGCGGATCTATGAGGCGCGGCTGGACATCACCGGCAAGGACCGCGGCGAACGCGCCTCGGCGGCCTTGGCCCTGCAGGCGGCCCTCGATGTCTTCGCCGAAGAGGGGCTGCGCTCCTTCACCCTGATCGCCATCGACGCCATGGAGCGCTTGCGCGTGCGGGTCGCGCCGCGCGACGGCGTCTGAAAAACGGGTATCGAATCCGTCAACAACCCTTGGTAGGCTTCCTCGGCTTTGGAGGACGCGCCAATGAGATTGACCGCCCTGGCCCTGTGCGCCGCCGCAACCCTGGTCGCCCCCGCTGCGGCCCAGACGCCGGAGGGGTCCCCTGACGTCCTGCCGGACTGGCTGAGGATGCCGACGCAGGCCCAGCTCATGGCCGTTTTCCCTACCAAGGCCATGCAGAAGGGGGTGGATGGCGAAGCCACCATCGGGTGCAAGGTGAGCCTCCAGGGGGCGTTGTTTGAGTGTATCGTCCTGTCGGAAGAGCCTGCCGACCTGGGCTTTGGCCAGGCGGCCATCGCGCTTACGCCGCAGTTCCTGATGAAGCCGGCCATGAAGGATGGCCAGCCCGTCGTCGGCGGCGTCCGGATCCCGATCAGCTTCAAGGGTATCGGGACCCGCACGGGCTCGCACATTTCAGGCGGCCAACAGTTGATGACCCGCCGCTTCCTGGGCCGGCCGCTGTGGGCTGACGCTCCCAGCCACGCCGAGACGGCGGCGGCCTATCCGGAAAAGGCGGCCGCTGAAGGGATCGGAGGCTCGGCCACCATTCGGTGCGCGCTCAATGAGTACGGTCGCCTCAGGGCCTGCACGACGCTCAGTGAAACGCCGCGGGGCTATGGGTTCGCCAAGGCCGCCCGGGCCCTGTCGGAGCAGTTCGCGCTGGCGCCCTCGCCGGACGAGGTCGAACTGCGTGGGATCGAGACCCAGTACATGGTCACCTTCGACCCGGCGATGCTCGACCCAGACAAGCGGGTGATCGGCAAACCCCAGTGGACTCAGCTCCCATCGGCCGGCGCCGTGGACGATGGCTATCCCGCCGAGGCGCGGGCCAAGGGGATCTCGGGCGCCCGCGTCGTCATCAACTGCGTCGTGGGGGCGGGAGGGACGGTTCAGGACTGCCAGGTGACGTCAGAAGAGCCGGCCGAATTCGGATTTGGCCAGGCCGCCTTGGCTCTGGCGCCGCACTTCCGCCTGTCGGTCTGGACCGACCAGGGGCTGCCGACGGTGGGCGGGCGCATCACCCTGCCGATCCGCTACGAGCTGCCGCCGGCGGCGGACCCGAGCCCGAGCGCCGGCCCCCAGGTCGAGCCCGAGGGCTGAAATTGGTTCAGGCCGCCGCGACGTCGCCGCTCTGGCGGCGCAGGCGCCAGAAGCGGATGGTGCGCTGGGCGGCTTCCCGGGGCAGGGCGTCGAACAGTTCGCCATATTCGCGGGCCCGGCCCATGGCGTTGGCTTCCCGATCCAGGATCAGGACGGCGAAGGTCAGGTAAAGCGACCGCTCGAAACCCGCCGCCTTGCAGACGATGGACAGGGCGTCCAGGTCGCGGCGGTCCAGGATCTTGCGGGCCGTCCCGAAATCGATGTCGGCCAGCTCGCAGAGCGCCACCAGGAACTTGGTGGTCTCGCGGTTGCGCAGGAAGGCGGCCAGGACCGGCGGGGTGATGCCATTGCGCAGCTTCAGCAGGCGGACGGCCCGCTCGGCTTCGTCATAGTCGTCGGGCAGGGCGCCGTCGCGGGTGGCCAGGCTCTTGCGGCTGGCGGCGAGCGCCGCCTCCAGGGCCGCGGGGTCGACCTCGCTGTTGCGGTCGCGGATGGCGTCGCGCAACTGGGCCTCGACCACGAAGTACATTTCGTTCAGCAGATTCACCGGCACGGCGCGCCGCGCCACGACGGCGGCGTGCAACTCGGTATTGGCCATGGCCCGGTCCACCGCGCGCTCGTGGGATTCCCGCGAGAGCTCGGCGCCGTCATTGCGCAGCAGCGCGCCCAGGGTGTGGTCGTCGCCGCGCTCGACAATGGCCTCCGACACCGCCGCCGACACCGTCGGGCGCTGGCTGATGGCGCGCAGATGGTCCTGCCCGCGGGTGTGGGCGACGGCCAGCAGGTCGTCGTCGGTGAGGGCTGAAGAGCCGCTCAGGACCGGCTCGGCGACGGTGATGGCGGTGTCGCGGGCCAGGTCCCGCAGAAGGTGGCGCGGCGGGGCTGATGCGGCCGCGAGGCGGCTGGCCAGTTCGGCCCGCACGGCCTCTTCCATGTCGCTGGCGAGCTGGCCCATCACGTCGTCGAACAGGGCGAGCTCGGAGCCGCCATGGCTGCCGTCGCCGGCGAAGAACAGGTCGGTCACACCGCGCAGCAATTCCCGACGGCGGGCGCTGGAGGGCTCATTGGCCAGGGCGATCAGATCGTGAAGCTTGGACCGTTCCATGGGTGATGTCTCAGAACTGGCGATCAAGACCCTCGGCGTCCCTGTCGGGCGCGTCGGGATTGTCCTCGGCCGGCGGCGCGTCGGGCGGCCCCACCAGGATGTAGTTCTGGCCTTGGGGCGGGGCGGGGATGGCGTCTGGCGTCATCCCGTACTCCCGATGCAGGGAATAGAGCTGCGAGCCGCCGCGGCGGGCGGCGGGAAGCGGCGCGGACTGGGCGAGCTGTTGCGGGGCTTCGGCCGGCGCGGCCGCCCGATACTCAGCCCGGGGGTATTCAGGCCGGGGGGGAGCCGGCGCGGCGACGCCCTGGCCATAGATGCTGGTCGGCAGAGGGCCGGCCGGCGGGCCGCCCAGCAGATCCGGCGCGCGGTCGCTGACCGGGGGCAGGGCGCCGCGCAGGACAGGCTCATAGCCAGGCTGGACCTGTGGACTGGGCGCAACCGGGGCCGGAGGTGGGGCGCGGGGCGCCGCCGGCGGCGGCTGGGTGTAGGCATATTGACGCGACAGGGCCATGGGCTCGGGCCGCTCTGGCGCCATCACCGCCTCGGGCGCCGTCGGGGCTTGCGGCATGCGCTTTCCAGCCCACCCCAGCATGGGGCCGCCATAGGCGGCGGCGGGGCCTTGGCCAGGCTCTGCGACGGATGCGCTCGTCCTGGGTTGCGGCGGACCATAGCGGTCCTGGGTCACACCCTGAGCCAGAGCTGGGGTGGCGTTAGCCCCAACAACCAGGGCGAGTGACAGGGCGGAGGCGGCAATATGGTTCATGCTCCGCCAGCTTTAGGGTTATCGGCTTAACCCGCGGCTAACGGCCCCGCCACCAGCGCAGGCCAAAGCGCTCCAACCGCGCCAGGCCGGCATAGAGCAGGGCGCCCATCAGGCCAAGCACCACGAGGGCGGCGAACATGCGGGCTGTCTGCAGGCGATTTCCGGCCTCGAGAATGCGCCAGGCCAGGCCCTGGGCGCCCCCGGAACCGGCCACGAACTCGGCCACGACGGCGCCAATGAGCGCCAGGCCTGCAGCCACCTTGTGGCCTTCCATCAGATAGGGGACGGCCGAGGGGAGGCGGAGCCTAAGGAGGCGTTTGACCCGGCCGACCCCATAGAGATCGAAGAGGCGTTCCAGGTCGGGATCGGCGGCCTTCAGGCCCGTGACCGCCCCGGAGAAGATCGGAAAGAAGGCGACCACGGCGGCCAGGGCGACGATGGCCCGTTCGGGATTGTCGATGCCGGCCCAGATCACCACCAGGGGCGCGATGGCCACCACCGGCGTCACCTGCAGCACCACGGCCAGGGGCTTGATGGCCCGCTCCAGCACAGCGCTCAGCGCCACTAGCAGGGCCAGGGCCTGGGCCGTCAGGCTGGCGATCAACAGCGCCGCCAGGGCCATGGCCAAGGTGTTCCAGGCCGAGGCGAGCAGCGTGCCGGCGTCGGCCGCCAGGCTCGCGGCGACCGCGCTGGGCGCCGGCAGGAAATAGGCCGGGACCTGGAGCGCCCGACAGGCGATCTCCCAGCCGGCCAGCAGGATGGCGATCAGGACCAGCGGGGCGAGCAGATCGGTCAGCCGTTTCACGCCGCAGCTTCCATGCCCTTGGCCAGGACGGTGGAGACCGCCTCGACCGCGCTGCGGAAGCCGGCCGTCGTTCGGAAGCCTGTCGGGCGGGGCGTCGGCCCGGCGATGGCCATCTCGCCGCCGATCCGTCCGGGGCCACGGGTCAGCACGACCACCCGGCTGGCCATATAAACCGCCTCCTCGACGCTGTGGGTGACGAAGACGATGGCCGGCTTGAGCTCCGCCCAGAGCTGCAGCACGTCGTCAGCCAGCGCCCGCCGGGTGATTTCGTCCAGGGCCGCGAAGGGCTCGTCCAGCAACAACAGCCGCGGCTCGGTCACCAGGGCGCGCGCCAGGGAGACGCGCATCGCCATGCCTCCGGAAAGCTGGGCGGGCCGCGCCCCTATGGCGCCGGCCAGCCCCACCCGGGCGAGCGCCGCCTCAGCGCGGCCACGGGCCTGGCCTCGCGGCAGGCCGGACAGCTCCAGGGGCAGGGCGACATTGTCCCGGGCCGACAGCCAGGGCGCCAGGGTGGGGGCCTGAAAGACCACCGAGGTCTCCCCCCGCCGCGCGGTGCGCCGAACCTCGCCGCGGGTCGGTTCCTCCAGGCCTGCCAGCAGGCGCAGGGCCGTGGACTTGCCGCAGCCCGAGGGTCCGACCAGGGCGGTGATTTCGCCGGGCGCCAGGGACAGGCTGAAGGGGCCAAGGGCCAGCTGACCCTTGCCATACTCCACCTCGACCTGCGTCAGTTCGGCGACCAAGGGCTCCATGGGCGCTGCGGCTAGGGCAGGAAGTCGAGCGTATAGGCCGACTTCGGATCGAGCTCGGCCGGATAGACGCCCTGGTCGCGGGCCATCTCGAAGAACTCGGTCCAGCGCGCGTCGCTCATCTGGCCGGTCAGGGCCGGATCGCCCGCATCGACAATGCCATAGGACTTCAGCTTTTCGCGGGCCTGATCCAGGACATCCTGGGTCATCTCCGGATTGTCGGCCTTGATCAGGGCGTCGCCCGGCGCCGGATCGCCGTCCAGATAGGAACGCCAGCCGGCCGTGCTGGCCTCGACAAAGGCGCGCACGGCTTCGGGGTTCTCGGCGATCAGCGCGTCCCTGGCCAGGACCATGGTCGCATAGCCGGGGTAGCCGTTATCGGCGAGCAGGAAGACCTTCGGGACAAGCCCGGCCTCCTTCTCGATCGTATAGGGTTCGGAGGTCACATAGCCCTGCTGGGCCACGCGCTTGTCAGAAAGGAAGGGGGCGGAATTGAAAGTGTACTTGCGAACCTGATCGTCGGTGAAGCCGTACTTGGCCTTGAGCCACACCCAGAAGGCGGTGACCGAGGCGTCCGACAGCAGGATCGGGTGGCCCTTCAGGTCGGCGATGGTCTCGATGCCCTGATCGGGGTGGGCCAGCAGGACCTGGGGGTCCTTCTGCATATAGGCGGCGACCGCCGTCACCGGCGCGTTCTCCTGCGCCAGGTTCATGACGATGAAGCTGTTGGAGCCCATGCCCATGTCCACGGCGCCGGCGGCCAGCAGCTGGGGCACATTCACGCCGGGACCGCCCTGGATGATCTCCACCTTCAGGCCGCGCTTCTCGTACTCGCCATTGGCCAGCGCCTGGTAGAAGCCGCCATGTTCGGCCTGGGCGCGCCAGTCGGTGGCGAAACGGATGGTGGTCAGGCCATCGGCGCCTGTGACGGCGTCGGTCTGCGGCTCGGCTGAGCAGGCGCTGACGAGCGCGGCGAGCGCGATGGCGAGTGAGCGCAAGGCCTTCATGAACTATCCCCCGATACGAACCGGAACAAACCTAGGCGCGCCGGGGGGCCTCGCCAAGCGGTTGCGCGTCAGGCGACAGCGGCGTCGAGCCGATCTGGTCCCGGGTTTGCAACCTCGGCGGTCGTCGGCGCGACGCATCTCGCCAGGGCGGCATGCAGGGTCTCGATCTGGATCGGCTTGCCGACCGTGTCGTTCATTCCGGCCCGACGGCAGCGCTCGACCATCTCAGGCATGACGTCGGCGCTCATGGCGATGATCGGCACGGCGGCGGCCGGGCCGTCCAGGGCGCGGATGGCGCGGGCGGCCTTGACCCCGTCCATGACCGGCATGTGGATGTCCATGAGGATGGCGTCGAAGGCGCCCGAGGCGGCCAAGGCCACCGCCTCGGCCCCGTCGCAGGCCAGGCTGACCTCGCATCCCAAGAGCTTGAGGACCGTGGCGCCCAGATCCCGGTTCATGGGGTGGTCGTCGACCAGCAGCACCTGGACGGATCCAAGGTCGGGGCCCGGTTCTACTGAGGGAAGGTTCGCCGTCCCCTCGGCCGGGTCGGCGCTGATCTCGAACCAGAAGGTCGAGCCGGACTGTGGCCGGCTGCGCACGCCGATGACCCCGCCCATGGCCTCCACCAGACCCTTGCAAATGGCCAGGCCCAGCCCCGTGCCGCCAAAGGCCCGACTGGCCGAGGAGTCGACCTGGGAGAAGCGGCGGAAGAGGCGGTGCATCAGAGCCTTGGGTATGCCCACCCCGGTGTCCTGAACCTCGAACCGCAGCAGCCGGTCGCAGCCCTGGTCCCGCACCGACAGCTGCAGGCGCACCTCGCCCGCCTCGGTGAACTTCACCGCATTGCTGAGCAGGTTGAGCAGGATCTGGCGCACCCGAAGCTCGTCGATCAGCATCAGGTCCTGGGCCGGACCATGGGTCTCCAGGCTGATCTGCAGGCCGCGCGCCTCGGCGGAGGGGGCGATGATGTCCACCGCGTCCTGGGCGACCGCCTCGGGGCTTTGCGGCTGCAGGGCGAGCTCGACCTCGCCGGCCTCGAGCTTGGAATAGTCCAGAATGTCGTTGACCACCGCCAGCAGCGAGCCGCCGGCCCGGTGGACAAGTTCGATCTGCCGCCGCGCTTCGGCCGGAAGATCGTCCCGCCGGATCAGGGTCTGGGTGAACCCCAGAATACTGTTCATCGGCGTGCGGATTTCGTGGCTCATGGTCGCCAGGAACTCGCCCTTGGCCGCGCCGGCGGCCTGGGCGCGGGCCTGGGCGCGCTTGGCCGCGCGGGTGCGCATGGCCAGGAGGCGGCGGGTGCGGTTCTGCTCAGCCAGGATCAGGGCCACCGACAGACTGGTGAAGAAGGCCGTGGCGATCACGAACTGCAGATTGTGAATGCGCGAGGCCTGCGACCACATCTCGGCCACCCCGCCGACGGGGCCGAGCGTCAGGACGATGGTGCAGATCACCGCCATGATCATGGCCGACAGGGCCGTGCCCCGGGGGCCCAGACTGAAGGCGACCACCACCAGGGTGGGGGTGATCAGCAGGGGCGCTGGAAAGGTCCAGGGCAGGTAGGCGGCTATGCTCACCGCCACCACCAGACCGAAGACTGCGGCTTCGGTCAGGCGCCCCTTGTCGTGGTCGGGACCGGCGCGGCGGTCGGCCAGCAGCAGGACGGCGGGCAGGGTGATCGCCATGCCCAGGCCATGGGCCAGGAACCAGTTGGGCAGCACCTCGTGGAACGGGCGCCCCAGGATGGCCAGGGATGCGGCGGCGAGGAAGGCGGTCACGCCGACGGCCGGCGCGATGGCCAGGAAGGCGATCCGGAGCAGTTCCGGCAGGTTGCCGATCCTTATCCGCAGGCCACAGAAACGCCGGATCAGAAGGGCGGCGAAGAGCGCCTCGACGACGTTCAACGCCGTGAACACCGGGGCGAGATCGGGCGGCGCGCCGGTGAGAACATTGATGGTCAGGCTGATCGCCGCACAGGCGACGCCCAGGACCACGGCCTTGCGCAGAGGAAGCAGGAGAAAGCCGGCGGCCAGAATTCCATTGGCCAGCCAAAGGGCGGCGATGCCGTGGGTGTCGCGGGTCAGGGCGACGCCGAGCAGGGCGGCGGCGCCGAAGGCGAGGCTGATCGCAAGCCCAAGCGCCGTTTCGCGCCGCAACCGTCGTCCCGTCGCCATGAGCAAGATTCTCCCCCGAGCCTGGGGAGTGTGCGCCCGGGGGTGGCGCCAAATCGTTAAACGGGGATGGCTGGGCGGGACGGCCAGGCGCGCTTGCGCCCATGGCAAGAGGGCGGCGCTGCGGCAGGCCGCGGCGTCGCCCTCGTTCCAGATCCTTGCGGACCTGTATCGTAAGGTCGGTGCGACTTCGAACGCGGGCTGCCCCGCAGGTTTCCGTCACGCCGGTGTCCCCAGAACCCAGGCGCCGGGTCACCCCGTCGCCGTCGGTGCTTGGAACCTCCTGCTCCATTTGCGATCCGGTTTCCCGGTCCGCCAGGGCTGCAGTCCCTCTCGACCCCTTGACGTTGCGCCCGGACCCGGTATGAAGCAAGCGCCCGAGTTCGACCCGTTGTGCGCAGCGTGTGATCAGCCGGTGGACAAGGTGTGGATTTCCTGGGGAAATCGCACCGAATCTTCAGCGAAATCGGCCCTGGATCTTATCCCCAGAAATGGCGTCGACCATATTCAGCGCCCGGACTCCAAAGCTTCACGACGCTCCTCCAGCTCCAGCCACTCCATTTCCGCGGCCTCCAGCTTCTGACGGGCGGCGGCCAGGGCCTGGCCAAAGCGGTCGAAGGCGCCGGGGTCGCGGGCGTAAAGCGCCGGGTCGGCCAGCTGGCTCTCCAGCAGGCTGATCTTTGCAGGCAGGTCGGCGACCAGGCCGGTCAGCTCTTCCAGCCGCCGCTGCTCCTTGTAGGAGAGCTTTGCAGGCTTCCCTGCGGGCGCGGCTGCATCCGCCTTGGCCGCCGCCGCCTGCGCCGCCGCGCCTCGCCGTCCGCCGGGCGCCTTGGCGGGCGACACACCAAAGAAGCCGGGGTTCTGACTCAGGAAGTCCAGCCAGCCGCCCGGCGTCTCCACCACCTGGCCGCGGCCGTTCAGGCCAATGGTCGAGGTGGCCAGCCGATCGACGAAGTCGCGGTCGTGGCTGACCAGGATCAGGGTGCCCTCATAGTCCGAGAGCATCTCCTCCAGGAGATCCAGGGTCTCCATGTCCAGGTCGTTGGTGGGTTCGTCGAGCACCATCAGATTGGCCGGCTGGGCCAAGGCGCGGGCCAGCAGCAGGCGGTTGCGCTCACCGCCCGACAGGCTGCGGACCGGCTGGCGGATCTGGGCGTCGGTGAACAGGAACTCCTTGGCGTAGGCGGCCACATGCTTGGGCGCGCCCCGGACCATGATCTGGTCGCCGCCCAGCGGGGCCAGCGCGTCCTTCAGCAGCATGTCGTCCTTCAGGTCGGCCCGGGCCTGGTCGATATAGGCCACCTCCAGATTGGTCCCGAGGATCACCTGACCGGAATCGGCCGGCAGCTCGCCCAGCAGCAGCTTGACCAGCGTGGTCTTGCCCGCCCCGTTGGGGCCGACCACGGCGATCCGGTCGCCGCGCAGGATGCGGGTTGAGAAATCCTCCAGGATCACCCGGTCGCCGAATCTCTTGGACAGGCCCTTCACCTCCACCACCCGCTGGCCGGAGGTTCCGGCTGTGGCCACGCCCATGGACATGGCGCCTCGTGTGTCGCGCAGCCGGTCGGCCTTGGCCGCGCGCATCTCCATCAGGCGCCGACGGCGGCCCTCGTTGCGGGCGCGGCGGCCGGTGACGCCGCGGGCCAGCCAGTGGGTCTCGCGCTCCAGGGCCTTGTCCTGGCGCCTGGCCTCATCGGCCTCGGCGGCGGTGAGTTGTTCGACCCAGGCGTCGAAGGCCGAAAACCCCCGGTCGAGTTTGCGGACCTTGCGGTTCTCCAGCCAGAAGCAGCGCTGGGTCACCCGCTCCAGGAAGGCGCGGTCGTGGCTGACGATCAGGACGCTGGCCCGGCTGGCGGCGATGGCGCCCTCCAGGGTCTCGATGGCCAGGATGTCCAGGTGGTTGGTGGGCTCGTCCAGCAGCAGGACGTCCGGATCCTCGGCCAGGGCCCGGGCCAGGGCGACCCGCCGGGTCTCGCCGCCGGAGAGGCCGGTTGCGGCCTTGGCGGGATCGAGGCCAAAGCTCTCCAGGGCCGCAGCCGCCTCATGGGGAGCCGCGCCGCCGGCGGTGGCGTGATCGAGCAGGGTGTCGCCCTCGATCAGCGGCTCCTGCAGCACATAGGCGACCTTGGTCCCCGGCGTGACGGCGCGCTCGCCGTCATCGGCCTCGGTCAGGCCGGCCAGGATGCGCATCAGGGTCGACTTGCCCGCCCCGTTGCGTCCGACCAGGGCGGCCCGGCTGCGGGGCTCCAGCGCCAGATCGACGCCGTCGAACAGCATACGGGGCCCGTCAGCGAGACGGACATTCTTGAGCGCAAGGACGGGGGGCTTCATAGGGCTAGGCACATAGCGCGCTTTGGCGCCCCTGCAAGGGCGCAGGCGACAATGCCCGCTCAGGCCTCGTCGAAAGGCGGCGGAAGCGGACCTGATCGGAACAGGATCACCGGGTTCTCGTCATAGTCGCCCATCTCGGTGTCGGCGGACACCGAAAAGGCCACCACCGCCACCCGCAGGGGCGCGAGCCGCTCGGCCTTGCGGCGGGCCTCCTCGGCGCTGGCGCAGCCGACCTGCTGCTCGGCCTTCAGAGCCTTTCCCCGCCCGGCGACATAGGACTGGAGGATGTGGACGGTTTCTCTGGCCATCCCTATCCCGGCCGCTGATTGGCCGGTCAGGTCAAGGGCGCGCAGGTGCGCCCCCGGCCGGCGCGACGGAAAACCATTTTGGGTCGTGGCGGGACAATCTATAGGTTTATCGATGGCCGCTGCCCTGCGGCGGTCCCGCCTGGAGTCCCCGATGTCGCTCGATCACCTGGAGATCGATCTCGAGCGGGACATGTTCCTGCGAACGCTCCTGCGCGAGCTCTCCGGCGCCTTGCAGGACGTCGTCGGCCTTGAGGAAGCCTCAGGCTATATCAGCGTCGTCGGTGCGGCCGTGGGCAAGGCGCTGGACGAGAAATACCGCGCCGCCCTGGCCGTCGATCGCCTGTCGGCCGATCAGGTCGGCCAGGTGCTGGTGGACCTGAAGCAACGGATCAAGGGCGATTTCCGCATCGTCGAACAGCGTGAAGATCGCATCGTCTTCGCCAGCAATTCCTGTCCCTTCGGGGCCTTCGTGGCCGGCCGACCGGCCCTGTGCATGATGACCTCCAACGTGTTCGGACACGTGGCCGGCGAAAATCTAGGTTATGCCCGGGTCCAGATCGACCAGGCGATCGCCCGGGGCGACCCCGGCTGCCATGTGACCGTCTATCTCACCCCGGCTGAGGGCCCCGGCGAGGCGCGGGAATACTTCCGCCGGGTGCGGCCGGAACTGGCCAGCCACTGAGCATGGACTCCATCGCAAAGTTCATCCGCGAACCCGTCATAGTCTTTGCCGGGGATGGGCGGATCATCGAGATGAACCGATCGGCCCGCGCGCGCTTTGGCGAGTCCGCCGACAGCTGGCGCCATCTCTTCGCCGATCTCGACCGGCTGCAGGATCTGCTGGAACGCGCCTCGGGGTCGGCCGAGCCGGTGCTTGGGGCGCTTCGCATGGCGGGATCGACCGCAGGCGAAGCTGACGCGAAGGTCGAGGCGCTGGCCCTGCGGCGCGAGGACGGCGTCGGCTACGCCATCAAGTTCCGGGACATGTTCGGCGACCAGTTCGCCGCCTTGACCGCCCAGGTGCGGGAGCTGAACGGCGAGATCCTGGTGCGCCGACGGGTTCAGGTCGAACTCGAAGAGGCCCTGGCGCACAACAAGGTGCTCTATCGCGAGCTTCAGCACCGGACGAAAAATCACCTCCAGATGATCCTGGCCCTGGTCTCCTCGGCCGGGCGGGAAAGCGATGATCCCGGTCGCAAGCAGTTCGTGAAGATGCTGCAGTCCAAGCTCGCGGCCCTCTTCGACGCCCAGCGGCTGATGTACGCCGAGGACGCCGCTCATGGGCTGCGGGTCGATCACATGCTCAGCGCCCTTGCCGAGACGGTTCAGACGCTGGCTGGGGTTCGGATCACCATTGAGGTCAGGGCCGAGCCGATCGTGGCGCCCAATGATCTGGCCTTCCCCCTGGCGCTGATCGCCAACGAGCTGCTCACCAATGCGGTGAAATATGCCGACGGTCCGGGCGCGGCGGTTTCGCTGGACTTCGTCCGAGAGGGCGGCGAGGCCGTGCTGACCGTTCGCGACAATGGCCCGGGCTTCGCGCCGGCGGCCTCTGGCCCGTCCTCCTCGGGCCTCGGTCTGGTCAGGGGGCTGTGCCGCCAGATCGGCGGCCAACTCACCATTCAGTCGGACGACGGCGCCGTAGCCATCGTCTCGTTCCCGCTTGCGGAGGCGACCCATGTCGTATCCTGACCATTATCGGCTCCAGTCCCGGAAGCCGAGAGATGGGGCTTTCGGACTCCCCCACGGCGAGGGGGAGCCTGACGCCGACTTCCCGTTGGGCCGCAGGGTGCTGATCACCGAGGATAACTGGCTGGTGGCTGGCGAGTGGCAGGCGGCCCTTGAGGACGCCGGCTATGAGGTCGTCGGCTTGGCGGCCTCGGCCGAGGAGGCCCTAGACATCTGCAGCCGCGAGGCGCCCGACCTCATATTGATGGACATTCGCCTGCTGGGGGACCGCGACGGGGTCGAGGCCGCGAAGGACGCCCGCGCGCTCTACGATATACCCTCGGTGTTCGTCAGCGCGCATGACGACGCCGAGGTTCGTCAAAGGGCCGCCGATGCGCGGCCCTTGGGCTGGATCGCCAAGCCGGTCATAGCCTCGCGCATTCCCGACCTCCTGTTGCAGTTCGCGCGCCTGCTCAATTGAAGCTGGCCCGGGCCTGCCGGGCTAGAAGGGAATGTCTTCCTCGGGGATCGGCCGGCTGGCGTCGTATTCGTCCCGGGGCTGCGGCATGGCTGGCGGCGGCGGCAGGGGCGGGGGTTCGGCCTCGGCCGCGGCGCGGGCGAACTCGCTGGCCAGCCCCCGATAGTGATCGTTGCGGTAATCGTCCTCGAACATCGGCTCCGGTTCGGCGACCAGCCAGGCAAAGTCGCGAACCTCCATCCCGGCATGGGCCTCGATCATGACCCTGCGCCAGATCTGCGAAGGGATGTCGCCGCCGGTGACGCGGTTCATCGGGCTGTCGTCGTCGTTCCCCACCCAGACGCCGGTGACATACTCGTCGGTGAAGCCCACGAACCAGGCGTCGCGCCAGTTCTGGCTGGTGCCGGTCTTGCCCGCCGCTGGCCAGTCGAAGGCCGCGCGTGTCCCTGTGCCGGCCGTCAGGACCCGCTTCATCATCCGCACCATCATGCTGGCATAGGTGAGATCGATGGCTGGCATCGGGCCGGAAGGCGCGCGCAGGAACACGCTGTCGCCCTCCACGGTGCGGATCTCTTCGATGATCGAGGGCGTCACCCGGCCGCCGGCCTGCTGGAAGACCTGGAAGGCGCTGGTCAGCTCCATGAGGCTTACTTCATAGGCGCCGAGCGTGACTGCGAGACTGGGATTGGCCGGGATGGTCGTGAAGCCGAAGCGGCGGGAAATGTCTCCCAGGGCCGGACCGCCAGCCTCGGCCCCCAGCTTCACCGCGACGGTGTTGATGGACCGCGCCAGCGCCGTCTCCACGGTCACCGGCCCGCGGTAGCCGCCGCCATAGTTGCCGGGCCGCCAGTCGCCGAACCGCACCGGCCCGTCCACCCGCACATCGCTGGGCAGGACGCCCTTTTCCAGGGCCGCGGCATAGATGAAGGGCTTGAAGGTCGAGCCGGGCTGGCGCCTGGCCTGGGTCGCCCGGTTGAAGACGCTGGCGCCATAGTCCACGCCGCCAACCATGGCGCGCACGGATCCGTCGGGGCCGAGGGTGACCAGGGCCGCCTGATCGGCCCCGGCGCGGGCGCCGTCGGTGGCCATCACCTGGTTCAGAATGGCGGCGGCCTCGGCCTGCAGCGTCGGGTCGATGGACAGACGGACCAGCAGGTCCGGCGAGTTGGGACCGATCTGGCGCAGCACCTCGTTGGTGGCGTGGTCCAGCAGATAGCCGTAGGAGCCTTCGTTCGAGGTCGCCGTGGTGGACAGCTCTGGCGTCTCTGCCTGGGCGGCCTTCATCTCGGCGCGACTGATCCAGCCGGTGTCATGCATGCGCTGCAGCACCCAGCGGGATCTTTCCAGGGCGGCTTCCATGTCGTTGGTCAGGGCCAGGCGCGAGGGCGCCTTGGGCAGGGCCGCCAGCAGGGCGGATTCGGCCAGGGTCAGCTGGCTGGCCGGCTTGCCAAAATAGGTCCGCGCCGCCCCGTCCACGCCAAAGGTGTTGGCCCCGAAATAGATGCGGTTGAGGTACAGCTCCAGCACCTCGTCCTTGGTCAGCATCCGCTCCAGCCGCCAGGCCAGCGCCGCCTCCTGGATCTTGCGGCGGAAGGTCTGGTCGGGGGTGAGGAACAGGCTCTTGGCGATCTGCTGCGAGAGGGTCGAGCCCCCCTGGACCACGCCGCCGGCCTTCCAGTTGACATAGCTGGCCCGGGCGATGGCCTGCAGGTCGATCGGACCGTGCTGGTAGAAACGATGGTCCTCCGCCGCTAGGAAGGCCAGGGGCACATAGTCGGGCAGGGCGCTCAGCCGCACCCGGTCGCCATAACGCGGTCCGCGCGAGGCGATGAGGTCGCCATTGCGGTCGAAGAACTTGATCCCCGGCGCCCGGTTGAACGCGTAGAGCTGGGACTGCGGCGGCAGTTCCGGCACGTCCTGCAGAAACCGCTTCTGGAGATAGACGCCACCGCCGACCACGGCCAGGGCGAGCGCCAGGATCAGGATCGCCAGAGTCTTCCATAGCCAGGCCCAGCTGCGCCGACGGCGCTCCCTGGGCGGCAGGATGAAGGGATCGTCCGGACCATCGCCCCCTGGCGGCGGCGGGCCGCTTTGACGCGGCGGCTGGGGCCGCCGTCCAAAGCCCTCGTCGCCCACGCGCGGCGCGCCTTCGCGGGCGACGTCACCGGGCTGCGACGCGCGCGGCTGGCGCGGCCCTTCCGGCTCATTTTCCGGAAAGCGGTAAGGATCGAGAGTCCAGTCGTTCACGTTCGCAGGGGGCCTGGATGGCGGCGGAGACGCTTTGGGTTTAGGACGGGCGCGTGAGCAGGCACAAACCCTTTTGGCAGACCAAGTCCCTCGAACAGATGACGGCTGAGGAATGGGAGAGCCTATGCGACGGGTGTGGGCTTTGCTGTCTCGTTCGCTTCGAGGATGAGGACAGCGGCCAGGTTATCCCCACCCGCGTGCATTGCCGACTGTTCGATTCCAACGCCTGCGCCTGCTCCAACTATGCCGAGCGCAAGGCCCATGTGCCGGACTGTGTGAAGCTGACGCCCGGCAATATCGCCAAGCTGCCGTGGATGCCGCTGAGCTGCGCCTATCGCCGCCTGCATGAGGGCAAGGACCTGCCGGCCTGGCATCCCCTGGTGACCGGCGACCCGGAAAGCGTCCATGCGGCCGGCGTCTCCATCCGCGGCGAAACCTTCAGCGAAGACGAGCTGGAAGACCTTGAAGACGCCTGGACCTATGCGGCCTGGGACCTGATGGAAGATCGCAGCGGCGATTGACCCGGGCGGCCGCCGCCACAGGTATGTGTCTATTTTGCCACACGCGCTCTTGCGTGACTTCACACCTCGCACAATCTAGAGCCCGTAAGGGCCCTCAGCGGGACAGACGAAACAGAACGGACTGGGAGACTTCATTCCTTGGCGCGCGATCCCTATCAGGAGCTTGGCGTCGCTCGCGGCGCGAACGCAGACGAGATCCGCAAGGCGTTCCGCAAGCTCGCCAAGCAGCATCACCCGGACGCCAATCCCGGGGACGCCGCGGCTGAAGAGCGGTTCAAACGCGTCAGCGCGGCCTTCGACATCCTGGGCGATCCGGACAAGCGCAAGAAGTTCGACGCCGGCGAGATCGACGGCGAGGGTCATGAGACCGGCCGGGGGTTCGGCGGCGGCTGGAGCCCGGGCGGCTTCGAGGGCCGGGGGCAGACGCGGGCCGAGACCTTCGACGGCGTCGATCTGGGCGACATTCTCGGCGAGATGTTCGGCGGCCGGGGCGGCGGACGTGGCCCGGGCGCGGGCTTTGGCGGCGCAGGCGGCGGCTTCGCCCGTGGCGCGGACGTGCGCGCGCGCCTGGACATCGACCTTGAGGAAGCCATCGCCGGCGGCAAGAAGCGCATCGCCTTTTCCGACGGCCGGACCATCGACGTCACCATTCCCAAGGGCGCGGCCGAGGGCCAGACCCTGCGGCTGAAGGGGCAGGGCTCCCCGGGCCGGGCCGGGCCGGGCGACGCCTTCATCGAGCTCAATATCCGCCCCCACCCGATTTTCCGCCTGGAGGGCGACCGCCTGGTCATGGACCTGCCGGTCACCGTCTATGACGCGGTCCTGGGCGGAAAGGTCGAGGCGCCGACGCCCGAAGGGCCCGTCACCCTGACCGTGCCGGCCGGCTCCAATTCCGGCGCGATGCTGCGCCTCAAAGGCCGCGGCGTGCCCGATGCGGCGGGTAAGCGAGGCGACCTCCTGGCCCGGCTGGTGGTCACCCTGCCCGAGCCTCCAGACCCTGAACTGACCAAGTTCGCCGAGGCCTGGCGGAGCAAGCGGCCCTATGCGCCCAAGGCCGCGCCGAAACGCCGTAGCTGACGCCGTAGCTAAAAGGCGATCAGGCGCGTTAAGGTGAGGCGTGCGCAGGGCGGGACATTACCGCCGCGTTCAGCCACGGTTCAGTCGTCAAGGCCTAGATCGGCGTTCATGAAACACCTCGCCGTCATCGCTGTCCTTCTGGCCGCCGCCGCGCCTGGCGCGGCGCACGCCCAGTATGGCTCGGACATGCGCTCGTCCTTCGGGGCGGGTCGCGGCGACCAGGACGCCGCCCGCGCCGCCGTGCGGGCTGGCCGCCAGGCCCCGCTGTCCCAGGTGCTGGCGACCATCGCCCAGCGGACTCCGGGCCGGCACCTGAACACCACCCAGGGCTCGCACAATGGGCGCCCCGCCTATTTCGTGCAGTGGCAGACCCCGGGCGGCGAAGTGATCATCTTCATCGCCGACGCCGAGTCCGGGGCCATCATCGGCCGCCAGGGCGGCTGAGCTAGACCTTAAGGGAGGCCGAACCCCATGCGCATCCTGCTTGTCGAGGACGATCCCGACCTGTCGCGCCAACTCAAGGGCGCGCTCGCCGACGCCGGCTACGCCGTCGATCATGCGCCGGACGGCGAGGAGGCCCAGTTCCTGGGCGAGACCGAGCCCTATGACGCCGTCATTCTCGACCTCGGGCTTCCCAAGGTGGACGGCGTCTCGGTGCTGGAGCGCTGGCGGCGCGGCGAGATGGCGACGCCGGTGCTGATCCTGACGGCCCGCGGCGCCTGGAGCGAGAAGGTGGCGGGTTTCGACGCCGGCGCCGACGACTATCTGACCAAGCCCTTCCATACCGAGGAGTTGCTGGCCCGCCTGCGCGCCCTGCTGCGTCGCTCGGCCGGCCATGCGGCGCCGAACCTGACCTGCGGCGGTCTGCGGCTGGACCCTCGGGCGGCGCGCGCCTCGGTCAATGGCGAGCCCCTGCGCCTGACGTCGCTGGAATATCGCCTGCTGCACTATCTGATGATGCACCAGGGCCGTGTGATCAGCCGCACCGAGCTGGTCGAGCACCTCTATGACCAGGACTTCGATCGGGACTCCAACACCATCGAGGTCTTTGTCGGCCGCATCCGCAAGAAGATCGGCGCCGACCGCATCGAGACGGTCCGTGGCCTGGGCTATCGCTTGACCTGTCCGGCCGAGGAAACCGAGGCGAGCGCCTCTTGAGCGCAGCCAGGCCGCGCCCGTGAAGCTGGACGGCTTTCGCAAATCGTCCCTGGTTCGCCGCCTGGTCATCCTGGCGGCCGGCTGGAGCCTGACCGTTCTGCTGGTCTCGGCCCTGGTGCTGTCGCTGCTGTTCCAGCAGGCGGCCCTGCGCCGCTTCGATGAGGGCCTGGCTGAGCTGATCGACAATCTGCTGGCCGGCACCACGGTGGACGAGGCGGGCCAGGTCCTGGCGCCTGCCCTGACCGATCTGCGGGCGCTGCGGGCCTATTCCGGCCGCTACTGGCAGGTGGCCGAGCCGCTGCCCGACGGCCAGTGGCGGATCATCGTCCGCTCCCGCTCTCTCTGGGACGCCGAGCTTGTGGCGCCCGAGGATCTGGTCGCGCGGCTGGAGGCCAGCCCCGGCCGGCCGGTGATCTATGAAACGCCGGGACCGATCAGCCAGCCCCTGCGCGCCATGGCCAGCCGCGCCACCCTGCCGGGGCGAGAGGCGCCGCTGATCTTCATGGCGGCCGAGGATCGCTCCCCCATCGACCAGGACGTCCGGGGCTTCATCACCGCCACGGCTGTGGCCTTCCTGCTGCTGGGGGCTGGCCTGGTGGGCGCGGTGGTCTTCCAGGTCCGGTTTGGCCTGCGCCCCCTGTTCGCCCTGAGGCGGGAGGTGGCCGAGGTCCGCCGGGGCAAGGCCGAGCGGATCGCCGGCCGCTACCCCATCGAGCTGGAGCCCCTGGCCGAGGAGCTGAACGCCCTGGTCAGTCATAACCAGGAGGTGGTCGAGCGCCAGCGCACCCATGTGGGCAATCTCGCCCACGCCCTGAAGACCCCGCTCTCAGTCATGCTGACCGAGTCCCGCCAGACGCAGAGCGCCCTGGGCGAGGTGGTGGAGCGTCAGGCTGAGGTCATGCGCCAGCAGGTCGATCACCATCTGCGCCGCGCCCGGGCGGCCGCCCGCACGCCGGGCCGGGGCGAGCGCACAGACGTGGCCGATGTGCTCGATGAACTGGCCCGCACCCTGTCGCGCATCTTCCAGGACAAGGGCGTTGAGATCGACTGGGACTGCGACGAGGACCTGTACTTCCAGGGCGAGCGCCAGGACCTGCTGGAGATGGCGGGCAACGCCATGGAGAACGCCGCCCAGTGGAGCCGGGGCAAGGTGCGGGTCCGCGCCGTGGCCCTGTCTCCGGAGCGCCTGGGCCTGACCATCGAAGACAACGGGCCTGGCCTACCCGCCGCCCGCCGCCCCGAGGTGCTGCGGCGCGGCGCGAGGCTGGACGAGAGCGCGCCGGGCTCGGGCCTGGGCCTGTCCATCATCGACGAACTGGCCCGGGCCTATGGCGGCGATCTGCGCCTGGACGACGCCCGGCTCGGCGGCCTGTCGGTGGCCATCGACCTGCCCCGAGCGGAAACCTGAAGCGTCAGCTCAGGGTGGCGATCTCGCGCGTCAGATTGGCGCGGGCCTGGTCTTCGTAGCGCGCCCGATAGGCGGGATCTGGATAGAGCGGCTGAGCCTCCAGGATGCGCCGGAGCACGCCGGCTCGCCCGGGCCGGAAGAAGGCGTCGGGAACATGGGCGTATTCCTGGCGGATCGCTGAGGCATAGGCGTCATAGGCCTCGGCCGAGCGCCCCAGCACGGCCAGGTCGATGGAGACCAGCAATGCGCCGTCGGGGTCGTCCTCGCCCACCTGATGGCCGGTGGTGAGTTCGATCAGGCGCGCGACCTCGGCGCAGGTCGAATCGGCTTCGCCCAGGGCGGCGAGGTCGTCTCGGGCCAGGGCGGCGCTGGCGGCTTCGTTGTCGCTGCGGGTCGGGTCGTAGATCACGTCGTGCCACCAGATGGCGTAGGCTAGGCGAAGTCTGCGCTCATCGGCCAGGCCTTCGACCCTGGCCAGTTCGCCCAGGCAATCGGCGATGTGGGTCATGTCGTGATAGCGGCGATGGGGCTCGCCATAGGCGGCGCGCAGGCGAGCCTTGGTCTCGCCGGCCAGCCCGTCGCCGGGGGAGGGCGGGCCTGAGTCCAGCCAGAAGGCGCAGGCCTGGGCGCGATCCATGGAAACCTCCTTTGGCGACGCCAGCAGCGCCAGACTTTCACAGGCCGGCGGCGACGTCACGTCGCAGCTCTTCCTCAGGCTGGCGACCGGTAGGGTTAAGGGAAGCCTTAACCGCGCCTGGGGCAGGGTCGCGCCTGCGCCGTCGGATCGGTCGAGGAATTTACATGGGCGGACTGCCCGAACAGAAACTTGCGATCCTTCGCCAGATGGTCGAGTCCGCGCCTGACCGGGTGGTCGGCGACCTGCGCAGCGCCCTGTCCGGCGCCAGCGGGGATTCCGGCCTGGTGGACGTCCGGCTGCTGGTTGAGACCGAGGCCCGCGACCGTCAGCTGCGCAACGCCGTGCTGCATCCGATCGTCCCGCTCTGCGTCGGGGACGGCCGAACCGAACGCCTGACCTTTCCCGCCCGCGCCCTGGCGCTGGCCTGGCGCGCCCTTCGCGATCAGGCCACCCACGAGGTCGGCCGCGCCGCTGCGCTCTATGAGGAATTCCAGCCAGGCCAGAGTTCGCCGGAGCCGTACGATGTCCTGGCCCGTCGTGCGGCCAAGGGCCTCCGGGAGCGCAATCACCCCAAGTTCGCCGCCGCCGCCGACCTGGCCGAGGCTGCGCGCCCCGACGGCGCCCGCCTTCTGGCCGACTGTCTGGACATGATCCCGATCCTGCGCACCGCCGTGGGGCGGCTGCCGGAATGGATCCAGCGGGTGACCGACGAGGACGCCGCCGTCGCCCGGATCGCCTACAAGGATACGGTCGCCATATCCGAGGACGCCGGCCCCCGGTTCTTCGAGATGCTGGGCGCCCATCTGCCCCAGCCCTGGATGGTGCTGCGGCTCATCTCGGCGATCATGGATCGGCCGCCGGAGACCTATCTGGCGGGTTCGGAACTGGCGGACTTTGGCCTGCGCGTGCTGGATTCGATCGATGACGGCCTGGCCAAGGTCGAAGCCTTCGACACCAGCGGCGGCATGGCGGCGGTGCGCACGGCGGCGGCGGCCATCGACAGCGTCACGGCCCAGATCGCCGAGCTGGAAGGCAATGTGGAGCTGACCCGCCAGGGACCGTGGGGCGGGCGGATCGCGCGCCAGAAGGCGACGCTGGCCCGCGTGGTCGAGGCCCGGCTGCGCGAAATCGACAAGGCCGTCCGTCGGGTTCTGCCCACGACGCAGATGCGGATCGGCCGCACCACCCGCGACGCCGCCCTGCTGACCCAGGCTCCCGACGCCGCCCATGTGCAGACGGCCAAGACCCTGGTGGCCTTCGCCCAGGAAATCCGCGGCGCCGCCAACCACGGGGGCTTTGCGGCCGCCCGGACCAAGGTGATGGAGGCGCTGGAGGCTCACCTCGACGCCTTCGCCGAAGACGCGCTGGATCACCTGAAACAGGGGGATGCGCCCGATCCCGCGATCGCCCGCGCCCTGCTGGCTGAGACGGCCGACCTGCTGGCGATCGCCCGGGACCGGCAGTCGGCCGAGACCCTGCGGCGGCGTCTCGCCGCGGTCTGACGCCGCGGTCGGCCTCTGCCCTCTCGCGCGCGCCAAGCCTTTGGTCTAAAGGGCGCGCATGATCGTTTTCTGGATTGCGGTCGGGGTGATCTCGGCGGCTGTCGCGGGGCTCATCCTCCGTCGCGCCGCCCGGGCGGCCGCAGCGCCGCAGGGGGCCGATTCCACCCTGCCGCTCTATCGTCGGCAACTGGCCGAGATCGACGAACTGGCCGATCGGGGGCTCATCGCCGCCGATGAACGGCGCAGCGCCCACGCCGAAGCGGCGCGTCGCCTGCTGTCGGCCGCCGAGGCCGCGGAGGCCGGCTGGGCGCCAGGGCGGGATCGCCGCCGTGGTCTTGTCCTGCTGGCGGGCGCGGCGCCCCTGGCGGCTCTGGCCCTTTATCTCGTCATCGGCTCACCGGGCTACGGCGACCAGCCCCAGGCGCAGCGTCTGGCCCAGTGGCGCGCCATGCCGCCCACTCAGCTGGACGCGCCCCGGATGGCGGCCGTTCTGCGCGAGGTCACCAAGGAACGTCCTGGCGATCCCGAGCCCTACCGGTTTCTGTCCATCGCCGAGATGGCGTCGGGCGACGCCGCCGCCGCCGCCCGCGCCCTGCGCGAAGCGATCCGCCTGGCGCCGGAGCGGGCCGACCTCTGGGAGTCCCTGGGCGAGGCCCTGATGATGCAGGCCGAGGGCGAGGTCACCCCGCAGGCGGCCGCCGCCTTCCAACGGGCGCTGGAGCAGGACCCTAAGGCTGGCGCTGCGCGCTTCCACCTGGCCCGGGGCCAGATCGAGGCCGGCGAGGTCGAGGCGGGGCTGGCCCAATGGCGCGCCCTGCTGGCCGACCTGCCCGCCGACGATCCGCGACGCCCCGTCCTTCAGGCGGCGATCGCCGATGTGGCGCAGGGGCCCCGACCTCAAACTGCTCCCGAGACCGCCCCCCAGATCGGCGCGCCGGAGATCCAGGCCATGGTGGACGGCCTGGCTGCGCGCCTGGCTGCGGAGCCTGACGATCCCGAGGGCTGGGTGCGGCTGGTGCGATCCTACGCCGTGCTCGGCGACGCCGCCTCGCGGGATTCCGCCCTGGCGGTGGCCCGCGCCCGCTACGCCGGCGATCCCCAGATCCTGTCCCAACTCGCCCAGGCGGCGGCTACGGAGCCCATGCGATGACTGGTTGGCTGCCGAAATCCCGCAAGGCGCGTCGCCGGCTGGTGGTGCTGTCGGCCGTGGCGCCGGTCCTGGCCCTGGCGGTCGGCCTGACACTGTGGGGCCTCTCGGACTCCATCTCCTATTTCTACACCCCGGCCCAGGCGGCGGAGACGCAGCCGGAGCCCGGACGCACCATCCAGCTGGGCGGCCTGGTGGCCGGCGGCAGCGTGGTCAAGCATCCCGATGGGCGACTGGAGTTCGTGGTCGCCGACCAGATCGCCATGACGCCGGTCACCTTCAAGGGCGACCCGCCGGACCTGTTCCGCGAGGGGCAGGGGGTGGTGGCCACCGGCGCCTTCCGCGAGGACGGCGTGTTCGAGGCCCGGCGCCTGCTGGCCAAGCACGACGAGACCTACATGCCCCGCGATCTTCAGAACGCCCTGAAGGAACAGGGCGAATGGCGCGGCGACGGCGCGCCCAGAGTTCCGGACGCCGCTGACCCAGCCGCAGCGCCCTATGGCGGGGCCGGCGGCCAATGATCGTCGAGATTGGCGCCTTCGCCCTCGTCCTGTCCCTGGTGCTGTCGCTGCTGCAGGCCGGCGCGTCCACGGCTGCCCGTCTGCGTCGCGCCCCGGTGCTGGCGGCGATCGGCGAGGGGGCCGCCATCGGCGCCTTCGGGGCCTTGGCGGTATCCTTCGCCACCCTGATCTACGCCTTTGTGGTCTCGGATTTCAGCGTCGCCAACGTGGCGGCCAACTCTCACAGCGCCAAGCCGATGCTGTACAAGGTGGGCGGCGCCTGGGGCAGCCATGAGGGCTCGATGCTCATGTGGTGCCTGGCCCTGACCGGCTTCGGCGCTCTCCTGGCCGGCTATGGGAGAGGCCTGTCGGCAGGGCTCAAGAGCGTCGCGGTGGCGACGCAAGGCGCCATCGGCGCGATCTTCCTGGCCTATACGGTGTTCGCCTCGAACCCGTTCTGGCGGCTGATCGATCCGCCGGTGGAGGGCCGCTCTCTGAACCCGCTGTTGCAGGACCCGGCCCTGATCCTGCATCCGCCCTTCCTCTATGCTGGCTATGTGGGCCTGTCGGTGGTGTTCTCCCTGGCGATCGCCGCCCTGGTCGAAGGCCGTGCCGACGCCGCCTGGGCCCGCTGGGTGCGGCCCTGGACCCTGGCGGCCTGGAGCGCGCTGACGGTCGGCATCACGCTGGGCGCGTTCTGGGCCTATTACGAACTGGGCTGGGGCGGCTGGTGGTTCTGGGACCCGGTGGAGAACGCCAGCTTCATGCCCTGGCTGATCGCCACGGCCCTCTTGCACTCGGCGGTGGTGACCGAGCGCCGCGGCGCCTTGCCGGGCTGGACCATCTTCCTGGCGCTCGGCGGTTTCACCTTCTCGATGCTGGGGGCCTTCCTGGTGCGTTCAGGCGTGCTCACCTCGGTGCACGCCTTCGCCGTCGACCCCACCCGCGGGGTGCTGCTGCTCACCATCCTGGGGGTCACGGCGGGCCTGGGCTTTGCGCTGTTCGCCTGGCGGGCGCCGGCCATGGCCCGGGGCGGCCTTTTCGCGCCGATCAGCCGAGAGAGCGCGCTCGTCCTCAACAACATCCTGCTGGCGGCGGCCACGGCCACCGTCCTGCTGGGCACCCTCTATCCCCTGATCCGCGAGGCCATCGCCGGCGAGGCGATCTCGGTGGGGCCGCCCTATTTCAATCTCACCTTCACGCCGCTGATGTTCATCCTGCTGCTGCTGGTCCCGGCCGGTCCGCTGCTGGCCTGGAAGCGGGCCGACGCCGGGGCGGTGGCCCAACGGCTGTGGCTCGCCGCCATCCTCGCCGTTCTCGTCGGCGCGGTCACACTGGCCTTCGTCGCCCCGCGCAGCCTGTTTGGCGCCGCGGGGCTGGCCCTGGGGGCCTGGCTCATGCTCGGATCCCTGGTCGAGGTGGCTGAGCGCATCCGGCTGTTCCGGGCGCCCGGATCAGAAAGCCTGCGTCGACTGCGCGGCCTGCCGCGGGGCGCCTGGGGCATGACGCTCGCCCATGCGGGCCTGGGCGTCTTCGTCCTGGGCGCGGTCTTCGAGACCACCTGGAAGGACGAGACCGCCGAGGTGTTGTCCCTGGGTCAGCGTCTGGACGTCGGCGGCTATGTCCTGACCCTTGAAGACGTCAGGCCGGTCCAGGGGCCGAACTATGAGGCCGAGCGCGGCGTGCTGCGGGCTGTGGCCCCCAATGGAACCCTGGCCTGCACGGCGACGCCGGAGCGCAGACTCTATCCCGCCGGCGGTCAGACCACGTCGGAGGTCGCCATCTGCACCCGGGGCCTCAGCCATCTCTATGTGGTCCTGGGCGAGCGGCGCCAGGGGGTCGAGGGCCAGGCCGCCTGGCTGGTTTCGGGCTACTGGAATCCCTGGGCCCTGCTGATCTTCCTGGGGCCTGGCCTCATGGCCCTTGGCGGGGTGGTCTCGTTGTCCGATCGCCGCCTTCGCCTGGCGGCCGGCCGGAGCGCCGCGCCCGCCAAGGTCCAGCCGGTCCCTGAACCGGTCTCGGCGGGCGGTGAAGCATGAGGACGCTCGCCCGCCTGCTGGCGGCGGCCTGCGCCGTGCTCTGCATGGCCGCAGCCTCCGACCCCGCCGAACGTTTGCCCGATCCGGCGCAGGAGGCCCGGGCGCGCGCCCTGTTCCAGGAGGTCCGCTGCCTCGTCTGCCAGAACGAATCGATCGACGATTCCGACGCCGAGCTGGCCGCCGACCTGCGGGCCATCGTCCGCCAGGAGGTGGACGCGGGGCGGAGCGACGCCGATGTGCGACGCTTCCTGACCGACCGCTACGGCGAGTATGTGCTGCTCAAGCCGCAGTTCACCTGGGCCAATGCGGCGCTGTGGTTTGCGCCATTTCTGATCGTTCTGGGCGGCGCCGTCCTCTTGGTGGGGCGATGGCGCAACCGACCGGTCGAGGGCGAGTTAAGCCAGGCTGAGTCCGACGCCCTGGCCCGCCTCGCCAGGGATGACGGTCAAGTTTAGGCCGCAAGAGCGCCCTCAAGCGGCGCCAAGCCTGACCTAAAGTTAAGTTGAGGGCGGTTGCGCTCTCGTGCATCGAGCCTAGCTTGAGGACGGCGGGCATGTGCTATGACCCCAAGAGCTCGCAAGGAACTGAATCCCTATGACCTCTAAGAAGACCGGATATCTTCTCGGCGCCGTGGCCGGCGTCGCCGTGGCTGCCGGCGCCCTGGCCGCCACAGACATGCGCCTGCCGACGGCCGAACGGTCGTCGCCGAGCATGCCGCTCATTCGTACCTCGACAGCTCCGGTCTTTGCGCCGCCTCCGGGCGCGCCCCTGTCCTTCGCCGACATCTTCGAACAGGTCTCGCCGGCGGTGGTCTCGGTGAACGTCACCTCGCGCGCCAGCACCAGCGCCCTGCGCCAGATCCCCGGCTTCGAGGGCCTGCCCTTCGGCATCATCCCCCGCGGCCCTGGCGGCCCGGGCCAGGAGGACGGCGAGGAAGAACCGCAGGGTCCGACGCGGATGTCGGCCGGCTCGGGCTTCTTCATCTCGGCCGATGGCTACATCGTCACCAACAACCACGTCGTCGAGAACGCCGAGGAGATCAAGGTCGTCCTGAGGGATGAGCGCGAGCTGGTCGCCGAGATCGTCGGCCGCGACGAGGCCACCGACCTGGCGGTGCTCAAGGTCAAGGGCGCCAACTTCCCCTATGTGAGCTTCGAGAACAACGCCGAGCCGCGGGTGGGCGACTGGGTTATCGCCGTCGGCAATCCCTTCGGCCTGACCGCGACGGCCACATCGGGCATCGTCTCGGCCTTTGGCCGCGACATCGGCGAGACCTTCGTCGACTTCATCCAGATCGACGCGCCGATCAACCAGGGCAATTCCGGCGGCCCGACCTTCGACATCTATGGCCGGGTGATCGGCGTCAACACCGCCATCTTCTCGCCGTCCGGCGGCTCGGTGGGCATCGGCTTCGCTATTCCCGCGGCCACCGCCGACACCATCACCAAGCAACTGATCGCCAGCGGCAGCGTGACCCGTGGCTATATCGGCGCGACCATTCAGAACTACACCCGCGAAATGGCCGAGGCCCAGGGCCTGGGCGACCAGCGCGGGGCCATCGTGTCCGACACCGTGCCTGGCGGCCCGTCGGCCCGCGCCGGGCTTCAGGCCGGCGACGTGGTCATTTCGGTCAACGGCGTGGGGGTGAAGACCTCGTCGGAACTGACCCGCGAAGTGGCCAAGGCCACCGCCGGGGACACCCTGCGGCTGGAAATCATTCGGGGCGGCGACCGCCGCACCATCCAGGTCCGCTCCGGCGTGCGTCCCAATGAGCGCGAGTTGGCGGCCAACGACAACAGCGGCGGCCCCACGGCTCCCCGCGGCCAGACCCCCGCCCAACCGACCTATCCCGAGGTGCTGGGCATGAGCCTGGCGCCCATCGACGAGGCGGCCCGGCGGACCTTCAGCCTTCCCGCCGAGGTTCGCGGTGTGGTCGTCGCAGCCCTGACGCCGAACTCTGACGCGGCCCGCAAGGGCCTGCGCCGGGGCGATGTGATCGTCCGGGCCAACAACCGCGCGGTCACCGCGGCCGGCGATCTCTCGGCCGAGGTCGAGGCCGCCCGCACCGCCGGCCGTCCCAGCGTGCTGATCGGCGTCAACCGCGACGGTCGCACCCTCTTCCTTCCCCTGGATATCGGGCGCTAGTCTCCGATTCGTTCAGAGGGGCGGGCCATGCGGATACTGATCGTCGAGGATGACCTGGAGGCCGCCGCCGTCATGGTGCGCGGCCTGACCGAAAGCGGCCATGACTGCGCCTCGGCGCCCGATGGCGTGGCGGGCCTCGATCAGGCGCGGGCCGGCGAGTTCGACGTGATGATCGTCGATCGCATGATGCCCAGGATGGACGGGGTCACTCTGGTGGAGACCCTCCGGCGGGAGGGGGACCAGACCCCGGTCCTCTTTCTGTCGGCGCTGGGCGAGATCAACGACAGGGTCGACGGTCTGAAGGCCGGCGGCGACGACTATCTGGTCAAGCCCTACGCCTTCGCCGAGCTGAGCGCCCGGGTCGAGGCCCTGGCCCGGCGGCGGGAGACCGGGTCGGTCCAGACCCTGCTGCGCGTCGGCGATCTTGAGATGGACCTGATCGGCCGCACGGTTCATCGGCAGGGCCAGGAGATCGACCTCCAGCCCCGGGAGTTCCAGCTGCTGGAATTCATGATGCGCCATGCCGGCCAGGCCGTGACCCGCACCATGCTGCTGGAAAAGGTCTGGGAGTATCACTTCGACCCGCAGACCAATGTGATCGACGTGCATATCTCCCGCCTGCGGTCGAAGATCGACAAGGGCTTTGACCGGCCCATGCTGCAGACGGTGCGCGGCGCGGGTTACCGGCTCGACGCATAGAGGGCGGTCCACGACATGCGCCTGCCGCGCATCTTCCGCACCACGCCCTTTCGGCTGACCCTGCTGTTCCTGGCCCTGTTCGCGGCCTCCGCCAGCGCGTTCCTGGCCTATATCTATGTGGCGACCGCGGGCGAGGCGACGCGGCGGGTGGATCAGCTGATCACCCGCGAAATGCGCACCCTTCAGAGCGCCTATGGCCGGGCCGGCGCCGACGCGCTCAACCAGGCCCTGATCGAGCGCGCGGCCAGCGAACGGCCCTATCTCTATCTGCTGATGCGCCCCGACGGCACGCGCATCTCCGGCTCCATCGAGGAGTCGCCCCTCGACGAGTTCAATGGCGATCCGGCCTGGACCAGCTTCCGGGTCACCGAGTTCGACGTGCAGGGCCGGGAGATCAACCGCCCGGCCCGCGGCCTGCAGGAGCGCCTGTCAGGCGGCGAGATCCTGTTTGTCGGCGCCGACGTGGCCGAGGACGAGGCCTATGTGGTCAAGATCGTCCGGGCGCTTTGGGGGGCTGGCGCCCTGGTCATCGTCCTGGGCCTAGCCGGCGGCGTGGTGGTCAGCCGCAATGTCAGCCGCTCCATGACCGGCCTGAACACCGTGGTCGACGCCGTGCGCAATGGCGACCTCACCGCCCGGGCGCCGGTGCGCGGGACCCGCGACGAACTGGACGAACTGGCCGTCGGCCTCAACGAGATGCTCGACCGCCTGGAGCGCTCCATGGCCGGCCACAAGCATGCCGGCGACGCCATCGCCCACGACCTGCGCTCGCCGCTGACCCGTCTGCGCGCCAGGCTGGAGGCCTCGTACCTGGACCTGGAAGCCGGCCGCGGCGATCCCGAGGCGGCCTTCGCCCAGGCGATCGAAGACACCGACGGGGTTCTGAAGACCTTCGGCGCGGTGCTGGCCATCGCCCGCCTGCAGGCGGCCGGCACAGCGCCAGACCCGACCCTGTTCGACCCCGCCGACCTGGCCGCCGACATCTGCGAGCTCTACGAGCCGCTGTGCGAGGACAATGGTCTGGACTTCAAGGCCGAGCGGGTGCGCGGCCTCTCCATCCGCGCCAACCGGGAGTTCATGGCCCAGGCCCTGGCCAACCTGATGGACAACGCCATCAAGTACACGCCCCAGGGCGGCGCCATCATGCTGCGGGTCCGCCGCCGGTCGTCCGGCGAGGTTGAGTTCTCGGTCACCGACACCGGACCTGGCGTGCCGGAAGCCGACCGGAGCCGGGTGGTGGAGCGCTTCGTGCGCCTGGAAAACAGCCGCAACCAGCCGGGCGCGGGCCTTGGCCTGTCTCTGGTCGTCGCCGTCGCCGAGGCGCACGGCGGGCGGGTGGAGCTGTCTGAGGGGCCGGGCAAGGTCGGCGAGATCGGGCCCGGCCTTCGCGTCGCCGTGATTGTGCCCCAGGCGGCTTGAAGCCGCCGCGGTTTGCCAGAGGCCCGTCACCCCAGCCACACTGGCCCCATGACCCTGCTCGCTGACTCGCTTCGTCCCTGTGGCCCGGTGGCCGATCCCAAGGCCGCCGAGCGCACCCTTGAGATGCTGATCCAGGCGGCCGACAAGGGCGGTTGGCGCGGGCGTCTGGACGCGGCCTGGCCGGCCTTGGCGCCGGTCTTCGGGGCCTCGCCCTATCTCGCAGGCCTCGCCCGTCGGCGCCCAGGGATGCTGGCCGATCTGCTGGCGGCCGAGCCCGACGCCCGGTTCGCCGACATCCTGGTCCGCACGGCGGCCGCGGGCGTCCTGGAGAGCGTTGAGGCCGGCGCGGAACTGCGGCGGCTGAAGGCCGAGACCCATCTGCTGACGGCCCTGGCCGACCTGGGCGGCGTGTGGGACCTCGACGCCGTCACCGGCGCCCTGACCCGGTTCGCTGACGCCGCCCTGGCTGCGGCGCTGGAAGCGGTCGCCCGGGCCGAGGTGGCCGCCGGCCGGCTGAGCGCCGTCGGGCAGGGCGATGCGGGGCCCGTGCCGGGCTGGTTCTGCCTGGCCATGGGCAAGCAGGGCGCCTTCGAACTCAACTATTCCAGCGATATCGACATCTCGGTCTTCTATGACCCCGACGCCCTGCCGGTCGCTGAAGGCGTAGAGCCGCGGGCCTTCGCCGTCCGCCTGACCCAAGGCCTGGCGTCGCTGATGCAGGATCGCACGGACGAGGGCTACGTCTTCAGGGTCGATCTGCGCCTGCGGCCAGATCCCTCCTCGACGCCGCCGGCCGTGACCCTGGCGGCGGCCTTCGAATATTACGAGACCGTCGGCCAGAACTGGGAGCGGGCGGCCTTCATCCAGGCGCGGCCCTGCGCCGGCGACCTGCCGCGGGCCGAGGCCTTTCTGGAGGAGCTGTCGCCCTTCATCTGGCGCAAGAATCTCGACTTCGCCGCCATCGCCGACATCCATTCGATCAAGCGCCAGATTCACGTCCACAAGGTCGATGACCGGCTGACGGCCAAGGGGGCCGATCTCAAGCTCGGTCGCGGCGGCATTCGCGAGATCGAATTCTACGTCCAGACCCAGCAATTGATCCTAGGGGGCCGCCATCCGGAACTTCGGGGCCGGCGCACCCTGGAGACCCTGGCGGCGCTCACCGCGGCCGGTCATGTGGAGCCCGCGACCGCCGATGAGCTGAACGCGGCCTATGATGTGCTGCGCGCCGTCGAGCATCGCGTCCAGATGATCGCCGACGAACAGACCCACCGCCTTCCCGAGGGCGATGGAGATCGCGCCCGCGTGGCGGCCCTGTTCGGCCACGACAAGGTTCGTGACTTCGACGCCGCCATCACCGAGGTGCTGAAAACGGTGAACCGCCGCTATGGCGAGCTTTTCCCGGACGAGGAGGCGCTCTCTTCGACGTTCGGCAGCCTGATCTTCACCGGGGTCGATGACGACCCGGCCACCCTGAAGACCCTGGCGCGCATGGGGTTCGACAACCCCCTGCAGGTCTCCCAGACCATCCGGGCCTGGCACCACGGGCGGATCCCCGCCACCCGCACCGAGCGGGGTCGCGAGCTGTTCACCCGGCTGGCGCCGCGTCTGCTGGAGGCGGCCCACGCCACCGGCGCGCCCAATGCGGCCTTCAACCGGTTCAGCGACTTCTTCGCCAGCCTGTCGTCGGGCGTGCAGCTCCAGTCCCTGTTCCTGGCCAATCCCAAGCTGTTCGAACTGCTGGTCCAGGTGCTGGCCTTCGCGCCGAAGCTGGCGGCGACGCTCGCTCGCAGGCCTGCAGCCATCGACGCCCTGATCGACGGGGACTTCTTCGCCGAGATCGATCCGGCTGAGGATGAGGCGGTGATGGCCGTCGCCATCTCCCGGGCCGAGGGGTTCGAGGAGGTGATGGACGCGGTGCGCCGGGTGCACCGCGAACAGGCCTTCCGCCTGGGCGTCCAGGTGATGAGCGGGGTGGCCAGCGCCGAGCGGGTGGGCCGGGGCTTCGCCGATCTCGCCTATCTCTGCATCCGCACCCTGGCGCCGGCCGCCCTGGCCGAGGCCGAGCGGATCGGGGGCGCCTTTCCAGGCGAGGTCGCGGTCGTGGCGCTGGGCAAGTGCGGCTCGCGGGAGATGACCGCCTCGTCGGACCTGGACCTGATGACCCTCTACCGGGCCGATGATCCCCGGGCCATGTCCAGCCTGAAGAGCTGGGGCGCCGAGACCTTCTATGGCCGCTTCACCCAGCGGCTGATCGCGGCCCTGTCCCTGCCGACGGCCGAGGGCGGCCTCTACGAGGTCGACATGCAACTGCGGCCCTCGGGCACGCAAGGACCCGTGGCGGTCAGCCAGTCGGCCTTCGAGGCCTACTACGCCAGCGAGGCGGAGACCTGGGAGTTTCTGGCCCTGACCCGCGCCCGTGTCGTCTGGGCCAGCACGCCGGCCTTCGCCGAGACCGCCGAGGGCCTGATCGAGGCCGCCCTGCGGCAGCCGAGGGATCGCGCCAGGCTGGCCAAGGACGTCTGGTCCATGCGGTCCCTGATGGAGGCCGAACGGCCGGCCAAGGACTTCTGGGACATGAAGCTGTCGCGGGGCGGCCTGGTGGATGTGGAGTTCGCCGCCCAGTTCCTGCAACTGGCCCATGCGGCCGACGGCGGGCCCTTGCGCCAGCATACGGCCCGCGCCCTGGAAGCCTTCCGGGAATCTGGCCTGGAAGCCGAAGCGCCCTTGCAGCAGCTGGAGGACGCCTGGCGTCTGCAGCAGAATCTCAGCCAGCTGATCAAGCTCGCCCTGGAAGACGACGCCGATCCCGCCCTTGAGCCGACGGCCTTCCGTCGCCTGCTGGCGCGGGCGGCCGGCGAGGGCGATTTCAAGAAGGTCCGCCCGCGGCTGGAGGCGGCGCGAAAGGCGGCAAGGGCGGCTTTCGAGAAACTGGCGCCGGCATGAGCGACGGAAAGCGGCGCCCGGCGCCGTTAAACTCCTCGAACGACCTGCTGGAGGACGTCGCCCATGTTCTACGCGCCCGATGGACGACCGTGATCGCCGCGCCTGTTTCCGCCTTGATGCGGGCGAGGTGAGGATTGGCCACGGCGCCCGATCCGGACGAGGAGCTGCTGACCCGCGTGGCCCGGGGGGACCCGGCCGCCGTGCGCGCGCTGATGGCGCGCAAGCTCTCAAGGATCAACGGCCTTGCGGTGCGGATGCTGGGCGATGCGACCGAGGCCGAGGATGTGACTCAGGAGGTCTTCGTGCGCGCCTGGCGTCAGGCCGAGCACTGGAAGCCCGGGGTGGCGAAGTTCGACACCTGGCTGCACCGGGTGGCCTTGAACCTCTGCTACGACCGGCTGCGGCGACGGCGGGAAATCCCCACCGAGGCGCCGCCGGAACAGATCGACGAAGGGCCGGCGCCCGATCGCAACCTCGAGGCCGCCGATGTGGGCGACCGGGTGGCTGCGGCCCTGGCGCGTCTCCCCGACCGGCAGAGAGAGGCCATCGTGCTCTGCCACTATCAGGAGTTGGGGAATATCGAGGCCGCCGCCCTGATGGGCGTCAGCGTCGAGGCCCTGGAAAGTCTGCTGTCCCGAGGCCGTCGCGCCCTGCGCGCGGGCCTGTCGGACATGCGTTGAGGCGGCGAGTATGAAGAAGGGACCCATCATGGATCTGGAGCGGTTCGCCGGGCTCGCCGAGGCCTATGGGGGCGACGTCGGCCGTTGGCCCATCGTCGAACGTGAGGCCGCAGCCCTGCTGATGGCCGAGTATCCCGAGGCCACGGCTCCCGTGCTGGCGGCCCAGAGCGATCTGGACTGGGCGTTGGACGCCTGGCGCGCCCCGGCGGCGAGCCCGGCCCTGCAGGCCGCCGTGCTGGCCGCCGCCCCGACCGAACGCCGCGTCGCGCCCTGGCGCGGCTGGATCTGGCGTACGGGGCTGGGCGCTGGACTGATGGCCGCCGGCGCCGCGGGCGTCATGGCTGGCGTGGTGGCCTCGTCCGCCATGGCGCCGGTCTCGGCCGAATTCGATGTGATCACCGCGGCGGTCAGCGCCTCGGACGCCCTGGACGCTGAAGTGGTGGGAGACGTCTGATGTCGCAACGCAATCTGACCATCGCCCTGTTCGTCTCCCTGGCGGTGAACCTGTTCGCCATCGGCGCGGTGGTGGGGGGCCTGGTGATCGGGACCCGCATGGCGGAGGGCCGCGAAAGCGCCATGCGACCCGGACCGCCGCCCTTCTTCCAGGCGGCGGAATCGCTGTCGCCGGAGCGCCAGGACGCTTATCGCCAGACCATCCGCGGCGAGGCCGGCCAGGTGCGTCGAAAGCTGACTGAGGCGGGCCGGGTGCGTCGGGAGGCCTGGAGCAATCTGGGCGACGAACCCTTCGATCCCGCAGCCGTGCGCCGCGATCTGGCCCGGGCCCAGGCCATCGAGGCCGAAGCCCGCAGCGCGGTCGAAGGTCGTGTGGTGGATTTCGCTGGCGAGCTGAGCCTTCAGGAACGCCAGGCCTTCGCCGAGGCCCTGGCCCGCCCGCCGTCCCGCGACGGCCGCCGCAGCCGCGGTCCCCGTGACGAGCGCCGGACTGGCCCGCCCGAAGAGCCGACCCCGGCGCCTTAGGCGGCGGTTCCGGTCCGTCGCGCCGCCGTTTCAACGCTGACCGTCTGGCGCACCGGCAGGGAGAAGCCCACCGTGGTGCCTTCGCCAGGGGCGCTGCGGATGTCCAGCGAGCCGCCGTGCATCTCAACCAACGACTTGGTCAGCGCGAGGCCGAGGCCTGTGCCCTGCTGGGTCTTGGAATGCTGGCTTTCGATCTGTTCGAAGGGCTTGGCCAGCCGCGCCAGATCCTCTGGGGCGATGCCGATGCCGGTGTCCTTGACGCTGATGCGGACCCGCTCGCCGGTGGGGTCGGGGCGGGCGTCGGCGCGGACCGTGATGCGGCCGCCCCGCGGCGTGAACTTGATGGCGTTGGAGAGCAGGTTGAGCAGCACCTGTTTGACGGCCCGGTAGTCGGCTTCGACCTCCGGCAGGTCGCGGGGGAATTCCAGATCCACCGCGAGGCCCGCGCTCTCGGCCCGGTTGCGGACCAGGCGCGCGGCGTCCTCGACCACGTCCTCGAGCGTCAGGGGCTCGAACTTCAGGTTCATCTTGCCGGCCTCGATCTTGGACATGTCGAGGATGTCGTTGATCAGGGCCAGCAGATGCTGGCCCGACGAGAGGATGTCGCCGCAGTATTCCTTGTAGCGCGGGTCGCCCAGGGGCCCGAACATCTCGCCGACCATGATCTCGGAGAAGCCGTTGATGGCGTTGAGCGGGGTCCGAAGCTCGTGACTCATATTGGCCAGGAACTCGCTCTTGGCCTTGTTGGCCCCCTCGGCGCGGACCTTTTCGGCCTCATATTTGCGGGCCAGTTCCGACAGCTGTTCCTGGCTGCGCTCCAGGCTGACGACGACCTTCTGCAGGGCCTCTTCGTTCAGCCGGCGGGCCTCTTCCTGGGTCTTGATGGCGGTGATGTCGGCCGCCGTCATCACCAGGCCGCCCTCGGCCGTGCGACGCTCTGAAATCTGAATCCAGCGGCCGTCGTTCAGCTCGGCTTCGCGCACCCCACGCCGGCCGTCGGCGGCGGGCTGTTCCTGGCGGATCGCCAGCTGGGCGAAGCGGTTGACCTGGTCGCGCGACGCGCCGGGCTTGAGCAGGCGGGCCTCCAGCGAGAAGACGCTGCGATAGTTGCGATTGCACATCAGCAGGCGGCCGTGGCGGTCCCACAGAACGAACGCCTCGGACACGCTCTCGATGGCGTCGCGCAGGCGGTTTTCGGCCGCCTGGGCGCGGGCCTGGGCCATGCGTTCCTCGGTGACGTCCAGGGCGACGCCGATGATCCTGACGAAGCCGCCCTCGTCGGATCGGCCGAAGGCCTGGCCGCGGGCGTCGACCCACAGCGGCCGCTCCCCCGGCGCGCCGGGCACCCGGAACGACACGTCGAACGCGCCATAGAGGGCTGCGGTGGCCAGGGCCTGACGCACCCGCTCGCGATGATCCGGGGAGACGCGCTCCAGCACCTCCTGGCCGCCGACCACGCCGCCGCCGCCCCAGCCCAGCATCCCGCCGGTGACGTCGGAGAGGAACACCTCGTCGGTGACCAGGTCCCATTCCCAGATACCGCAACGGGCGGCCTCGACGGCCATCCGGAAGCGCTGCTCGCTGTCATAGAAGGCCTGCTGGGCGTCCTCGACCTTCCGGCTTTGGACGAACAACAGCAGGCCCAGCATGAAGGCGACGCCCAGGGGGATCAGCACCCAGCCAAGCTGCTCCTGCGCCGACAGCAATTCCATGGGATCGGCGTCTGCGCCGGCGATCGCCAGAAGGGCGCCCCCCAGCGCCGGCTGGCTGGCGATCTGCAGGTTCGAGCCATCCGGCGCCTTGGCCCGCGCCAGACGTCCGGCGCGAAGCGCCCCTGGCGTCATGCCAAAGCCCGACAACAGGCTGTCGGCCTGGGCGACGCCGCCGTCGCCGACCGCGCTCAGCACGAGGCCCTTGTCCGAGACGATCGCAGCTGGCGACTGGCCGGCAAGGTGGTTGGCAAGGCGCGCAGGATCGCCGGCGATCAGAATCCAGCGGCGGCCCAGCGGCGTGGCCGCGGCCGTCGCCCCGATTAGGGTTGGGCGCTCGGCGGCGGCGACCCCAAACCAGACCGCCTGTCGGGCGGCGTCGGCCTGGGCGGCCAGTTCGGGCCAGTCGGCGCCAGAGGCTGATCCCGTGAGGGCGAGCACGCCGGTGGTGTCCACCACCGCAACGGCCGCCCCGGCGCCCGAGGTGACCCGGAGCGCAGTCTCGGCCGCCGCCAGGGGCGCGTCCGGACGGGCTTCGAGGGCGTCGCGGGCCGCCAGCAGGCCGCCCTGCAGCGCGGCGGCCTCGGCGTCCAGTCGCGCAGCAAGCGCCTCGGCGCGGCTGGGCAGCACGACGCCCAGTTGGCTGACGCTGGTGGGTTCGCTCTCAATGCGGGCGACGGCGAAGGCGGTGTAGACGGCCATCAGCAATAGGGTGGTCAGGATCGCCACCCGCGCGAACGCGAACGTCGGCGGCGGCCGGGAGCCTGGGGTCACATCCCCGCCGCGACGCCGGCCCTGTGTCCGAGCCGCGCTCTTGCGTCCGCGTCCGGCCAAGCCCGCCGCTCCTTGCCCTCAAAAAATCGAGTCACCCCGCGAAGCAGAGTCTAGGCGCGCGGACTCATCACGTCACGAGTCATACCGTCGCGCTTGTGGGCGGATCGTCTCTTAACGTCCTGATCGCCGGCCGCGCGCAGAGATCGGCGCCGGCGACCAGGGCGAGGATCAGTCTTCGGCCAGGGCGCGGGAGGCCAGTTCGTAGACGTTCTTGGACAGGCTGGGCTGGGCCACGATCCGCTCCAGTTGCCCGCGCATGAGGGCGCCCAGATCGGGCCTATATCGCCGCCAGCCTCCCAGCGGCTCCAGCAGGCGGGCCGCCGTCATGGGGTTGTACCCATCGACCATCAGGATCTGGTCGGCGAGGAACTGGTAGCCGGCCCCGCTGGGATCGTGGAACCGGGCTGGATTGCCGGCGGCGAAGGTCCCGACCAGGGCCCGCAGGCGGTTGGGGTTCTTGGCGTCGAAGGCGGGATGGGCGGTGAGGCCCAGGACACGGCCCAGCGCGCCCTCGTCCGGCGCGCGGGCCTGCAGGGCGAACCACTTGTCGATGACCAGGGGCTCCCCCTTCCAGCGCTCATAGAAGTCGGCCAGGGCCTTTTCGAACGGCTCGCCGCCGATCTGCATCAGGGCCGAGAGGCCGCCCATGGCGTCGGTCATGTTGCCGGCCGCCTCATAGTGGCCATAGGCGCGCTCGGCGTTCTCGGCATGGGGGTCGGTGGCCAGGATCTCCAGGGCCATGTTGCGCAGGGCGCGACGGCCTGCGCCGGCGGCGTCGGGAGAGAATTCCCCCAGGTCCTGCAGGCCGGTGTGCAGCCGGCCCAGCTCCTCGGCCAGGTGCACGGCCAGCCGGGCGCGCAGGGCGTTGCGAGCCAGATGGATGGCGGCCGGGTCGGCGGGCTGCTGAGCCAGCGCCAGCTCCGTCTCGCTGGGCAGGGACAGCAGCAGGGCCTTGAAGGCCGGGTCAGCGGCCTGGTCCGACAGGGCGCGGCCGACCGCCTCGGCATAGCGTTCCTCGCCCACCTCGTCGGGGGTCCCGGCGCTGCGGGCCAGCATCAGGTCGCGGGCCAGGTCCTGGCCGGCTTCCCAGCGGTTGAACAGGTCCGGATCGGCGGCCAGCTGGACATAGCGGTCCTTGGGCGCAGCGTCCGTGGTCAGCACCACGGGCGCCGAGAAGCCACGCAGGGCGGAGAGCACGGGTTCGCGGTCAACGCCGGTCAGGGTGACGCTGGTCTTGGCGGCGTTCAGCACGACGACGGTCTCGTCGGTGGCCTGGCCATCGCGTTCGAAGGCCAGCGTGCGGCCTTCGCCATCGAGCAGGCCCAGCCGCACCGGAATGGGCAGGGGCTTCTTGCTGGCCTGGCCAGGCGTCGGCGGCGTGGTCTGGCTCAGGTCGAGCCTGAGGGTCTGGGCGTCGGCGTCATAGGTGCGACGAACGTCCAGGCGGGGCGTGCCGGCCTGTTCGTACCAGGCGAAGAAGTCGGTCAGATCCTGGCCAGACGCCTCGGCGAAGCATTCGATGAAGGCCTCGACCGTGGTGGCGTGGCCATCCCAGCGGTCGAAATAGAGATCCATGCCCTTTCGGAAGGCCTCGGCCCCGATCAGGGTCTTGAGCATGCCGATGACCTCGGAGCCCTTCTCGTAGATGGTCGCAGTGTAGAAGTTGTCGATCTTCAGATAGCTCGACGGCCGCACCGGATGGGCCAGCGGCCCCTGATCCTCGGAAAACTGCCGGGCGCGCAGGGCCCTCACGTCCTTGATCCGCTGGACGGCGGCGCCGCGCATGTCGGCCGAGAAGCTCTGGTCGCGGAAGACGGTCAGGCCTTCCTTCAGGCACAGCTGGAACCAGTCGCGGCAGGTGATGCGGTCGCCGGTCCAGTTGTGGAAATATTCGTGGGCGACGACGCTCTCGATCCGCTCATAGTCGAAGTCGGTGGCCGTCGCCTGGTCGGCCAGCAGGAGCGAGGAGTTGAAGATGTTCAGCCCCTTGTTCTCCATGGCGCCGAAGTTGAAGTCCCGCACGGCGACGATCATGAAGAGGTCGAGGTCGTATTCGCGGCCGAACGCCTCTTCGTCCCACTTCATCGAGCGCTTCAGGGCGTCCATGGCGTAGACCGCGCGGTCGGCCATGCCCGGATCGACATAGATGCGCAGGTCCACCTTGCGGCCGCTCATGGTGACGAGGCTGTCCTCCAGCACGTCGAGCTCGCCGGCCACCAGGGCGAACAGATAGCAGGGCTTGGGGAAGGGGTCGTTCCACACGGCGTAGTGACGGCCATCCGGCGTCTGGCCCGACTCCATCAGGTTGCCGTTGGACAACAGGCGCTGGAAGGCCTTGTCGGCGGTCATCCGCACGGTGAATTTCGACAACACGTCGGGGCGGTCGGGATACCAGGTGATCTTGCGGAAGCCCTCGGCCTCGCACTGGGTGCAGAACCGGCCGCCGGACATGTAGAGGCCGTCCAGCGAGGTGTTGGCGGCCGGATCGATCTCGACCTCGGTCTCCAGCACGAAGACATCGGGGACGTCGGCGACGGTCAGATATTCGGCGTCGATGACCCGGTCGGCCTCGGCCAGGACGCGGCCGTCGATGGCCACCGAGATCGGGGTCAGCCGCTCGCCGTTCAGGACCAGGGGATCGGCGTGGTCGCCATTGCGGCGCAGGCTGAGCCTGGCCTTCACCCGGGTGGCGCTGGGCTGCAGGTCGAAGTCCAGATGGATCTCGTCCACCAGGAAGGCCGGCGGGCGATAGTCGGACAGGCGGATCGGCTGGGGCGTTTCGGTGCGCATCCCAACGATGTAAACCTGCAGGGCGGCCCTCGCCAGAGGCGGCGAGGCGCCAGGGCCTCAGGCGGCGTCTTCTGCGGCTTCCGGCGGCGCCTCGGCGGCGGCGGGAATCTGCTGCAGGAACCGGTCCACCTTGCGGGCCTCCTCGGCCAGGCGGCGGATTTCCGGCGGGGCGTCCTCCGGCGCCTCGTCCACCAGGGCCGCCAGGTGCCGCGAGATCGACAGCAGTCGGCGGGTCGAGGCGATCAGCCGGGCCTGGAACTCGATCTTCAGGGGATCGCGGTCGTACTCCGCGCCAGGCACCCGCCAGCCGCCCCAGTCATTGGCGTCGGTGACCACCACCGGATAGGTGCCGGGATAGGGGTGATGGGCGCAATCGTCAGGCTGCTGCCACTTGTTGCGGGCCCGCAGGAGCCGCCAGCTGGGCTCATCGTCGTTGATCAGATCCTGGCTCGATTGCTCGGGGCGAAGCTCATGGGCGTGGAAATCGCGGCCCAGGCCCACGTCATAGGTCACGCGCACGGGCTCATCGAAGCCGCGGGCCCAGACCGGCACGATCTTTTCGATCACCGCCCAGGCGCCGACGCTTTCGACCCAGACCTTTTGATTACGTTGGAAGACAGCCTTGGCCATACGCACCACCACACAGAATTTCGTCCATAAGACCCTGAAATCCTTGACGCGAGGTCAATCTTTCCACGCCGGCTGCGATGCGTATGGTGGGGGTTCAGGGAAACGCAGACGCCGCAAACCGGCGGGATAGACGGGCATGAATTTCGATTTTTCCGACGACCAGAAGTTTCTGAAGGGCGAGGCGCGCAAGTTCCTCGACGCCCAGTGCCCCACCAGCCGGGTGCGAAAGGTCCTCGACGAGGACGGCCGGGCCTATGACGAGGATCTGTGGAAGGCCGTGGTCGGTCAGGGCTGGCTCGGCGCGGCCATTCCCGAGGAGTACAACGGCCTGGGCCTCGGTCGGCTGGAGCTGTGCGTGATCGCCGAGGAGTTGGGCCGCGCGGTGGCCCCGATCCCGTTCGCCTCCACCGTCTACTTCCTGGCCGAGGCGATCATGCTGGCGGGTTCGGACGAGCAGAAGGCTGATCTGCTGCCGCGCATCGCCGCCGGCGAAGTCATCGGCGCCATGGCGGTGTCCGAGGGCCCCGGCGTCACCACCGCTTCGACCCTGCAGTCCACCGTAGAGGGCGGCAAGCTCAATGGCGTCAAGCTGCCGGTCACCGATGGCGACATCGCCACTGTCGCCCTGGTGCTGGCCAAGGAGAATGGCCGGCCTAGCCTGTTCATCGCCGACCTCACTGATGGTTCGGTGACGCGGGACTCGCTCAAGACCCTGGACCCGACCCGGGATGCGGCGCGCCTGACCTTCAAGGACGCGCCCGTCAAACGCCTCGGCGAGGCTGGCCAGGGCCTGGAACTGCTGGAGCAGATCAATGACCGCGCCGCGGTCCTGCTGGCCTTCGAACAGTGCGGCGGCGCCGACCGCTGCCTGGAGATGGCCAAGGGCTACGCCCTGGAACGCTACGCCTTCGGCCGGGTGATCGGCTCCTACCAGGCCATCAAGCACAAGCTGGCCGACATCTATGTGAAGAACGAGCTGGCCCGCTCCAACGCCTATTACGGCGCCTGGGCGCTCAACACCGGGGCGGCCGAACTGCCCGTGGCCGCCAGCGCCGCGCGGATCGCTGGCTCCGAGGCCTATTGGTTCGCATCCAAGGAAAACATCCAGACCCATGGGGGCATCGGCTTCACCTGGGAGATGGACTGCCATCTGCACTACCGGCGTTCGCGCCAGCTTTCCCTCGTGGCCGGGGCGCCGCGGGTCTGGAAGGAACGGCTGGTCAGCCAGCTCGAACGCCGCAACGCCGCCGCCTGATAGGGATCAAGATCATGGACTTCAAAGACACCCCCGAAGAGGCCGCCTACCGCCAGCAGGTGCGCGAGTGGCTGAACGCCAACGCCCCCAAGAAGCGTGAGGGCGAGCCTGATCCGCTGGGCGAATCCAACGACGGCCTGGCCGCCTCCAAGGCCTGGCAGGCTAAGAAGGCCGCCGCGGGCTACGCCTGCATCACCTGGCCCAAGGAGTGGGGCGGGCAGGGCGGCAACCCGATCCAGCAGGTGATCTTCGGCCAGGAAGAATCCGCCTTCCCGACGCCGGGCAATCCGTTCCAGATCGGCCTGGGCATGTGCGTGCCCACCGTCATGACCTTCGCCGACGAAGAGACCAAGAAGCGCTTCGTCGGTCCCGCCATGCGCGGCGAGGAGATCTGGTGCCAGCTGTTCTCCGAGCCATCGGGCGGCTCTGACGTGGCTGGCGCCCGCACCCGGGCCGAGCGCGCCCCGGACGGGTCTGGCGACTGGATCATCAACGGCCAGAAGGTGTGGACCACCGGGGCCCAGTTCTCGGACTTCGGCATCGTCATCTGCCGCACCAATCCGGACGCGCCCAAGCACAAGGGCATGACCATGTTCTGGATCGACATGAAGGATCCGGGCGTCGAGGTGCGGCCGATCCACCAGATGTCGGGCGGCTCGGGCTTCAACGAGGTCTTCTTCACCGACCTGCGGGTCAAGGACAGCCAGCGTCTGGGCGCGGTGGACGACGGCTGGCGGGTCTCCCTGGTCACCCTGATGAACGAACGCCTGGCCGTGGGCGGGTCGTCCGGCGCCGGCTGGAGCGCCTTCATGGAGGCGGCCCGCGAGACGCCGGGCCTCGACGGCGGCGCGGCCATCAAGGACCAGGCCCTGCGGGAAAAGCTGGCCGACTGGTACGTCCAGGCCGAAGGCCTCAAGCACACCCGCAACCGCACCATGACGGCGTTGTCCAAGGGCGAAACCCCTGGCCCGGAAAGCTCCATCGGCAAGATCATCTCGGCCGTGCAGATGCAGGAGCTGGCCAATTCGGCCGTGGAGATGCTCGATCAGTACGGGATCATCAATGACCCGGCCCTGGCGCCGCTGCGCGGGGCCTTCCACGCCTCGCTGATGTCGGCCCCGGGCATGCGGATCGCTGGCGGCACCGACGAGATCCTGCGCAACATCATCGCCGAGCGCGTGCTCGGCCTGCCCGGCGACATCCGGGTGGACAAGGACGTGGCGTTCAAGGACCTGCCGACCGGGCGTTAGACCTAGAGCGCGTTCCGATAAGTGGGAGCCGGTTATCGGAACAAGACGCGCTCAAGACTTAGAGTTTAGAGCCTCATTCAACGATCAGACGGTTCCGTCTGATCGCATCAGGCTCTAGGCGCTCATGGCCAGGGGGCGGGCCGGTTCCGTCCCCTGGACCATCTCGCCATAGAGGCGCATCAGGCCCTGGAAGGTGGCGGCCCAGCCATGCCGCGTCTCGGCCCGGCGCCGTGCGGCGGCGGAGACGGCGTCCAGGTCGCGGGCGAACAGGGCCTCGATCGCTTCGGCCAGCGCGACCGGCGTGACGCCCTCGGCCGGCTGCCCCACCCTCTCGTCAATCAGCTCGCCGACCCCGCCATTGCGAGGCCCGACCACCGGCGTGCCCGAGGCCAGGGCCTCCAGCACGGCCAGGCCGAAGGGCTCGTTCTCGTTGGCGTGCAGGAAGGCGTCGGCGCTGGCCACCAGGCGCGCCAGGGCGGGAGCGTCGGCCTCATAGTCGAGGGAGATCACCCGATCAGAGGCGCGCGCATCCTTGCCGGCGCCCACCAGGAGCAATCGATAGGAACCGCCCAGGCGCTCCACGGCGGTGATCATGGCCTCGATATTCTTTTCCCGCGCCGGCCGGCCGATGAAGGTCAGCAGTCGGGTGTCGGCGGCAAGCCCCAGCTGGCGGAGGAGGCCAGCGCGGTCGCCGCGGTCCGGATGGAAGAGTTCGATATCCACACCCAGGGGCTGAACCGCCACATCGTCGACGCCGGCCGCGGCCAGGCGCCCGGCCATGTGCCGGCTGGGGGCGATCACCCGGTCGAAGCGGGCGAAGGTCTCGGCCCACTGACGTCTGGCCGGCGCCCTGGCCCATTCCCCCAGATGAAGCGCCGCCAGGGCTGCGGCGTCGGTGTGGCAGAAGCCGACCACGGGCCGGCCGGCTCTCTGGCCCGCCTCAAGGGCGGCCAGGCCCGGCACGAAGACATCCCCAGCCTCGATCACATCGGGCTCGAGCAGCGTGATCATGTCGGCCCACCTGGTCACGCTGGCCGGCATCCGATAGCCGTCGCCGAAGGGCAGGCGGGCCGCAGCGATGGTCACGAGCCCTGGGCCGGCCTGACCGGTGCGGCGACCGGGCGCGACGATGGTGTGGCCGACGTCAGGTCTGTGCGAGCGCAGCCAGTCACGCTTGGCCAGCAGGTAGCGCTTCACGCCGCCGGAGCGGGGCGCATACATCATGGTGGCGTCGACCAGATGGAGGCTGTCTGGCCCAGCCGCCGGGCGAGGAGGGCTGGCGTCCTGGCTTAGTCGCGCCAGGACCACCTTCCTCGAGGTCGGGTTTTGCAACACAGCCGCGCCCTTTCCACCCGCCGATTGATCCTTGATCCATCAACGGGGCGCAGGCGATTTTGATCCGCAGACCTAACGACCTGAAGACGCCGCCCGGCCATCTTCGGCGGCCCGCACCAGGGTGATGAATTCGGCCCGGTCGCCGTCGACGTCTTGGCCTCGCGCGCCCTGGGCCAGGGTCTCGATCTCATCCCAGTCGAAGCTGTCGGCCACCCAGGGATCGCCCCGCAGCTTCTGGCCAAAGGCGGCCACGGCGATGGCCCAGCGCGTCGCCTCCGGCGCGCGGGTGAGGCTCGCGGCCCGATCGGCCTTGGTCACCGGCCGGGTCATGAGCTGGGACTCCGATCCGCCGGGCGCCTTGTAGCGGACCTTGAGAAAGGCGAGCTCCTGGCCGCCGCCCGCGCCGCGGGGGCTGGGCTGATAGCGCAGCGGATCGCTGGAGGGCCGGGCGCCGACGGGGGTGATCTCGTAGAGGGCGGTGACCGACGCGCCTGAGCCGACCTCGCCCGCATCGACCTGGTCGTTGTTGAAGTCCTCGCGGTTCAGCAGCCGCGTCTCGTAGCCGATGAGCCGGTACTCGGCGACGGTGGCCGGATTGAACTCCACCTGGATCTTCACGTCGTCGGCGATGGGGAACAGGCTGGCCGGCAGGTCGTCGCGGAACAGCCGGCGGGCCTCGGCCAGGGTGTCGATATAGGCCGCCGTGCCGTTGCCGTTCTGGGCCAGGCTCTGCATCATCACGTCGTTATAGTTGCCGCGGCCAAAGCCGTAGACCGAGAGATAGACCCCGGTCCGACGCTTCTCGGTCACCAGGTCCTTCATGCGTTCCGGATCGGAAATCCCGACATTGAAATCCCCGTCGGTCATCAGGATCACGCGGTTGACGGCCTTCGGATCAAAGTTCTGGGCCGCCAGATCATAGGCCAGCGCCAGGCCCTGGCCGCCGGCGGTGGAGCCGCCGGCCTCCAGCACGCCCAGGGCGCAGCGCATCGTCAGCTTGTGGGTTCCGGCGGTGGGCGCGAGGACCGCGCCGGCCGAGCCGGCATAGGCGACCATCGAGACCCGGTCCTCAGGGCCCAACTGGTCGATCAGCACATTCATCGCCTTCTTGGCCAGGGGCAGGCGATCTTCGCTCCACATGGATCCGGAGGTGTCGATCAGAAAGACCAGGTTGAGCGGCGGCTGCGCGCTGGCGGCCAGCTCATAGCCCTGCAGGCCGATATGCAGAATCTCTCGCTCCGCCGACCAGGGCGAGGGGGCGAGGCTGATGCTGGCGGCGAAGGGCGCCTCCCCCCGGCGCGGCGCGGCGTAGCCATAGTCGAAATAGTTGATCAGCTCCTCGACCCGCACGGCGTCGGACGGTGGCCGCACGCCATCGTTGAGGAACCGGCGGACATTTGCGTAGCTGGCGGTGTCCACATCGATCGAGAAGGTCGAGACCGGCTCCTCGGCCGTGCGCTTGACCGGGTTGGGCGTGGCGTTGGGATAGCGCTCGGTGTCGCGCTGCGGAACGGGAGAACCCGGCTGGGGCACGATGCGCGAGCCGGTGACCGAGACGCTTTCCTGGGCCGCGGGGGAGGCCGTCCTGGGCTGCACCGGGGGCACGGGCAGCGGCGGGATGGGCGCTCGTCCCGGCGCGACGGCCATGGCGGGCGGCGGCGGCGCGCCCATCATCTGGCCGGCGCGATAACGCCTGTCGTCCCGCGGCGGAGCGAAGCCCAGGGCCGCGCAGGCTTCGGCGGTCGGCTCGCCGTCCCGCACCAGGGGCGCCGCACTCGCCGACAGGGGCGAGAACGCCACGATCCCGGTGAGGCTGAGCGTGAAGGCCGAGCGTATCGCTGGAGACGCCATGTCGGTTCCGATCTTGGCTTGGGGTTCCCTCAAGCTGGAGCTTGCGTGCGTCACTGGGGCGAAAGATTGACGACCGGCCCGCCTACTGAGCCTCGAAGAAGGCGTCGGGGCCCTCGACCTCGACCAGGCGGCCCTTGCGGATTTCGACGAAGCGGGTGGCGGCCGTGCGGGTGAAGTGCCGGTCGTGGGAGACGAACAGGCAGGTGGTCTCAGCCTCTTCCAGCTGACTCTCCAGGGCCTCCTGGCCTTCGATGTCCAGGTGGTTGGTAGGCTCGTCCAGCAGGTAGAGGTTGGGCCGCGCGAGCTTCAGCCGCAGGAAGATCAGCCTGGCCCGCTCCCCGTGGCTGAGGTCCCCGATCGGGCCGCTGACCCGGGCGTGGGAGAAGCCGGCCTTGGCCAGCAGGGCGTTGGTCTGGGTCTTGGTCGCCGCCTCCGCGCCCGCCACATAGTCGAACAGGCTCATCTTCAGCGGCAGGTCGCGCATGGCCTGGTCGAAATAGACCATCCGGATGGAGGGGTTGAAGCGGATCGGCGCGCTTCCGTCATAGTGGGTCTGGGCCGGGTCGTAGGCCTTGGCCAGGGCGTTCAGCAGCATCGACTTGCCTGCGCCATTGATCCCGAGGATGGCGATGCGGTCGCCGACCGCGACATTCAGGCGCTCGATCCGATAGAGGGCGCGGCCGTCGGGCGTGGCGACCGTGACATCGGCCAGCCGCAGGGCGACCTTGGCGTCCATCTCGCCTTCGCCCAGCTCCAGGCGGCGCTCGCGGCCCACATAGGTCTCGGTCCGCTCAGCCTCGATGCGGGCGATCCGCTTCTCGGTGGCCTTGGCGCGCTTGTGGAACTTGTCGTTCAGGACGCCCCACTGGCGATAGCGGGCGGCCATGGCCTCCAGTCGGTCAATCTCCTTGGCCTCCAGCTTGCGCCGGGTGGCCTCGGCGGCGTCGCGGGCCATCAGTTCGGCGCGGGCGGCGACAAAGGGCAGGGCGAAGCTGTGCGCCCCATCGGTCCTCAGGAAGACGGTGCGGCTGGTGGTCCGCTCCAGAAAGGCGCGGTCGTGGCTGACGATCAGCATCGGCAGGCGGCGCTCGGCGGCCAGCCAGCGCTCCAGCCGGTTGATATTGGCGAGGTCCAGGTGGTTGGTCGGCTCGTCGAGGATCAGCAGGTCCGGCTCGGCCAGCCGCACGGCCGATGCGATCAGGAACAGCCGCCGCCACCCGCCGCTGAGCGCGGAAAACCGGGTTTCCGCCAGTTCGGCCGGGATTTCGAACTCGTCCAGCAGGACGTCGATCCGCCAGTCCTCCGAGCCATCCTGCGGCAGGGCCGTGGCCAGAACCTCCCGGGCGGTGAGCGCCAGCAGGTGGTCAGGCGCCTCCTGGGGCACGTAGCCGACCTTCAGGCCCCGCGAGCGGATGATCTTGCCGCTGTTCAGGTCCAGTTCGCCGGTCAGGCATTTGAGCAGGGTCGACTTGCCGGCCCCGTTCTCGCCGACCAGGGCCGTGCGCGCGCTATCCAGGGCGAAGGTCACGCCTTCGAACACCCGGGTGGCCCCGTAGTAGAAGCTGGCGTCTTCCACGCCCAATACGGCTGTCGGCCCGGCCATGTCTGCGCCCCCCACCTTCGCGCCATGCTGGGCGGCACTTAACGGCCCCGGGCGCGCCTTGCCCAGCCGGAAAGGGGCGGGCTCAGCCCCTTTGGGCGAGCGCGATCTGCGCGATCAGCACCGCGCCGTCTGGCGCCGCCTCGGTGTCTAGCCGCAATTGCGAGATCCGGCTGCTCGTCCAGTCGTCGCCCCCGCGGGCCAGATTGGCCATGTCATAGACAAGGGTGACGGGAAAGGCCGTCTCTGGCGGCCAGGTCTCGATGGGCCGGGCCATATAGGCCGCCGACTCCCCGTGCTCGTCGGTGGCGTAATAGAGGGCGCCGTCCCAGGGGCCGGCGGCGGAGGTTCGCATCAGGCGGACCAGGATCAGGTTTGCTGACGCCCCCGACAGGCCAAGACCGGACGGCGATCGCAGTTTCGGGTCGCCCGACTGGCTGATCAGTTCGGCGCCGACGCCCGGCTGATGGCGAAGCTCGCCGCCATCGGCCATGAACCCGTGCAGCCCGTTCGCAAAGTTCCAGCTGTGGACCACCAGCAGACCGGGGCCTTCGAACTGGCGAAGGTCATCGCGCCAACGGATCTGATCGACCCAGCTATGGTCCGGCCGGGGGTCGGCCTTGTCGCAGGCGGCCAGGGTGAGGGCGCCCAGCTGCGCCAGGGCGGCGCGTCGAGACATCATGGGACGGCTCCCTCTCGCTGATAGATGCGCAGGGCCTCGCCGGCATAGGTGACACGCCAGGGGGGCGGCAGCGGCTCGCCGCCAATGGCGATCACCTGGCTCCCCCCCTCCAGAAGGTCGGGCGGCACAGGACCTGGCGGACGGACCAGGATCTGCGCCTCGCCGTCATAGGCCATGAAGGCCATATGGCTGGCGTTATGATCATAGGCGAGCACGACCGGCAGGCTGTCGGTTGGCTTTGAACCTCGTGCGACGTGCAGATCCTGCTGGAGGGCGGCGCGGGGCCCGGCGATCTCCCGGCCGACCCAGGCGTCGTCATAGTGGGTTGAGATCAGGCCAAGGGCGACGAAGGTCGCCGCCCAGGCGCGGAGCAGGTCGCAGCCCAGACAGAGGGCCAGGGAGAGGGCGCTCACCGCCCCGGCGGACAGGAGCAGATAGGGCGCCGGCGGCACAAAGCCCCAGCGGTCCAGATGCGGCAGATAGAAGGCCGAGAGCGCGCCGCTGTCCCAGGGGTTGAGCAGCACCCCCAGGCGCCAGGCGACCAAGAGACCCAACAGTCCCGCCATCGGCATGGCCGCGAGCAGCAGACGGCGGGGCCAGGCGGCGCCGCGCCAGAACCCCGCCAGGGATCCGCCGGCGGCGATCCAGAGCAGGGGAACATAGAATTCGAAATAGCGCCCCCACAGCCGGCCGCTCTCGCCTGGGATGGCCGAGACCTTGACGGCGAAGACCAGGATCATCGCCAGGGCGGCCAGGAAGGCGGCGGCCAGCAGGACGAAGGCCATCTCGTCCCGGCCCAAGGGTTCGCGTCGCCGCCAGCGCTGAGCCACAGCCAGGCTCCCAGCCACCAGGGGCGCGCCGGCCAGCAGCAGGGTCGCCGAGCCCAGCGACAGGAGGGTGATGGCGGCCGTGCGGACGGGCTGGTCCGGAACCCGTCCGAAATGGTCGCCATAGGCTGAGCCCATGAAGAAGGTCAGGGCGGCCTCGGGGCGGCCACCCAGGAACTCGATCCCTGCGCCTGTGACCAGGAAGACGGCGACGAACACGCCCAGTTGCGTCAGGGCGGTCAGGGGCTGGCGCACACGGACCGCGACCAGGGCGATCAGCAGGGCGGTCATGGCCGGGACCATGGTCAGGCCGTGGGGCTTGATCAGCACCAGCAGGGCGCACATGGCGCCCATCAGGACGGCATGAGCCCAGGGCCGGCTGACCGCCCAAAGCGCGCTGGCGGCGGCCATCGCCGCCAGGACGAAGACGAACACGCCCTCGGGCATGGCGGTGACCACGAAGCGATGGAACGGGTAGGCAAGCGCCGCCAGCAGGACCCAGCCGGCGACCTGGGGCGCCTGAGACGACCGTACGGCGCGATGCAGAATCCAGAGGCCGCCTACATAGCCCGCGGCGCCGATCAGCCGCAGCCACGGCAGGAGGTTGTCGGTGAGATTCTGGGTCAGGCGGATGAGCAGGAGGTAGGCGGTGTTGCCCACCGGCTGCAGCGTCGGGTGGCGCTCGGGATGGGCGGCCAGCACGTCGCCATAGAGGGCGCGGATCAGATAGGCGCCCTCATCTCCCGCATAGAGGGGCCAGGGCGTGAGGATGCGATTGAGATAGAAGAGGCCCACCAGCCCTGCGCCGATGAGGATGGCGGCATCCAGACCGCGTAGGGCGGGGCGAAGCCGAAACCGAACTGACGCCACACCGAAACCTCTCGCGCAGGCTCTGCAAGGGGACCCCATGGCCCCCATCGACGGGCCTTATGACTCAGGCTTAGCCACAAAAAAAGACGCCGCCCCGGGGGGACGGCGTCCTTGTTCGACTTGGCGGCGAAGGCCTACTTCTTGAGGGCGTCGCGGACGCCTTCCTTGACGTTGCCGACGGTCTTCTGGATCTTGCCTTCGGCCTGATCGGCATGGCCTTCGGCTTCCAGGCGCTCATTGTCAGTCATCTTGCCGACGCCTTCCTTGAGCTTGCCCTTGGCGTCCTTCATGCCGCCTTCCACTTGATCCTTATGCATTGGAATCTCCTAGCTTTTCTCGGGGCCGGGGTGGCCGTGTGTGTTGCTAGAGAAAAGCCCCGGGGGCGGTTTTCGTTCCCGCAATCCCGGCGACCCGCGGAATCTGCGCGCGACGAATCCGGCCGCCGCCGTTGCGCCGAAGCCGGGGGGCGTCTATTTCCTGCACCAATTCCGAAATCGTAATTCAAGGCGGGCGCGGCACCATCCATGGCGCAGCAACATATTTTTCAGATGCAGGGCCTGACCAAGGCCTATCCCGGCAGCAAGAAGGTGTTCGAGAACATCTGGTTGTCCTTCTATCCCGACGCCAAGATCGGGGTGGTGGGGGTCAACGGCTCGGGTAAGTCCACCCTGCTGAAGATCATGGCCGGCATCGACAAGGAGTACACCGGCGAGGCCCGCGCCGCCGACGGCGTGAAGATGGGCTATCTCGAGCAGGAGCCGCACCTGGACGAGAAGCTCGACGTCTGGGGCAATGTGATCTCCTGGTGCGAAGAGAAGAAGATCTTCGACGCCTACAACGCCGTCGCCGCCAAGATGGGCGAGGAATATACCGACGAGCTGATGGAGGAGATGACCGCCCTCCAGGAGAAGCTGGACGCCGGCGATCTCTGGGACATCGACAGCCGCATTGAAATGGCCATGGACGCCCTGCGCTGCCCGCCGAACGACTGGCCGGTGGACAAGCTGTCGGGTGGTGAGAAGCGCCGGGTGGCGCTGGCCCGCCTGCTGCTGTCCAAGCCCGACATGCTGCTGCTGGACGAACCCACCAACCACCTGGACGCCGAGAGCGTCGCCTGGCTGCAGCACCACCTGGAGGCCTTCCCCGGCTGCGTCATCCTGGTGACCCACGACCGCTACTTCCTGGACCAGGTGACCAAGTGGACCCTGGAGCTCGATCGCGGCAAGGGCGTGCCCTATGAGGGCAACTATTCGTCTTGGCTGGAGCAGAAGGCCAAGCGCTCGGCCATCGAGGACCGCGAGAGCGAGAGCCGCAAGCGGACCCTGGAGCGTGAACTGGAATGGGTGCGCTCCTCGCCCACGGCGCGCCGGACCAAGTCCAAGGCCCGTCTGGCGGCCTTCGATGAACTGGTCAACGCCTCGGAACGCGAGAAGCAGTCCTTCGCCCAGATTCAGATCCCGCCGGGCCCGCGCCTGGGCAATGTGGTCATCGAGGCCGACAACCTTGAAAAGGCCTATGGGGAGAAGCTGCTCTTCAAGGACCTGACCTTCCGCCTGCCGCCCGGCGGCATCGTCGGGGTCATCGGCCCCAACGGGGCGGGCAAGTCGACCCTGTTCAAGCTCCTCACCAAGCAGGAAGTCCCTGACGCCGGCGACATCCGCCTCGGCGAAACGGTGCAGCTGTCCTATGTGGATCAGAGCCGCGACGCGCTCGATCCCAACAAGAACGTCTGGGAGGAGATCTCCGGAGGCCTCGACATCATGAAGGTCGGCGCCCGCGAGATCATCAGCCGCGCCTATGTGGGCTCGTTCAACTTCAAGGGCGCCGACCAGCAGAAGAAGGTCGGCCTGCTCTCGGGCGGCGAGCGCAACCGCGTCCACCTGGCCAAGACCCTGGCCTCTGGCGGCAATGTCATCCTGCTCGATGAGCCCACCAACGACCTGGATGTGGAAACCCTGCAGGCCCTGGAAAGCGCGCTCGAGGACTTCCCCGGCTGCGCCGTGGTCATCAGCCACGACCGCTGGTTCCTGGACCGTCTGTGCACCCACATCCTGGCCTTCGAGGGCGACAGCCACGTGGAATGGTTCGAGGGCAACTTCGACGCCTATGAGGAAGACAAGAAGCGTCGCCTCGGCACCGACAGCATCATTCCCCACCGCCTGAAGTTCCAGAAGTTCAGCCGCTAGGAATCAAGGCCGGAATCCGCCGGATTTTCCGGAACTTCCGGCCGCCCAACCTGTTCTCCGCGGGACACTCGAACCCCAAAAGGAGAACGCCATGGCGAGCCCTCGTATTGATGGCCGCAAGGTCGCCGTGCTGGCGACCAACGGCTTTGAACAGTCCGAACTGGAACAGCCTGTCGCGGCCCTGACCGCAGCCGGCGCCACCGTCCATGTGATCGCCCCCAAGGGCCCGGAAATCCAGGGCTGGGAGCATCACGACAAGGGGCGCAAGACCGCCGTTGATCTGGAACTGGCCAAGGCCAAGGCCGGCGAGTACGACGCCCTGGTGCTGCCGGGCGGCGTGATCAACCCCGACGCCCTGCGCCTGGAGAAGAAGGCCATCGCCTTCATCGGTGAGTTCGTGAAGGCCGGGAAGCCGATCGGCGCCATCTGCCATGGTCCCTGGACCCTGATCGACGCCGGCGGGGTCGAGGGCAAGACCATGACCTCGTGGCCCTCCCTGGAGACCGACCTGAAGAACGCCGGCGCCAAGTGGGTCGACAAGGAGGTGGTGGTCGACCAGGGCCTGATCACCTCGCGTAAGCCCGACGACATCCCGGCCTTCTGCAAGAAGCTGATCGAGGAAATCGCCGAGGGTCGCCACGCCGCGGCGGCCTGAGCCCTAGCCGCTCAGGCGGTCGGCGCCCTGGTCACGGGGTCGCCGCACCGGTTATAGGGCGGGGAGCAAGCTGGAGCATCGCCCCATGTCCGCCTCCCCGCCCGTCGTCCTCCTCTCCCACGTCATGCTCGGCCCCATGCAGGCTGGCCTGGAGGCCAAGGGCTATCGCGTGGTCCGCCGCTGGGACTTGGCTGACGCTGATCGCGGCGAGGTCGCAGCCATCGCCCATGCCGGCGAGGTGGTCCTGGAGCCGGAGTTCCTGGCCACGTTGCCCAGGCTCGCCCTGATCGCCTGCATCAGCGTCGGCTATGACGGGGTGGATGTGCCTTGGTGCCGCGCGCGGGGGATCGAGGTCACCCACGCCGACGGGCTCAACGCCGAGGATGTGGCCGACCACGCGGTCGGCCTGCTGATCGCCTCCTGGCGCAATATCGTCGAGGGTGACCGCCATGTGCGTGACGGCCGCTGGGCGCCGGATGACCGGCTGGGCGCGCGGCCGGCGCTGAAGGGCCGCAAGGTCGGCGTGGTCGGCATGGGCCATATCGGCCAGGCCTGCGCTGTCCGCGTCGAGGCGTTCGGCCTGGAGGTGGCGTGGTGGGGTCCGAACCCCAAGCCCGACCTGCGCTGGCCCCGGGCCGAAAGCCTTCTGGCCTTGGCTGAAGCCAGCGACATCCTGATCGTGGCCTGCCGCGCCGATGCGTCCAACCGCGGGCTGATCTCGCAAGGTGTGATCGAAGCCCTGGGGCCGCGGGGCCTGCTGGTCAATGTGGCCCGCGGCTCGGTGGTCGACGAGGATGCGCTGATCGTCGCCCTGAAGGACAAGCGGCTGGGCCGCGCGGCGCTCGACGTCTTCTGGCAGGAGCCGACGCCGGCGGCGCGGTGGGAAGGCGTGCCCAATATCGTGCTCTCGCCCCACTCGGCCGGCGGGACGCTGGAGTCGATCCCCAAGATGATCGGCCAGGCGCAGGAAAATCTGCGCCGCCATTTCGCCGGCGAGCCGCTGCTCAGCCCGGTCCCCTGAGCGATCAGGGCGTAGCCGGCTGACATTTGCGTGAATCCTCGGCCTTGGGGTGAACCCGCGGGCGCCAGGGGCATTTTGGGGGACCAGTTGCTTCAAGGTCCCGCTCATGAACGCCTATGCCACGCCTCTGCCCAGCCCGCCGCGGGACGCGTTCATCGAACTCTGCCAGCGCTATGACGGCCTGCTGGCCGACGGCGCGCCCGCCCTCGAAGACACGGCCCGAACAGACCTCCGGGCCTTCGCCCGGCTGTTTGACATGGGGATGGAGGACGCCTCCGAGGCCGATGTCTGGGTAGCGGTTCGCCGCCGCCTCGAGGCCGATCTTGCGCCAGCCCTACAGGGGGCGGCCGAATGGGTCTATGAGGAGCAGAAGCAGGCCGCCTGATCTGTGGGCCAAGGCTTGACATAATCACATAAGGATATCTTTATGTGATCCATGGCGCTCTCCACCGTCCAGGTTGTCGATGTCTTGCGCGCGGCGGGCGAACCGACGCGATTGCGCATTCTCGCCCTGCTGGCCCACGAGGAGCTGGCGGTGCTGGAAATCTGCCGCGTCCTTGATCAGAGCCAGCCCCGGGTCTCCCGCCATCTCAAGCTCCTGGCTGAGGCCGGGCTGGTCGAACGATTCCCTGACGGCGCCTGGGTCTTCTATCGCCTGGTGACGGGCGGTGACGCGCGCCGGCTGGTGGATGAGGTGCTCGACCTGATCGAAGCCGACGATGTGGTCCTGGCCCGCGACGCCGAGCGCCTGCGCAGCGTTCAAGCCGAGCGCGAGACCGAGGCCGGCGCCTACTTCGCCCGCAACGCCGCCCGGTGGGATGAAATCCGCGCGCTCTATGTGGCCGATGAGGCGGTGGAGGCGGCGATCCGCGCGGCTGCCGGTCCCGGCCCCTTCCGCCGGCTGGTGGATCTGGGTTCGGGGACGGGCCGGATGCTGACCCTGCTGGGGCCGCAGGCCGCGCAGGCGCTGGGCCTGGATCTGTCGCAACAGATGCTCAACATCGCCCGCAGTCATGTGGGCAAGGCCGGCCTGGATCATTGCGAGCTGCGCCACGGGGACATCTTCGGCACCCGGTTGCCGGACGAGAGCGCCGATCTCGTGGTCGTCCATCAGGTGCTGCACTATCTGAACGAACCCGCCGCCGCCGTGCGGGAGGCCGGGCGCCTGGTGGAGGCGGGAGGGCGGCTGCTGATCGTCGACTTCGCCCCCCACGGCCTGGAACATCTCCGCGACGAGCATCAGCATCGCCGGCTGGGTTTTTCCGACGCCGAGATGGAGCGCTGGCTCCATGACGCAGGCCTTGGCCAAGTACAGGCGAGCGCCCTGCCGCCCACCCAGGCCGCCGGCCTGACCATCAAGATCTGGAGCGCCGAGCGCGCGCCGCTCCGCGAAAGGACCGCCGCATGACCTTTGTCGCCCCCAACGCCCTGGGCCCCGTGGCGCGCGCCGGCGCCGGAATCGGCAAGCGCCCCTCGGTGTCCTTCGAATTCTCGCCGCCCAAGGGGCCCAAGAGCGAGGCGAGCCTGTGGGAGGCGATCCGCCGCCTGGAGCCGCTGAACCCCACCTTCGTCTCGGTCACCTATGGCGCCGGGGGCTCCACCCGCGACCGCACCCACCGCACCGTGGTGCGGATGCTGCAGGAGACCACGCTCAAGCCCGCCGCTCACCTGACCTGCGTGGAGGCCAGCCGCGAGGAGGTGGACGAGGTGATCCGCGACTACTGGGCCGCCGGGATCCGCCACATCGTCGCCCTGCGCGGCGACCCGCCCGGTTCGCTCGGCGGGGCCTATTCGCCACGGCCCGACGGCTACCAGAACGCCACGGAACTGACCGCCGGCATCCGGGCCATCGCGCCCTTCGATGTCAGCGTCGGGCTCTATCCGCAGATCCACCCGGAAAGTCCGTCGGTGGACCACGACATCGACGTTCTGAAGGCCAAGATCGACGCCGGGGCGACCCGGGCGATCACCAACTTCTTCTTCGATATCGACGGCTATCTTCGCTTCATCGACAAGATTCGAAAGGCGGGCGTCACCATCCCGATCCTGCCTGGGATCATGCCCGTCTCAAGCTTCGAGGGCCTGTCGACCATGTCCCAGCGGATTGGCGTGACCATTCCGGGCTGGCTGTCCAACCTGTTCGAGGGGCTCGACCAGGACCCGGAGACCCGCAAGCTGGTCGCCGCCTCGGTGGCCACCGAGATGTGCGCCCGCCTGTCTGAGGAGGGTTTCTCGGACTTCCACTTCTACACGCTCAACCGGGCCGACCTGGTCTACGCCATCTGCCGGGTGCTCGGCGTGCGCGAGATAGACCCAGCGCCCACAGAGGCCGCCGCATGAACCTGAAAAGCCTGATCCTCGGCGCCGCCGGCGCTGTCCTTCTCGCTGGCGCAGCCCAGGCCCAGCTGCCGCCGGGCTGGAGCGCGCCAGGCGAGCCCCTGCATATCGCCGACAACCTCTATTATGTGGGGACCGAGACCATCGCGGTCTATCTGATCACCACGCCGGAAGGCCACATCCTGGTGGACGGCGCCATGCCCACCAGCGCGCCGCTGATCCTGGCCTCGATCCGCGCGCTCGGCTTCGAGCCTGCGGACGTGAAGGTGATCCTCAACACCCACGCCCATTTCGACCACACCGGGGGCCTGGCCGATCTGAAGGCCGCCACCGGGGCGACCCTGGCCGCCAGCGAAGGCGATCGGGGCGCGCTGGAAAGCGGGACCTATGTGGGTTCCGAAGAGGTCGAGATGTTCGCCTTCAAGCCGGTGGCCGTGGACCGGGTGCTCCAAGACGGCGACAAGGTTGAGCTGGGCGGCGTCGCGCTCACCGCTCACCTGACGCCGGGCCATTCGCCAGGCTGCACCACCTGGACCTTCCCCCTGGAGGTGGACGGCCAGACTCGTCAGGCGATGATCTATTGCTCCACCTCGGTGGCCGCCAATCGCCTGGTTTCGGCCGACAAGGGCCCGCAATATCCGGGCGTCGTCGCCGATTACGAGCAGACCTTCGCCCGCCTGAAGACCATGAGCGCCGACGTCTTTCTGGCGCCCCATGCCGAGCAGTTCGGCCTGGCGACGAAGCGCGCCGCCATGAAGGAGGGCGCCCCCAGTCCCTTCGTCGATCCCGCGGAATTGCAGAAGGTGGTCGCCGCGAGCGAGGCCGCCTTCCGCACAGAGCTGGCCAAACAGCAGGAAGCCGCCCAATGAGCCACGTCCATCCCGGCCGCGCCGCGCGCATTGCGGCGCTCAAGGCCGCCGCCAAAGAGCGTATCCTGATCCTCGACGGCGCCTGGGGCGTGATGATCCAGAAGCGTAAGCTGGACGAGGCCGACTATCGCGGGGACCGGTTCAAGGACCATCCCGTCGACATGAAGGGCAATAACGACATCCTCTGCCTGACGCGGCCCGACATCATCGCCGAGCTGCATGAGGCCTATTACGCCGCCGGCGCCGACATCTCCGAGACCAACACCTTTTCGGCCACGACCATCGCCCAGGCCGACTATGAGGCCGGTGAGGCGGTCTATGACATCAACTTCCAGGGCGCGAAGATCGCCCGCGAGGTGGCTGACCGCTGGACGCAGAACGAGCCGGACAAGCCGCGCTTCGTGGCCGGCTCCGTGGGGCCGCTGAACCGCATGCTGTCCATGTCTTCGGACGTGAACGATCCGGGCGCGCGGACGGTCACCTTCGACCAGGTCTATGCGGCTTACCGCCAGCAGATGATCGCCCTGCATGACGGCGGCGTGGATCTGTTTCTGATCGAGACCATCACCGATACGCTGAACTGCAAGGCGGCGATCAAGGCCATCCTGGATCTCGAAGACGAGGGCTATGAGCCCCTGCCGATCTGGATCTCGGGCACCATCACCGACCGCTCGGGCCGTACTCTGTCGGGCCAGACGGTGGAGGCGTTCTGGAATTCCGTGCGCCACGCCAAGCCGTTCGCAATCGGTCTGAACTGCGCGCTCGGGGCCGACCTGATGCGCCCGCACATCGCCGAGCTGGCGCGGATCGCCGACACGCTCGTCTCGGCCTATCCCAACGCCGGCCTGCCCAACGCCATGGGCGAGTATGACGAGAGCCCCGACCAGACCGGTCACCAGCTGCACGAATGGGCCAAGAGCGGCCTGGTCAATATCCTCGGCGGCTGCTGCGGGACGACGCCGGACCACATCCGACATGTGGCCGACGAGGTGCGCGGCATGACCCCGCGCCAGCCGCCGGCGCGGGCCACCGCCCTGCGCCTAGCCGGGCTGGAGCCGTTCGAGCTGGCCTGACCCCTTGGCTTGCCCTTCGCCATGCGGGAGAAGGGCTGTTGAAGAACCTATGACGCTGCGCCCCCGGGCTGCGGCGCGACCGTCTATCGGAGCCTCATGCGTCCCACCTTCATCAATATCGGCGAGCGGACCAACGTCACCGGATCGGCCAAGTTCAAGAAGCTGATCATCGAGGGCGACTTCAACGCCGCCCTGTCGGTGGCCCGCCAGCAGGTGGAGGCCGGCGCCTCGGTCATCGACGTGAACATGGACGAGGGCCTGCTGGATTCGCAGCAGGCCATGGTCACCTTCCTCAACCTGATGGCCGCCGAGCCCGACATCGCCCGGGTGCCGGTGATGATCGACTCATCCAAATGGGAGGTGATCGAGGCCGGCCTGCGCTGCGTGCAGGGCAAGTCCATCGTCAATTCCATCAGCCTGAAGGAAGGCGAGGCCAAGTTCGTGGAGCAGGCCAAGGCCTGCCTGCGCTATGGCGCGGCCGTGGTGGTCATGGCCTTCGACGAGCAGGGCCAGGCTGACACGGCCCAGCGCAAGGTCGAGATCTGCACCCGGGCCTACCGCAAGCTGGTCGATGATGTCGGCTTCCCACCCGAGGACATCATCTTCGACCCCAACATCTTCGCCGTAGCGACGGGGATCGAGGAGCACGACAACTACGCCGTCGACTTCATCGAGGCGACCAAGGCGATCAAGGAGAGCCTGCCCTATGCGCGGGTTTCGGGCGGGGTCTCCAACGTCTCCTTCTCGTTCCGCGGCAATGAGCCGGTGCGCCGGGCCATCCACTCGGTCTTCCTCTACCACGCCATCCAGGCGGGCATGGACATGGGCATCGTCAACGCCGGCGACCTGCCGGTCTATGACGAGATTCCGGGGGAACTGCGCGAGGCGGTGGAGGACGTGATCCTCAACCGGCCGCAGCGGACCAATATCTCCAACACCGAGCGGCTGGTGGAGCTGGCGCCCAAGTACAAGGGCGGCAAGAGCGAGGCCAAGGGTCCCGACCTCGCCTGGCGCGAGGGAAGCGTCGAAGAGCGGCTGAAGCACGCCCTGGTCAAGGGCATCACCGAGTTCATCGAGGCCGACACCGAAGAGGCCCGCCAGCAGGCCGAGCGTCCCCTGCACGTCATCGAAGGCCCGCTGATGGCCGGCATGGACGTGGTCGGCGACCTGTTCGGTTCCGGCAAGATGTTCCTGCCGCAGGTGGTGAAGTCCGCCCGGGTGATGAAGCAGGCCGTAGCCTATCTGATGCCCTTCATGGAGGCCGAGAAGGAGGGCAAGCCCCGCGAGGCCGCGGGCAAGGTGCTGATGGCGACGGTGAAGGGCGACGTCCACGACATCGGCAAGAACATCGTCGGCGTCGTCCTGCAGTGTAACAATTACGAGGTCATCGACCTCGGCGTCATGGTCCCGGCCGACCGCATCCTGGACGAGGCCAAGGCCCACGGGGTCGACATCATCGGCCTGTCGGGCCTGATCACGCCGTCCCTGGACGAGATGGTCTTCGTCGCCGCCGAGATGGAGCGCCGGGGCTTCGACATCCCCCTGCTGATCGGCGGGGCGACCACGTCGAAGACCCATACGGCCGTCAAGATCGCGCCGTCCTACAAGGCCGGCTCCACGACCTATGTGCTGGACGCCAGCCGGGCCGTGGGCGTGGTCTCGGGCCTGTTGTCGCCCAGCGAGCGCGACCGGATCCAGGCCGAAACGGCGGCCGAGTACGTGAAGGTCCGCGAGCAATATGCCCGCGGCCTGACCAACCGCGCCAGATCCACCCTGGAGGAAGCCCGCGCCAAGGCCTTCTCCATCGACTGGGCCGACTATGATCCGCCGAAGCCGAGCTTCACCGGCCTGCGCAGCTTCGAGGCCTGGGACCTGGAGGACTTGGCCGCCCATATCGACTGGACGCCCTTCTTCGCCTCCTGGCAGCTGGTGGGCCGGTTCCCGCAGATCCTGGAGGACGACGTGGTCGGCGAAGCGGCGCGCAACCTCTATGCCGACGCCCAGGCGATGCTGAAGACCATCGTCGAGGAGAAGTGGTTCACCGCCAAGGGCGTGGTCGGCTTCTGGCCGGCCAATGCCGACGGCGACGACGTGGTGGTCTATGCCGACGAGGCCCGGGTCACCGAGCTGGCCCGCTTCCACACCCTGCGCCAGCAGATCGCCAAGAGCGGCGACAAGGCCAATGTGGCGCTCGCCGACTTCATCGCGCCGATCGGAACCAAGCCCGACTGGATCGGCGGCTTCGCGGTCACCGCCGGCCACGGGGAGGCGGCCATCGCCGCCCGGTTCAAGGCCGCCGAGGACGACTACAACGCCATCCTGGCCGCAGCCCTGGCCGACCGCCTGGCCGAGGCCTTCGCCGAGGCCATGCATCGCAAGGTGCGCACCGAGCTGTGGGGCTTCGCGCCGGACGAGCCGTTCGATATCGACGCCCTGATTTCCGAAAAGTACCAGGGCATCCGCCCGGCGGCCGGCTATCCGGCCCAGCCTGACCACACGGAAAAGGAAACCCTGTTCCGCCTGCTGGACGCCACGGACAGGACGGGCATCGAGCTCACGGAGAGCTTCGCCATGACCCCGCCCTCGTCGGTTTCGGGCCTCTACTTCGCCCACCCGCAGTCGCACTATTTCGGCGTCGGCCGGATCGAGAAGGACCAGGTAGAGGACTATGCCCGTCGCAAAGGCTGGGACCTGAAGAAGGCCGAGCGGTGGCTGTCGCCGATCCTCAACTATGAGCCCTAGGGGCGGCGGGGTGTCCCGGCGGCGCGTCTTTTTGGACACCACCTTGGCCTTGGGGCGTTGAACCTCACTTGATGGCCCACGCGCCGACGGCGCAGGGGCGCGATCCTGGAGGTATGATTTGCGACGCCTGATTTATCCTGCGCTCTGCGCCAGCCTGGTGGCTCTCAGCGCCTGCTCGACCGAACGGGCCGCCAGCAACGACCCCTATGCCGGCCTGGATGAGGCCATCCGCGTCTGGCGTACCGATCTTGTGGCGAGCCCGTCCTGCCCGGCGCCTGCGCCAGAAGCCCAGGTCGAGGGGCCCGGCGCCGCCGAAGGCTGCCGATCCTTCAGCGTGGCCTGCAAGGTCGAGGCCGAACTGACGGAGGCCGAGCAGGCTGATGGCGTCGAGGCCAAGGCCCTGAGCGCCATGCGTTGGGAGGCCTGGGATCCCGAGACTATGGAGTTCCGTCAGACCTCGGCGGCGGCCGAGTTCGTGCGGATCGGCGAGGACTGGACCCGGACCGAAGCCCCGCCCGTGAACCTTTCCACCTGCAGCCCCCTGAGCCCGACCTGACCGAGAAGATCGGGCCACGAAAAAGGGGCGGCGCCAGAAGCGCCGCCCCAGTTCGTATCGCCAAAGGCTTCTGGTCTTAGAAGCGCTTGGTGACGTTCAGCTTGTAGTAGCGGCCCAGCGGGTTGGCCGTGAAGGGATCGTAGGACAGGTCCAGGCGCGCGAACGACGGGTCCTGGTCGAACACGTTGATCACCGAGGCGCTGACCGTGGTCTGCCAGGGCAGGAACACGCGATAGGCGACGTCGGTGGTCACGAAGGCGTCGATCTTCTGACCGTCCGGACCGTTGGAGAAGGTCGCCGAGCCCGCGCGGGTGTCGACCATGTTGTCGATGTAGCGGATGGTCGCCCGGATGTTGTGAATGTCACGGGTGTACTCGGTGTAGAACGACCCGCGCCATTGCGGCTGAGAGCCGTAGCCGAGGTAGTCCATCGTGCCGACATAGTCGGTGGCCGGCGCAACCTCGACACCTTCGATCACATTGGCGTCGACGGCATATTCGAGGACGTAGGTGAGATCGACGCCGAAGTTCATGTCGCCGCCCAGCACATCCCGCGCCCGGTAGGAGGCCGAGACGTCGATACCGCTGGTTTTGACGTCGGGGCCGTTCACGTAGTCGATGCGGACTCGATTAATGGCCGTAGCGCCGCACGCGCCGGTGAAGGTGATCCGAGACAGGAGCGACGCGAACGCAGGATTGGCGCAGTTGTTCGCACCCGCCGCCCCGTTGGGGAAGATGGCGTTGACGATGTCGGAGCCCGATTCATTGTCGATCGGACCTTCGAAATCGAACGCCCAGTAGTCGACCGAGGCGCGGAAGTCGCCGAAGTCGAACAGGGCGCCGAGGTTCAGGGTCACCGCTTCTTCCGGCGCCAGGTTCGGGTTGCCGAAGGTGTCGTAGGCGCGGTAGCCGCCCGCTGCGGTGGTGTAGGCCAGCGCTGTTGTCGAGGACGTCGTGATCTGGGTCATCGGCGGGGCGCGGAAGGTGGTGCCCGCCGAGGCGCGGAACGCCAGCCAGTCAGCCGCCTGCCAGCGAAGCGCCGCCTTGGGGTTGGTGGTCGACCCCACATTGCCGCCGTAGTCCTCGTGACGCACCGCCAGCGTGGCGGTGATGTCGTTGGTGATCGGAATGCTCAGTTCGCCGAAGGCCGAGACGACCGACTGATCGAGGTCATAGTCCGACAGGGCGCCGAAGAAGCTGAACGGGCCGTTCTGGGCCGCGCAGGTGGCGGCCGGATTGATCGAGGAGTCGGGGCAGGGGCTGACGGCGACGTTGGTGAAGTCGTTGTTCTGACGCTCCAGGCCGCTCCAGCGATACTGGGCGCCGGCCGCCCACCCGATCTCACCGCCGCCGAAGTCGATCGGCAGGCGGCCGTTGAACACCAGGTCGGCGGTGTAGAGCTGCGAGCGGATCGAATAGGCGTATTCTTCGAACAAATAGTCGAGGACTTCGCGGCTGTTGGCCGTGCTCGCCACATAGTTCGGGTTGGTCCGCCCATCCACCGCGTTGGCGTCGATGCCCGACGAGAAGGGGTTGAACCAGAGGCAGCCATTGGCCCCAGGGGTCGTGCCCGAGCAGTTGAAGCCGCCGAGGCCCTTCAGCGCCTGCTGCAGGCGACCGACCAGGATGTCGGGGGTGGCCACCTCGCTGGTGTCATCCATGTAGGTCATGGAGGCGTCCCAGCCGATGCCGCCGCCGAATTCGAACTCGCCCTTCAGGCTGGCCGAGATGCGGTAGGCGTCGAAGCGACGCTTGTCTTCCTTGCCCAGGCCCTCGAACAGGTCGTTGCCGGCAACGCCGATCGGGCGCCAGGCGACGGACGTGAAGAGACCGGCCGTGGCGGCCGACGCCGGGATCTGGCCGGGATTGGTGCCCAGCAGGGCCTGGAGGCCCGGATTGGCGGCCGGCACGAAGAAGCCGTTGCCCTGGATCTTGGTGGTCAGGGCCGAAGACGGGAAGTTGTTCGGCGGATAGGAGGGCGACGACGCTTCGTTCGACACGTCATGGCCGGCATAGAGGGCCTCGACATGGAAGGTCGTGGTGTCATCGATGTCGAAGTTGAACTCGCCGTACAGCTGCCATTGGTCTTCTTCCTCGATGAGGTTGTTGAAGCCGATGTACTGGAACTGGCAGAGCGTGCCGCCCGTCTGGGGGCCGGAGATCACGTTACAGGCCGGGTCGGTGACCGGGTTGGTGTAGGTGACGCCGCCGTTCGTGCTGGACAGGAACAGGCCGGGATTGCCGAAGGACGACCAGCCGCCCTGCGGGTTTTCGGCGTAGGAGCGGATCGCGAAGTCGCGCTCGGTGGTCGAGAGCGGCGAGCGGTGGCGATAGCCGGCGGTCAGCAGCATGCTGGACCGGTCGCCGGTGTGCCCATAGGCGACGCTGGTGTTGTACTCGCCGTCCGAGCCGTCGATGGCCGAGTAGCCAGCCTGGAGCTCCAGGCCGTCAAAGTTTCTGCGGGTGATGAAGTTGACCACGCCGCCGATGGCGTCGGAGCCGTAGGTGGCGGCGGCGCCGTCCTTCAGCACTTCGACGCGGCCGATGGCGGCGCTGGGGATCAGGTTGGTGTCCACATAGATGGAGCCGGGCGAGGTCGCCATGCGGCGGCCGTTGAACAGCACCAGGGTGCGCTCGGCGCCGAGGCCGCGGAGGTTGGCGCTGCTGGTGCCCGTCGTCTGACCGGCGCCGAACTGGTTGGATTCACCGACCACGCCCTGCATGGCGGGGATCGACTTCATCAGATCGACGGTGGAGGGGGAGCCTTGCTTCTGCAGTTCGTCATTACCGATGACGTTGACGGGCAGGGCGGCGTCTTCCGGCGTGCCGGCGATGAACGAACCGGTGACGACGATCTCTTCGACCACCGTGGGCGCGCCCGCGCCTCCGGCCTGGGCCGCAGCCTGACCGGCCGACAGGGCCGTGGCGACGGCGAGGACCGAAGCGGTCACCAGATAATGCGAGCTTCTCATGCGTTTCCCCGTATTGCTTAATTTAGCGGCAGAGCGATCAAATCTGACCGCCAGCGCGCTTAGTGGCGTGCCTGGCCGATAAAAATCAAGGTTCCTGAGCGAAGAGGCCAGAAAAGCGCGGGAAAAAACTGCGCTGCAGCGTCAAAAATACTGCGCCCCGCAGGTATACATACCAATGGTCCGTCAAAAGAGGCGGCTTCGCTATGCGGGGCTCACAAAAAAAGCTGCGAAAAAACAAGGCGTCATATTCATACGTTGCGTCAAAACATTGGCTGGCGCCAAACTGTCGCATTCGCGCCACACCCTGCGAGGAAATTGACGCTGCGGCGCCGAAGAGGCGGCAATCCAGCCTGCAGCCCGCCATACCGAACCCTCTATAGCGCTCTCGATCCTTGTTCTGCAAAGGAGTCGTGCCGGGGCGGAGGCCAGAACCCGTAGCCCCCTGGCATGAAGCGCCGCACCATGCGGGCAAGAAAAAGGGGGCGGCCAGACTGGCCGCCCCCGAGGGTTAGTCCGAGTAATCGGACTTAGAACTTCTTGCGCAGACCGAGCTTGAAGTTACGGCCATACACATTCCCGATCGCGGGGTCGTAGGAATACTCAATCCGCGAGGCCGACGGGTCTTCGTCGGTCACGTTGAGGATCGAGGCGGTCAGGGTGGTGTTCCAGGGCAGGAACACCCGGTAGGTCAGGTCGAGGGTCGCGAAGGGATCGACCTCCTGGCCGAAGGTGACCAGCTGGCAGCCCGTCGTCGCGGCGGCGTTCGCCACCGTGCAGGGAACCGCCGAGAAGCCGGTGTTCACCACGGTCGGGCCGCGGTTGTCGGTCACGCCATCGATGTAGTTGACCGTGGCGCGCACATTGTGCGGACCATTGTCGTACTCGGCATAGAAGGCGCCGCGCCATTCCGGGATGGTGCCGGGCAGGCGGTCATAGTTGGCGAAGCCCACGGCCTCGTAGGAGTCGGTCACCGTCACGCCGTTGAGGATGAAGGCGTCCTGCTCGTATTCGAGGACGTAGCTGACCGTGGCGTTCAGCGCGAGGCGGCCGCCGAAGACGTCGCCCGGATAGCTGTAGTCCAGGGTGACATCGACGCCCGAGGTGCGCAGTTCCGGACCATTGACCAGGTCCGACTGGATCCGCGAGATGTCCGACCCCATCGTCACGCCCTGAACGCAGGCGTTGTTGTTGGAGAAGGTCACCAGGTAGCGGAGCGGATCGGCGCAATCGACGAACTGAGCGCCGTTGCCGGGGCCGTTGGCGACCGCGTTGCCGATGACGTTGGCCGGCACGCGGACGATCTGGTCTTCCAGCTTGATGCTCCAGTAGTCGACCAGGGCGCGGAAGTCGCCGAAGTCAGCCACGGCGCCGACGCTGTAGGTGAAGGCCTTTTCCGGGCCGATCGCCGGGTTGCCGAAGGCGTCCACGGACTTGAAGGCGTTGCCCGCAGCCTGGATGCCCGCCAGACCCGTCGCGCCGCCGGGAGCCCGGTCGGTCGGGGTCGGGCCCCGGAAGGTGGTGCCCACCGAACCGCGGAAGGACAGCCAGTCGGTGGAATCCCACTTCATGGACAGCTTCGGGTTGGTCGTGGAGCCGGTCTCGCCGCCGTAGTCCTCGAACCGCACGGCCAGGGCCGCATTCAGGTTGTCGAGGATCGGCAGGTTCATTTCACCGAACACCGCGTAGATCGACTCATCCACGTAGTAGGGCTGCGACTGGCCCAGGAACATGTAGGGGCCGGTCTGGATGGCGCAGCTCGTATCGCCGGGCACGGGGCAGGGCGTGATGTTGCGATCGTAGAAGTCGCTGCCCAGACGACGGGTCTGTTCCGACGAACGCCATTGCGCGCCGGCCGCCCAGTTGACGACGCCGCCCGGCAGTTCGAAGCCGGTCGAGCCGTTGAACACCAGGTCGACGACATAGAGCTCGTTGGTCGTCTCGCCCACCTGGTCGTCATAGAGCCAGCGCGCCAGGGCCGGGCTGTTGGCCTGGGCCGGGTTGTAGGTCGGGTTCGCGCCACCCAGGATCGGGTTGCCCGGATAGGCGGTGGAGAAGGGGTTCAGCCATTCACAGCCGTTGGCGCCGGGGGTGTTGCCGGTGCAGTTCGGGCCGCCCAGGCCGCGCAGCGCCTGATCCAGACGGTTGATCAGGATGTCACGGGTGACCCCGTAGGCCTGATTGCGCGAATAGGTGAAGGCCAGGTCCCAGCCGATGCCGCCGGCGACATCGAATTCGCCCTTCAGGCCGGTGGCGATGCGGAACAGTTCATAGGACCGCTCGCCCTTCTGGCCGTCATAGCCGAAGCCCGGATTGCCGCCGCTGGCGAACGGACGCCACAGGGTCAGCTGCAGGCCCGAGGTCGGAAGCGCCGCATAGGCGCCGGCCGCCGCCGCGCTGGCGAAGACCTGCGGATTGGCCGCCAGGAACGACTGGACATAGGGGTTCGACTTGGGCGCGAAATACTGGGTGCTGCCCGGGCCGAACGGCCCCTGGGTCGGGGGATAGGACGGCGAGTAGCCGATGTTCGGCACATCGGTCTTCGAGTACATGCCCTCGAGGAAGAACTCGGTCGTCTCGGTGAGATCGAAGTTCAGCTCGCCGTACAGCTGGTAGCGGTCGGTCTCTTCGATCAGGTTGGCGAAGGGAACATAGCTGTAATAGCAGGCCGGCAGCTGGCTGGCGCCCGACTGATAGACGCCCTCATAACCGCCCACCGCGCCGCAGCTGGCTTCGCGGATCGAACCCACGGCGTCGCCGTAGATCGGATCAGGGGTGCCCGGGATGGTGGGCAGGTCGGCGCCCAGGCGCGCGACATAGAAGCCAGGGTTGGACAGGAAGGACCAGCCGCTCGGGTTGGTGGTGTAGTCCTGATAGGTCCAGTCGCGCTCCATGGTGTCGAGTTCGGAGCGGTGCTGATAGCCGGCGGCGATGAAGGCGCTGCCGCGTTCGCCCTGCCAGCCCCAGGCGGCGCTCATATTGTACTCGCCGTCGGTTCCGTCGACGTAGCGGTACTCGCCCGAGACCTCGAAGCCCGAGAAGGTCTTCTTGGTGATGAAGTTGATCACGCCGCCGATGGCGTCGGAGCCGTAGGTCGCGGCCGCGCCGTCCTTCAGCAGTTCGACCCGGCCGATGGCCGCCGTCGGGATCAGGTTGGTGTCGACGCCGGTCAGCGGGTCGGTCGACATGAAGCGACGGCCGTTGAACAGCACCAGGGTCCGCTGCGGGCCCAGGCCGCGCATGTTGATCGAACCCGCGCCGATGGAGCCCTGGGCCGAGGTCGAGAACTGGTTGGAGTCACCCAGGACCGGGCCGCTGATCGTCAGCGACTTGATGAGTTCGGTCGTGGAGGGCGAACCCTGCTTTTCGAGTTCCGCAGAGCTGATGACGTCCACCGGCAGGGCGGCGTCTTCAGGCGTACCGGCGATGAACGAGCCGGTGACGATAATTTCCTCGACCTCGGTCTGGGCTGAAGCCTGACCTGCCGCAAGGCTGAGAGCGAGGGCGACAGCCATAGTCGAGGCCGTCGATAAGTATTTTGAACTCCTCACACGTTTCCCCTTCGAGATTAAGAAGCATCTTGGATCAAAACCGATCCGATGAGGGGTAATGACGGTTCGGAGACTAATAAATCAAGACCGCGGTTTGGCGTCCTTGCTCAATTACACTGTATATAGAATGCGGGTCCGTCAGATATAAACGACCGGTTACCACATATAGCGACGATATGCCAAAACGGACGAAGCTTGCCTTCGGTGAGCTGGAGAAAATCCAATAAAATCAACGCTTGGAAATGATGCGGCCGTCAAAATCCTGGGTGAGACAGGGTGCTGTCACGTTCTCGCCACACCGGGCCCAAAAACGGCCCATCGGCTGCTTTTTTGCCCAGGATGAGCCCGAAGGAAGCTCTTGGGCGTCTTTCGCGCAGAAAAAAGCCCCGCGGCGGGACGAATCCGCGCCGGCGGGGCGACTTTTCTTGCGAGGGACGGTGTTTGTGGTCAGACGCCCGGCGTCGGCTCGGCGAGGGTCTCGCTCGCGTCGCCATTGCTCGGGGCTTCGACCGGCTCGGGTTCGGCGGAAAGGTCGAAGGCGGGACCCATCAGGGCCGCTCGCTGTTCCAGAACCGTGGCCGTGGCCTCGCACCGGGCTGGCAGCGTCCAGCTCATCCACTCTTGGGCCAGACGCGCCTTGGGCAGGTCGCTCGCCCGGCTCCAGGTGACACGGCCCCGACGGATGGCGTCGGCGCCGTGGGCGTTGATCGGCCGTGGGCTGGCCTTTTCGGCGGCTTCCATGGCGCGGCTGAACAGGGCGAGGTTCCTGGCGCTCAATTCATCGAGTTCGTCATAGACTCTGAGATCGTCGGCCAGGGACGACCCCGGCCGGCGGAAGGTGGTTTCGATGCGGGTGACTTCCGGCATCACCTGGTCGCGCAGACCCTTGTGGGCCGACAGGGCGCCGTAGCACCAGGCCACCAGGCCGTAGGGGTCCCGGGGCGCGCCGGGCGGGAATGCGGCCTCGGCTGTTTCGGTCGCCGCTTCGGGGGGCGCCGAGGCGATGGCTTCAGCGGCGTCGGTGTCTTGCGCCAGGAGCGCCAGGGCAAAAAGGAGCGGGGAAATCACGGAGAGTCACCTCGGAAGATCTTGGGTCAATCGGTCGGCGCCGGTCCGTATCCCCCGCCCCCGGGAGTCTGGATTTCGATGGCGTCGCCGGGCATGACCTGAATGGAAAAACAGCCCGGCAAGTCCTTTACCTCGCCCGCCGCAGTGATCAAAGCCTGCCGGCCAGGCTGGCCCGGGCCGCCGCCCTGGAGGCCCTGCGGCGCATTCGCCCTTCGGGTCGAGAGCAGGGCGGCCTCCATGGGACCGAGAAACCGCAGCCGCCGGACCACGCCATCCCCGCCCCGGTGGGCGCCCGCGCCCCCGGAGCCTGGGCGAAGGGCGAAGGTCTCGAGACGGACCGGATAGCGGCGCTCGAGGATTTCGGGGTCCGTCAGTCTGGAATTGGTCATGTGGGTGTGGACGCCGCTGGCCCCGTCGTGATCGGCGCTCGCCCCGGCCCCGCCGCAGATGGTCTCATAGTACTGCCGGCTCGCGTCGCCGAAGGTGAAGTTGTTCATGCTGCCCTGGGCGCAGGCCATGACGCCGAGCGCGGCATAGAGGGCGTCGACCACGTGCTGGCTGGTCTCCACATTGCCGGCCACCACCGCGGCCCCTGGCGCGGGATCGAGCATGGAGCCTCGCCGGGTGCGGATATCCAGGGGCGCCAGGCAGCCGGCGTTAAGGGGAATGTCGTCATCCACTAGGGTGCGGAAGACATAGAGGGCCGCCGCATCGACGATGGAGGCCGGGGCGTTGAAGTTGGTGCCCAGCTGGTCGGCGCTGTCGCGGAAATCCAGGGTGGCCGAGCCTGACGCAGCGTCCACCGAGGTGCGCACCACGATCCGGCCGCCGCCGTCCATGGGCAGGTCGGCATGGCCGTCGGTGAGATGGCCCAGGGCCCGGCGTACGGCGGCTGTAGCGTTCTCCTGAACGAAGCCCATATAGCGAACCACCAGGGCTGGCCCAAAGGCCTCGATCATCGCCGAGACGGCCTCGCCCCCGGCGCGACAGGCGGCGATCTGAGCCTTCAGGTCGGCGATGTTGCGGTCCGGCGCCCTTGCTGGCCAGGGGCCGGCCGCAAGCGCGGCGCGGACGTCAGCCTCGAGGAACTGGCCGTCCTGCATGATCGGCAGGGCGTCCAGCAAGACGCCTTCCTCGGCGATGGTGCGCGAGAAGGGCGGCATGGAGCCCGGCTGGATCCCGCCGATGTCCGCATGATGGCCGCGGGCCGCCACATAGAAGCTCGGCGCCTGGTCCGCACCGACGAAGATCGGCATGACCACGGTGATGTCGGGCAGATGGGTGCCCCCGGCATAGGGGTTGTTCAGGGCGAAGGCCTGGCCTGGGCGCAACACGGCATGACGGTCGCGCACGGCCCGCACGCTGGCGCCCATGGAGCCGAGATGGACGGGCATGTGCGGAGCGTTGGCCACCAGGCCGCCCTCGGGATCGAACAGGGCGCAGGAGAAGTCGAGCCGCTCCTTGATGTTCACCGAGTGCGCCGTCCGCTCCAGGGCCGCCCCCATGGCCTCGGCCACGCCCATGAAGCGGCGGTTGAACAGTTCGAGGGTGATCGGGTCGGCTTCGTCGGTCTCGGCCAGCGGTCGGCCGGCGTTCGCCCGCCCCTGCTGTTCGAGTTCGATCAGACCGTCAGCCCGCGCCATGGCCCGCCAGCCCGGCAGGACGGCGATCTGGGTGTCATCGCGCACGATCAGGGCCGGGCCGTCCTGGCGGGTGAGGGCGGCGGCCTCGATCACGGGAACCTGCTGCGGCGCGCCATCGACGACGAAGGCGGCCAGGCTCGCCGGCTCGCCGATCCTGGGGGCAAGGTCAGCCGAGGCGAGGGTGGCGGCGTCGGAGTCTCGGGCGGTCGCCTCGGCTTCGACGCTGGCGATCAGGATGGAGCGTTCGGCCTCGATGAAGCCGAACAGACGCTGGTGGGCGGCTTCGAAGGTCTGGCGCACGATCCCGGGCGGGCCGGGGGCCGCGGGCAGTTCGGCGTCCGCCCCATCATAGCGCAGGCGAAGGGTCACCCGCGTCTCGCCGTGCTCTGCGCCTTGCGCCTGAAGATCGGAGACGGCCTGGGCGCTCAGGCGTTCGGCCAAGGCCTCGGCGGCGGCAAGGCCGGCGTCGTCCAGCGGCGTCTCCAGCCCGGCCTGCCGCAGGGCGCTGACCTGGGCCTGGCCGATGCCGTAGGCCGACAGCAGGCTGCCGAAGCGGGGGCAGAGCACGCGGGTGACGCCCAGGGCCTCCGCCGTCTGGCACGCAACCTGGCCGGCGGCGCCGCCAAAGGCCACCAGCCCATGCTCACGCGGATCGAAGCCGCGCTCCGTGGAGATGCGGCGGATCGCCAGGGCCATCTGCTCGACGGCGATGGCGATGAAGCCCTCGGCGGCGGCCTCGGCGCTGGGGGCGCCCATGGCGACGGCGAGGTCTTCCAGGCGGCGGCGCGCGGCGTCCGGATCAAGCGGCGCATCGTTGTCGGGTCCGAAGACGGCGGGAAACCGCCGCGGGTCCAGGCGACCCAGCACCAGGTTGGCGTCGGTGACGGTCGCTGGCCCGCCGCGGCCATAGGCGGCCGGTCCTGGATCGGCGCCGGCGCTGTGCGGCCCCACCCGGGCGCGCAGGCCGTCAAAGGTGAGGATCGAGCCGCCGCCCGCCGCCACGGTCTCCACATCCAGCATCGGGCTGCGCAGGCGCACGCCGGCCACCTGGGCCTTGTCGCGGCGCTCCAGGCGCCCGGCATAGCGGCAGACATCGGTGGAGGTGCCGCCCATGTCGAAGCCCAGCACCGCCTTGGCCCCTGCCGCCTCCGCCGTGGCGGCCACGCCGACCACGCCGCCCGCGGGTCCCGAGGTGACGGCGTCGCGGCCGCGAAAGGCGCTGGCGGGAACCAGCGCCCCGGCCGAAGTCATGAAATAGAGCGGCGCGCCGGCCACGGCCTCGGCCACCTGGCGCACATAGGCCTGCAGCACCGGCGTCAGATAGGCGTCGGCCACGGTCGTCTCGGCCCGTGGCAGGAAGCGGGGCAGGGGCGAGACCTCATGGGAGAGGGCGACGAAGTCGAAGCCCGCCGCGGCCGCGAGTTCGCCTGCCCGGCCCTCGTGGGCGCCATTGAGGTCCGAATGCAAAAAGGCGATGGCCACGGCGGCGCAGCCCTGCGCCCGCGCCTCGGCCAGGACCTGTCGGACTTCATCCTCGTCCAGGGGGACGACGACCTCGCCCGCGGCGTCGAGGCGCTCGGTCACCTCGACGGCCAGGGCGTAGAGGGGCTCGGGCCGCACGATGTTCAGGGCGAAGAGATCGGGCCGCGTCTGGTCTCCCAGAACTAGGGCGTCGCCGAAGCCCCGCGTGGTCAGGAACAGGGTCGGCGCCCCGCGACGTTCCAGCAGGGCGTTGGTCGCCACCGTCGTGCCCATGCGGATGGCGCGGACCTGATCGGCCGGGAAGGGCGCGCCCGCCTCGGCGCCCAACACCCGGCGCATGGCCTCGACGGCGGCGTCGGCATAGGCTCCTGACGTCGACAACAGCTTGAGCGTACGGACCTCGCCATCGTCCCGGCGGGCGATCAGATCGGTGAACGTGCCGCCCCGATCGATCCAGAAGCTCCAGAGTCTGTCCAAAACTTAACCCGCCCCATGCTGGTTTGGCGTTGTCATCAGGACGCCTTCTTCCTAAGGCTTGTGGCATTAGACCAATGAGCTTCTGGCGCAAAATCGCTGGCCTTGCCGTCCGTCTCCCCGACGCGGCAGAGTGCCCCGACTGCCCTGCCGGCCTGCCGGGGCAGGATCCCGCGTTCTCGACCGCCGTCACCGCCCTGGGCGCCAAGCTGGCGCGGGCCGATGGCGAGGTGGGACGCGCGGAGTTCGACGCCTTTTCCGAAGTCTTCCAGTCCGACGAAGCCTCCCGGCCCAACATCCGGCGCCTCTATAATCTGGCCCGCCAGACCACCCGCGGTTTCGAGAGCTATGCGCGGCGTCTGTCGCGGCGCTATCGCAACTGCCCGCAGATTCTGGAGGACGTGCTGGACGGCCTCTTCCACATCGCCGCCTCCGATGGGGCGGTCAGCGATGATGAGCTCGCCTATCTCGAGCGCGTGGCTGAACTGTTTGGTTTTTCCGAACTGGTGTTCCGACGCCTGAAGGCGACGCATCTCGGCCTGGGCGCAGACGATCCCTATGCCGTGCTGGGCGCGCCGCACGACGCCAGCGACGACCAGCTGCGCGCGGCCTGGAAGATCGCCCTGATCGAGAACCACCCGGACCGCGCAAGATCCCGCGGCCTGCCCCAGGAATTCATCGAGGTCGCCGAGGCCAAGGCCAAGGCGATCAATTCGGCCTTCGAGGCGGCGATGCGCGAGCGGCGGGAAATGGCGCTGGTCGGCGCATAAGGCGTCATCCTCTCGCCACCTTCGCTTCGGAGATTGACGTTCGGGAGCGTTAGGCGAACATATTCGTTAGCTCCCCAGATGGAGCGACCAGAGGAGACCATGGCTCAGCAGGACCCCCAGGGCGGCAAGTCGGCCCTTCAACGCCTCACCGCGGCCGGCGGCGCGATCGCAGCGGCCATCGCGGTCGTGGCGGGCGTGGCCCTGGCCTTTGTTTTCGCCGCCACCGTGGTGGTCTTCGGGCTGGTCCTGAGCGCGCTGGTGGCCCTCGTGGCCCTGGCCGTCCGCGCCAGCCGTCTGGGTCGCCGCAAGTCGGGCGCCCCCGAAGACGACGGCATCATCGAAGCCCGCCATCTGGGCGGCCACAGCTGGGTCGCCTACGGCTGGAACGAGCGCGCCTAAGCCGCCTCTCTGAGCCGCTCGCACGCTATGGCGCTTGCCGGTCGTCTGACCGGCCTCTACCCTCGATTCAAACAATCGTTGGGAGACGAAGCGAATGATCGGCGTAGTGGCGACCCTCAAGGTCCAGGACGGCAAGGGCGACGAATTCGAGGCGGTCTTCAAGGACCTCATGGCTCAGGTGAAGGCCAACGAGCCGGGATGCCTGGCCTATCAGCTCACCAAGAGCCGCACCGAGCCGGGCACCTACAAGGTGCTCGAACTCTACGCCAACGAAGACGCCCTGAAGGCCCACGGCCAGAGCGAGTATTTCAAGGCGGCCGGCCCGAAGATGGGTCCCTGCCTCGCCGGCCGTCCGGAAATCGAATACCTCGACGCGGTCCAGTAGGCCGCCTCATGGCGCGATGACGGAGCCCGGGACCTTAGGCGAGGTCCCGGGCTTTCGCATGTCTGAGCCTCGATTGGGGCCGCTGACAGAATTTCTACAGTGACGGCTGGGCCGACATGTCCTTAGGGTCCGTCCGAACGAATGTTTGAATGGAGTTCCCATGGCCGTCGACGCCCTCTTCCGCCCCTTCAGCTACAAGGGCCTGCACCTCAAGAACCGCATCGTCATGGCGCCGATGACGCGGTCCTTCTCGCCGGGCGGGGTGGCGACGGACGAGGTCGCCCAGTACTACCGCCGTCGCGCCGAGGCCGATGTCGGTCTGATCATCTCCGAGGGCACGGGGGTCAACCGCCCGGCCTCGCTCAATGACAAGAACGTGCCGCGCTTCCATGGCGAGGCCGAGCTCGCCGCGTGGAAGCGGGTCATCGATTCCGTCCATGAGGTCGGCGGCAAGATGGCGCCCCAGCTCTGGCACGTGGGCGCCGTGCGCACCCGTGATCCGGAATGGACGCCGCCTGGCCCCTATGACAGCCCCTCGGGCCTGTCGCGTCCCGGCAAACAATTCGGCGAGGCGATGACCGACGAAGAGGTGGCTGACGCCATCGCCGCCTTCGCCCAGGCCGCCGCCGACGCCAAGGCGCTGGGCTTCGACGCCATCGAGCTGCACGGCGCCCACGGCTATCTGATCGACCAGTTCTTCTGGGACGGCACCAACGTCCGCGAGGACGCCTATGGCGCCAAGGACCTGCCCGGCCGCGCCCGCTTCGCCGCCGACATCCTGCGCGCCGTCCGCCAGGCGGTGGGGCCGGACTATCCGGTGATCATCCGGATCAGCCAGTGGAAGCAGCAGGACTACGACGTGAAGATGGCCGCCAATCCCAAGGAGATGGAGGCCTGGCTCGGCACGCTGACGGCGGCGGGCGCCGACATGCTGCACTGCTCGCAACGTCGCTTCTGGGAGCCGGAATTCGAAGGCTCCGACCTGAATTTCGCCGGCTGGGCCAAGAAGCTGACCGGCGTGCCGACCATCACCGTCGGCTCCGTCGGCCTTGATGGGGAATTCATCGCCGCCTTCGCCGGTGAGGGCTCGCAGCCGGCTTCGCTGGACAAGCTCATCGATCGGCTGGAACGGGACGAGTTCGATCTGGTGGGCGTCGGCCGCGCCCTGCTGCAGGACCCGGAATGGGCGAGAAAGGTCAAGGAAGGCCGCACGGCCGAACTGGCGCCCTTCGAGCGGGCCGCCATGGCCAAGCTCTACTGAGGCCACGCCTTGCTGAAGTTCGCAGACCCGGCGCTCGCCGCCGGGTCTGCAGAACCTCGATGATCAGGCGTTGTAGTTGAGCTTGAGGCCCGGCCGGGGCCAGCGGGCTTTGTAGAGCCTGCCGGTGGACGAGGCGGTGATCCAGGCGTCTCGCATGTCGGCGCCGCCGAAGCAGATGTTGGTCACGATCATGTCGGGCACTTCGAAGTGCTCCGTTTCCCCCGAGGGGTCGAAGGCGGTGACGCCGCCATTGATGATGGTCGCCACGCAGACCTTGCCGCCGGCCTCCACCGCCAGGCTGTCCAGCAACTGGTAGCCGGGCAGGTTGGCCACCACCCGGCCAGGCCCGAAGCCCGCCTGCGCCTTGAGCAGGCCCGGGGCCTCGATATCGAACGCCCAGAGCCGGCCAAGCTGGGTGTCGGCCAGATAGACCACGTCTTCGTCCGGGGAGAGGCCGACCCCGTTGGGCGAGATGAGATGGTCCCGCAGCCGGGTCACGTGGCTGCCGTCGGCCTTGGCGTAGTAGAGCGCCCCGTACTTGCGGCCCTCGGGCGTGGAGCAGCCGTGATCGCTGAACCAGAAGCCCCCCTGCCGGTCGAAAACCAGATCGTTGGGGCCGACGAACGGGCGGCCGTCACAGCTCTCATAGAGGGTGGTGAGCTCGCCGGTCTTCAGGTCGTAGCGCTGGATCATCCCGCCCTTATGGCTGGGCGGCGTCGGGCCGGGGATGGTCAGGCCGTCCTGCTGCGGCCAGGTGAAGGATCCGCCATTGTTGGTGATGTAGATCGCCCCGTCCGGGCCGATGGCCGCGCCATTGGGACCGCCGCCGGTCTCCACCAGGGTCTCGCGGCGTCCGTCAGGGGTGATGCGCGACAGGCGCTGGGCCTTGATCTCGGTCAGCACCACCGAGCCGTCGGCCATGGCGATCGGGCCTTCGGGAAATTCCAGGCCTTCGCAGACCAGTTCGATGTCCATGAGCGTCCTCCTCGTTTCTGTTTGAGGAAGAGTATGGCCGGCGCCGTGGCGTAAGGACCAGGGGGCTGCCAGGGCCTCAGCGGCGCTCGAGCACCCGCAGCACGAACGGATACTCGTCGTCCTCGCCGGCGGGATGGCGAACGGCGCTGACCTCGGTCCAGGCGGCCTCGTCGAAGGGGGCCAGGACCACGTCGCCCTCCACCTCGGCCTCCACCTCGGTCAGATAGATGCGCTGGGCGCGGGGCAGGGCCAGGGCGAACAGGGAGGCGCCGCCGATCACGCAGACCTCCTCGGCCCCGTCATCCTCGGCCATCTCCCGGCCAATCTGCACCGCCTCAGTGAAGTCTTCGCACACCAGGGCGTCCCGGGGCGCGAACGAACCGTCGCGGCTGAGCACGATGTTGGTGCGGCCGGGCAGGGGCTTCTTGGGCAGGCTGTCCCAGGTCTTGCGGCCCATGATCACCGGCTTACCGAGCGTCAGGGCGCGGAAATTGACCAGGTCGGTCTTCAGCCGCCAGGGCAGGCCCCCGTCGCGGCCGATGACGCCGTTGCGGGCGCGGGCGATGGGACCGGCGGTGAGGAGGATGCGAGCCATGCACCGGACCTAGAGCATGATGCGATCCGACGAAACCGTCTGATCGTTGAACCGTGCTCTAGACTCCACAGTTTGAGCGCGTTTCATCCGTAAAAGCCGGACGCCACTTTTACGGAACGCGCTCCCGCCGACCCCTGGCCCGCAGGGAAGCCTCAGGCCGCCGCCTCGCCGGACATGTCCATATGCATGACTTCCCAGACGTGGCCGTCGGGGTCCTGGAAGCTCACGCCATACATGGGCCCCATGTCGATGGCCGGAAGCCAGGGCTTGCCGCCGGCGGCCATGGCCTTGGCCAGCAGGCTGTCCACCTCTTCACGGCTGTCGGCCGACAGGCAGGTCAGCACCTCGGTGGCCTTGTGGGCGTCGCTGATCTCGCCCTTGATGAAGGTCCGGAACTTGTCGTGGGTCATGACCATGACGAAGACGTTCTCGTCGATGACGATGCAGGCAGCGGTCTCATCGCTGAAATCCGGATTGTGGCCGAATCCCAGGGCGGCGAAGAAGGCTTTTGAGGCTTCCACGTCGCGCACGGGCAGGTTGACGAAGATCATGCGCATGGGGGGTCTCCAACAGGGTTCGTGCTGAGGACGTCCGGCGTCCGCCGAACCCGACATGTGCGCCTGATAATATCGGTCGGGCCCGCAGCGGGGTGGGCCGGACCGCGCAGACCAGACCCGAACCTAGACGGCGATGGGCGCGGCGATCTTGTCGTGGGCCTTGTAGCCGGTGACCTTGAAGTCCTCGTAGTCGAAGGAAAACAGGTCGCGTTTGTCGGCGATGGTCAGGGTCGGGAAGGGGTAGGGCTCCCGCGTCAGCTGCTCGCGGGCCTGGTCCAGGTGGTTCAGATACAGGTGGGCGTCGCCGAGTGTGTGGACGAATTCCCCCGGCTCGAGCCCCGTCACCTTGGCCACCATCTGGGTCAGCAGGGCATAGCTGGCGATGTTGAACGGCACGCCCAGGAACACGTCGGCCGAACGCTGGTAGAGCTGGCAGGACAGCTTGCCGTCGGCCACGAAGAACTGGAACAGGCAGTGGCAGGGCGGCAGGGCCATGTCGTCCACATCGGCCGGGTTCCAGGCGCTGACAATATGCCGGCGCGAGTGCGGCGTGGTCTTCAGGCTCTCGACCACATTGGCCATCTGGTCGATCACCCGGCCGTCCGGCGCGGTCCAGGATCGCCACTGCTTGCCATAGACCGGGCCAAGCTCGCCGTCGGCGTTGGCCCATTCGTCCCAGATACTGACGCCCCGTTCCTGCAGCCAGCCGACATTGGTGTCGCCGCGCAGGAACCACAGCAGTTCCAGGATGATCGACTTGCGGTGCAGCTTCTTGGTGGTCAGCAGCGGAAAGCCCTGGGCCAGGTCGAACCGCATCTGGCGGCCGAACACGCCCAGCGTACCTGTCCCCGTCCGATCGCCCCGCTGGACGCCGGTCGCCAGGATGTCGGCCAGCAGGTCGAGATACTGCCGCTCCGGATGATCGGCGCGGGACGATGGCGGCGGGACGTGAGCGTTCACGGGCGAGCTTTCAGATCAGCGTCAGACGACGAGCCTCCCATGATTCGCCCAAGGCCTGGCCGGACGGCAAGGCCCGACCTCCGTCCATCCACAGCTCCCTCGCCGCGTTCAGCCCGCGAAGCCGCCCTCGTCGAGGAAGGCCTGCTCGCTGGGGGTCGTGCGGCGACCCAGGGCGGCGTTGCGGTGGGGGAAGCGCCCGAAGCGGACGATGATGTCCCGGTGCAGTTCGGCCCACTTCAGGGTGTCGGCGTCGCCGACGGCCTCATGGTGGGCGGCGCACAGGCGCACGGCCTCGTCCTGGTCTCCCATGTCCTCGGAATGCTCATAGGGAAGATAGAAGAACGGGCGCAGCTGCGCCTCGACAGCCTGGTCGTGGCCGGCCGAAATGGCGGCCCGCGCGATGAGACGCGCCTTGCCGTCGGTGGCGAAGGCGTGGCCGGAGTCCCGGAAGATGTTGCGGGGGATCTGGTCGAGGAGGATCAGCAGGGCCAGGGCGCCGACGGCGTCCTCGGCCCAGCCGTCGAGCTCGCCCCGGGCGGCGGCGTGGTGAGCGGCCTCGAAGTCGCGCGCCAGAGCCCGGTCAAAGGCCTCGTCCTTGGCGAACCACTTGGCCGGCCCGGCCTCCCGCCAGGTGTCGACCACCTGTTTGGCTGTCACGTCCATGGGGCTTCTCCAGTGTGGCTGGGGAGTGTCGGTGCGCCGGGCTTTCGACGCAAGCGGCCTTGAAGATGCAAAGAGAGCGCCCGCGTGACGTTGCGCCGCTTGACCTTTGCGCAAAAAAACGGTCGATAGCGCGGCCTTTGCCGCGGCGCCGTTGCTCGGTTCCGTGGTCGAACCCTGTCCCAGGAGAACAATCATGCGCGTCTACTATGATCGCGACGCCGACCTCGCCCGCATCCTGGACAAGAAGATCGCCATCGTAGGCTATGGCTCCCAGGGTCGCGCGCACGCGCTGAACCTCGTCGACTCCGGCGTGAAGAACGTTGTGGTCGCCCTGCGCCCCGGTTCGGCCACCGCCAAGAAGGTGGAAGCCGATGGCCTGAAGGTCATGACCGTCGCCGAAGCCGCCGCCTGGGCCGACGCCATGATGGTTCTCGCGCCGGACGAACTGCAGCGCGAGATCTACAATAACGAGATCGCCCCCAATATCCGTGACGGCGCGGCCCTGCTGTTCGCCCACGGTCTGAACGTGCACTTCAACCTGATCGAGCCCAAGACCTCCATCGACGTGCTGATGGTGGCGCCCAAGGGGCCCGGCCATACGGTGCGCGGCGAATACCAGAAGGGCGGCGGCGTGCCCTGCCTGATCGCCATCCACCAGAACCCGACCGGCAACGCCATGGACTTCGGCCTGGCCTATGCCTCGGCCATTGGCGGCGGTCGCTCTGGCGTGATCGAGACCACCTTCCGCGAAGAGTGCGAAACCGATCTGTTCGGCGAACAGGCCGTGCTCTGCGGCGGTCTGGTGGAGCTGATCCGCGCCGGTTTCGAAACCCTGGTCGAGGCCGGCTACGCGCCGGAAATGGCCTATTTCGAATGCCTCCACGAGGTGAAGCTGATCGTCGACCTCATCTACGAGGGCGGCATCGCCAACATGAACTACTCGATCTCCAACACCGCGGAGTACGGCGAGTACGTCACCGGCCCCCGCATCATCACGCCCGAGACCAAGGCCGAGATGAAGCGCGTGCTGGACGACATCCAGTCGGGCAAGTTCGTGCGGGACTTCATGGCCGAGAACATGGTCGGCCAACCGAGCTTCAAGGCCACCCGCCGCCGCGGTTCAGAGCATCAGATCGAGGAGGTGGGCCAACGCCTGCGCGCCATGATGCCCTGGATCACCAAGAACAAGCTGGTGGACACCGCGCGGAACTAAGCGCCGGCTCGGGCCACGGCCTGGACTTTATCGAGAAGAGCCCTCTTCCGTTCCGGGAGAGGGCTTTTTCGTGGGCCGTTAGTCGGCGGTGGTCTCGACCGCCTTGTAGCGGGCGACGATCACGTCGGACGCGTCGAAACGCTCTTTGGCCTGGGCCTTGGTCCTGGCCAGTTCCAGGTGCACGTGATCGGTCATGCCGCCGGGATAGCGGGTCTGCAGGGTGCGCGCCTTGCCGATGGGCGCGCCCAGGGCGACCACCTGTCCCTCTTTCACATCCGGATCGATGTAGAAGACGCGGGCCTCATAGCCGAGGGCCGGATTGGTGATCTCGACGAATTTCAGGCCAGGATCGCTGGCATAGGCCACGCCGATCTTGGTCACATAGCCAGAGATGGGCGCCTTGATGGTCTGGCCGGCCTCGGCGGTGTAGTCGACGCCCTCGTGGTGGCGGTGGCCGCCATCTCGCGAGGCGCCGAACGCGCCCGAGCCATAGGCGTCGAAGGTGCGCGGAGCCTGGCCCGTGGGATTGATGAAGTCGGCCGCGCCGTCGCCGTCCACATCGCGCCCTTCCCAGACAAGCTGGCGCGTGACCACGGGTTTGATGACGGGGCGGGGCCCGCGCATGGCGTCGAAGAGCGGCGCGGTGGCCTGAGCCTGGGACAGTTTCTGAACGATGCCGCCGGCGTTGGCCATGGCGCTGGTGGCCATGGTGGCGCAGAGCGTTGCGGCGGTGAGGGCGAACAGGCGGGTGGCCACGAAGCGCCCGTCCATGCGGGCGACCATCAGGTCAAGCGTCTTCAAACGTCTCGGTCTCTTTGATGCAGGCCCCAGGGAACTCGGGGCGAATTGATTTGTTATTGAGGCGAGGCTAGGGCCACCCAAGGGGGCGGCTCTGAGCCAGCCATGTCGCGCGTCTGCAGACTATAGGCCGCGAATGGGGCGCCCATGCGGCGCGTTGTCCCGTGGATTCAATCCCTTATGGTCACGCTTGCTCTAGAGCCAGGGCAGGTCCGCTTCGCCGCGCAGGACCGCCTCCGCCTCGACCGTGTGCTTGCTCGCCCCGTCCCGCGGATGGAGCACCAGCGCCGGCAGCAGGCGTAGCGGCGCCTTCCCGGTCTTGATCGCGCGCACGATCACCCGCTTGGCCGGGGCGTCGGCGAACGGATGGATGGGCCGCACCTGGAATGAGCCGGCGCTCTGGCCCAGCCCTGAGAGAATGTCGGCCAGACGGTCGGCCCGATGGATCAGGGTGATGCTGCCCCCCTCGCGAACCGCCTTCAGCAGGAAGGTCGTCCATGTCGCAAGGCCGCCCTCGGCCATCCAGGCCCCGCGTTTCTCCGCCATGGGCGCGCGCAGGGCTGTGGGGTCGTCGAAGAAGGGCGGATTGGACATCGCTGCGTCAAAGGTCGGCAGGCCCAGGGCGGCGAACCCGGCATTGATATCGCCGCTGATCGCCTCGACGCGGTCGGCCAGGTTGTTGAGCGTGGCGTTCTCGCGGGCCAGGGTCAGGGCCTCGGCGTCCCGCTCGATCCCTGTGAAGCGCGCGTCGGCCTGGCGCATGGCGGCGGCCATCAGCACGGCGCCGGCGCCGCATCCGGCCTCGATCACCCGCGCGCCGGGCGCGGCGTCGCAGGCCGCCGCCAGCAGGGCTGCGTCGAGCCCCGCACGATAGCCTCGGCTGGGTTGACGCAGGATCACACGGCCATCCAGGAGGCGGTTCTCCGTGGGTGGTTCGATCGGGACGGCGGGGAGCTCGGACATGAGCGGCTCCAGATGCGCGGGCGCGCCTTGACCGCCCCCTATCGCGTGACCATTGTCCGGACGCAACGGCGGCCCCGCAATGGGTCGTCCCATTTGGAGACCTTGTCGTGGACGCCGCCGCCGCAGACCCCCGGGCCAAGCCGGTCAGCCTAGATCATCTGCTGAAGCTCGCGGCCACGGACATGGCCGGGGTGGACAGCCTGATCCGCGACCGGATGCAGAGCCCCGTCTCGGTGATCCCGGCCCTGGCCGAGCACCTGATCGGCGGCTCGGCCAAACGCCTTCGCCCCCTGTTGACCGTGGCCGCCGCCCGCCTGGCCGGCTCGACCGAAGACCACTGCCGGAAGTTGGCGGCCGCGGTGGAGTTCATCCACACCGCGACCCTCCTGCATGACGACGTGGTGGATTCATCGGAGCTGCGCCGCGGCAAGGTGGCGGCGCATCTGATCTGGGGCGCGCCGTCCAGCGTCCTGGTGGGAGACTTCCTGTTCGCCCGGGCCTTCGAGCTGATGGTCGAGACCGGCTCCATGTCGGCCCTGGAGATCCTGGCCCGCGCCAGCCGGGTGATCGCCGAAGGCGAAGTGTTGCAGCTCACCCGCGCCCACGATCTGGACCTGGACGAGGCGGTCTATCTGCAGATCATCAAGGCCAAGACCGCCGAGCTGTTCGCCGCCGCGGCGGAGGCCGGGGGCGTCTGCGCCGGCGCCTCGCCCGAGCGCGCCGCGGCCCTGCGTCGCTACGGCCAGGAACTGGGCCTGGCCTTCCAGCTGGTCGACGACGCCCTGGACTATTCCGGCGCCAGCGACACCCTGGGCAAGAACCCGGGCGACGATTTCCGGGAAGGCAAGGCGACGCTGCCTCTGATCCTGGCGATCAAGCGCACCGGCGCCCAGGAGCGGACCTTCTGGATGCGCACCGTAGACGCCCGGGAGCAGACCGAGGCCGACTTCGAACGGGCCCGCACCCTGGTCCAGGACTCCGGCGCCCTTGAGGTCACCCTTGAGACGGCTGCCGGCTATGCCGAGAGCGCCAAGGCCGCTCTGGCGGTCTTTCCCGCCAGCGACTGGCGCGCGGCCATGGAAGATCTCGCCGACTTCGCCGTGGCCCGCCGCAGCTAGGCGCGCAGGTTTAAGTCAGCTTCCAGCGCCTGCCATATCCAGCAGGTTCAGGCGAATCCCGCCCGGCAGCTCCATGTCGCCGGGGCGGAAGCCTTCGGGGCAGGCGCCCTGCCAGGCGCTCTCGATATTGACCTCGCGGGTCCCGTTCATCTGCGGCGCCTCGGCGCCCACGGTCGAACTCTGCGCCTTGACGACGTAGCGCGTGTCGAAGTCGCCGGTCGCGACGCCAGAGGTGGTGGTCTTGCCGCCTGAGCCCATGTCGCAGACCGAGGAAAACTGCCAGCCCCCGTCGGCCCGGCGGGTGACGAGGTTCTTCTCGCAGCCCTCAGTGGTGGCCTGCTGACCCCACCAGCCCAGCCGCTGCTCCAGGGCCTCGTCGATACAGATGCGGCTCACCTGGACCATGCCTTCGGTGGAGACGCGCTGCTCCCAGAGGCCGGGCTTGCGCTGGGGCGCAGCCGGCGCCGTGGCTTGATCGCTGGCCGCAGAGCCCGGCTCCGCAGGTCCGGCGGCTTCGGACGCCGGTTCCTGCGCCCCGTCGCCATTGCGGTTACAGGCGGTCAGGGCCAGCACAGCGAGGCCGACGCCCATCATAGTTGAAAGCCTGCGCATCTTTCCCATCTCCCCTGAAGCCGCCATCGTCCCAGGCTTAGCCGGGATCGAAACCGGGGTTAAGTCCGTTTGGGAGGGCATGATGAGCCAACTGAGAAACAATACCGAGGCCGCCCGCTACGAAATGGACGAGCAGGGCGAGACCTCCTGGGCCGACTATCGCCTGCAGGGCGAGCGGCTCTATATCGACCATGTGGAAAGTCCGCCGGCCCTTCGGGGCACGGGCGCCGCGGGACGCCTTATGAAGGCGCTGGCGCAGGACGCCCGGGATCGGGGCCTGAAGATCACCCCGATCTGCGGCTATGCCTCGGCCTGGCTGCGCCGCAGCCCTGAGTTCAAGGACCTGGTGTCATGAGTGATAAGGACAGACCCGCAGATCCCCCGCGGGAGCCCGGCTCGGACGCCGATCAGCGTCGCCGAGACCTCGAAAACAACCCGGCCCTCAGCCCGGTGGGACCGCAGGGCGGGGCGGCTATCGCCCCACTGCGCCGGAAGGCCGAAGACAAGGGCGACTGAGAACAAGGGCGACTGAGAAACAGAAACGGCCCTCCCATGACAGGAGGGCCGTTTGTCGTCGATCACCTAAGGCGTTCGCCCTAGCCGGCGCGGGCCATGATGGCTTCCAGAGCCTGAGCCTTGACCTCGGCGTCCTCTGTCAGGCGCCGGGCGATCTCGCGGACGCCGGGCGGATAGAACTCGCCGCCGCCGGCGATTTCGGCGCTCAGCCGCTCGACATCGTTAAGGGCCGCTTCAAGGGCGCGCACATGCTCGCCCACGAGGCTGCGGGCCTCCGCTTGCAGCCGGCGCACGCGCTCGGCCACCGCCGTATCTGAATTCGTCCGTTCGACAGTCGCCACCTTACCGCTGGCGGCCACCACACTGAGAGACGGTGACATGGATCACCTCATTCTATTGTTGGTGGAGTTGCGGCGAGCCGAGAAGACGTCTCGCCAAAACCAACCCCTGATCTGAAGCATCTACGAATGGCGAAGCCGGAAGTTCCGTCGCCGCCGTCGTCAGATCTTCATGTGGGGCTTTTCGGTCACGGTGTGAGAGGTGGAGAGGTCGAAAAAAGCTAGGCCTCCTATCAGCAGACCTGAGCCCTAGCGTCCTGGGTGCCCTGCATCTCCAAGGAGGGGCGGTAAGCCGAGAGCGGTCAGGACTCTTGAGCAACCATTTTGAGCGAACTCTATGGAATCCGAATCATTGTGGTTTGTCGGGAATCGGCAGAATCCCGTACCCAGGTCCACTGATGGTGTGAAAGCCGGTGGATATCCCAATATGTAGTGGCTAATCCCGCCTTGACTCCCGGCGGAGCAAGAGTCATGCCTTAACTACACAGCCCACCAAATGGCGAAGCCGCCGGGTCTGGTACACCCGACGGCTTCAATGCGATGGGCTCCTGCAATCCACTGGCTTGAGGGTGCAGGGACCGTTCGCGTGCACGGCAGTTTGTCTCTGCCATAGTCGGTTTTGTCAACCCTCAAGTCGAACCTGAACAGCCTGCCTTTGCAGCAGAACGGGCGGCGTTCAGAGTATTTGAGGTGTTAATATGGCGTCGTATTATGTGAACGACAATGCTCAGGCGGGTGGTGATCACGAAGTGCATGTAGGGTCATGCTCGTATCTGCCAAATGTCTCCAATCGCCGCTACTTGGGTGAGTTTGCTTCTTGCCAACCTGCGGTTCAGGAGGCGAAGAAATTCTACACTCAATCGAACGGCTGCTATTGGTGTTCTTCCGCTTGCCATAGCGGCTGACCTTAGAGGGGGGCGAGCTAGTCTCGCCTCCCTCCTCGTTACAGCTTCCCCTTCCGGAACCGCTCCTGGGCCTCGGCGCGGGCCTCGGCCTTGACGCGCTTCACCGCGGAGCGGTCGACGGTCTCGCCTTCGCCGGTGAGGGCTTCGTTGGCGAATTCCAGGTCCATCAGCTTCAGGCGCTTGATCTCGTCGCGCAGGCGCGCGGCGGTCTCGAACTCCAGGTCTGCGGCGGCCTGGCGCATCTTGCCTTCCAGGTCGCGCAGGGTGGCCTTGAAATTGTCGCCCATGAAGGGCTTGGCCTCCTCGGCCAGCTCCGTGCGGACCAGCGGGCGGTCCTTCTCATAGGCGCTGGCGAGGATTTCCTTGATCTGGCTCTTCACGCTCTCGGGCGTGATGCCGTGGGCGGCGTTGTACTCTTCCTGCCGTTCCCGCCGACGCTGGGTCTCGGCCATGGCGCGTTCCATGGAGCCGGTGATCCGGTCGGCATAGAGGATCACTCGGCCGTCGATATTCCGCGCCGCCCGGCCGATGGTCTGGATCAGCGAGGTCTCCGAACGCAGGAAACCCTCCTTGTCGGCGTCGAGGATGGCCACCAGGCCGACCTCGGGGATGTCCAGGCCCTCGCGCAGCAGATTGATCCCCACCAGCACGTCGAAGACGCCCAGGCGCAGGTCGCGGATGATCTCGATGCGTTCGATGGTGTCGATGTCGGAGTGCATGTAGCGGACCTTCAGGCCCTGCTCGTGCATGTACTCCGTCAGGTCCTCGGCCATCTTCTTGGTCAGCACGGTGATCAGGCCGCGATACCCCTGGGCGATGGTCTGGCGCACCTCGTCGATGACGTCGTCCACCTGGGAGAAGCCGTCCTTGGAGACCGGACGGACCTCCACCGGCGGGTCGATCAGGCCGGTGGGGCGGATCACCTGCTCGACGAAGACCCCGCCGGTCCGTTCCATCTCCCACGCGCCCGGCGTCGCCGAGACATGGACGGTGTCGGGCCGCATGGCGTCCCATTCCTCGAACTTGAGCGGGCGGTTGTCGAGGCAGGAGGGCAGGCGGAAGCCATACTCCGCCAGGGTGAACTTGCGCCGATAGTCCCCGCGATACATGCCGCCGATCTGCGGCACGGCCTGGTGGCTCTCGTCGACGAACAGCAGGGCGTTCTCGGGGATGTATTCGAAGAAGGTCGGCGGCGGCTCGCCCGGCCGGCGGCCCGACAGATAGCGGCTGTAGTTCTCGATCCCGGCGCAGGAGCCGGTGGCCTGGATCATCTCGATGTCGAAGGTGGTGCGCTGCTCCAGACGCTGGGCCTCCAGCAGCTTGCCGTTGGCCACCATCCACTCGAGCCGCTCCTTGAGCTCGGCCTTGATCTGCACCACCGCCTGGTTGAGCGTCGGCCGGGGCGTCACGTGGTGGCTGTTGGCGTAGATCTTTATCCCTTCCAGGTCGGCGATCTTCTTGCCCGTGAGGGGATCGAATTCCGAGATCGACTCCACCTCGTCGCCGAACAGGCTGACCCGCCAGGCGCGGTCTTCATAGTGGGCCGGGAAGATCTCGATGGTGTCGCCGCGGCGGCGGAAGGTCCCGCGCTCGAAGGCCTGATCGTTGCGCTTGTACTGCAGGGCCACGAGGTCAGCCATCAGCTGCTTCTCGTCGATCCGCTCCCCCGGCGCGAGGGTGAAGGTCATGGCGGTGTAGGTCTCCACCGACCCGATGCCATAGATGCAGGAGACCGAGGCGACGACGATGACATCGTCCCGCTCCAGGATCGCCCGGGTGGCCGAGTGGCGCATCCGGTCGATCTGCTCGTTAATCGAGGAGTCCTTCTCGATGTAGGTGTCCGTCCGCGGGACGTAGGCCTCCGGCTGGTAGTAGTCGTAGTAGGAGACGAAGAACTCGACTGCGTTGTCCGGGAAGAAGGCCTTGAACTCGGAATAGAGCTGGGCGGCCAGGGTCTTGTTGGGCGCCAGGATCAGGGCCGGCCGCTGGGTCTCGGCGATGACCTGGGCCATCGTATAGGTCTTGCCCGAGCCGGTGACGCCCAGCAGCACCTGGTCGTGCTCGCGGCCCTCGAGGCCCGCCACCAATTCCTTGATCGCCTGCGGCTGGTCGCCGGCGGGCTGATAGTCGGACACCAGATTGAAGCGCTTGCCCCCCTCCGACTTGGCCGGCCGCGCCGGGCGGTGGGGTTTCCACAGCATCGGCATGGCGGTTTCGTCGTAGTCGAAGGCCCCCGACATGTCGGCGACCCCCTGCAGGGGTGGGGAAGGGGCGGTCTTTGAGCGCGGCATGAGGGAGAAGGTAGGCGTCCAGGAGGCTGGGCGCCAGCGTGGCTGCTGACACCATGGCGCCAGCAGTGCGGTCAGGCCCTAGAAGAAGCCCCCGCCGCTATAGGCCACGGCGCAGGCGGCGGCCAAGACGCCAAGGGAGAACAACAGATGGCGCACCGCCCGCTCCTCGAAGTTCCTGTTCGGAACTTTAGGCGATAGGGCGATGCGCCACGTCGGGCATGATCCAGACGGACTAGGCGGACGCCAGACTACTGGTCGACGCCCTTGCTGACGGCGGTGCCGACGGCTGCGCCGGCCGCGGCGCCCACGGGGCCGCCCACGACGGCGCCAGCCACGGCGCCGGTGGCCGCCCGCTGCTCCACATTGTGGCCACAGGCGGCCAGTAGAAGGCCCGCCGAAACGAGGCAAACGCCAAGGACCTTACGCATGTTGATCTCTCCGAGAGTTGTTCCGAACAAACGGTCGCTAACGGCCAAGGTTCCCGCAGCATTGTATGAGTCTCGGCTGACCCCGCCATGGTGCGGCGCAATAACAGCTTGCGAATCCTTCACGGACCCGTCATAAGCCACGCCACTTTGTCGTAGACCCGTCCTTATCAGTGCGGACGGGCTTCGTTTCGAGACTTCGGTTTGCATGAGGCGACCGGTTCTCAAGCGATGATGTCGGAGGGCGTATCGCCCTCGCCGCACAGGACAGGACGTTTTGCAGAATGATAAGAGGGTGCGCGCCAATTGGCGTGCCCTGACCGGAGCCGCCATCCTTGGCTCGTCGGTCGGAATTGCGCTTGGCGGCGCATACATGGCTGGCGGCATGGCCAGTGCGGCCACCGACCACGCCCGCGCCGCACGGCTGGCGGCGGGCGCGGCGGACGGATACTCGGAGCAGGCGCTCCAGGACGCCGCTGCGCGCATGGACCCCGGCGTGCTTCGCATCGCCCGGCGCCATGACCCCTTCACCGTGGCCGGCGCAGCCGAGCGCGATCGGCAGAGCGCCATCCTTGTCGCTCGCCTGGAGCGGGGGGCCGGCGCGGCCTCCCAGCCCCCGATTCTCCGAGCCAGCCTGAACGCAACGCCCTATCCGGCCGCGCCGTTCCGCCTTGGCGGCGCGTTGGAGGCGTCGCGCGAGGTCGAATGCCTGACCCAGGCGGTCTATTACGAGGCCCGCGGCGAGACCCCGGCCGGACAGGCGGCGGTGGCCCAGGTGGTGATCAACCGCGCCCGGCATCCGGCCTTCCCCAAGACCGTCTGCGGCGTCGTGTTCCAAGGCGCGAACAGCCGGGTCTGTCAGTTCAGCTTCGCCTGCAACGGTGTGATGCGTCGCCCCGTGGAGCCCGCCGCCTGGCGCCGGGCCGAGCGGGTCGCCAACCGCGCCCTGTCGGGCGAAGTGATGGCCGATGTCGGCCACGCCACCCATTTCCACACCACCGCCGTGGCGCCCGCATGGGGGCCGCGTCTCACGCGGGTGACCCAGGTCGGCCAACACGTCTTCTATCGCTTCGGCCGCGGCGCGCCGAGCCGGATGCTGGCCAGCGCCCACGAGGTCACGCAGGAACAGGCCGAGGCGCCGGTCTATGCCCGCGTCGGCGAAACGGTCCAGCAGGCGGCCGCCGAATCGGCCTCGACCGACGACATCCGCCTGACCTCGGCCGTGCTCGTCCCTACGGGCGAGATGTCCATGGGCAAGGGCGGCCCCGCCGAACCCGCCACCGAGCCGGCCTCGGCGCCTGTCGCCTCCCGCAAGGAGGGCGGCAAGCCCGAAGCCTCGGCCAAGGACGCCGACGCCAAGCCCGCGACGTCCGCCAAGGGCGAGGCCAAGGCGGCCCGCGATGAGTCGTCGGCCGACAAGCCGGCGACCAAGCCCAAGGCCGGCCAGACCGCCTAGACAGGCCTATTCGGCCGCCGTGCTTCGCGCGGCGCGCCGCAGGGCCTGGGGCGGCTGTCCGAACGCCCGCAACACCGCCCGGCGCATCCGCTCAGCGTCGCCGAAGCCGACGGCTGCGGCCACCTGCTCGACCGTCTCGGCCTCGGTCTCCAGGCGCGCGCGGGCGGCCTCGACCCGCAGATGCTCCACCGCCTTGGCCGGCGTCATGCCCATCTCTCGCACGAAGGCCCGGGCGAAATTGCGCGGGCTCATGGCCGCCTGACCCGCCAGCCTTTCCACGCCCAGGGGTTCGCTGAGGCGCGCCCGCGCCCAGTCCAGCAGGCTGGCGAACCGGCCAGACGCCCCGCCCATGTCCACCAGGGCCGAGAACTGCGACTGGCCGCCAGGTCGCCTGCGGGGAACCACGAGCTGCTGAGCGGTCGCGCGCGCCACCGCCTCGCCCAGGTCATCGGCGATCAGGGCCAGGGCGAGGTCGATGCCCGCAGTGATTCCGGCCGAACTCCAGAAGGCGCCATCTCGAACATAGATTCGGTCAGGCTCCAGCCGCACCCCGGGAAACCGCCGGCGGAAGTCTGCCGTGCGGCTCCAGTGGGTGGTGGCGCCGCGCCCATCGAGCAGGCCGGCCTGGGCCAGGATATAGGCCCCGGAACAGACGCTGGCGGTCCGCCGCGCGCGCCCCGCGGTCTCGCGCACCCAGTCGATCAGGGCGGCCTCCATCAGGGCTGGCCGGGTTCCGTCGCCGCCGGCCACCACCAGGGTGTCGATGGGCGCGCCGTCCAGCCCTTCGGCGTTCATCGTCGCTCCAGAGGAGCTCGCCACCGCGCCAGCCTGGGCCGCCGCCACCCGCAGGCGATAGCTGCCTGGCGCATGCCGTTCGGCGATCTCGAAGGCCGCAATGGGGCCTGCGGCGTCCAGAAGCTGGAAGTCGTGGAAGATGAGGACGGTGATCGGGCGAGGCGGCATGGCGGAATCCGAGGGATGAATGTCATTTCCGCCACAACCAGCCCTGGCCATGATGCGCTTGTCAATCACTCACGAGGCCTGCCATGACCGCCCCCTGCCGCATCGTCTTCCCGCTCTATGCCGGGGTGACCCAGCTGGACTTCACCGCCCCCCACCAGTTCTTCAACCGCATGCCCGGGGCCGAGACCATCGTCGCCTCGGTAGGCGCGGTCGACGTGGAGGCCGATGGCCTGGTCTTCGCAAAGCTCGCCGATCTGACGACGATCGAGAGCTGCGACGTGCTCTGCGTGCCCGGCGGATTTGGGACCACGGCGGCCATGCTGGACGAGGCCTATATGGCCGCGATCATGCGGCTCGGCGGCGGCGCGCGCTATGTGACCTCGGTCTGCACCGGCTCTCTAATCCTGGCCGCGGCCGGCCTGCTGAAGGGCCGCCGGGCCGCCTGTCACTGGGCCTGGCGGGACCTGCTGCCGCTGTTCGATGTGGAGGTCGATGAGGCCCGGGTCTGCCGGGACGGCAACGTCATCACCGGCGGTGGTGTGACCGCAGGCCTCGACTTCGCCCTGGTGGCCGGCGCCGAGATCTTTGGCGAAGACGCCGCTCGGCGGGTCCAGCTCGGCCTCGAATATGCGCCTGCGCCTCCCTTCGAAGGCGGCCGTCCCGAACTTGCCCAGCCTCACATCCTGGAGCAGGTGCAAAAGGCCATGAGCGCCGCCCTGGCCGATCGACGCGCCGGAGCCGTGGAGGCTGCGGCGCGTCTCAAGGCGCGGGTCTGAGTCACCCCTGGCGCCAGTCGAGCACGCCCATCTTGCACAGCCACAGCAGGCCATAGGTGACGCGCGACCGGCGCTCCGGCGGAATGGCGGCGACCAGGTCGCCAAGGCGGGCGTCGGGGTGTTCGGCGATGTGGGCGGCCAACTGGGCCAGCTCCGGCCGCGGCGCCCGCCAGGCTTCTCCAAAGCTGTCGAGCTCGACGGCGCGGGTCAGGGCCGGATCGCGGCTCAGATCGATCCCGGGTCGAACCGACAGGCGCAGATCGGCGCCGGCGGCCGCGGTGGCGAAGCTGCGGTGGTCGGCGAAGGGGTCGCCATGCAGGGGGTTGAGGCGGGGGCGCGCGTCAGAGGGCGGCGCTGCCCGACGGATCTCGGCCAGTTCGTCGAACAGGGCGCGATAGGTCGGGATCACCTGGCGCCAGTCGAAGGTCTCTCGCACCCGCTGGCGGCCAGCCGCACCCATGCGGGCGCGAAGCTCCGGCGAGCCGGCGAGCTCGGCCAGGGCGCGGGCTGCGGCGCCCACGTCGACGGCGGTGTATTGCGCCGCCTGGCCCACATAGGACTGGTAGGTGTCGATCCGGGCCAGGTGCCGGCGAAGCAGGGCCTCGCTCGGCGGTCCGGCGCCGGGGATCAGGGTGGGAACGAGAAAGCCGTCCTGGCCATGGCGGATGGTGAAGCGATAGCCGTCCCAGTCGCTGGCCACGACCGGCAGGCCCGCGGCCATGGCCTCCACCGGCGCCAGGCCGAAGGTCTCCTGGATGTTGTCCACCAGCGACAGGAAGATGTCTGAGGCGGCCCACATCTGGCCGAGCTGATCGGCGTCATTGCCGTCGATCCAGTGGATGGTCGCGCTCGGCGCATAGGCCCGGGCGGCGGCCTCGAAGTGCGCCCGGTCGGATTCCCGGGCGAACCACCCGGCGAGCGCGAAGTGCAAGGGCCTGCCGGCCAGGCGGCCGGCCTCCTCAACCGCGCGGAACATGGGCTGAGGGGCCGCCTTTTCGAAGAAGGACAGGCGGCCGACCCAGAGAGCCATCACGTCCTCTTCCGCGAGTCCCAGGCGCGCCCGGGTCTGGCGGCGCACGTCAGGGCGGTCGGCCAGGGCCGCGATCGCGCCCATGTCGACGCCCAGCGGCAGGATCGGCAGGTGCGGCATGGGCCGGCGCGGCCCGCCGAACCGCTCGCCCAGATAGTCGGTCCATCCCTCGAACATGGTCTTGATCGATGCGTGCACCGAGGGCGAGGTGCAGATGATGGCGTCCCACGGATGGACCGGCGCCAGGCTGGCCTGGGCGATCTCCTCGCGCGTCAGGGGCGGCGCTATGGTGTGGATCAGGCCGACCAGGCTGAAGGCGCTGTCATTCATGAGGCCGCGCCGCGCCCAGGCCATCTCGGCCAGATCCGCCTTGCCGCGGAAAAGGGTCCCCGCCCGGCGGGCGCGGCCGAGATCCAGCAGCGCCCCTGTCTCGATGGCGGTAGTCAGCGGAAGGTCGCCCGCCAACGCCTCGGCCATGCCGCCCGGGTCGGTCGGCGTCGAGGTCAGCATGTGCAGGCGCTCATAGCCGCCGTGTTGGGCGAAGGCGCGATAGAGGGCGAGATTGGCCACATCGCGGCCAAAGGCGTTGGGGCCAAGGCCGAGCCCGCCGCCGAGGTGATGGATCGCCAGTTCGCCCGACATGTCTGTCTCCGCCGCCGTAACGACGGTCGGCTGTTATCAGACGGCGTCTAGGCCGATGTCCAGCGCCGCGGCGGAGTGGGTGAGGGCGCCGACGCTGATGACGTCTACGCCGGTCTCGGCGATGGCGCGCACGCTCTGCAGATTGACCCCGCCAGAGGCCTCCAGGACGGCTCGCCCCTTGGCCGAGGCCACTGCGGCGCGCAGGTCGTCGAGGGAGAAGTTGTCCAGCATCACCACGTCGGGGCCGTGGCGCAGGGCGTCCTCCAGCTGGTCCAGACCGTCGACTTCGACCTCGACCTTCATCAGGTGGCCGGCGAAGGCGCGGGCGCGGCGGACGGCCTCGGCGACCCCGCCGCAGGCGGCGATGTGGTTGTCCTTGATCAGGATGGCGTCATCCAGGCCGAACCGGTGGTTGACCCCGCCGCCGCAGCGCACGGCGTACTTCTCCAGATGCCGCAGGCCCGGCGTGGTCTTGCGGGTGTCGACGATCCGCGCGCCCGTCCCTTCGACTGCGTCCACATAGGCCCGCGTCAGGGTGGCCACGCCGCAGAGCCGTCCCAGCAGGTTCAGCCCGGTCCGCTCGGCCGACAGAATGGCGCGGGCGTTCCCCTGGGCGCGGGCGAGCACGGCGCCTGGTGAGAGCGGCTGGCCATCGGCGATCAGCGTCTCGAAGCTGGCCTGGGGGTCCAGGGCGGCCAGGGCCAGGCGGGCGCAGGCCAGGCCTGCCGCCACGCCCGGCTTGCGGGCCACGAAGGCGACCGACAGCTCGGCGTCGGCGTCGATACAGGCCATGGCCGTGACGTCGCCGGCCCGCCCCAGGTCCTCGGCCAGGGCCGCTCGGACGATGGGTTCGATCAGAAGGTCAGGCAGGGGCTCGGTCATTCGGCGGCGATGCTGGTGGGCGAAGGGGGCAGGGCGCTCAGGGTCACGAAGGTGCGCTTGGGCTCGGCCGGCGCCTCGGGGGCGTCGATGCGGAAGTGGGCGCCCAGGCTCTCGGCGCGGGTCAGGGCGCAGGCGGCGGTCAGTCGGGCGGCCGTGAGGTCGGCACAGGCGCCGTAAGCGCCCTGCAGGTCGTCGATCAGGCTGATCAGCCGGCCAAGACCGGCGCCGTCGCGCACCACGCCGGCCTCTGCGCTCATGGCGATCCGCAGGCCAGAGAGGGCCGCCTCGGGGAGGACGGGCGAGGCGGCGCTGCGGACGATACGGCTGCGAGCCTCGACGGCCTCGCGGGCGGCGGCGCCGGCGCGGGTTCCGAAGACCGCGGCTTCCAACAGGGAGTTCGAGGCCAGGCGGTTGGCGCCATGCACGCCGGTGGAGGCGCATTCTCCGGCCGCATAGAGGCCCGCCAGACTGGTCGCCCCATGCTCGTCGGTGACGATCCCGCCCATATGATAGTGGCAGGCCGGCGCCACGGGGATTGGCTGCACCCGGGGATCGACGCCGCCAGACAGGCAGGCGGCGAACACGGCGGGGAAGGCGTCCGGGAAGTGGTCGCCGACCGCGGCGCGGGCGTCGAGGAAGGCGCCGCGGCCGGCCGCACGCTCGGCGTGGATGGCGCGGGCCACCACGTCCCGCGGCGCCAGCTCGGCGGCGGGGTGATAGGCGGCCATGAAGGCCTCGCCGGCGCCATTGATCAGCAGGGCGCCCTCGCCGCGCAGGGCCTCGGTGGCCAGGGGCGCGGGGTCACGGCCGATGTCGATGGCCGTGGGATGGAACTGGACGAATTCCGGATCGGCGATCATCGCGCCGGCCGAGGCCGCCAGGCCCAGGCCTTCGCCGCGCAGCTCCGGCGGCGTGGTGGTGACCGCGTAGAGCCCGACGATGCCGCCGGTGGCCAGGATCACGGCCGGGGCGGTGATCTCATGGATCTGCCCGGCCTGCTCGACGATGACGCCCCGGATCTGGCCCTCGGCGTCCTGCAGCAGGCCGCGCAGGCGCGTGCCCGAGCGGACCTCGATATGCGGCTGGGCCAGGGTCGCTGCGGTGACGGCGGCCATGATGGCGCGACCTGCCTGGTCGCCCTTGACCCGGGCCACCCGGGCGCGGCTGTGGGCGGCCTCCAGGCTGAGCGAGAAGCCGCCGGCGGCGTCGCGGTCGAAGGGCGCGCCCAGGGCCGCCAGGGTGCGCACCGCCGCAGCGCCTTCCCGCGCCAGCAGGGCGGCGCGTTCGGGATCCACCAGGCCCGCGCCGGCGGCGACGGTGTCTGCGGCGTGAAGCGCCCAGTCATCCTCGTCCGAGAGGGCCGCAGCCATGCCCCCCTGCGCCCAGGCCGAGGAACAGCCATGGTTCAGGGGCGCGCCCGTCAGGACCAGCGCCTTGCGGGGCGCAGCGGCCAGGGCCGCCGAAAGTCCGGCCAGACCCGCACCGACGACGAGGACGCCGTCGTGCTGGGTGCGATGGGCCATCAGATCAGCTCCACGTCCACATGGTGGCGAGCCTTGACCAGATCATAGCGGGCCGGAATGGCCGGGGGCGGCAGGTCGATCATCCGCTGCACCGCCAGTCGGGCGCGGTCGGCGATGACCGGATCGACCGTCACCTCGTACTGCTCCTTGACCAGGGCCTCGTAGATGTTTTCGAGGCTGATCCGCTTCATGTGCGGGCACAGATTGCAGGGGCGCAGGAACTCGGTGTCCACGGCGTCTACAGCCACATTGTCGGCCATGGAGCACTCGGTGATCAGGATCACCTGCTTGGGCTTCTTGGTCAGGACATAGTCGTTCATCGCCGCCGTCGAGCCGGCGAAGTCCGAGACCTCAAGCACTTCGGCGGGGCATTCGGGGTGGGCGAGCACCTGGGCGCCCGGATATGCGGCCTTTAGGTCCAGGATGTCCTGGGCCTCGAAGCGTTCGTGCACCTCGCAGCGACCCTGCCAGGCGATGATCTTGACCTCGGTCTGGCGGGCCACATTGCGGGCCAGGAACTCGTCGGGGATCAGGATCACCCGATCGACGCCCCATTCTTTGGCCACATGCTCCACCACCTGAACCGCATTGGCGCTGGTGCAGCAGACGTCGGTCTCGGCCTTCACGTCGGCGGTGGTGTTCACATAGGTGACCACCGGAATGCCGGGATAGCGGGCCTTGATCAGCCGGACGTCCTCGCCGGTAATCGAAGACGCCAGGCTGCAGCCGGCGCGCAGGTCGGGGATCAGGACGCGCTTGTCCGGCGACAGGATTTTCGAGGTCTCGGCCATGAAGTGCACGCCGGCCTGGACGATGATGGCGGCGTCGGACCGGGCGGCCTCCTTGGCCAGGCCCAGGCTGTCGCCCACATAGTCGCCGACCCCGTGGAAGATCTCGGGCGTCATATAGTTGTGGGCCAGGATGACGGCGTTCTTCTCGCGCTTGATGCGATTGATCTCGGCGATCAGCGGGGCCTGCAGCCGCCACTCCATGGGGGTGACGTGCTTCTTGACCCGGTCCCAAAGCGCTTGGGTTTCGGCTTCGACTTCAGGGGTGAAGGCGAGCGGAGCAAAACCGTCTGCGGCCATGGCGTCCTCCTTATGCTCATGATGAGCATTTCTATGGCCCAAAAAAGACGCCTCCGGGCTCGGGTATCAGCGAGGCGCCTCCGATATGCTCACTCAGAGCATAACTCGTCTGTCACAGATATAGACCCTTGAACCCTCGATGCAAGCGCTCAAGCCAGGGTATAGGCCGCATCGCCCGCTTTTTCGCCGTGTTCATGTCGCCTATAGCTTGCCCGGTGCGGAAGGATTTTCCGCAGCCTCGCCAGGACAGCCGTTCTTGATCTCGCCCCTTCGCTCGGTCGCCCTGTTCGTTGCGACGCTCGCGTTGAGCGGCTGCCTCACCAGCTATGACCGTCCGCTCAACGATGGCAGGGCCGCCGGTCTCGCCACTGTGGCGCGCAACCTCTCGGACGAGGGTCTGCGCCGGGTGAGCGCCGACATGGACCCCGCCATGCTGGCCCTGGCGCGGCGCCACGACCCGGCGCCCGCCACGGACTATTGGGGCCGGGTCAGAGGGTGGGAAACCTACGACCTCGCCACCTTGCCGACCTTGGGCTTCGGCACCGCCTTCGACATGGCGGCGCGCGAGATCAATGCGCTGAAGCCCTTCGCCGACTTGCCGATCAATCCCATGGAGCCGTTCATTCTGCGGGCGTCACGGCAGGATCGCGCCCAGGCCCTGCGGTGCCTCAGTCAGGCCATCTATTACGAGGCCGCCCGCGAACCGCCCGAGGGCCAGAGGGCGGTGGCCCAGGTGGTGCTGAACCGCGTGCGCCACCCGGCCTATCCCGACTCGGTCTGCGGCGTGGTGTTCCAGGGCTCGGCGCGGCGCACCGGCTGCCAGTTCAGCTTCACCTGCGATGGCGCTCTGACCTGGGCGCCGGAGCCGGGGCTGTGGCGTCAGGTGGAAGCGGTGGCCAGGGAAGCCCTGGACGGCTTCGTCGAGGCAGATGTGGGCTCAGCCACCCACTATCACGCGGACTATGTCGCCCCCTACTGGGCCCCGACGCTGGTGAAGATGACCAAGGTTGGCGCGCACATCTTCTATCGCTGGACCGGCCCGATGGGTGAGCCGCCAGCCTTCACCAGCCGCTATGCGGGCGGCGAGACGAACCTGACGGTGGCGATCCTGGGCGGCATCGACGCCCGCACCCAGGGCCTGCTCAATCCGAGCGGGCAGGGGATCGCGCCCGGCCGCCAGATCACCCTGGACCTGGCCGGCGACGTCCGCACCTATGAGGTGGCCGCGCCGGAGGCCGGTGAGGCCCAGACCCGGGTGGCCGGCGTTCTGACCCCCAGCCGCCGTCAGCCGACGCCCGAGGAGGTCCAGCAGATCAATGAACGCTTGGCCCAGGTCGAGGCCGAACTGGACGCCGAGCGCGAAGCTGCGCCGGCGGCCGGTCCCACCGACTAAAGGCCGTTGAAGGCGTCCGGATAGGCCAGGGTGAGGGGCGCGTCGAAGGCGTCGTCCTCGAGGGCCTTGGCCATGAAGGCCGGCGATCCGGCATAGGGCGAGCGGATCTGGGCCGCGGTTTCCGGAGAGAATCCGAAGCGCGGATAGTAGTCGGGATGGCCCAGGACCACGACGCCGTGGGCGCCATACTCCTTGCAGAACTCCAGGCCGCCCCGCACCAGGGCCGAGCCGACGCCCTGCCGCTGCTCATCGGGACGCACCGCCATCGGCGCCAGGGCGACATAGAGATTGGCGCTGTCGGCCCACAGCCGGCTGAACAGGATGTGGCCGACGACCTCGCCCTGATCCTCGGCGACCATCTCGAACACCACGTCCCCGTCAGCGCGCAGCCGCTCGATCAGATCGGCCTCGGCAGGCTCCGGAAAGGCGGCCAGGTTCACCGCGCGGATGGCGGCATGGTCGGCGGAGCGGGCGTGTCGGATCATGGTGTCGTCTCTCTACTGTCAGCCGGCACGGTCGAACCGCCCACGACCACCGTCGAATTCCAGTGTTCATGGGTCCTCGGGTCAAGCCCGAGGACGACGGGTTAGGAGGTGCGCCTGGCTGGACACAGCCGTCACACCCCTCTGTTCACCGTCATGCTCGGGCTTGACCCGAGCATCCATGAACACCGGCCTCTCACAAGCGTGCGCTAGATCAGGCTCGGATACAGATCGTCCCAATCAGGGTTCGCCGCCTCGATCAGGGCGATCTTCCAGTCACGCCTGTAGCGCTTCAGCGCCTTTTCTCGACGGATCGCCTCCGTGATCAGGTCGTGGGGCTCGTACCAGACCAGATGCTTGAGGCCGTAGGTCTCCGTGAAACCCGGATAGACGCCTTCGCGATGCTCCCAGACCCTGCGTGGAAGATCTCCCGTCACGCCGACGTAGAGCGTTCCGTGCCGTCGATTGCTCATCATGTAGACGGCGGGATAGGTCCCCACGCTCTCCCCCAATCCGTCCTGCTCGGGCTTGACCCGAGCATCCATGCACACCGTCGAATCCCAGTGTTCATGGGTCCTCGGGTCAAGCCCGAGGACGACGGGTTAGAGGTGGCTCGTAAACTTCAATCCCCCAACACCCACTCCACGTCGGCGCCCAGGGCGTTGAGGTTCTCGACGAAGTTGGGGTGGGCGCGCTTGATCGGGGCGGCGTTGAGGATGGTCGACTTGCCCTCGATGCTGGCGGCCAGCATGAACAGCGCGATGGCCACGCGGATGATGTACGGGCTCTCCACCTGCGCCGGGAACAGCGGCTTGCCCCCATAGGTGATCACCCGGTGGGGGTCGCAGAGCACGGCGTGGCCGCCGAACTTGGCGAGCTCGGAGGTCCAGCCCAGCGCCCCTTCATAGACCTTGTTCCAGAACATCACCGAGCCCTCGGCGCGGACGCCGAGCGCGATGAAGATCGGCAAGAGATCCGCCGGCACATAGGGCCAGGGGGCCGCCTCGACCTTCTGCAGGATGTGGCTCGTATAGGGCTGGCGAACATGCAGAGGCCCGTCCAGCCGCGCGCGGGACCAGCCGTCCTTGTGCTCCACCTCGACGCCGAACTTGGCGAAGGTGCGGTCGATCAGGGGGAAGGATTCCGACGCGCCATTGCGCACCACCACATCGCCGCCGGTGATCGCGCCCATGGCCAGGAAGGTGGCCACCTCGTGGAAGTCGTCCTGGAAGGTGAAGGTCGTGCCGGCCAGTCGCTCGACGCCCTCGATGGTCAGGGTCGAGGCGCCGACACCCTGGACGTTGGCGCCCATCTGGATGAGGAAGCGGCAGAACTCCTGGACGTGGGGCTCGCAGGCCGCATTGACCAGTTGCGAGGTTCCCTTGGCGGTGGCCGCACAGATGGCGAAGTTCTCGGTGGTGGTCACCGAGGCGTAGTCCAGCCAATGGCGGGTGGCGTGGAAGCCCTCGGGCGTCGAGATCAGGATGGCGCCGTCGCGGGTCTCCACCCGGGCGCCGAAGGCCTCGAACACCTCCAGGTGCGGATCGATCTCCCGGGCGCCGAGGGTGCAGCCCTTGGCCTCGTCCTCCAGGCTCGCCTGGCCGAAGCGGTGCAGCAGGGCCGGGATCAGCATCACCGAGGAGCGCATGCCGAGCGGCAGGTGCGCGCCTGCAGGGTCCAGGTTCTCGCCGTGGTGCAGGCGCAGGGTCCCGGTGGCGTAGTCCATGTCCACCTGGCTGCCCAGGGCCTGGAAGAATTCCACGATCTTGCGCACATCGGTGATGTCCGGCACCCGGTGCAGCACCAGGGGCGCATCGCTGAGCAGGGTCGCGCACAGCACCGGCAGGACGGCGTTCTTGTTGGCGGAGGGCGTGATCTCGCCCCGCAGGGGGCGGCCCCCGCGTACGATCAGATTGCTCATAGGCCCTCGTCTAGTCGTCGGGGGAAACCCCTACCAGGCGCCGATCTTCTCGGCTTCGGCGTGGCTGATCGGATTATGCGCCTTGCGGTGATCTTCCTCCGCCAGGAATCGCACAGCCTCAAGCGCCGCCATGCAGCCCATGCCGGCCGCGGTCACCGCCTGGCGATAGACATCGTCGGTCACGTCGCCGGCCGCATAGACGCCTTCGATCTCGGTGGCGGCCGTGCCGGCCTTTACGTCGAGATAGCCGGCGGCGTCCATCGACAGCTGGCCCTTGAAGAGCTCGGAGGCGGGCGCGTGGCCGATGGCCACGAAGACGCCGGCGCAGTCGATCGTCTGGGTCGCGCCGGTCTTGACGTTCGTCAGGCGCACGCCGGTGACGCCCAGGGGATCTGTGTCGCCCAGCACCTCATCGATGGCGCTGTCCCAGATCACCTCAACCTTGGGATGGGCGAACAGGCGCTCCTGCAGAATCTTCTCGGCCCGCAGTTCGTCGCGCCGGTGAACCAGGGTGACCTTGGAGGCGAAATTGGTGAGGAACAGGGCCTCTTCGACCGCGGTGTTGCCGCCGCCGACCACCACGACCTCCTTGCCGCGATAGAAGAAGCCGTCGCAGGTGGCGCAGGCCGAGACGCCGAAGCCCTGGAACTTCTGCTCGCTGTCCAGACCCAGCCAGCGGGCCTGGGCGCCGGTGGCGATGATCAGGGTCTCGGCAAGCCAGACGTCCCCGGAATCGCACACCAGGCGGAACGGACGCTTGGAGAGGTCGGCCTCGATGACGATATCGTTGATGATTTCGGTGCCCACATGGGCGGCCTGGGCCTGCATCTGCTCCATGAGCCAGGGACCCTGGATCGCCTCGGCGAACCCCGGATAGTTCTCTACATCCGTGGTGATGGTCAGCTGGCCGCCGGGCTGGATGCCGGCGATCATGACGGGGTTGAGCAGGGCGCGGGCGGCATAGATGGCGGCGGTGTAGCCGGCGGGGCCAGACCCAAGGATGAGGCAGCGTGTGGTGCGGGGCTCGGACATGGCCTCTATTTAGAGAAGATTCCGCGTAGTGCGAGGGCGTGCGCGCAACAAGCGGCGACGCCATGCGTTTCGGCGCCATGACTGACAGCCTCACCACACCGCCCCTGCCGCCGCAAACGCCGGCCCCGCAGTCCGACAATCCGCCGCCGGGGCCCCCCAGCCGGACGGACCTGCGCACCACCGGAAAGTGGCTGGGCGTCGGTGTGGCGCTCGGCGCCGCCACGGGCGCAGCCCTTGGGAGTCTCGCCTTGGGGACGGCCTTCGGGGTCGGCCTCGGCGCCGCCTTTGGCGTGGCCCGGGCGCGAAAGGGTCGCGGTCCGCAGAGTTAACGCGCTGTTTCGAGGCCGGCGTTAGACTTAGCGCGTCACCACCGGAAGAAGCGCTTCGTGTCCGACCTGCCCCCTATCGAGATCGCCGGCCGCCCGATCGGCCCTGGCTACCGCCCGTTCGTGATCTGCGAGCTGTCGGGCAACCACAACGGCGACCTGGACCGCGCCCTGGCCATGATCGATGCGGCCGCCGCCACCGGCTGCGACGCCATCAAGATCCAGACCTACACCGCCGACACCATCACCATGGACGTCGACAGGCCCGAGTTCCGCATCCACGGCGGGCTCTGGGACGGCCGCAGCCTGCATGAGCTCTATCAGGAGGCCCAGACCCCCTACGAATGGCACCCGGCCCTGTTCGCGCGGGCGCGGGATCGTGGCGTGATCCTGTTCTCCAGCCCGTTCGATGAGACGGCGGTCGATCTGCTCGCAGGCCTGGATGCGCCAGCCTACAAGATCGCTTCGTTCGAAGCGATCGACCTGCCGCTGATCGCCTATGCCGCCCGCCACGGCAAACCCCTGATCATCTCAACCGGTATGGCCAATCTGGCCGAGATCGAAGCCGCGCGGGACACGGCCCTGGCGGCCGGCGCCGGCGGCGTGATCCTGTTGCACTGCGTCTCCAGCTATCCGGCCAGTTTCGCCGACGCCAACCTGCGCACCATTCCGGACATGGCGGCCCGCTTCGGCTGCCCCATCGGCCTATCGGACCATACGCCGGGCACGGCCGCAGCCGTGGCGGCGGTGGCGCTCGGCGCCTGCGTGATCGAGAAGCATTTCACCTTGGCGCGGTCCGATGGCGGCCCGGACGCCGCCTTCTCCCTGGAGCCCGCGGAGTTCCAGGCCCTGGTCAGCGACGCCCGCTCGGCCTGGGAGGCTCTCGGCCAGGCGCAGTATGACCTGCTGGGCTCAGAACGGGCCAACGCTCAGTTCCGCCGATCGATCTATGTGGCGGCCGACGTGAAGGCCGGCGCGGTGATCGCCGCCTCGGACGTGCGCTCGATCCGCCCGGGGCTCGGCCTGGCGCCGGCGCATCGCGACGCCGTCATTGGCCGCATCGCACACCGAGATCTGAAGCGCGGTGAGCCGATGTCCTGGGACATGCTCGAAGGAGGTTAGTCCAGGACATAGCCCTTGGACTGCAGGCGCTCGCGGCTGGCCTCGCGCACGGCCGCCCAGTCCTGCGCCAGGAGGCCGAGGCCCACCACGTCCCGGGGCTCGCCGTTCTTCCACACGTGCTGGCGCAGCAGGGCCTCTCGGCGGAAGCCGAAGGACTCGTGCAGCCTCCACACGGCCTCGTTCTCCACCAGCACCTCGCACCAGAGCTTGGCGAAGCCGAGCACGCCGAACACGTGCTCGATCATCCAGTATTCCACATAGGCGCCGACGCCCTTGCCGCGCACCGCGGGCGAGGCGAGGTAATAGGCCCAGGCGCACCGGCGGTTGGCCGGCGAGATGTCGGCGAGGTTGGCCAGCCCTACGGGCTCGCCATCCAGCTCGATGATCCAGTAGCGGCGGGCAGGATCGGCCACGGCGGCGGCGAACCAGCGGGCGTGGTCCTCAGGCCCGATCACCGCATCGGTGTACATCCACTGGGCGACGTCCGGCTGGTTCCGCCAGTCCCGCAAGCGGTCGCGGTCGGACTCGACGACATCGCGCAGCTCCACCCTTGGCCCGCTCATCAGGCCACCGCGCGGACCGCAGCATCGGCGCCCATCGCGACGCCCAGGCGACCGGCCAGGGCCGAGATCCGGGCCGGCGCATCGGCCGACTCCCAGCCCGCGACCAGGAAGCGGCCGTCATGGTGGCGGTCGAGATCAGCTTCCAGGCGCGCCAGCCGCGTCACCGCCTCGACAGAGGGGCAGGTAAAGCGGGTGCGCATATTGGTCAGGAGGCAGGCCTCCAGGATCATCGGCCGGCGGGCGAAGGGACCCAGCAGGCGAAGGGCCTCGGCCCTCAGCTCGGCGTCGCCGACCTCGTCCACGCATTCGATGCTGACCAGGGTCTCGCCGCGGCTCTCATAGACGCGCAGGGCGCTGATCCTGCCCTCGGCGGCGTAGTTGCGGATGGTCAGGGGCAGGGGGGCTTCGATCCGGGCGCGGTAGACATAGCTCGCCACCCGCTCGCCGATCAGGCGCGGGCGAGGCTGATCGGTCAGGTCGAACAGGGGCAGGGGATCGGCGGCCCAGACGACAATGTCGCCCGTGGTCCGTGAGCCGGCGGCCTCCCGCGGCGAAACCAGGCTGTGCAAATGGATCTGGACGCCCAGGCGGGCCAGGGCGCGGCTGGCGGCGGAGAACAGGCCGTTCAGCCCGTCACGAGGGGTGGCGCCCCGCAGGGGGATCGAGACATTGGGCGCTGGCGCTTCGCCGGGCGCGGTCAGGCGCACATGATCGAGGCCCAGGGCTGGGGCGGCGCTGGCATGGATCTGGTCGAGCCAGACCCCCAGCCGCCATTGGCAGTATTGGGCCAGCGGATCTGCTGCGGCCCGAGGGTAGGCCCGCAGCAGATCATTGAGGGTTTCGGCCTGGCCGTCGCGGGGCGTCATAGCCGAGGCTGTCAGGACCGGCCCGGCGCTCCAGCTGGCCTGGGGGCCGGAAGGCGAGGGGCTGATGGCGCCCACGTGCAGATCGACATCGTCGAAGGCGACGCCGTGCCATTCGAGGGTTTTGCGGATCGGATCCTGGGCGGCGCCGAAGGCGAACTCGCCGTCCCGCAACTCGACCCCGTGGCTGACCCGCGGCAGGCTCCAGCCGCCGAGGCGATCCAGCGCGTCTTCGAGGATGATCTCGCGGGCGCCGAGACGGTGGGCTTCAAAGGCGGCGAGGATGCCGGTCAGGCCCCCGCCGATAATCCGAACCTTGGTCATGCCCTGGCCTCCCCGACCCGCATGTGAACAGGCAGGATGCAGGCCAAGGTCGAAAAACTCGGTTAAGGCCGCTGCGTCAGACCGTCGCGGACTGGATCAGCAGGGGCCAGAAGGCGTCGGCGACCCGCGACGCGCCCTGGCCGTCGCAAAGGGCGGCGCTTTTCTCGGCCAGGCCCTGGCGCAGTGCGTCGTCGACGAACAGGCGGGTCAGGGCCCGGTCGAAGTCGGTCTCGAAGCCCGGCGCACGACCATCGACCGCCAGCACGGCGCCGGCCTTGGCCAGGCTCGCAGCGGCGGCGAGTTGGTTGTCGGCCAGGGTGACGACCACGCTGGGCAGGCCCAGGACGCAGCGCTCCCACATGGCCGAGCCGGCCGCCCCGATGGCGAGATCGGCGGCCGTGGCCAGCTCGGCCATGTGCGGCGTATCTACGTGCAGGGTCAGGCGAGGGTCGTGGGCGGCGATGCGGGTCAGGCCCTTTCGGCTGGGGGCGGCGGCGCCGACCACCACGTCCAGCGCGGTGTCGCCAAACCGCCGGCGCACGCGCTCGACCACCTGGCTGGTGATCCCGCCGACGTCGGTCAGGCCCATGGAGACCAGCACCCGGCGCAGGGGCTCGGCCCGCCGGGCCAGGGCGGTCTCGCGCATGGCGGCGAAGGCTGGGCGGACCGGCGCGTAGCGGGGACCCAGCATCAGTCGCGCCCCCTCGGTCAGTCCCCGATAGTCGGCGTCGGTGCGGTCGGGGCCGGAGTCCAGCACCAGAGTGCCCCCCAGGCGGCGGTCGGCCAGGTCGTCGATCACGATAGAAGGCCGGCCGTCGGCGATGGCCTGGTGCTCGGGCCGCGCCAAGCCGTAGTGGTCGAACACGACGGCCTCGAAGGCCAAAGCCGCGGCGGCCTCCACCAGGGCTTCGGGCGCCAGCGACGTCACCGCGCGCCGCGGCAGGTCCGGGGCGAAGGCCGCCAGGATCGCCTCCACGTTGGCGTCGGCCAGGAACTGGCACTGGGCGCCGCGTTCGGTCAGGGCTGCGGCCAGGGTCAGGCTGCGCATCACATGCCCGCCGCCGACTTCAGGGCCGGCGTTGACGATGAAAAGGACCCGCGGGGTCATAGGCGTCGTTCTCCGCCAAAGGTCACAAGCTCCGGCCGGGCGCGGACAAGGCTGCGCACGTCATCGGAGGAAAAGGCCGCGTTGGCCGGGTAGAGCCCGTCATAGATCTGACGGACGAACTCATAGTCGTCGGCGGTGTCGACGGTCCAGCGCACCTCGCCTTCGTCCACGGACGGATCCAGGCGAGCGATCCGGTAGCGCGAGGGCGCGTTGCGGACAGCCCAGGTCACGTGCTCGCGCGCCTCGGGACCATGGTCCTCCCGCGCCGTGCGCTGCAGGGCGTCGGCGGAGATCACCTCCACATCCTGGCCCTTGGGATAGCCGGACGGATCATAGCGGTTGTGGGTATAGTCGGCGGCCTTGGCCAGATGGAGGGCGATGGTCTGGTCGATGACGCCCGGATCGATCAGCGGGCAGTCGCCGGTCAGGCGCACCACATGGTCGGCCGGCCAGGCCTCCAGGGCGCCGATGAACCGGGCCAGCACGTTGTCCAGGGGGCCGCGGTGAACGGCCAAGCCCGCAGCCTCGACCGCCTGGGCCAAGCGGTCGTCGCTGGGCTCGATGCTGGTCGCCACGACGATCTGGTCGATGCGCTGCGCCCGGGCCACCCGCTCGATCTGGCGCAGCAGCATGGGCGCCCCGGCCAGCGGCAGCAGCACCTTGCCCGGCAGACGGGATGAACTCAGACGAGCCTGGAGAATGGCGAGAATCAATCGTGCGCTCCTGTGCGCGCAAGATAGACCCCATTGCGGCGGCAAGGCGCCCTGTGTGGCGTGCGCCCTACTCCTTGACGAAGAAGCCGCCAGGGGCAGACGCCCAGCCGAACTTCTCGATCCGCGGCGGGGCGCCGTCGAAGAACTCTTCCAGGGCCTCGCTCTCGCCGGGCCATTCACGGATGGCGTATTCGTCGAGCAGCACCACGCCGCCGGTCAGGATGCGCGGCCAAAAGGCCTTCAGCGCCTCCAGGGTCGGCTCATAGAGGTCCATGTCCAGGTGCAGGAGCGCGATGCGCAGGCCGGGGTGCTCGGCCACATAGGCATGCGCGGTCTCCTTCACGTCGCCGTCGATCAGCTCGACCCGCGGCCGTTGCGGCACGAAGGAGTCGGCGTTGAAGGCGTCCACCAGGGCGAACAGGGTGTCGCGGAACTGGGCCGGGTTCCAGCCCTCGGCCGTGTTGCCAACCCGGGCGTCCAGGCCGTCCTTCTCCGAGCGGTCGGCCAGGCCCCGGAAGTGGTCGAAGCCCAGCACCTTGCGGGTGCGATCGCCGGGACTGAACGTCTCCAGGAAGCGGGCGAAGGTCAGCAGCGAGGCGCCCTTGTAGACGCCGCACTCGACGATATCGCCCGGCATGTCCTCGATCAGCTTGAAGACCTCATAGTGGGCGAAGCCCTTCATGAAGTGCATCCGCCGCCCGAAGGAGGCCAGGTTGGCGATGAGGTCGTGATCGTCCAGATGGGCCTTGAGCAGGCTGCGCAGGGTCTCGTCGGCGGGGATCTTGGGGGCAGGAGTCATGGGCGTTCCTCGGAAGCGATCAGGTCCGGGCGCAGGGCCGCAAAGGCCTCGAACCCGTCAGCCCGGCGGTTGCGCCAGCCGCGCGCGATCACCTCGGGCGCAAGCAGGTCGCCAAACCGGACCTGGATGGAATAGCGGTGCCGTGGGCCGGGATTGTAACCCGACCGATGGGGCACGGTGTTGTGGAACATCAGCACGTCGCCGGGCTGCAGCTCGGGCTTGCGGCTGTGGGCCTCGAAGTGCGGATGGAAGTCCTGGGCGATGAAGGCGTCCCGTGTGGCCAGTGGACGGCCGGCCGCGTCGCGCTTCAGGCGGACATCGACCGGATAGAGCCGGGCCTCGGCGGTCTTGACCACATCGACCCCTCCATTGGCCGCGCCGGACGGCGTCAGGGGCGTCCAGGCGGTGACCGAGCGGTCGCAGAGCATGTTGTACGGAAAGTCCTGGTGCCAATCGAAGCCTCGCCAGGGCTCGCCCGCCAAGTCCATCCGGAAGACGGCGTGCTGGAAGGGGCTGTGCAGCCGCCGGGCGCCGGTCACGGCCTGGGCCGCCTGGCGCAGCGGCTCACAGGTGACGATCCGGCGAAAGACGTCGGTCTCGCGCATGGCGTCATAGACCTCGCCCAGGGCGGCGCGATCCGAGGTCCGCAGCGCATCGACCAGGGCGTCGACGTCGTCCGCCTCCCCCGCAGCGCCTCGGGCGCGCAGCATGTCGATGAAGGTCTCCAGCGCCTCGGCCACGAGCGGCGCGGGCAGCAGGCCCTTCAGCTCCTGAACGAGGGGCGGGGTGGTCACGGCAGGGCTCCGGCGCTGGAACGACCGGGCAAGGCTAGGGCGCGCCGTCTAACCAACTGTTAACCGTAAACCCCCTGCGACAAGGCGCCCGTAGGAACCTTTGGAACCGCATCGCCTATGGCGGCGCTTTCCCAGGACCACAAATGTCGAGGGACGCTTTCATGATCCGACTGACCTTGTCTGGCGCGGCGTGCGCCCTGCTTCTGGCCGGCTGTGGCGGCCGGGAAGAGCCGGCGGAAGCTGTCGATCCGGCCGCCGAAGCCGCCGCAGCCCGGGCCGAACCGTCGCCGCTGGCGCAGACGGCCGCGCCGCCGCCGCCAGGACCCGCCGCGACGACAATCCAGACAAATTCAGGTCCGGACGGAACTCAGGTCGATCTGACCCGCGTGCGGGTGACGGGAAACGTCCTCACCGTGGAGCTCAGCTATCGCCCCGCCGGCAATAGCACCGAATGGGTCTATCTGGACGCCGACGAGGTGAGCGTTATCGATGATGCGACCTCGCAGCGCTATGGCATCCTTCGCGACGACAGCAATCAGTGGATGGCCGCGCCGCTGCAGTCGGCCTCTGGCGATCGGATTTCTCTGAGGCTGCGCGACGGGCGACCGGGGATCATCTGGTTCAAGTTCCCCGCGCCGCCGGCCAGTTCGCCGACGGTCTCCATCAACATTCCTGATGTCAGCCCCTTCGACGGGGTGGCGGTTCAAAGGTGATGTCGCCTTGGCGCGCCTCGGCGCTTGGCGGTGTTGTCCTGATTCTCCAGGCCTGCGGCGCGCCATCCGACGAGGCGCAGACCTCGCCAGCGGGTCAGGGCTCGGCGCCCGTCGCCACGCTCGAGGGCGGCCCGCCTATGCGTGGCGCGATGGCGCCGGCGCCCACGCCCTCGCCCTTGGGTGAAGGGGCGGGGTTGAAGGGCGCCGTCGGCGGCCTCAGCGGCGCCATCACCGGCTTCCAGGTCCGGGAAACGGCCTCGACCTTTGTGGTCGAGCTGGCGAGCGACGTGCTGTTTGCGTTCGACAGCGCCGACCTGGCGCCGGGCGCCGACGCCCAACTGCGCCGGACCGCGAGCCTGGTGGCTCCGGGAGCGCAGAAGATCGAGGTGGTGGGCCACACCGATTCCGTGGGCGAGGCGGACTACAATCTGGCCCTGTCTCTGCGCCGGGCCCAGGCGGTAGCCGACTGGCTGGCGCAGGAGGGCGGCGTGCCGGAGGCCCGGCTGGCGGCGTCGGGCCTGGGTGAAGCTGATCCGGCTGCGCCCAACCAGACGGCCAGCGGGGCCGATGATCCGCAAGGTCGGGCGCTGAACCGCCGTGTCGTCGTGGTGATCCCAAAAGCGGCGGGCTGAGCGCGCCGTTCAGGCGGCGTGATAGTCCCGCAGCCTGGCGATTTCGGCCTTGGAGCCCATCATCACCGAGGCCCGCTGGTGCAGGCTGGTGACCTCGGCGTCCAAGGTGTCGCCCACGCCGTCGAACGATGCGCCGCCGGCCTGCTCCACGAGCAGGGCCATGGGATTGGCCTCGTACATCAGGCGCAGCTTGCCCGGCCGGTTGGGCTCGCGCTTGTCCCAGGGATACATGAAGACCCCGCCGCGGGTGATCACCCGGTGGACGTCGGCGACCATGGAGGCGACCCAGCGCATGTTGAAGTCCTTGCCCCGCGGCCCTTCGACGCCGGCCAGGCATTCCTCCACATAGCGGCTCACCGGCGCCGCCCAGTGGCGGGTGTTGGCCGTATTGATGGCGAACTCCTTGGTTTCGGCGGGGATCGCCATCGCCGGATTGGTCAGCACCCAGTCGTCGCATTCCGGATCGAGGGTGAAGGCGCAGACGCCATCGCCCACGGTCAGCACCATCTGGGTCTGGGGGCCATAGACCACATAGCCGGCGGCGACCTGATGGCGGCCGGGCTGCAGGAAGTCGGCCTCGGTTACGGCTCGGCCGGAGCTATCGGCTGGGGTCGGCAGGATCGAGAAGATGGTGCCGATGGAGACGTTGACCGCGATGTTGGACGATCCGTCCAGGGGATCGAACAGCAGCAGATAGCCGCCCTCGGGACCGACTTCGCGCACCGGATGGATGGTCTCCATCTCTTCCGACGCCATGGCGCTCAGGCCCTCGGCCTTCGCGCATAGGGCCAGCAGGATGTCGTTCGACAGCACATCGAGCTTCTGCTGCACCTCGCCCTGGACGTTCTCGCTGCCCAGAGCGCCCATGATCTGGCCGGCGGCGCCGCGGCGGACCTGGGCGCTGATCTCGACGCAGCCCTTGGCCACGGCCGCAAGCACCTCGGCCAGGCGCGGCGGAATGCTCGACTGAGACAGGTAGGCGGCCAGGTTCGTCGTGCTCACGTCACACCTCTTTGGGTCTTGGCCGCAGGCGTCCCTGCGGTCGGCGGCGCGGGTAACGCGCCTGGAGCGGCCTGTCCACCCGGTCTACGCCCGGTTGTCGTACCTGCGCAGCACTTCGCTCGCGGCGCGGTCGGTTTCGGCCAGGGGCGGATAGGTCCAGCTATGGAACGCGCCGCCGAACGGCCGGGCTGCGCCCAGGCGTTCCAACTCCTCGTGGAAGAGGCGGAACTTCAGGCTTTCCCCCTCCATCTTCAGGACGAAGACCGGCTTGCCGGTCGATGCGGCCTCGGCGGCCATATTGGTGGATTCCTCGGTGACGAGGATGTAGTCGGCCGCCGCCAGGAAGGCGAAATAGGGATTGTCGCCCGAACCATCCCAGACCATGCCGGGCAGGTGGCGGAGACGGGCGGCGAGGATCGCCTGGGCGGCCTCAGGGGTGCGCCGCGAGAAGGTGACCATCACCGAACCGCCGTCCTGGGTCACGGGCAACTCGATCTCATGGGCCAGGGCCGCGGCCCGCTCCGGCGAGATGTCGAAGGCCTTGGACTTGCCGCCGATCAGCACCGCCACCCGGGGGCGGGGCAGGGCCGAGAGCTGCGCGGCAAACCGCGCGTGGTCCGCCGCCAGACGCTCAGGCGTGACCCGGTGGGGCGATCCCAGGATCGGGAAGACATTGTCGCCGCGCATGCGGTCATGCTTGGGCGGGATGACCAGGTCGAAGGCGGATGGCGGGGCGCGGGGGTCCTGAAGCTGGACCACCATGGTCCGGCCCTGGCTCCACCGGCGCATGCGAAGCGACAGGGGGAGGGTGGCGCGTCCGACGGCGATCCAGATGTCGGGCCAGGGGGGTGCGATTTCGCTCCCTGGCGCCAGCAGCCGCAGGGGCGCGGGGTTCAGCCACCAGGGCAGGCGGCCAAAACCGCCGCGCCAGCCGATACGCTTGACGCTGAGGTCGACGGCCCGCTGACGCGAGATGGCCTCAACCAGGCCCAGGCCCTGGTTCTCGATGCCCGTGCGGCCGTCGGAGACGACCCAGATGCGCAGGGGAGAGGGGGCTGATGTCACGGAAGATTAGCCGCCGCCGCCCGGTTCAGATCGCGGACCTGAACCGGCCAGGCCTCGGGCTCAGACCCAGTCGACCTTGAGGACCTCATAGGACTTCACGCCCCCAGGGGTGTTCACCTCGACCACATCGCCGATCTCCTTGCCGATGATGGCCCGGGCGATCGGAGAGGAGATCGAGATGCGGCCGGCCTTCACGTCGGCCTCATGCTCGCCGACGATCTGATAGCGGGCCTCTTCTTCGGTGTCCTCGTCGACCATGGAGACGGTCGCGCCGAACTTGACCTGCTTGCCGGACAGTTTGGAGACATCGATCACCTGCGCGCGAGCGAGCTTGTCCTCGATGTCGGCGATCTGGCCTTCAATCCAGCCTTGCCGCTCCTTGGCGGCGTGGTATTCCGCGTTTTCGGACAGGTCGCCGTGCTCTCGCGCCTCAGAAATGGCGGAGATGACAGACGGCCGTTCGACCGTCTTCAAACGCTTCAGTTCTTCGTCGAGAGCTTGATAGCCCCCGACGGTCATCGGGACTTTTTCCATGGCGGGTGAGGACTCGAGTAGTGCGCCTAAGGGAATTCTCCGGCCGCGGGCGCCAACGTCCGGGGGTGAGACGATATGAGTGTGCGCTGCGAAACGCAAGTGCCGCAGGCTTCGATCCCATTCAGGCGAAAGAGTCCCGAGGGACGCTTCAGGCGCTTTCGCTGACCATGCAGCCGGCCAGTTCGTCGGCGTCCGGCGCCTCGTAAACCTTCTCGGAGAAGTGGAACATCTCCGGGGTGATCAGCAGGCGGAAGCCCTCGCCGGCTACTTCCTGACGGCCCAGCACCCGCTCGCGGCGAACCTCCAGGGGGGCGGTGACGAAGTGGAACTGCAGGGGGATTTCCACGGCCTCGGCGATCTCGGCCACCCGCTGGCGGTCGCTGCGCCGCATGAGGCCGAGGTCCAGCACCACCGAGGCGCCGGCCGCCAGCACGCCGGCGGCGGTGGACCAGATCTGCGCTTCGCAGCGCTCGACCCGGTCCATCATCCACTGGAACTCCAGCGGCTCGGGCATGTCGGGGCCAAACAGCCGCCCCATCCAGTCGTCGATGGCGAAGCCGACGGCCGGCAGCCGCCGCGCCAGGTCCTTGGCGTAGGTGGACTTGCCGGCGCCCTGGGGCCCGAAGATCACATGCAGCGTGGCGGTCATGGGCGCCGACTTAGCGGACCGACAGCCCGCCGTCGATCACCAGTTCGGCCCCGGTCACATAGCGGGACTCCGCACTGGCCAGCCACAGGACGCCCTCGGCGATGTCAGAGGGATCGCCCTTGTAGCCCAGCGGCGTGGCGGCGCCGGCCATGGCGTCCAGGGTGGCGCTGCGTTGAGGCGCAGCATTGGCCCCTGGCCCGCCCGTGCCGATGATCGAGTCCCAGATCGGGGTTTCGATGATGCCCGGATGCACGGAATTGACCCGCACCTTGTCCTGCGCGCCCGCGCATTCCAGGGCCACAGCCTTGGTGAACAGGCGCACCGCGCCCTTGCTGGCGCAATAGCCGGCCAGGGAGGCGGCGCCCTTGAGCCCCGCGACGGACGACATGTTGATGATGGAGCCGCCCTCGCCGCTTTCGCGCATCAGGGGCAGGGCGTGCTTCACACCCAGGAAGACGCCTTCCACATTGACCGCCATCTGACGGCGGAAATCATCCAGGCTCATCTCGATCACAGAACCGCCAAGGCCGATGCCGGCGTTGTTCACCAGGATGTCGAGGCGGCCGTGGGTCCGCCGGACCTGGGCGATCACGTCGATCCACGCCGCCTCATCGGTGACGTCGTGGTGGAGGTAACTGGCTTCACAGCCCTTGGCGACCAGTTGAGCGGCGACCTCGGTCCCCTGCGCATCCGAGAGATCGCTCAGCACCACGCGGGCGCCCTCGGCCGCCAGCCGTTCAGCGCAGGCCTGGCCGATGCCGCTCGCCGCGCCGGTCACCAAGGCGACCTTGCCCTCTACCCGTCCCGTCATGATGTCCCTCCGTTCGGCGTCTGCACGCGCCGTCCGATGGGCCTAGCTTACAGGCGGGCCGGAGGGAAGACTGCGCCGCCCAGGCAGAGGCCCGAGGCGGGCGCAGGTCACGCCGTTTCGCCTATTGCATATAGGCGGGGCTGCCGCCGGCGGTCAGCAGACCAAACAGCATCGCTCCGCCCAGCAGGACGATCAGCGCGACCACCATGAGATCGGTGACGCCTTCAAAGCGGCGCAGCAGGTTCTTGCGGCGGGGGTGATGGGTTTCGTGGCCTTCGTCGACGTGCATGACGAGCTCCCTATACAGTCTCTGGTTACGGGCCTCAGCTCTCTGGCTGGGTCCGACGCCGGACTGGGGCAGCTTTCACGGGTAGACGCTGCGTTGCGGGCGACCGCGTACTGTTATCTGGGCCGCCCGTAAGCGCCCGTGCCTGCCGAAGTCAGGCGACTGAGGAAAGCCTGCGCCTGACTCAGGGCCACGTCAACTTTATCCGAACAAGGTTTTGTCATCTGAGGCGAAAAGTCGCCGCAATTTTGAACACGATGTCAAAATTACCCCGTCCAGGATCGCCCATAGGTCTGAAGCGGCCGTACATCCAGGCTGTCGCTGGCCGTGGCGGCGATCGCCTGGGCCGCGGCCAGCGCGCCGGCTGCGGTGGTGAAGTAGGGCGTCTTCATCATCAGGGCCGTGCGGCGGATCTCGAAGGAGTCCGACAGGGACTGCTTGCCCTCGGTGGTGTTGAAAACGAGCTTCACCTCGCCGTTCTTCATGGCGTCGACGATGTGGGGACGCCCCTCGAGGACCTTCTTCACAGGCTGCACGCTCAGGCCGTTCTCGGCCAGATAGTCGCAGGTGCCGCTGGTCGCCAGGATGGAGAAGCCCTGCGCCAGCAGGAGGCGCACCGGCTCCAGGATCCAGGGCTTGTCGCTGTCCTTCACCGAGACGAACACCGCGCCGGACTTGGGCAGGACCGTACCGCCGCCGAGCTGGCTCTTGGCGAAGGCCCGGGCGAAGGCCGCCGAGGAGTCGGGCTCGCCGGGCCGGCGCCAGTCCAGGCCCATGACTTCGCCGGTGGAGCGCATTTCCGGGCCCAGGACCGTATCGACGCCGGCGAACCGGGCGAAGGGGAAGACGGCCTCCTTGACGGCCACGTGGTCATAGGGGGCTTCGACCAGGTCGAACTCCGAAAGCTTGCGCCCGGCCATCACCTTGGCGGCGATGGCGGCCAAGGGCCGGCCGATGGTCTTGGCCACGAAAGGCACGGTGCGGCTGGCCCGGGGATTGACCTCCAGCACATAGATGCGCGGGCTTTCGCTATGCGGTTCTTCGATGGCGAACTGCACGTTCATCAGGCCGCGAACCTGCAGGGCGTGCGCCATGGCCTCGGTCTGGCGCTTCAGCTCGGCGATGGTCTCAGGCTTGAGCGAGAACGGCGGCATGGAGCAGGCGCTGTCGCCGGAATGGACGCCGGCTTCCTCGATATGCTCCATCACCCCGGCCACGAACACGGCCTCGCCGTCGCAGATGGCGTCCACGTCCACCTCGGTGGCCCGCGACAGGTACTGGTCGAGCAGGACCGGGCTGTCGCCGGAGACCTGCACGGCGTCGCGGACGTAACGGGCCAGTTGCTCGTCGTCGCGGATGATCTCCATGGCCCGGCCGCCCAGCACGTAGGACGGGCGGATGACCACCGGATAGCCGACCTGGTGGGCGGCCTTGAACGCCTCTTCGTCAGAGCGGGCGATGGCGTTGATCGGCTGGGCGATCTTCAGGCGGTGCAGCAGCTGCTGGAAACGCTCCCGGTCCTCGGCCAGGTCGATGGCGTCGGGGCTGGTGCCCAGGATCGGCACGCCGGCGTCCTCAAGGGCCTTGGCCAGCTTCAGGGGCGTCTGGCCGCCGAACTGCACGATCACCCCCAGCAGGGTCCCGGCGGCGCGCTCGACCTCGATCAGCTCCAGCACGTCCTCGGCGGTCAGCGGCTCGAAGTACAGCCGGTCAGAGGTGTCGTAGTCGGTCGACACGGTCTCGGGGTTGCAGTTGACCATGATCGACTCCACCCCGATGTCGGCCAGGGCGAAGGCGGCGTGGCAGCAGCAGTAGTCGAACTCGATCCCCTGGCCGATCCGGTTGGGCCCGCCGCCGAGGATGATGGCCTTCCTGGCCTCGGAGGGCTCGCTCTCGCACTCCGGGATCTGTCCGAGGGAGCCGGTCTCATAGGTGGAATACATGTAGGGCGTTTCGGCCCTGAACTCGCCGGCGCAGGTGTCGATGCGCTTGTACACCGGCCGCACGCCGAGCGCCCGGCGCTGCTCGCGCACCTCGGCCTCGGTGGTATGGGTCAAGGCCGCCAGACGGGCGTCGGCGAAGCCCTGGGCCTTGAGCGCCCGGAAGGCCTCAGCCGTGCCGGGCAGGCCGTCGCGGGCCACCCGGGCCTCTTCGGCCACCAGGTGCTGCAGCTGACGCAGGAACCAGGGCTCGTACGAACAGGCGGCGTTCACCTCCTCGACGCTGAGGCCGTGGCGGAAGGCCTGGGCGATCACCCGCAGGCGATCGGGCGTCGGCTGGCCCAGGGCGCGGACGATGGCGGCATGGCCCATCTCCGGGTCGTCGGCGTTCTCGATGGCGATCTCGTCGAGGCCGGCCAGGCCGGTCTCCAGCCCGCGCAGGGCCTTCTGCAGGCTCTCGGCGAAGGTCCTGCCGATGGCCATGACCTCGCCCACGGACTTCATCGACGTCGACAGGGTGGCTTCGGCGCCCGGATACTTCTCGAAGGCGAAGCGCGGGATCTTGGTCACCACATAGTCGATGGACGGCTCGAACGAGGCTGGCGTCGCCCCGGTGATGTCGTTCATCAGCTCGTCGAGGGTGTAGCCCACGGCCAGGCGGGCGGCGACCTTGGCGATCGGGAAGCCGGTGGCCTTGGACGCCAGCGCCGACGAACGCGACACCCGGGGGTTCATCTCGATGACCACCATGCGGCCGTCGGCGGGGTTCACCGCGAACTGCACGTTGGAGCCGCCGGTCTCGACGCCGATCTCGCGCAGCACCGCGATCGAGGCGCGGCGCATCCACTGATATTCCTTGTCGGTCAGGGTCAGCGCCGGGGCGACGGTGATGGAGTCGCCGGTGTGGACGCCCATCGGATCGATGTTCTCGATGGAGCAGATGATGATGCAGTTGTCCGCCTTGTCGCGGACGACCTCCATCTCGTACTCCTTCCAGCCGAGCACGCTCTCCTCGATCAGCACCTCGGTGGTGGGCGAGAGGTCGAGACCGCGCTCCACGATCTCCCGGAACTCTTCGATATTGTAGGCGATGCCGCCGCCGGTGCCGGCCAGGGTGAAGGACGGGCGAATGATCGCCGGCAGGCCGACGAAGTCCAGGCCCTCCAGGGCCTCGTCCATGGTGTGGGCGGCCTTGGACTTGGGGCTTTCCAGCCCGATGGCGTCCATGGCGTCGCGGAATTTCTGGCGGTCCTCGGCCTTGTCGATCACCTCGGCCCGGGCGCCGATCATCTCGACATTGTACCGAGCCAGGGCGCCGGAGGCCTCGAGGGCCAGGGCGGTGTTCAGCGCGGTCTGGCCGCCCATGGTGGGCAGCAGGGCGTCGGGGCGTTCCTTGGCGATGATCTTCTCGACCATCTCGGGCGTGATCGGCTCGATATAGGTCGCATCGGCCACGTCCGGGTCGGTCATGATCGTGGCCGGGTTCGAGTTGACCAGGATGATCCGATAGCCTTCGGCCCTCAAAGCCTTGCAGGCCTGGACGCCGGAATAGTCGAACTCGCAGGCCTGGCCGATGACGATCGGGCCGGCGCCGATGATGAGGATCGAGGAGATGTCGGAGCGTTTGGGCATGTTTCTTCCGCGCGCAAGGACGGCCGCGCACATCAGCGCGCCCGACACCGGTCAGAATGCAGGTTAAGTCGCCCGTTTAGAGAGGGAGTCGGAGGCGTGCAAGCGCGACCTTCGCCACGGCGGTTAATGGCCGTGCACGGCGGGCTATGACGGGCCTGAAATGCAAAGGGGGCCGACGCATTCACGCCGGCCCCCAGAAAGTCTTGTGCCTTAAAGCCTGCGGCTCGCGGCGCTCAGACCTGCAGGTTGGCGGCGGCCATCTTACCGCTGCGGCGGTCGCGCTCGAGTTCGAAGGTGATCTTGTCGCCTTCATTCAGGGTCCGCAGCCCGGCGCGTTCGACGGCCGAGATGTGAACGAAGACGTCCGGGCCGCCTTCGTCAGGCGTAATGAAGCCAAAGCCCTTTTGGCCGTTGAACCATTTTACGGTGCCGGTAGACATGGAGAGTATCAGTCCTTGGAGGTCAGTCAGCCACCCGCAAGCGCATCATCGCGGGGGATCAAGCATCGATGAGGGTTCGGGAGAGCAAATCCGGGGCCGGATAAGGCTGGAGAGTTCGACCGTGCCCTTGCGAGATTGACATACTCAGGTTGGCCGAAATTCGGGCGAACCGCAAGTCGAATCGCGGCTCTGAATACCCCTCAATCCCTGTCGCCGCCTGGGATTTCAGCCCCAGGCCGATGGACCGACTGCCGGTCTGGCGCGTTGGTCCCCTGGCGCGAAGCCGGGCGCCAAATTGGTTGGCGAGCCTGGCGCCCTGCGTGCTACGGCAGGGTGAGGGAGGATCATTATGAGAAAATTAACCCTTGCTGTTTGCGTCGCGGTTTTTGCGACCCCGGCCCTGGCCGTCGCCGCGCCGGGTCAGCCGCCCAGTTTCGACGCCGGCGGCCCGGCGGCCATGACCCTGGCCCTGCCGCAGACCGAAGACCCTGTCGAGGGCGAGAAGGTCCGCATGACCGTGGTCCAGGCGACCTTGGCCCCAGGCGAAAGCCTGCCTGACAACGCCCGCACGGCCCTGCGCTACATCTATGTGAAGTCTGGCCGCCTGCAGGTCTCCAACCTGGTCACCGGCGACGAGCAAGAGATTCTCGCCGGCGAGTTCGCCGTCGAGTCGGCCGGGCAGTGGCATACGGGCCGCGCCCTGGGCGCCGAGCCCGCCGAGGTTCTCCTGATCGAACAGGCTCCGTCCGCCGACTTCTGATCGGCTCGGCCGACCGTCGGGTCGGCAGACGCAACAGTCTTGCCCCGACCCGCCCGGGTGGGCAGGTTGGGCCTGCGAAGATTCTCGCCCCGCTGAACCCAAGAGCCGCCGTGCCTGCTGTCACCGCCGACGACCTTTCAGCTCTCATGACCCAGATCGCCGCGGGCGACCGGGACGCCCTGCGACAACTTTACCAGGCCACCTCCTCGAAGCTATTCGGCGTCTGCCTGCGTATCCTCTCCGACAAGGATGAGAGTGAGGACGTGTTGCAGGAGGTCTATGTCACCATCTGGCGCCGCGCCGACCGGTTCGACGCAAGCCGGGCCAGCGTCATGACCTGGATTTCCACGATCGCGCGCAATCGGGCCATCGACCGTCTGCGGGCCCGGGGGCCCCTGGCGCGGGCCGAACAGATCGATGAGATGGAGATCGCCGACGGGGCGCCCAGCGCCACCGCCCTGCTGGAATCCGCCGAGCGGGTCGGCGCCCTGCAGCAATGCCTCTCCGAGCTCGACGAGCGGACGGAGAAGGCGATCCGCACGGCCTTCTTCGAAGGCGTCACCTACGAGGCCCTGGCCCAGCGGCTGGATACGCCGCTCGGGACGGTGAAAAGCTGGATTCGGCGGGGGCTGATGAAGCTGAAAGGGTGCCTGGAGCCATGAGCGACACGGGTCCTGAAATGGTCGAGCCGGAAGCCCTGGCCGCCGAACACGCCCTGGGCGTACTGACGGCGCCCGAGCGCGCGGCGGCTGAGCTGCGCATGGCCAGCGATGCGAGCTTCGCCCAGGCGGTGGACGCCTGGCGCGTGCGCCTGGGTCCCCTGGCCAGCGAAGTCGCCGACGTCGCGCCCTCCGACAAGGTCTGGCCGCGGATCGAGCGCGCCCTGCCGGTCAACGACAACAATCCGCAGCTGGCGCGTCGCCTGGCCTTCTGGCGTGGCGCGACGGTGGGCGCCATGGGCTTGGCCGCCGCCAGCCTGATGGTCGCGGTCTATCTGGGCAGCCGTCCGCCCGTGGTGATCCCCGCGCCCGCCACGGCGGCGCCGCCCATGTTGAACGCCAGCCTGAACACCGAAGGCGGCCAGGCCCTGTTCGTGGCCTCCTATGACCCGCAGCGTCAGGCGCTGATCATCACCTCGCTGGTGCCGCCGGGGACCGATCCCCTGCATGTCCACCAGCTGTGGCTGATCCCGCCGGAGGACGGCGTGCCGCGTTCGCTCGGCATGGTGGAGCCGGGCACGGCCAAGACCATGCCGCTGGACGCCTCCCTGTCCCAGATGGCCCACGAGGGCTCCCAACTGGCGGTGTCGGTCGAGCCCATGGGCGGCTCGCCTGAGCCCGGCCCCAGCGGGCCTGTGGCCGCCATCGGCGCCCTGGGCGAGATCTAGCGGTCCAATCCGCCGAACGCTCTTAGCGCGCGGCGTCCATCATCTTGGCGAAGCGGTCGAACAGGTAGAGCGAATCCGTGGGGCCCGGCGAGGCTTCCGGATGGTGCTGGACCGAGAAGACCGGCCGGTCCTTCAGGGCGATCCCGGCGTTTGTGCCGTCGAACAGAGACACGTGGGTCTCCGTCACCGGCGCCGGCAGGCTGTCGCGATCCACGGTGAAGCCGTGGTTCATGGAGACGATCTCCACCTTGCCCGTGGTCAGGTCCTTGACCGGGTGATTGGCGCCGTGGTGGCCCTGGTCCATCTTCACCGTGCGGGCGCCGAGCGCCAGGGACAGCATCTGGTGGCCGAGGCAGATGCCGAAGACCGGCACGCCGCTCTCCACCAGCTTGCGGATTTCCGGCACGGCATAGGCGCCGGTGGCCGAGGGATCGCCCGGCCCATTGGAGAGCAGGACGCCCTGCGGCTTGCGGGCCAGCACATCCTCGGCCGAGGTCGAGGCCGGCACGACGGTGGCCCGGGCGCCGACGCTTGTCAGGGCGCGCAGGATGTTGCGCTTGACGCCATAATCCATGACCACGACCTCGAACTTCGCCTCCGGGGCGGGCTGGGCGTAGCCCTCGGGCCAGTTCCACAGGCCTTCGCCATAGGTGAACGGCTGCAGGCAGGAGGCGTCCTTGGCCAGGTCCAGGCCCACCAGGCCGTTCCACGCCTTGGCCTGGGCGATCAGGGCCTCCAGGTCGAAGCGGCCCTGCGGATCGTGGGCGATCACGGCGTGCGGCATCCCGCGCTCGCGGATGCGGCGGGTCAGCGCCCGGGTGTCGACCCCGGCCAGGCCGACGACCCCGCGCCGGGCCATCCACCCGCTCAGGTCGGAATCGGCCCGCCAGTTGGCCGGCGCGGTGGGAACATCGCGGAAGATGGCCCCCCGGGCCGAGGTCTCGGCCGCCCCGGACATCTGCTCGACGTCGTCGATATTGGTCCCCACGTTGCCCACGTGGGGGAAGGTGAAGGCGATGATCTGGGCCATGTAGGAGGGATCGGTGAGGATCTCCTGGTAGCCCGTCATGGCGGTGTTGAAGCAGACCTCGCCGACCGCGTCGCCCGTGGCGCCGACGCCGATCCCCTGCAGGACGGTCCCATCGGCCAGGACCAGCACGCCGGTCGCGCCGGAGAGAAGTTGGCTCGTCATGGGAGACTCCTTTGAAGGCGGGCTATGGTCGCAAAAAGGCGGGCGAGGGTGAACCCCGCCCGCCGTGCAAACGGCGGCGTAGGTACTGAGTCCCGCCGCCCGGGTCAATGCAAGGTGACCCCGCCGGCGCCTCGGACTAGGCTTTCCACCCAGACGGCCACCAAAAGCAAGGGGAACCCGTGTCGCAACCTGGCCATATCGATCCCGACCGCGCGGCGTGGGCGGTGTTCAAGTCCCTGCCGCGGGACGAGCCAATCCACATGCTGAACCTCGTGCGCCTGAGGCCGCTGGCGACCTATCCCGAGGATCATCCCGATCACGGCAAGGGGCTGACGGGCTTGCAGGCCTATCAGGCCTATGGCCGGACCACCGCGCCGATCTTCCGGCGCCTGGGCGGATCGCAGGTCTGGGTGGGCCGGCCGCAGGTGACGTTGACGGGGCCGCAGGATGAGGCCTGGGACCTCGCCTTCATCGCCGCCTATCCCAACGCCGAGGCCTTCATCGCCATGGTTCGCGATCCGGAATACCAGGTGCTGGTCGCCCACCGCACGGCCGCAGTCGCCGACTCCCGCCTGGTCCGCATGGCGCCAGCCGAACCCGGCGAAGGCTTCGGCGAGTAGGCCTCACGGCTTCGGTCTCGACAGGGGCCTGAGCGGATGACAGTTCGGGCGTCCTGAGCTAACCACGCCGCCATGACCAGCGGGGCTCGGCGACAGGCGACTCGGCGCCCAGCCCTTCTGGTGCTGGCCGTCCTGGCGATCATGATGAAAATCATGGTCCCGCCGGGCTTTATGCTCGGATCTCCGACAGATGATCTGTCGTCGGCGATCACGATCTGCACCAGCCAGGGCGCGGTCACCCTCCCGGCGACAGACCTGTCAGATTCAGCTGATGGCGGCGATCCCGATCGCTCGCCCTTCAGCCTCGCCCACGATGGGCCTTGTACCTTCAGCGGTCATGGCGCGGGCGGCTCGCCGCCGGCTGGCGACCTGGAGGCTCTGGCGAGCCGAATTACGCGCCGGGCGGCCCCCGCATTCGGCGTCGTCAGCCCCGAACCGAGTCTGGCGAGGGCCGGGCCGCCTCTACCGGCCCGCGGCCCGCCGTTTCTGGCCATCTGAGCTGGTCTGATCAGAGGCGCCGCAGCTCGCCGCCGTCTGACCGACCACCCGCGCGCCTCATCCAGTTTCACATATGACGGGCGGTCCCTTGGGCCGTCCAAGGATACCGTCATGAAAAACCTGCTTCTGGCCACGAGCGCCTTGCTCGGCCTGGCCTCGCCCCACCTCGCCAGCGCGCAACCTGCGGCGGCGAACACCGTCGAGCGGCTCATCGTCACAGGCGATCGTTCAAGTCTGACGGCCCCAGACACCGTAGCCGCGACCGCTGAGATTCGGCGCACCCCTGGCGCCGTCGAGGTTGTGTCCGACACAGCCTTCAAGAACACGCCGGTCCAGACCCTCAAGGACATCCTCGGCTATGTGCCCGGCGTGATCGCCCAGCCGCGCTTCGGCGACGATGCGCGCCTGTCGATCCGCGGGTCGGGACTGTCGCGCAACTATGGAAACCGGGGCTTGTCGATCTATATGGACGGCGTCCCGATCAATACGTCCGACGGCCTGGTGGACCTCTTCGAGGTTGATCCCAGCGCCTATCGCTACGTCGAGGTCTTCAAGGGCGCCAACGCCCTGCGCTACGGTTCGAACGCCTTGGGTGGGGCCATCAATCTCGTCACCCCGACCGGCCGGGACGCCGCCGAATTCGACAGCCGCCTTGATGGCGGCAGTTTCGGCTATCTCAAAGGTCAGGCCAGCACCGGGGGGACCTCGGGCGCCTACGACTACTTCGTCACCGCCTCGGGCCAACGCGCCGATGGCTACCGCGAGCACAGCGACGGAGACCAGGTTCGCGCCAACGTCAATGTCGGCTATCGCGTCTCACGGGACCTCGAGACGCGCTTCTACCTGAACGCCAGCCGTGTCCGTCAGCACATTCCCGGCGAAGTGACGAAGGGTCGAGGCCCTGACCTCGCCGGAGGCGGCCAATCCAGAGTGGGTCCGCCAGAACCAGGCGCGGGATATCGATGCCGTGCGCGTCGCCAACAAGACCACTCTGCGGAGGGGTCCGACGACGGTCGATATCGGTCTGTTCGGCGTCAACCGGCACGTCATGCACCCCATCTATCAGTGGCTCGACTATACGGTGGAGGACTATGGCGGCTTTGTGCGGGCGGTCGATGAGCGTTCTGTGGGAGGCTTGCGCAATCGGCTCGTCGTCGGCGTAAATGTCCATAACGGCGTCATCGACACCGAGCAGTTCATCAACCTGACCGGCGGCGTGAAGGGCGATCTGGCCGCCTCGATGGTCGACAGGTCCGCGAACGTGTCCGCCTATGTGGAAAATACCGTCGATGTCCGCCCCAAGGTCGCGCTGATCGGAGGGATTCAGTTCCTGCACGCCAGCCGGGAACGACGCGATCGTTTCCTCACCGACGGCGACCAGTCAGGCTCCCAGACCTTCGACCTCTGGAGCCCCCGCGTCGGGGTGACGTGGGATCTCGCCGATGAGGTCCGGCTATTTGCGAATGTGTCGCGCAGCGCAGAGATACCGACCTACGACTCGAACTCCTTCGCCTCGCCGTCGAGTTCCGGTCTCGACGCCCAGACCGCAACCACCTACGAAGTCGGCGCCCGCGGCCAGGGCCCTTCGTTCCTTTGGGATATCTCCCTCTATAGGGCGGAGGTGGAAGACGAATTGCAGTGCCTGACCACGGCGCCCTGGAGTCCTTGCAGCGTGGTCAATGTGGACAGGACCATTCACCAGGGCCTGGAGGCTGGCGGCAGCGCCGCGATCCTGGGTTCTGTCCTGGCGCTGGACGACCAAGTTTGGCTCAACGCCGCCTACACCTACAACGACTTCACCTTCGACGCCGACCCGGCCTACGGCGACAATCGGTTGCCCGGCGCTCCGCGGCAATATCTGCGCGCCGAGCTTCTCTACAGGCACGTCTCAGGGCTCTATGCCGGCCCAAATATCGAGTGGTCCCCGGACGCCTACTTCGCCGACAACGACAACACTCTCGAGGTTGACGCCTACGCGCTCTGGAACTTCAAGATAGGCTACGACACCGGACGAGGGTGGTCGGCCTATCTCGAAGGCCGCAACCTCGCCGACGAGCGCTACATCTCCAGCGTCGCGATCGCCGGCACGGCCAGCGAGGGCTCAGCCATTTTCAACCCGGGCGTCGGGCGCGCAGTCTACGGCGGGCTTCGCTACCACTGGTGAGCCTGGCCTCACGGCGGGAGGCTGAGCCTTGGGCTCAGCCTTCCAGCACCTCGGAGATGGCGCCGAAGAGAGTTTCGGCGCGGATGGGCTTGGCGATATGGCGGTCGGCGCCGGCCTCGGCGCTGGCCGCCCGGTCTTCGGGCGCGGCGTTGGCCGAGAGCACGATGATCGGCAGGCGGCCTGCGCCCTGACCTTCGTGGGCGCGGATCGCTCTGATGGCTTCGAATCCGTCCATGACCGGCATCCGCAGGTCCATCAGCACCAGGTCGAAGGCCTCTTCGCGCAGGGCGTCCAGGGCCTGGGCGCCGTCCTCCACGCTCACCACCTCGATGCCGGCGGCGTCGAGCATCAGCTCGACCACGCGCCGATTGGTCGGGTTGTCGTCGGCCAGAAGCACCCGAAGGTCGCCCGAACCTGAGGCCGCCGCCTCGGCCACCGCCTGGACGGTGGCTTGGGGGTGGGACGTAACGTGGGGCTCATATTTCAGCAGGCCCCCCACCAGGGCCTCCAGTCGCACGCCCGACTCCACCAAGTCGCCGACAATGGCGCGTTGGGCGGCGTCCAGGTCTGTCGCGGCCAAGGCCTGGGCCAGACCCATGACCCCATTCAGCGGGGTCCGCAGTTCGTGGCTCATATCGGCCAGGAATTCACTCTTGGCCCGACTGGCGGCGGCTTCACGACCCAGGGCGCCTTCGAGGGCGGCGGCCTGGCGCTTCATCTCGGTGATGTCCACGCGTAGGCCGATCAAGCCGCCATCGGCGGTGCGGCGGTCCTCGATCATCAGCCAGCGGCCGTCGGAAAGCTGCTGTTCCAGCCGTTCCCCATCGGGGTTGGCGAGTTTGGCCAGACGGTCCTCGAGCCAGGCTTCTTCCTGCCCGAGGGCCTCGGGATAGTCGCCCCGCTCGACGCCGATGCGCAGAGTCTCGGCCAGGGCGCGGCCAGGGGCGAACAGGTCGGCCGACCGGTGATAGATTTCGGCGTAGCGATCGTTCCAGAGGATGTAGCGGCCCTCGCGGTCCAGAAAGACCACGCCCTCGGGAAAGGCGTCGATGGCCGCGCGCAGGCGATCGCGCGCCGCCTTGGCCTCGGCCTGGGCCTGCAACAGAGCCCGCCCGCCGATCAACCGATCCAAGGCACGGACTATGGCTCGGCCGACGGCGCCGATCCCCACACCTGACATGAAATACTCCAACCCGCCTGACCGCGGAGAGCAAACCCCACCATGTGTTGCCGAAGTCCTGCCGAGGGCCGAATTCCTTGGCGAGGCAGGGACCGCGTCGGATCACCGCCCAGATTCTAGGCGCGTGGTTCGCAAACCGCCGAGATGGCGCTATCAGGCGCCATGACCATCACGACCCTTGGCTTGGACGCCGACGACACCCTCTGGCACAACGAGACGATCTTCCGCCTGACCCAGGCGCGGCTGTTCGATCTGCTCGCCGACGTGGCCGACATCGACACCCTGGGCGCACGTCTGGCCGAGGTGGAAGGCCGCAACCTGCGGCTCTATGGCTATGGGGTGAAGGGCTTCACCCTCTCGATGATCGAGACGGCCATGGAGCTCACCGGCGGCGAGGCGCCGCCGCATATCGTGCGCGAAATCCTGGCCGCGGGCCGCGCCATGCTGACCGAGCCGGTCGAGCCCCTGCCGGGGGTGGACCAGGCGTTGGCTGAGCTTTCCGAACGCTACCGGCTGGTGCTGATCACCAAGGGCGACCTGCTGCATCAGGAACAGAAGCTGGCGGCCTCAGGCCTGGGCGATCTGTTCGCCGCCGTCGAGATCGTCAGCGAAAAGGACGCCTCGACCTATGAGCGGGTCTTCGCCCGCCACGGGACCGGCGCAGCCCAAGGCGCCATGGTGGGCAACTCCCTGCGCTCCGATATCCTCCCGGCGCTCGAGGCCGGCGCCTGGGCCGCGCACATTCCCTATGCGGTGACCTGGGCCCACGAGATGGCGGACACGCCCAAGGGGCATCCCCGCTTCGCCGAACTGGCCAGCATTTCGGAGCTGCCGGCCTGGCTCGACCGGATCAGCTGAGCCGACTGATGATTTTTCCCGCTCCCCGGCGCATATGTCGGGGGTGAAGTTCGACGAACGGTTCCTCGACGAGATCAAGGCCCGCCTGCGCCCCTCCGACGTGATCGGGCGCACGGTGAAACTGCGCAAGCAGGGCCGGGAGTTCGTCGGCCTGTCGCCCTTCACCAAGGAGCGCAGCCCGTCCTTCTTCGTCAATGACGACAAGGGCCAGTTCTTCGACTTCTCCTCCGGCAAAAACGGCGACCTGATCACCTTCCTGCAGGAGACCGAGCGGCTGACCTTCATGGAGGCCGTCGAGCGCCTGGCCGCCGAGGCGGGCGTCCCCATGCCGACCCCCGATCCGCAGTCGGCCGAGCGCGACCGGGTGCGCCAGGGCCTGGCTGAGTGGCTGGAGCAGGCCGGCGCCTGGTTCCAGGCCGAACTTCGCCGCCCGGTGGGGCGCGAGGCGCGGGACTATCTCGCCGCCAGAGGTCTGCCGGAAGCGGAATGGGCCAGGTTCGGCATCGGCTATGCGCCGGGCGGGCGCACCGCGCTGAAGGACTATCTGGTCGCCAAGGGCGCGCGGCCCGGCGAGCTGGTGGAGGCCGGCCTGCTGATCGCGCCGGAGGATGGCGGGGCGCCCTACGACCGTTTCCGCGACCGGATCATGTTCCCCATCGCCGATGGGCGAGGGCGGTTCGTCTCCTTCGGCGGCCGGGCCATGGATCCCAAGGCCCGCGCCAAGTACCTGAACGGGCCGGAGACCTCGGTCTTTCACAAGGGCCACGTGCTCTACGGCATGGGCGAGGCCCGCAAGATCCTGGGCGCCGCGCCCACCGGCGAGAGCCCGCCCCTGGTGGTGGTCGAGGGCTATATGGACGCCATCGCCTGTCATCGGGCGGGCGTCGCCGCCGTCGCGCCCATGGGCACGGCGTTGACCGAAGAGCAGATGGAGATGCTCTGGCGGCTGCATCCCGAGCCGACCCTGTGCTTCGACGGCGACCGGGCCGGTCGCCAGGCCGCCTTCCGCGCCATGGATCGCGCCCTGCCGATCCTCAAGCCCGGCAAGAGTTTCCAGTTCTCCCTGGTCGAGGGCGGCAAGGACCCCGACGACGTGTTGCGCGAACTGGGGCCGGTGGCCCTGCGCCAGCAACTGGCCGCGACCACGCCCTTCGCCCAGGCCCTGTTTGAACGCGAACGTGATCTGGAGCCCCTCGATACGCCCGAGCGACGGGCGGGCCTGAAGGGCCGGCTGCGGCAGGCGGCGGCCTCCATCGCCGACAACGACCTGCAGCAGGCCTATCGCCAGGACCTGCTGGAGCGCTACGACAGCCTGTTCCGCAAGGCCGATGGGGGGCAGGGGCCCCGACCCCCCTGGCGTCCGCAGGCACGCCGCAACGGCCGCTGGAAGGGGCCTGGGGAGGCCTGGGCCGACGCCCAGCCGCCCACCGCCCAGGGCAAGGCTGCGGCCGGCCGGCTGGCCTCGGGGCTCGAGCCGGCGCCGGCGGCCCTGGCGGCCTACGCCCTGACGCGACCGACGGTTCTGGACGACCACCTGGAGGATGTTTTCGCCACCGAAGGTTTCGGCGAACCGGGCCTATGCGAATTGGTGAGGGAAATCATCCGCCTGCGTCTGGAGTCGGACCACCTTGACTCTGACAGCCTGACGCGCCATCTCCGATCCTGCGGGTTTAATGCGCTGCTGACAGACATCGACCGGGCCGCTGCGAAATCGGGCGCGCCCTTTTTGAAACCGGATGTCTCCCTCGAAGCCGCGAATTCGCAGTGGTCGCAAGCCTTCGCGAGCCTTTCCAGGCTGGCGTCGCTCGACAAGGCTCTCGACGCCTCGAAGGGAAACCTTCGGGAGCGGTCGGATATGGAGGCCTTCGAGCGTCTCAAGGGGGAACGCGACGCACTCAGACGCGCGACCAGAGAGTGGAACGATTAAGGCCGGTTACGGGTCGTACTCATACGGCCTTCGCGGTCCCTGTTAGTCATGATCGGCCCGTTCCTTGCATGAGGCGGCGGACCGAACCGGAGAATTCGATGAGCACCAATACGGCCGAAGCGGAAACGACCGAAGCCCAGACCAGCGATGGTCCGCTGCTCGACCTGACGGACGCCGCGGTCAAGAAGTTCATCAAGCAGGCCAAGACCCG
>NZ_JAUXVZ010000019.1 GCF_030680185.1 Phenylobacterium sp.
CGCCGAGTTCTACCTCGAGACGGTGGAAAAAGTCTTCCAGACCTACGACCTGCCGCTGGGCACGCTGACTTACCGTGACCGCATCGTCAAGCCCGCCGCGATCCGCCGCACTGCGCTGATGACGGTCGAGGGCGAACGCGACGACATCTGCGCGGTCGGCCAGACGGTGGCCGCACTGGACCTGTGCAGCAGCATCCGCCCGTACATGAAGACCCACCACATCCAGACCGGCGTCGGGCACTACGGCGTCTTCAGCGGTCGCAAATGGAATACGCAGATCTATCCGCGGGTTCGGGAGATGATTCATGCAAGCATGGGGTGAGTCGAGGACCGAATCAGGCTCTGGCCCTTATTCGGCGAGCGTGAGCAGCTACTGAATTTATAGCGTTCACCACGTCCCTGGCTGTCATCCCGGACTTGATCCACTACTGTCCGGAAACGCTTTATTCATAGGAGCAGGGGCTGAACCAAGGCTATGTGGTCGAGTTCGGCGCGCCTTCGTCGCCACCATGACTGCTCGGTGCGTACCCGTTGGAACAGGCTATGGCGAAGCTGTGCCAGCAGCATCCACTGGGACCCTTTGAAGCGACTGCCCGCTTTGAGCAGCAGCACCAGCATGTAGGCGATCAGCGCCGTCAGCAGCTGGATGCGCACAGCGTTCTCGCTGCGCCCGACGAAGCGGCGAATCTGCAGGTGTTGCTTGATCCACTTGAACAGCAACTCAATCTGCCAACGCCGCTTGTACAGCGCAGCAATTTCTACTGCCGGGCTGGCAAGGTCGTTGGTGGCCAGCACCAGCGGGGCCGCATCCGGGCGCTGCACCTCGATGCGCCGCAGCGGTGTACTGTATAAGTTTCGGTGCCCGCCGCGCGGGGTGCGTCGCGCGAATGCAACGATGCTGTCCCTCACAATGCCTGGGTCAGCGGTGCGTTCGGCCAGGTAATTGAGTGCCGCATCGCGCTTGAAGCGGCTGACCCAGCGGGCCTTCTTGCGGTCGATCTCGTGCCACCAGTTGTAGTGGCAGTAGCCCCGGTCGAACACGTAGGTGGCGCCGGACTCGATGGTCAGCTTGCGGGCCTCGGTGATGTCGTTGACATTACCCGGTGTGATGCTTGCATGGGCCACGCCATGGCTGTCGGCCTCCAGTAGCAGGTGCAGCTTCATCTCCAGCCCATGCGGCGCGACCCGCGTGGCGTCCAGCAGGTACAGCAACTCCTCGCGCTGTTTGCGCGCGTTGCGCCCGGCCTGCGCGATCAGCAGCTGCAGCAGCTCGGCGAACACCTGCGGGGTCCGCCTGGCGTTGGCCTCGGCCAAGGTGGAGCGACGTACGCAGCGTGCATTGAGGTGGTAGTGCTGCTGAGGCTGGGCATTAAAGCCCGCCTCCACCTGGCGCAGGCTGGTGGCCCCGCTGAGCTGCACGTACACCATGGCCAGCAGTTGCTGCCAGCACCCAAAGCCCTTGCTGAAGCGGTCCGCGCTGTGGCGCTCAACGATCTGATCGAACCCGGCGCGGGGCACGGCTTGAAGAACCTGTTGGATTCGGCTTATGCTGAACATGTTGCGGATGTTTGGTGGTTGCACGGGTGTAGGAGCCTGCGGTTTAACCGCCTTCCCCAGCTTCCGCAACACCCATCTGCTTTCGCGCAGACACGACCACTGTATAAACCGCGCAGTTCAAGTCTTTTTCCCGCCCTTCGGGTCAAACCGGCGGCTATCCCGGACAGTAGTGGATCGAGTCCGGGATGACAGCCGGGAACGCAGGGGACTCTTGGGCCCTAGATTGCCAAAGGATCCACATCAATCGCCCAGCGGATCAGGCTCTTGAACTCGCCTTGCTGCCGGGTCTGGTGCAGCAGAGGCTGCCAGGCCGCGAGGAAACGCTGCAGCGCGGCGCGCGACGGGCTTTCCACCAGCATCTGCGCGCGTTCGATGTTGGCCACACGCTGGATGGTCATGGGCACGGCCGGGTAGGGCGTGACGGCGTCGCCACCAGGAAGTTGCTGCGCCTGCGCTGCGGCGGCGGCTGCATTGAGAAAGCCCTGGGCCACTGCCTGCTCCCTGGCCTAGGCCCGCAGCAGCGCCGAAAACCCGAAGGGTG
>NZ_JAUXVZ010000022.1 GCF_030680185.1 Phenylobacterium sp.
GGCCGAGGCCGCCTTCGGCCCCATCGACATCCTGATCAACAACGCCGCCATCACCTATTTCATGCCGGTCCAGGACTTCACCGAAAAGCGCTTCAAGCTGATGATGGAGGTGCAGGTCTATGCGCCCTTCCACCTGGCCCAACTGGTCATGCCCGGCATGCGCGAGAAGGGCTGGGGCTCGATCGTCAACATCTCGTCCCCGGCCGGCATCCATCCCAAGCAACCCTATTCCGGCGGCCGCGGCGGCACGGTCTATGGCCTGTGCAAGGCGGCCCTGGAGCGGTTCACCACGGGCTTGGCGTCCGAGGTCCAGGGGGACGGGATCGCGGTCAATGTGGTTTCGCCGGGCCTGGTCGACACCCCGGGCGTCGCCGTCCACGGCCTGATCAACGAACAGACCAAGGACCGGGTGCAGCCCATCGAGTTCATCGCCGAGGCGGTCTATCAGCTGGCCAAGGCCGACGCGAAATCCATGACCGGCCGCGTGGACTATGCCGAACCCCTGCTTAAGGAACTGGGGATCAAGCCGTCCGAGCTGGTCTAAAGCCTAACCTAGTCTTCGAGGAGGGCCTGGAAGGCCGGCGAAAGCCGCTCTTCCAGGCCCTTTTTCGTGTGGATCAGGAAGCGCGCGGCGATCTCATGCTCGGCGCAGAGGTCGAGCCCCGTCTCGGCCCCGAGCACCGACAGCAGGGTGCACCAGGCGTCAGCCGTCATGGCCTGGCCATGCAGCACGCTGACACAGGCCACGCCGCTCTCGCTGGGTCGGCCCGTGCGGGGGTCGAGCGTGTGGGCGAGCCGGCGACCCTCATGGATCATGTAGCGGCGATAATCGCCCGAGGTGGCCACCGACAGGCCGCAGAGGGCCAGCAGGATCGGCGTCTGGCTTTCGACCTCGCCCTCCAGCCGCTCCAGGGCCACCCACCAGGGCTGGCCGTCGGGCTTTAGCCCCTCGCCCCGCAGCTCGCCGCCGACCTCCAGCAGAAAGTCGCGCACCCCAAGGCGCAGGAGCGCGCGAGCCGCCTCATCGACCCCGAACCCCTTGGCGATGCCCGACAGGTCGAGACTGAGGCCGCCCGGCTGACGCAGGCGCCGGCCGACGGGATCGAAATCGAGCCGGGCCCAGCCGGCCTCGGCCAGGGCGCCCGCGACCAATGCATCCGGCGGCGCCGTCGCCACCGATCCGGGCGGGCCAAAGCCCCAGAGATCGGTCAGGCGGCCGAGGGTCGGATCGAACGCGCCCTGGCCCAGGGCGGCCATCTCCAGGGCGCAGGCCATCACCTGGGCGAAGCCCTCGGGCAACTCCTGCCAGGCGCCGGCCGGCGCGCGATTGAAGGCGCTGATATGGGAGGCGGGCTCCCAGGTGCTCATCTCCGCCACCACGGCGTCCAGGCGTTCCTGAACCATGCGCGCCAGGACCTGGGCGCCCAGCCCTGGCAGGGTGATGGCCTTGAGCGTCCAGGTCACCCCCATGGCGCGGCCGGAGGCTTCCACCTCCAGCCCGCCGGCCTGAGGCGCCAGGCCTTCAGGCAAGGTCAGGGGCACGGCGACCCGGTGCTCGGGGGCGGACAGCGCCGATGAGGGAGCCTGGGGCGCCAAGCGACCTATTCCGGCAGCACTTCCAGGGTGGCCACATAGACGGCCATGCGCTCGGCGCCCTCGATCGGGCTCTTGCCGCCGCGCATCTCGGCCTCCATCCAGTACATGCCCGGCTCCTCCCAGCTGATCTCCAGCAGGCCATCGGCTGCGGTGGTGAGCTTCATCTCACCCGGCTCGTCGCGATAGCGCCCGGCGCCGCGGATCACCGTGACCTCGACGCCGGAGGCCGGCTGTCCATCCAGAAGCAGGCGAAACTGTGTCGTCTCACCGGCGAACAGGTCGTTGGGATGGGTGATCGGCGCCAGTTCCAGACCCTTGCCGGTCGGCGCCAGGGCCTCGGTGGTGGGCTCGCCGACCGTGGCGAAGGTTTCGATGCGGCGCTGGGAATGGGTGATCTTGACGTCGGTGGCCTCGGCCGGGATGGCGGTGGCCAGATCGGCGGCCGCCCCGCGCCAGCGCTTCTGCTCGCCGGCCAGCTTATAGGAGGCCATCACGCTGTCGCCGACGCTGGCGATGCGATAGGTGCCGGGCTTGGAGAGCTGCACGTCGAAGGTCGAGCGGTACTTGCCCGTCGCTTCGTTCTGGTGGGCCACAGCCGCGCCGTCGGGGCCGGTGATGACCAGGCCGTCCAGGCGCATGGGCACGTGCTCGAAGACGAAGAGGTCGTTGGAGACAGCCGCATCGATCGTCACCCAGGGATCGGTCCCCGACAGGACGGTCATGGAGGGCAGCATCCACTGCCGGTGAGCCTGGGCGGCCATCGGCGCAGCCAGCATGGCGGTGAGCGCCGCGGCGGCGCAGAGGGGGCGAAGCAGGGTCTTCATGGCGCGTCTCTCCGTGGTTCTTTTGAAGGCTGGGATCAGGGCTTGAGGTTCAGGCTGACGGCGCCGAGTTCGGTCGCGCCCTTGGCCTGGCCGCTGGCGGGCGCCTTGGGCGGCCACTGGAAGGGGATGCGGACCATTTCGCGGCCGCCGACCTCGCGGGCGGCTTCCACCACCAGATTGTACTGGCCGGCGGGAAGCGCCCCGAGCGGCGCCTTGCCGCCGACGAATGTCACCTGATGGCGGCCCGGCGCCTTGGTGGCGCCGCTGACGCCGTCGGCCGGCAGGGTCATGGCCCGGCCGGCCCGGCGCCACCACTGGCGCATGTCCTTCAGCCAGGTCTCGCCCTCCTGGTTCCGAAGCTTGATGTCGTACCAGACCGCCAGGGTCTTCACCGCCGTCTGGTCGGGCTTCTCGACCCAGACGGCCACATAGGGGTTGTGGTATTCGGCCACCGACAGACGGGGGATCTCGACGCTGAGGTTCAGCTCGGCCGCGGCGGCCGGCGAGGCCATCAGGCCGGTGAGAACGGCGGCGGAAGCAAGTCGGCGCATGGGTCGAAATCCGTTCAGTGAATGAAGAGCAGGGCCAGCAGCAGCGGAATGATCAGGCCCGCCCCCACCAGCGGCCAGGTGGAGCGGCGGGCGTGTGAATGCAGTTGCAGCAGGATCAGGCCGGTGACGCAGAAGACCACGCAGCCGATGGCGAAGATGTCGAGAAACCACATCCAGGCCACGCCGGTGTTGCGGCCCTTGTGCAGGTCGTTGAGGTAGGCGACCACGCCGCGATCTGTGCGCTCGTAGATCACCTCGCCGGCCTCGGTGTCGAGGCTCAGCCAGGCGTCGCCGCCCGGACGCGGCAGGGCGAGATAGGCCTCGCCCGGCGACCACTCCGGGGCGACGTCGGCGGGCAGACGGACCTTGAGCGCCTCGCCGATCCAGGCGCGCACCGGCTCGGGCAGCGCGGCTTCGTCAGCCTCGGCCCCCTGAGCCAGGGCCAGCAGATCAGCAGGCAGCTCGGCCGTCCGCTCCGTCACCCGCGGCGTGGCGGGGATCGAGCCGGCGTGGTTCAGGGTGATGCCGGTGATGGCGAACAGCAGCATGCCGATCAGGCAGATGGCCGCGCTGATCCAGTGCCAGCGCAGGGTCTGGCGCAGGAGGCCCGCGCGCCGCTGGGCCTGGCGCTTGGCCCGCGCACGGGCCTCGGCGGCGGCGTCCGGCGCCGCTGCGGCGTCACCTAGCCGTTCAGAAGTCGACATTCACCGAAACCCACAGCCGCCGGGGCTCCTGGTTGATCGCATACTCGCCGGCATAGGCCGTCGTCGCGCCGTTCGCATAGGGCAGATACGAGACGAAGTCCTTGTCGAGCAGGTTGTAGATGGTGGCGTTCAGGCGAACATTCTCGGCCACCTGATAACTGCCGCCCAGGTGGAAGAGACTGTAGCCCTTGTAGTCGCCCAGGGCGTCCTGGACGACGCCGGCGCCGCGATAGCGTTCGGACCGCACCTCGGTCCGCACCCAGGCGTTCAGCTTGTCGGTGGCCCGCCAGCGGAGGCTGCCGTTCAGCATGTGCTCCGGCGTGTTCACCAGGGGTTCGCCGGCCGAGGGGCCGCTCTTCTGTTCGCTGTCGGTGTAGGTGTAGTTGCCAGACACCGTCCAATCGGGATGGAAGGCGTAGCGCGCCGCCACCTCTGCGCCGCGGGTCACCGCCTCGTCGATGTTCACCGTCTGGCCGTAGAGATCGACCCGCGGGAAGTTCCCATAGTCGACGCAGCCGGGGCGATTGGGGCTGCCGGCGAAGGAGCAGTTGGGCAGGCCGGGGCCCGAGGCGATCTTGTCCTCGAACTCGCTGTTGAACAGGGTCAGGTTGGCGTCGAACCCGGCGCCGCTGTCGAAATAGACGCCGATCTCGGCCGTCGTGCTGGTCTCCGGCTGCAGGGTCGGGGTGCCGATCAGCGGGATGGTGCCCTGACCGCCGAAGCCGGTGATGCCCGAGGCGATCTGGTCGAGGCGGGGGGTCTTGAAGCCGCGGCTGACTCCGCCCTTCACGGTCCAGGCGTCGCTGGCCGTCCAGACCAGATAGGCCCGCGGGCTGGTCTGGCCGCCGAACTTGGAGTGGTCGTCGTGCCGGACGCCGACCGTCAGGGCGAGATTGTCCAGCAGGCGCCACTCATCCTCGGCGAACACCGCCCATTGGGTGTGCTCATAGGTGTCGACGGCGACGCCATCGACCATCTCGGCCTCCCACCACTGGCCGCCCACGGTGAAGGCGTGCGCACCGATCTCCGTGGCCAGACGGGTGTTGAAGATGGTGTTGGTGGCCTCCAGCGTGCGCGGGTCGCCGGCCGTCTTGCCGGGCGTGCCGGGCGGAATGGTGCGGCCGATGGTGGTGGTGATGTTGCGCACCACGTCCGAGGTGATCAGGCCGATCGGCGAGCGCCAGTCATGGGCCAGGCTGTACTGCTCGCGCTCGAACCGCAGCTCGGGGCCATAGCCCCCCTGCACCGTGCCGGTGCCGAGCTGGCTGTCGGAATTGTCGTAGGACTGTTCGGCCACATCGACGTCGAGCCACAGGACGTGGTCGGCGGCGGGCGTGAAGCTCAGACGGCCGCCCAGGGTCCAGATATCGGCCTCCACGGGGCTCGGGCCACGCTTGGACACCTCGATCGGCTGGCCGTTGGCGTCCACATAGGAGAGGTCCGAGGCCTCGCGCTTGAAGATGCTGCCGCGGAGCGCCAGGCCCAGAACGTCGGGAACGAGGGGGCCATCCACATAGGCCTCGGCGCCGTAGCTGGCCCCGAACTGGTCGTCGCTCTGCAGGGTCCCCTGCACGGTGGTCGCCGCACGCCAGCGATCGCCGACCCGGCGGGTGATGATGTTGACCACGCCGCCCATGGCGTCGGAGCCATAGAGGGTGGACATCGGTCCACGGACCACCTCGATCCGTTCGATGGCCGAGGTGGGCGGCATGAAGCTGGTGGAGGTCTCGTTGAAGCCGTTGGGCGTCACATTGCCCGCCGCGTTCTGGCGACGGCCGTCGATCAGGACCAGGGTGTAGTCGCTGGGCATGCCGCGGATCGAGATGTTCAGGCCGCCCGTCTTGCCCACGCCGTCGCCGACATCGACGCCTTCAACATCGGCCAGGGCTTCGGCGAGGCTTGCGAACCGCTTGGTCTGAAGGGCTTCGCGGGTGATCACACTGACCGACGCCGGCGCCTCGACCAACTTGCGCTCGAACGCCGAGGCGGTGACCACCAGCTGCTCGACCTCGGCGGCGTCGCTGGCGGAGTCGGCCGCGCTGGGCGTCTGGGCGGCGGCGACTCCAGCGGTGGCGAGGCCCAGGCCAAACACCGAGCAGAAGAGGACGCGGCGAAGGCCGTTGCGCTGAAAATCCGACATCAAAGAAAAACCCCAAGCACTTGCGACTGGCTCGCACTAGCAAGGCGTTTCCGAGGCCACAAGTTTTTTGCGATTTATTCTCACCCTCACCGGACAAAAAGCGCGCTCGGCGGGAACTCCGCGGCCAGTTTCGGCTTTTCCTCATCGCAGGCGAGGTTGTGATCCCCCCCACCAATCTCGCCCTAGCGTCCTGAAGCCCCGGACCTGCAAAGGCCCGGGGCTTCCCATATCCGCCGTCTCGCGTGATCGTGCGATTGAGGCGCAGGCCAAGGAGCCCTAGGATTGGCCATGGATCGACGCTCCTTCCTTGCCCTGCTCGTCGCCGGCTGCGCTGACCCCGCCGCCAATCTTGGCCCCCAGCTGGCCATGGGGCCTGGCGCGCCGACGCCCTATAGGCCTGAGCCTACCGTCGACCTGCCGCCCTCGGGCAGCCCGACCTTCGACGCCTGGCTGAGGGAATTCTACATCAAGGCGGTCAAGGCCGGCCTGCCGTCGGACCTGCTGGACCGGGAGCTTCGCGGCCTGACGCCCAACGACCGGATCTCGGCGCTCGATTCGCGGCAGCCCGAGTTTTCCCGCCCGGTCAGCGACTATATCCGCGGCGTGGTCACCGACGACCGGATCGCCATCGGCGCGCGAAAGCGCGACGCCCTGCCCGCCCTGGCCGACATCGAGGCGCGCCACGGCGTGCCGCGCAATGTGCTGGTGGCCATCTGGGGCCTGGAGTCAGGCTTCGGCGCCATTCTCGGCGACTTCGACGTCATCCGCGCCATGGCCACCCTGGCGGCCGACGGTCGCCGGCGCGAATTCGCCGAAGATCAGCTGATGGCTGCGCTGAAGATCATCGGCTCCGGGGAATTCCCGCGTTCGCGCCTGGTGGGCTCCTGGGCCGGGGCCATGGGCCAGACCCAGTTCATCCCCACCACCTTCCTGGCCACCGCCATCGATGGCGACGGCGACGGCCGTCGGGACCTCTGGGGCTCTTCGGCCGACGCCCTGGCCTCGGCCGCCAACCTCTTGTCCAAGGCCGGCTGGCGGCGTGGCGAGAGCTGGCATCGGGAAGTCACCGTGCCGGCTGGCTTCGACTACGCCCTGACCGAAGGCCCGCGGGAAACCCCGGGCGCGTGGGCGCAGCGGGGCGTCGTCCCGGCCGACGGCCGACCGATCTCCACGGCCGATCAGAATGCGGAGGCCGAGCTGATCGCGCCCTCCGGCGCCGCAGGCCCCATGTTCCTGGCCTTCCACAACCACTTCATGATCCGGCGCTACAACAATTCGACCGCCTATGCGCTGGGCGTCGGCCTGCTGGCTCAGCGCCTGGGCGGCGAAGGCCGGCTGGTCCGCGACTGGCCGCAGGAGACGCCGCTGGCCCTGGCCGACCGGACAGCCGCCCAGACGGCGCTCAACCAGCTCGGCTTCGAGGCCGGCGCGCCGGACGGCATTGTCGGCGTCAACACCCGCAAAGCCCTACGGGCCTATCAGCAGGCCCGCGGCCTGGTGGCCGACGGCTATCTGTCGCTGGAAATGGTGCGGCGCCTGCGCTCCGAGGTCGGCGCCGCCAACTGAGCCTGGCCTGAAGCGGCGTCCTACTGCCCGGACTCGTCCCGGCGCTCCAAGGTCGCCATGGCCGCGTCGGCGCGGGTGGCCGGCTGGGGGTCGGCGTTGCGCAGCTGCGGGTTGCGGAAGGCGTAGAAGAGCAGACCCACCATGATCGCGGCGTTCAGGGCGAACGGCGCCCAGTCGATCAGCTGGTAGAGCCACACGAAGAACGGGGCCAGGACCACATTGACCCCGTTGACCGCGGCGATGGCCCCGGCGACCCGGGCCTGTTCGCCCATGTTCACCGCCAGGGACGAGCCGGCCGTGAAGCCCGGGCGGGCGAAGCCGAAGCCGAGGCTGGCGATCGCATAGCCCATCACCACGGCCCAGTAGTTGGGCGACAGCGCCACGATCACATTGCCCACCGCCGCCACGGCGACGCCCCAGCGCAGCAGCTGGCGCGGGGTCATCTCGAACATGCGGATGATGCCCCACTGGGCGAGCAGGCCGGCCATGGCCCCGAACATCATGGCGATGGCGATGAAGCCCTGGGCGGCGGCCGGCGACAGGGCCAGCTTGTCGATGATCAGGAAGCCCAGGGTCTGACCCTGGGCGGTCTGGCAGGCGGCGACCAGGAAGCCATAGACCAGGAAGGGCGTGATCCGCGGATCCCGCCACATGGGCGTTTCCTTGACCCCGGGATTGGCCTTGCGGGTCGCAGCCTCGGCGTCGGTGCGGGCCCGGGTCTCGCCGGCGAAGGGGCTCTCGGGCAGATAACGATAGACCACCAGCAGCATGACCGCTGCGATCAGGGCGAAGCCGAACAGCGGCCCCGACAGCCCCAGGAAGGGCAGGATCAGCAGCGGCGCCAGGAACGGGCCGATGACGGTGCCAAGGCCAAAGGCGCCGGCCAGGCTGGACATGGCCTGGGTGCGCTTCTCGGGCGCGGTATGCTCGGCCACATAGGCCTGGGTCGCCGGGTTGGAGGCGGCGCCGAACAGCCCGAACAGGGCCCGGGCGAACAGGAAGAAGACGAAGATCACCATGGGCGCGGCCCAATGGCGCAGGCCGGCGTTCACCACCAGGCCGCAGCAGACCATCGACACCATGAAGCCGGTCAGGCCCACCAGCATCAGCGGCTTGCGGCCATAGCGGTCCGAGGCCCTGGCCCAGAAGGGCGAGGAGAACGCCCACAGAAGCGCCGAGAGCGAAAAGACCGCCGCCACCAGGGGATCGGGAATGCCGATCGAGCGGCCGATGGCCGGCAGGACCGAGATCAGGCCCGTATTGCCCATGGCCGTCGCCAGGGAGACCCCGAAGATGATCGCGAACGACCGCTTGGGAAGCACCACGGGGAGGGCGGGAGATCCGGACATGTGACCGCTGTTAATGCGGCGCGCCACCGCAGGCAATTACGATTACCGCACACCGGCCATTAAGCATTAACCCCGATGCTCCCGCAGGATTAGCCGGGGGCCAAACGTCGTCATGTTCCAGATCATCGGGATCGTTCTGCTGTTCGCCATGGTGTTCGGCAGCTACATCATGGCCGGCGGCAATATGGGCATCATCCTCCACGCCCTGCCCCATGAGATGATGGCCATCGGCGGCGCGGCCGTAGCCGCCTTCCTGATCAGTCACTCCATGACGGTGATCAAGGGCGTCGGCGGCGGTCTGGCCAAGGCCTTCGCCGGTCCCAAGTGGAAGGCGTCGGACTATCGCGACCTGCTCTCCCTGCTGTTCCTGCTGACCAAGACCATGAAGTCCAAGGGCGTGATCGCCCTGGAAAGCCATATCGAAAACCCGGGCGAGAGCACGATCTTCTCCCGCTACCCCAAGATCACCAAAGACCACTTCGCCGTGGACTTCATCTGCGACACCCTGCGGATGATGACCATGAACCTGGAGGATCCCCACCAGGTCGAAGACGCCATGGAGAAGCAGCTCGAAAAGCACCACCACGAGGCCCTGGCCCCGGCCCACGCCCTGCAGAACACCGCCGACGCCCTCCCGGCCCTGGGCATCGTCGCCGCCGTGCTCGGGGTGGTGAAGACCATGGGTTCGATCTCCGAGCCCCCCGAGGTGCTCGGCGGCATGATCGGCGGCGCCCTGGTCGGCACCTTCCTCGGCGTGTTCCTGGCCTATGGCCTGGTGGGTCCGCTGTCGTCGCGACTCAGCGCCGTGGTCGAGGAGGAGGCCTCCTTCTACAAGATCATTCAGGCCGTGCTGGTGGCTCACCTGCATGGCAACGCCGCCCAGATCTCCGTGGAGATCGGCCGCGGCCATGTGCCCAGCGGGGCCCAACCGAGCTTCCTGGAGCTGGAAGAGGCCCTTTCGGCCATCCCGGCAGAGGCCTGAGCCGACCGCATTTCGGGCTAAAACCGGGGATAAAAGGGCCTCGGCGAAAAAAGTGATCACAGCCGCGTGATTTACCCCCTTGCCCCCGGGCCAAACACCGGCATATTCCTGCACTGCGCAGCGATGCTGAAGCTTCTGGCCCCCGGGCCTGCAGCGACAGCCGCGCCAGGCGCAATCAACCTCCATTCCAGGGGACCAGGGACATGACCTCCGAGATTCTTCGCAAGCTGCTCGTGGCCGGCGCCGCCGTCGCCGCTCTCTCCGTCGCCGCCTGCGGCCAGCCCGCTGAAACCGCCGACGAAGCCGCCGCGGAAGCCACCACCGAAGCCGCGACCGCCGAAGCCGCCGCCGACACGGCCGTTGACGCCGCCGCGACC
>NZ_JAUXVZ010000024.1 GCF_030680185.1 Phenylobacterium sp.
CGCCGAGCTGATCGAGGTTGTTGACCAGGTCGACCATCAGAAACTCAGCCGTGAGCTTCTTCGGGAACGCGGGCTTCATCCGAAAATCGTAGGTGCGGCCGCCGAGCGCGAATTTGCCGTGGCGCTTGTGGTTATAGACCACGGTCTTGTTGTGCAGCTGGGTCGTGCCGACCCCAAGGGCATTGTAGGCGTTGGGCGACGCCAGCAGGAACGGGCCCCCCTTGAGGAAGGTCGACACCAGGGTGTCGTCCTCAGGCGGGGCCTTCCCAAACGCCGTCTGTTTGGGCGCATAGTAGAGGCCGCCGGCCAGCTTGGTTAGCACGCCGGCCTGTACCGCCTCCTTGAGGTGACGATCGACCGCCGTCGACCATTGGGCTAGGTCCGCCCGGCGATAGGTCTGCCCCGGGCGGAGCTTGGCCTTGAACTGGTCGAACTTGCTCATGGCTTCAACTTAGGCCTCCGCAGTCAGTTTGCAAGGAATGTCATTAAGAATCCATGCAAAATGGCGGGCTGGGCTTTCGGGCTAGGTATGATGGCGCGGCGCGCTGGAGCGCGCCGCGCTAAGGACGTTTGAGTTAGGTGGCTGGCGGCGGCGGGACTTGAACCCGCGACCTCCCCGCCCATACTAGGGGTGCGACCCACCTAGACTGTCGAAAACGGGGGCTCTATCCGGCTGAGCTACGCCGCCATGGGGCCTCCTATTCGCTGGCCTTGACCAGCTGGAGCTTGGGCTTCTTGCGGGCGATACGGTCTTTCTCCGCCTCGTCCCGCTTCTCGCGTTCGGCGACCTTTTCCTGGGCGTAGGGCAGGGCGGCGTCGATCAGGCCTTCGAAGCTGTAGAGATTGGTGTCGCTTCCGAACCGGGTCTTGCGCCGTTCGGTCCGGGTCAGCAGGCCGATCGCCTGCAGGGAGGCCACGCGCTTTTGCACCGTCCGGCGCTTGATGCCGATCGCCTTGGCGATGGTTGCCACTGACGGGCAGGGGAGGTTATCGGCGTGCCACCAGTAGTTCGACAGGTGGAGGATGATGTTCATGTCGATGGCGTCGAGACCCAGGGCCTCCTGCTTCTCGATGATGATGCTGGGGATGGCGTTCCAGCCGGCGGCCATCAGTGGCTTGGTCCACTTGGCTTCGTTCTTCCGCAGCGCTTCGGCTTCGGCGGGTTTGATTGCGGTGTTGGTCATGGCGAAAACTCGTGATCTGTTGTGGCGAATATCCGCCCGTGCCGCGCCGACTTCAATGGCCGCGGCGGTCCTTGGGGGTGCATATGGGTTCGCCCCCGGATGAATCCAAGGACGGGGAGCGGATGCCCCCAGGTGCAGGGATGGGGCGCAGCCGGGTTCACCCAAAATAGGACGTTCCGTAACCAGGACGAAGGCATCGAGGACCAACGGGTCAGAGCAATAAGGACAATAAACCCCGCGTACCCCGGTACACCCGGTCCAGCTCTAAAATCCGCTTTCTCATCGAAATGTCCGGCAGGGGGGAAAGTCTTCCCCTGCGGCCGAGCCTGAGGTCTCGGCCGACCCCTTCGAGCGGGGACACCCCGCAACGCCCCGGAATATGGAGAGCGGCCGGCGGGCGTGCTCGGTCCCGCCGCATACTGCGGCTCCTGCGGGTCCGCCCCTGGCGGGCGCCTTCAGGCGCCGCCGGCCGCTCGACGGCGCTTTCCGCCATGGCCTCCGGCCAGGCTCCTTGCGGCCTTCATATTAGAGGGGCCGGCCCGGGGCCGGGCCAGTCACACGAGACCTCTAGTCCTCACCCCAATTCTTGAGGGTTTCGCCTTCTGGCAACGGCTGGCCCAAGAGGTCGACCCAGGCTGATTGATCGAGGCACCAGCTCACGGCAACCAGACGCGCGCCGCCGTCAAACCTGAACCAGCCCCGGATCACGCGGCCATCCTTCGGCGCGGTTTCGGCTGGATGCGGCGCGATCACAGGGTCACGGCGCGCGAGCTCATTCCTAGACCTCTTCCCCTTCGGCTTCGACGGCCACAGAGGCGGCGCCGCCCAGCGCTTCGTAGCGTCGAGCCGACAGCCACTGCAGGCGCTTGGCCTGGGTCAGCAGGACCCGCCGCAGGCCGCCCTGCACCTTACGCTCGGAAATCACCTGGGCGAGCCGCGAGAGGATCAGTGAGCGGCGGGCGATGCGAAAGTCGGGGTGGGAACGCAGCTCGAAGACGCGGTCGGAGACGATCCGGCCACGGAAGGACGGCGGCGCCTCGACGGCCAGGTCGCCGGGCGGCGGGTCCTTCTCGTTGAGGATCGCCTTGAACTGCGAGCCCTGGACCGCGCGGTCGGTGATCAGCCGCTCGAGCGCATCGAGGTGCTGCCGGGCGGCCAGATCGGACCGGTTCGAATCCTGGAACTGGGGGAGGGGCCAGACCTCAATCTCGAAGACCTCGAAGGGATCGAGCACGGACATGGCCACGGCGTCGGTACGCTGGTTGGTCAGGTGACGGCGGATGCGGGTGCGCAAGCGCTCGTTGGTCTGGCCGACATAGATCGGCTCGCCGTCGTAGTCGAAGAAGGCGTAGACGCCCCACTTGTAGTTGCCCACGAAGGGGTGGGTCCCGGCGGGATCGTCAAAGGGGCTGTTGAGGAAGCGGCTGAGGTTCTGGCGCAGATCCTCGGTCTCGAACGGCGGGATGTTGACCGCGTCAGGGTCGCGCCTGAAGAGCTCGGTCACGCGACCGCACGCGCCTCGGCCGCCTCCGCCAGCAGGGGTTCGAACACGTGCTTGGCCAGGTGGCGCACGACGTCAACCACCACGCCATCGCCGGTCAGGTGGTAGGCCTCGTTGTAGTTCTTGGGCAGCTTGTAGTCGTCCGGCAGACCCATCAGCCGGGCGGTCTCCCGCGCCGAGATCAGGCGCGAGCGAATCTTCTTGCCGTCGATGACCAGGATCACTTGGCGGCTGGATCCGCCGCCAGGGGTCCGAAGGCAGCCCGATACATCGTCAAACCGGACTTCGGCCCGCTGCACCTTAACGCCGCGCTCATCGAGGCGGGTGCGGTTGTACACGCCGCCCACCATACGCCGGCCCGCCCGCACGGCCGCGGCGACCTTGGCCTTGTTGACCGGGGACATCCTGGCCAGCAGGCGCTCAGTCTCAGCCGGCGTGTGCCAGGCGACGCTCGTGGGGTGCTCCTCGATCTCGTCAGCCAGGGTCCGCACCCGGTGTCCGGGCGTGGGGACATTCCACCACAGCATGTTGGCGCGCACAGCCTTAGGCAGGGCGTCGACCGCGCGGCGGATAGCTCGGGTGTGGAACGGGTCGAGCGGCTCGGGCGACAGGAGGGCCGGGTCGATCGCCACATCCTCGCGCACGCCGATGACGAAGAGCCGCGGGCGCGATTGGGGCACGAACAGGTCGGCGTTGATGACCAGGGCGCCGAAGCGATAGCCGGCCTCAGCGAAGGTCCGGCAGATCGCCTCGAAATCCTTGCCGCCGTGGGAGGTGAGCGTCCCGCAGACATTCTCCAGGGCGATCAGCCGTGGGGCCCGACCTTCGGCCTTGAGCGCGCGGACCACGTCCCAAAAGGGATAGAAGGTCCCGGACCGCTCGCCTTTCAGCCCGGCGCCGACGCCCGCCAGCGACAGGTCCTGACACGGGAACGATCCCCACATCAGGTCGGCAATGCCCGGTAAATCGGCGGGCGTGACGGTGCGGATATCGGCCACCTTCAGCGCGTCCGCGCCGAAGTTGGCCTGGTAGGTCAGGCCCTTCTTGAAGTCGAAGTCGTTGGCGAACAGGCACCTCCAGTCGGGGCCAAGGCCCGTTCGGGCCATGCCGCCGCCGGCGAAGAACTCGTAGAACTCAGCCATGGGCGCGACGCTCGGGGCTGTGGGCAGCGGTCCGGGGCTCGCGGGCCAGCTTCTCCTGCACGGCCTCAGCTATCCAAGTGTTGCGCGAGACGTTGCCGGGCCGCGCGGCGCAGGCGGCGTCGATCTCAGCGAAGGTGTCGGCGGCCAGGCGCAGGTTGATGCGGTCGAGGCTGCGGACGGTGGCGGTTTTCGAATCGGAATCCATGGAGCCACGTTGGCGCCTGCGTGGCGCCACGTCGAGCGGTGTTTCTTGTTTTGTTCTGCGACCTGATAGACGGTGCGGCATGACCGAACAACGCCGTGCCCCTGCAGCGCTCGTGGTGACTTCGCGCATTGAAGAGCGTGAAATCGGGAAAGCCGGATTGACGGATTCCTGTCTTTCTGGCTTTCATTACACGATTGGCGGTCGGCGCCCCCACGAGGTCCTCTTCAATGGCGACGCAGCGCGCAGAAACGCAAGTGGATGGCGACGCCGACAAGGATCAGACGCTCAATTTCCGCGTCACTGCCGAATTCAAAAAAGCCTTCAAGGGATACGCGGTCGCCGAGGGCATCAGTATGACTGATCTCCTCAAGGAGGGTTTCCTCCTTTCAAAGAAGGCCCGCGGAAAGTGAAGGTCCAGGGAAACGTCTGGAGGCCGTCGATTCGCGGCAGCACGAGCGCCGAACGATGAGCGTGCGCGCGGCGTCACGCCGTGAGTCTGACGCCAGTTGGCTGTTCGAGATTGGGGTCGACGCCACTGGCCCCGTCGTCGATGGCCTGATCCGGGTCGACGATTTCGTCACAACCTCCCAGGCGCCCGAAGTTGTAGCGGTGCTGGAAAAGGCCCGCCGTTACGGCGCGCATTCCGTTTTCTTCGAGGCGTCGCGGAACGGCCGAGCTCCAGTGGCGCAGGCCTTTATTTTCCTTGCCCCTGGCGGTCTCGATGATGCCGCGTTCGCCCAACTGCACAAGCGGCTGTGGAGCTGGGGGGGAGTGCCCCTTCTGTACCGCGTCGCTCCCGGGCAGGTGCAACTGTTCCGATGCGCCCACAAACCGGATTTCGTTGATGCTTCCGGAGCGCCGATCTGCAACCCGGTCCGGACGCTTCAGATCGGCGCTGCTGTTGCTTCCGCCGATGGATGGTGGGACCGTGAGCAACTCCGGAATGGAACGCTGTGGGATGATCCAGCCGCCTGTCAGCTCATGCTGTCGCCACACGGATCGTCGCACCGAATGCTCGTCGATACTGTCCGCGACCTGCACGTCGAGCTCTCGGCCGAAAATCTCTTAGACCCGCACCTCCGGCGGCGCCTGCTGATCCTCTCGCTTTTAATCGCCTACTTAGAGGAACGTGGGGTACTTGAAGCGGACTACTTCGGTTCGTTCCTGCCGGGGGCCAGTCGGTTTTTTGAAGTGCTCGGAAACGGGCCCGCTCTCGTGCGGTTGCTTGCTGCGCTGGAGGACCGATTCAACGGTCACGTCTTCACGTTGCCGCCTGAGCAGCGTCGTTTGCTTGAGACTAGCAGCCAGCTAGGGCGCTATGCGCGTCTAATAGAAGGCTACGAGGAGGCTGGGGGTCAGTTGACCCTCTGGCGTCTGTATTCTTTCCGCGACCTGCCGATCGAACTGATCAGCAACATCTACCAGTTGTTCGTAAAGGACGCAGCGAGCTCAGTTTACACGCCTCCAGCACTTGTCCGAGCCATCCTCGAGGAGGTGCTAAGCTGGGATCGACTTGACCAGATTATGAAGACGGACGAGGTCATTCTCGATCCTGCGTGCGGATCTGGTGTCTTCCTTGTTGAGGCCTACAAGCGGCTCGTCCTTCATTGGCGCAGTAAAAACGGCTGGGCGAAGCCCGGCGTGGAGGACTTGCGGCCACTATTGCTCCGAGTCCATGGTGTGGACTTGGAGGAGGGTGCGGTCGAACTCGCGGCGTTTAGCCTGTGTCTGGCGCTTTGCGACGCTCTCGAACCAGAGGAAATCCGATCGAGCGTGAAGCTTTTCCCGCCGCTTGCGGGCGTGAGCTTACATCGCATCTGCTTCTTTGAGGCTAAGTCCACGGGCGTGATCGGCGCGCCTGTCGCGGCGGTCGTCGGCAATCCGCCGTTCGCGTCGTCGTTGACCACGCCTGGCGCTCGAGCCGCCTACGCTGCCTATAATGTGGATCACGGTCAGCTAGCGGATCATCAACTCGCCTACCTTTTCCTCCACGAGGCCATGGGCCTGCTGGTGGAAGGCGGGATGATCGGGATGATCGAACCGTCCGGCTTTCTCTACAATCATCACGCGCTGTCGTTCCGCCGCACCTTCTTCTCAAAATGGCGTGTGCGGGAGATCCTCGACTTCGTTTCGGTTCGGGGCCTCTTCAAGAAAGGAGAAGCGGACCCGAAGATCGTTGTGGTGGTCGCCGAGGCTTCAGCGCCGGTTGGCGAGCCAGTCTTGCACGCTGTTTTCCGAAGGAGCGGACGAGCGGCTGCCGAACAAGGGTTCGATATCGACTACTATGACCTTCACTGGCTGAGCGCCGAAGACGCCGCTAACAATCCCCACGTCTGGCGGGCTGACCTCATGGGCGGCCCAAGGGTGCTCAATCTGGTGGAGCGCCTAAGCGCAATGCCAACCCTCGGCGAGTTTGTCCGTAGTCGGGGTTGGGAGGTCGGCGAGGGGTATATCGCCGGCCGTCAGGGCAGTTCGGGGGACGCTGCGCACCTAGCAGGTAAACCTCTGCTGGCAACAACCGCGTTGTCGACGGCAGGCATCGATCCTGCAGGAATTAGCGTCGTGCCAAGCGGACCGATTATCCGCCCTCGCACCGCCGCGCGATTCACACCCCCGTTGCTCCTGGTGAAGGAACATGAGGACCTGCCGCATGCCCTCTGGGAGAAAGATTTTCTCGCCTACAAGCACGAAATTCTAGGGATTTCGGCTCCGAAGGCTGACACCCCGGCGCTCCGTGCAGTCGACGAGTGGCTGGACCAAGAAAGCTTGGCGCTGCGCGCCTATGTCGCCAGCACGAGCCCAAGGCTCTTCAACCAACGGGCCACAGCTATCCTCTTTGACGACATCTTGGCGCTTCCATACACGCCGGACGCCGGACTCGATCTCAGTGATAACGAGCAGATCGTTGTCGAGGACGTGGTGCACTTTCAGCGGGATTACATTCGCCTTGGTGCCAAATCGAAGCTCATGGCGGTGCCCACGTCGGCGGAGCTGGACAAGTTTGATGAGTCGCTCATCGCCCAGCTCAGTGCCGTTTATCCGAATCCTCCCCTCAAGGCCCTTACCGCCTACAAATGGCCCGGTGCGATTTGTCGAGCATATGTGCTCGGCGACGGGGATGTGGACTGGACGGGGGCGGATGCACTTCGCGGAAAACTTGACGGTCTTTTGAAGGAGGTCCGCGGCTCCGGGGTCGAAATGACTCGAGTTGCCAGGCTTTACGATGACCGCTTCATCTTCCTCCTGAAGCCCGACCGCCTGCGCTTTTGGACTCGCTCAATCGCCCTGCGCGACGCTGACGACGTGCTCGCTGACCTTCGGACTGAAGGCGTCTGACGTGCTGGCCGATGAACCTGCTTTTTCGAAGCCTGCCGGTCGACTTAGCGACGACCTCCACCTTCCAGCCGAGTGGAGGGCGTCTCTGGTGGCATTCATCGCCGACACTCTGCCTTCCTGGCGAGACGACCCCTTGCGGCCGTCGGCCACAGCTGAGACCGTACTCACTGCCCAACTCTGCGCGCTCCTCAACAGCGCCAGCCGCAAATCCAGAGGGTGGGACTACCTCCAGTTCAGAATGGAAGAGCCCGATGAGATAGTCCGCGGCCGCGCGATCGATCTTGTCGCCGCGCCATCGGGGCAGCTGATCTGGATCGATGGACGGCGCTATTCTCAGTACGAGCCGCTGCTTCCGGTGGAATGTAAGCGGTTGCCGACGCCACCAGGCCGTGAACGTGACGAGCGCGAGTATCTCCATAGCCGGCACGGGTCGCGAGGCGGTGTCCAACGCTTTAAGGCCGGGGATCACGGCGCAGCACACACCCACGCCGCGATCATCGCCTACCTTCAGAGCGACGACATTCCGGCGTGGCACGCCCGAGTCGCGCAGTGGGTCATTGATTTGTCGGCAGAGACCACGAACTGGACTTGCGACGATGGGCTCGCTCTCAACACCCATGATCCCGAACGGGGAATGGCGCGGCTGTCTTCCAACCATGCTCGCGATCGTGGCCTGGCGGACATCGCCCTCGACCATATCTGGATCCGCGTCTAGGAGCGGGGCTCAGAACCGCAACACGCTCCCTCTAATATTCTCTCAAAAATCTAGTGAAATCAATGCGTTATGGTTTGCGCCTAAGGAACATTATCGGAAATTATATAATAAGATCAATAATATACCACAGTTCCGGATCCGTGGACAGAGCGTCTACTTGGCATCGGTCGTCGCCCTCCCGCCGACAGAGTGAACCGGCAAGCTCGAACAGGTTGCCACCTGAAATAGCGAACTGGCCGCTCTCAAGGGCGCTTGATCCTCTAGCGGCTTGAGGTCGTAGGCTCCCCAATCCTTCGGAGGTCGACCCGATGGCTGAGAACATCCTGAGCGTTCTGCTCGATGCCCGCAGAGCCGCCAAAGGCGATCGGGCGGGGATTGAGCGCCGCCAGCGCGCCCGCCTTGGCGACATGGTCGCCTTTGCGCGCGAGCATTCCCCCTTCTACCGCGAACTCTATCGCAATCTCCCGGATCGCATTGAAGATCCTTCCGCCCTGCCCGTCGTCGACAAGAAGATGCTCATGGCGCGCTTCGACGACTGGTGCACGGACCGGAACGTGACCCTTGAAGCCGCGGAAACCCGATGCCCGCGATCCGCGTCCAGGGCCGCTCCGCCGACGTCCTCACCTTCCGCACGCCGCGCGGCGAGGTCAGGGTTCCGCCGCTGGCGCTCAGCCAGCCGATCGAGGCCGTCCGCGGGATCACCCTCTTCCAGATCGCCCAAACCGCGCCGGAATCGCTTGAACTGCGTCTGCTCGTGGCGCCGACCGCGAATTCAGACGCCGTCTGGGGCGAGGCCGAAGCCGGCCTGCGAACGGTGTTGGCCGGGCACGGGCTCGAACACGTCGCACTCGCGCGCGGCGGCAAACCGCCCGAGCAGGGCGGTGGCGGCAAGTTCCGGGAGGTCGTTCCCTTGGAGCCCGCAAAGCCCGAGCGCGGTCGACCCGCAGCGGCCCGATCAGACACCTGAGGAGACGTCAGCGATGAACCGAGCTCCGATACCGAAAGACCTGCCCGCGGAGATGGCGCGCGTCCGCCGTCAGGCCGCACTGTCTTTCCTGTTCTGCGCGCCCGTCCTCGGAGCCGCCGTCTGGTGGCTGCCGCAGCAGTTCGAATTTCCGGCAGAAATGGGCGAGCGGCTGGCCTTCGCCGCTCGGGCGTGCCTGCTCATCATGCTGTGGGTCCTGATCGGGGTCGGAATCATTGCGCGGCTCCGGCGAAAGTCGGCGCAAGACAATGCGGGGTCCGCCTACGGCCCGCCGACCGAGCGGCTCAGGGTTCCGCTGGCCTTCCTGCAGAACACGCTCGAGCATGCGACCTTGTCGGCCTTCGCAATCCTGGCGCTCGCCACCGTCGAGGGCGAGGCCCCGCTTGCCTTCATCGTAGGAATGGTCGTGCTGTTCGCGATCGGGCGTATCACCTTCCTTCGCGGCTACCCGCATGGCTCGGCCGGCAGAGCGTTCGGTGTCGTGACGACCGCGTTGCCGATTATGGGCGCATTCGCCTGGGTCATCTACGACATGGTCGACCGTCTACTCCGCGCCGCGATTTAGCTCAGATGAGCCCACGCCCAGCGGCCTGCAACTTCGGGCCGTGGTCTTGCATCGGTCGAAGCCGTGACCGTGCGGCGATGGCCGAAGAAGGGTCCGTTGCGCTGGGGAGCATCGACATGGGCGCGCGCGAACGGTCGTGTCACCTGGTTGGCTTCCTCGGACGCGCCCAGAGCCGGTAGGTGTCCCCGAAGACCTCGGGATGCAGGCCTTCGTGGCGATGCAGGCCATCGAGGTCGCGCAGCGCGGCCGGCCGAGGGTTCTCCGCTAGATATCGCGTCTGGTCGGCCGCATGGCCGAACCGCACGCCGAGGAACTCGAGCCCGGCGGCGTCGAACATCGCGCCGACCTGCGGCAGGGTGAAGCGATGCTCGTTGACGTGGAACAGCAGATCCCGGCAGTCGGACAGCGTCCAGAAGTCGGAAGCCGGGCTCATCACCCCCTCCAGGGCGGGCGGCGCCCCGTCGAGCATGAGGTCCCGCCGCAGGGCGCGGATCCCCTCCGCATCGTCCCGATATCCGGAATGCGCGATGTGCGCCCGCGCCGCGGCAACCGCCTGGCGGCCGATGTCGCTGTAGAGCCCGACGAAGAGGAAGCCATCGGGCTTGAGCAACTTGGCGAGGACCTGCAGGCCCTTCGCCGGATCGGCCATGTGATGCAGCACGCCGAAGCTGTCGATCAGATCGAAGCGCTCGCCGAGCGTCGGCAGGTCCAGGATGTCGGCCTGCAGATGCTGAACCTCGGCGAGCCCATAGGCGCGCGCCTTGCGCATGGCGTAGCCGAGGCTGGCGGCGCTGAGGTCGACGGCCAGGATCGAGGCGCCGCGGTAGGTGCTCGCCACGCGCAGGGTTTCCAGGCCGGTGCCGCAGCCGGCGACCAGCACGCGGGGCCGTTCGACGTCGGCGATCTCGCGGGCGGGCAGGTCCGGCAAGGCGCCCTGAATCGCCATGCGGAACGGCATCGGCTCGGCCAGGCCGCCCCGGGTCCAGCGGGGATAGGGATTCTGTTCGTACTGGGTCTGGACCGCGAGCGAGGTCGCGTCGGTGGGCGGTTTGAGCACCGGCAGGGCGGCGCGCAGCTCCGCCTCCTCGGCCGGCTCGGCCAGCTGTTCGCGCAGCAGGTCGGCGAGCGGCGGCAGCGCGCCGCCTTCGAGCCGCGCCGCAAGCGGCGTCGAACCGAGTGGGCGGTACGCCGCCACGATCGCGATCCTGGTGGCGTCTCCGGCCTCCGCGCCCAGATCGTCGCGGTCGAGGCGGGCGATCAGGGCGTCCAGCCGCTGCGGCTCGTCGGCCGCCGCGAAGAAGACGTACTCGTTCAGGAAGGCCTGCCGGGCGAGCGCGACCGCGAGACCGAGCTCCTCCTCCAGGGCGTCGGGCTCGGCGTCGGCGAGGCTCAGAAGATCGGCCCGCAGCTGCACGAGCAGCAGCTCGATCCCAACGTCCGGGATCGGTGCGGACGCCAAGAGTCTCTGGAAGAGCGGGGCCTGAATCAGCCGCGTGGCGGCCGTGCCCTCGTGCTCCAGCGTTTGCGCAACGTCACGCGGCGCAGCGACGATCGACTCCAGGAGCCGATCGATCTCCGCATCCTGGCGCAGGACCGCAATCGCCGCGGTCGCCAGGCTGCGGGGATTGACGTCGGGGCGTTCAAACAGCTTCAGCAGGATGGCCCGAAAAGCAGGCGTCGCGGGCGCCAGGCGCGTGCGCCGGAGCGCGCGTGCCAGTCGCCGCCAGGCTTCGGCATCCCCGGGCGCCGCCTCCACGGCCTGAGCAAGCGCGTCCAGCCCCTCCAGCCCCTGCCCGAGCTGCAACCGCGCAAGGCCGAGGTTCGCCAGGAGCGCGGGCCGTATTGGATGGCCCGGTGCGGCTGCGCGCAGGCCGGTCGCGAACAGCTCGGCCGCGGCGCCCGGTTCGCCGCGGCTGAGGCGCAGCAGGCCGTAGCCGTTCAGCGCGGCGGCCGAAGCCGGCGCGAGGCGCAGCGCCTTGTGGTAGTGACCCTCGGCCTCCCGGGTTCGGCCGAGGCCCCGGAGCGCATCCCCGGCGGCGGCGAAGGCCTCCGCGAAATCCGGCTTCAGCCGGGCGGCGTGCGCGAACGCGGCGGCCGCGCCCTCCAAGGCCCGCGCGCGCCGATGCGCCTCCCCCAGGTTGTACTGGATGTAGGGGTTCTTCGGCTGGCCTGCTGCGGCGCGTTCAAACCAGGCGATGGCCTCCGCGGACCGTCCAGTGTTCATCGCCACGGTGCCGAGCACGTTCAGGGCCGACGGGTCTCGAGCGTGCAGGGCGAGCACCCTCTCGGCATGGACCTCGGCGTCCCTCCACCGGCCGGCGTTCGCGTGCGCGACCGCCTGATGCAGATCCCGCATCGCCGGCGGCTGCAATCCCGGCGGCGACGGCGGCGGAAGCGATGGCCCGCGCTTCATCCGCACGCGCTCAAGCCGCCGTGGCGGCGCGCGCCTCGCGCAGGTCCGCACGCGCATGGCGCACGATCAACCACGAGGACTGCAGGAAGAGGCCCGCGATGATCACCGCCACGATCAGGTCCGGCCAGGCGGTGTCCGTCCACGCCACCAAACCCGCGGCGACGACCACGGCCAGGTTTCCGAGCGCGTCGTTGCGCGAGAACAGCCAGACCGCGCGAGCATTGGCGTCGCCGCCCCGGTGCGGCAAGAGCAGGAGGGCGGCGATCACGTTGGCGACTAGGGCGATCACGCCGAAGACGCCCATGATCTCGGCTTCGGGGCGATTGAGCACCAGGACCCGGTACGCCGTGTTGAGCAGGACGCCCGTGCCGAGGAGGCCCAGAAACACCCCCTGGATGAGCGCTGAGCGGGCGCGCCAGGTCAGCGACCAGCCCACGGCCAGCAGGCCGAGGAAGGTGATCAGCCCGTCGCCCATGAAGTCCAGGGCGTCGGCCTTAAGGGCCTGGGACCCCGCGACGAAGCCGGCGACGATCTCCGCCAGGCCGTAGCCGACGTTGATCAGGACGACCAGCCAGAGCGCCCGCTTGTACGCCGGCGTGATGTGGCTGAGGTCCTTCGGCAGGTCGTCGTCGTCGCCCGGCGCCTCGTCTCGCTGCCGGTCGAGCCGGTAGCCCAGCGACTCCACCGTCTCCTCGACCTTGGGCGCGCGGCGCGCCGGATCGTCGAGCTTCAGCGTCATGAGCGAGGTGGCGATCGAGACGCGCGCCTCCTCGACGCCGGGCAGCTTGCCGACGGCCTTCTCGATCTTGGTGGCGCAGTCGGGGCAGTCCATGCCCGTGATCCGGTAGCGGACCATCTCCAGAGCGTTCGCATTGGTGGCCGTCATCGCGGGCATCCCTTGTTCGAGCGGAGTTTAGTTCCTCTAGCCGCTAGAGGATCAACGGGGAAAAGCGCGCCCCTCACCAACCCGTTCCGCTGCGGATTCAACTCGCGAGGCTACGTCGAGCCACCCGCGCGGCGGTTTCGCTTGATCCTCTAGTAGGTCGAGGATGTAAGAACGCGCTGCAAGCCATTCGCAATCGCAGCTCGGAGCCCCGATGCCCCTCGCCTCCCGCATGTTCGCGGCCTTCCTGGTCCTGGCTGCGCTTGCCATGCCCGCGATGGCCTCCGCGCAGCAACAAGGCGCATCGGCGCAGGTGGCCTGGCGTCTGCTCGATTACATCGCCGTGGATTATCCCGCCGCGGTGGCCGACGGCCGGGTGATCAGCGCCGCCGAGTACGCGGAGATGCGGGAGTTTTCTGCGTCGGTCCGTGAGCGCCTTGCGGCCCTGCCCGCCACCTCCGCGACGCCGCAGCTGCTCAAGGACGCGGACGTGCTCATCGCCGCTATCGAGCGGCGCGCGCCGGAGGCCGAGGTGGGCCAGCGGGCCCGCGCTTTGGCGGCGGAACTGCTTCGCGCCTATCCGACGCCGCTGGCCCCCAGCGCCCCGCCCGACCTCGCGCGCGGGGCGACGCTCTACGCCGAGCAGTGCGCCTCGTGCCACGGGGCGACGGGCGCGGCCGACGGCCCAGGCGCCAAGGGGCTAGAGCCCCCGCCGATCGCGTTCACCGACCTGGCTCGGGCGCGGGAGCGCAGCCTCTTCGGGCTGTACCAGGTCGTCAGCCAAGGCCTGGAAGGCACCGCCATGGCGAGCTACGGCCACCTCTCGCCGGAGGATCGGTGGGCGCTGGCCTTCTACGTGGGCGGGCTGGCGTTCGACGCCCGGTCGGCCGAGGCCGGCGAGCGCCTGTGGCGGGAGCGCCCGGATTTGCGAGGCCGTGTGCCGGACCTCCAAGCGCTCACCCAGGCGACGCCGGCGGGCCTCGCCACCGCCATTGGCGACGCCGACGCCGGCCACATCACGGCTTACCTCCGGCGGCATCCCGAGGCCGTGGGGCCGAAGGCCTCGGGCGGGCTCGACGTCGCCCGGGTCAAGCTGGCCGAGAGCCTCGCCGCCTACCGCACAGGCGATCGCAAGCTCGCGCAGGAACTCGCCCTGTCCGCCTATCTCGACGGGTTCGAGCCTGTCGAGCCCCTGCTGCGGGCCCGGGACGGCGCCCTGATGGCCAAGGTGGAAGCCGCCATGGGCGGGCTTCGCGCCAGCATCAGCCGCGGCGCGCCCGAGGCCGAGGTCGCCGACCAGGCGCGGGCGCTTCAGGCCCTGTTCGACGAGGCCGAGCGGGCGCTGGCGCCCGAACGGGCCAGCGCGGCCTCCGCCTTCCTGGGCGCCTTCACCATCCTGCTGCGCGAGGGGGTGGAGGCGCTGCTGATCGTGATCGCCATGATCGCCTTCTTGCGCAAGGCCGAGCGGCAAGACGTGCTGCCCTACGTGCACGCCGGCTGGATTACGGCCCTGGTCGGCGGCGCGCTCACCTGGGGGGCGGCCACCTATCTCATTTCGATCAGCGGCGCGAGCCGGGAGCTCACCGAGGGCGTGGGGGCTCTGGTCTCGGCCGTGGTGCTGATCTCCGTCGGCGTGTGGATGCACGGCAAGGCGCAGGCGGGCGCCTGGCAGGCCTATATCCGCGACAAGCTCTCGGCGGCGCGCTCCCAGCGCTCCGCCTGGTTCCTGTTCCTGCTCGCCTTCATCGTCGTCTATCGCGAGGCGTTCGAGACCATCCTCTTCTACGCCGCCCTATGGAGCCAGGGCACGCACCTGGCCATGCTTTCCGGCGCGGCGGCGGCCTTGGTCGCGCTGGCGCTCATCGCCTGGGGCCTGCTCAGCTACAGCCGCCGACTGCCGATCGCCCAGTTCTTCGCCTACAGCTCGCTGCTGATCGCCGCGCTGGCCGTGGTGCTCGCGGGCAAGGGCATCGCTGCGCTGCAGGAAGCCGGCGTCCTGGCGGTTCGCCCGCTGCCGGCAATTCCGCGGATCGAGGCGTTGGGGGTATTCCCGACCTGGGAGGGCCTGATAGCGCAAGTCCTGACACTCCTGGCCGTCATCGCCGGCTTCCAGCTCGTGGGTCGCCAGGCGCGCGCTCGCGCTTGAAGGGCGCGGTCTTGCGGTGCGGATCAGGATTCGCAGAGGCGCCGCAGGTCCTCCGGGATCGGCATGGCACGGATCGCCGAAACGCGGGCGCGGCCGGTGTTCCCGGCCGGCAGCCAGCCTGCCACCGACAGCAGGCAGCCCGCAGCGAGGCGCACGAGCTGACCGGCCGCCTCGCGTACATCGCCGTCCCCGACCGCGAGCTTGAGCATCGCCCAGTGGCTCCAACTGTGGAGCCCGGCCCAGGGCTGTTCCAGGATGTGCGCCCGCTCCAGGTGGCGGTAGGCCGCGCCCTGGTCGCCCGCGGCCATGGCCTTTCTGGCGGCGGCCGCCTCCGCCGCAATGGCCTCGCGTCGGGCGCCGGACCTGATCATGCCGGGCGCTGGGCGCGATAGATCGAAATCGAACCTGTGGGGGTCGGCGTCACCGTCAGCTCCCCCACCTCGACGAATCCCGCCTCCCGCATGAGCTGCGGAAGCACGCCGTCGGCATTCGGTTGGGTCTTGTCGAAGCCGTCGAGCGCCTGCACCTGCCGGAACAGGAGGCGCATAAGCCCCGTGCGCTGCCAACCGTAATCGGCGATCAGGAGCACGCCGCCTGGCCGGAGCACCTCGCGCGCCGAGCTCAGAATCGAGCGCTTCACGGGCAACGGGCACTGGTGCAGCACGAGGCTGGAGACGACCTTGTCGAGGCTTGCAGGCTCAGCCACGGCCGTGAGCGCGTCGCCGAGCCCCTGGCGCCAGTCGACCGTCACGCCGGCGGCCTCAGCCTTCGCCTTGGCGATCTCCAGCACCGCCGGGTCGGGATCGAGGCCGATCACCCGCGCCGCAGGCGCCTCACGCTTCAGCATGATCGCGAACGTCCCCGTGCCGCAGCCGACGTCCAGGATGGTCTCGCCCGCACCAGGGGCGGCGAGTGTCAGGAGCGCCTCCCGCCAGCGGCGCTCGCGCGTCATCAGGGCGATGACCTTGTCGTACTGTCCCGTGAGCTCGTGCCGGCCCAGCGCGGGGACGAAGTCGGTGTTGCTGTTCATCCGCCGATGATGCCAGCTCGCCGAGAGGTGGGCTTGAGCGAAGCGGCTAAGGACCGGAGGTCAGCTGGGTGGCGCGGACGCCAAGCATCGCGCGCAGGGTGCGGGCGAAGTGCGCGCTGTCTGCGAAGCCGGCGTCGTGGGCGGCGGAGGTCACGTCGCCGCCTGCCTCCAGGGTCCGGAACGCGCGCTGCAAGCGTCGCCAGAGCACGTAGCGGCGGAACGGCAGGCCGACGGTTTCCACGAACAGGTGGCGGTAGCGCTCCGCCGAAAGACCCGCAGACGCGGCGGCTCGGCCCAGCGGGACAGGTCCGCCGCCAAGTGACGACTCCACGACGGCGAGGGAGCGGGCGAGCGCCTCGGATGGCCGGGACGCCACGCCAGGGGCGCCTTCCACCAGCAGGCGCCGCCAGAACCGGCGGGTCGCCGCCGCCGCTTCGAGCCACACGGCCTCGCCGAGCCGCTCGGTCAGGCGCCGCCGCACCTCTGCGGGAAGCTTGGCCGCATACGCCGGCTCAACGAACAGGATCTCCGCCTCGCAGGCTCCGTCCAACCTGTGGGGCACGAGCGGGTCGAGGAGGATGGTGCGGCCAGACCGGGCGGCGCCATCCTCGGCGTACACCCGGACTCGGTCGGCCGAAAGCACGGCCTGCGCGGCGATGTGTCGGTGGAGGGCGTTGTCGCCGACCGTGCCCCGCCAGATCGCCCACCCGTCCCCCAGGCTGAGCGCGCCCCGCCAGGACTGTGGTTTCATAGACGGACCCTCGCGCGAGCTGAGGCCGGGACCCCTCCGAGCGCGGCTCCGTGCGGCCTCACGTCTTCCGCCGCACGTTGGCCATCACGAAACCGCTGCGGGGCAGCGCCGGGAGGCGCTTGAAGTCGATGCTGAGATCCTGGTCCGGAACCTCGTAGGCGATGTCCTCCGTCAGGACCTGCAGCGATCGCTGCATGACCTCGAGGACGATCCATTCGCCCGGGCAGCGATGGCCGTTGAAGTGATCGCCGCCGCCCTGGGGCACGAACTCGAACGGGCCGGGCGTCCGCTCCAGGAACCTCTGCGGGCGGAAGGCCTCCGGGTCGCCCCAGACCGCCGCATCGTGGTTGGTGCCGTACAGATCCAGGATCGTCTGGCGTTCCGCAGGAAAGAGGAAGCCCCGCCAGGTGAACGGCCGCCGCGTGCGTGCGGCGACGGCCGGGAAGAAGGGGTAGAAGCGCCGGACCTCCTGGACCAGGGCGCGCCGGCCGTCGGCGCTGGAGAGGCAGGCCGCGGCAGGCTCCGGAAAGGCGCGCAGCGCGTGCGCCACGAACACGATGTAGACGGCGGTGGCCACGGTCGGCCGCAGCACGTTGGCGAGCTCGACGGCCGCCACGGCAGGCGGCAGCAGGCCTCCGTCGAGCGCCTTCGCAAGGGCGATCTTGTACGCGGCGGTCTGTTCACCGGGGTCGAGCCGACCCTCGCGGATCGCCACGACGACGCCGGCGAGCCACCGGTCCACCTGCCGGCGCGCATGCCGTGACCATAGATGGCGCGGGCTTCTGGATCCGGCGGCGTCGAAGAGCGCCCGCAGTTGGCCGGCCCGCGGGTTCGCCTCGTCGCTGTCCAGCGGCACGCCCGCCCAGGCGCAGACCGCCCGCGTGAGCATCGGGTGTAGCTCATCGTAGAGGGGGATGTCGGCGCTCGCCGCCGCCCAGCGCTCGGCCGCCCCCAGCCATTCCGCGCGGACGAGGTCGCCCAGCGCCGCGACCCGCTCCGGCGCCATGAGGTCCATGAACATCTGCTTGCGGTGGCGGTGCTCTTCGCCATCGAGGCCTTGTACGCCGCCCTCGCCGAGCAAGGTCTTGCGGATCGGCGCGGGCATGGCGCCGGCCCGCTTGAAGCGGTCGGCGTCGTAGAACAGCTCAGCCGCCTCGCGCCCTTTCAGGCACACCGTCTCCTTCAGCAGGACCCGCGTCTCGAAGGCCTCCACGCCGAGCTCGCGGCATCGGGTCGAGACGAAACGGTACGGATCGGCCAGCAGCGCCAGGGTCTGATCCCCCGTCAGGCGCGGGCGGTTGGTCATGGCCGTGTTCCTTTCCCCTGAAACGTCGTCTTCCGGCGGTCGGCCTCCTTGGCGGGCGCCGGCCGCCCGGATACCCGCAGCGACGCCAGCAACAGCAGGCCCACACCGGTGACGATGGCGGAATCGGCCAGGTTGAAGGTCGGCCAGCTGGCGGCGCCCACATGCAGGTCGATGAAGTCCGTGACCGCGCCATGCCGGAGGCGGTCGAGGATGTTGCCCAGCGCGCCGCCGACGACGAGGCCCAGCGGAACGACCACGGCCACACGGGCTTCGCGCCACATCCAGGCGAGGAGCCAGACGACCACGGCGGAGGTGACGGCGACGAGCGCCCAGCGGCCGAAGCCGCCGCCGTCCCCTAGGAGCCCGAAAGTCACGCCGGTGTTGAAGCCGAGCCGCAAATTCAGGAACGGGCCGATCTCAACCATCTCGGCCGCTAGGTGGGTCCGCGCGAGCGCCTTGGACGCTTGGTCCAACGCCAGCACCGCGACGGCCGCGGCCAGTCCGATCGTCAATCGCATTCGGCGCATCATGGGGCCCTAGTCGAGAGGGACCCCGAGTTTGCCACCTCAAGTCACTAGAGGATCAAGCGCAGGCGAACCATCGCTCGCAGGCCGCGATCGGCGGGCCCGCCAACCGCGGCGTCAGGGAGTTTGGTTTCCGTAGCGGACCACTTCGACCTTCTCGAAGGTGATAAGGCCGATGTCGTGCAGATCATCGAGGGTGTCGACAAAGGCGCGGAGCGGCGCTTCGGCGTCGACGATCTCGATGACCACGGGCAGGTTGTCGTCCAGTCCGAAGGGCCGGTGGGTGTGCAGCCGCGAGGAGTGGCCGTAGCCAAGGCTTCCGCGCAAGACCGTGGCGCCGGCGAGCTGCGCCGCCCGCGCTCGCTTGACGATCAGCGTTGTCAGTGGCTGATCGCCGAAGAGGGCGTCCTCGTCGGTATAGATCCTCAGCAGCATGGCCGAACTAGGCGCAAGCATGACGTGGCTCCTGGCGGGGGCGGGGTCGGGGGCTCATGTGTGGACTCCTCTGCGGATTTGCGGCCTAGGCGGGGGCGTCCAGCGGTTTGGGGGGAGGCGCCGTGACTTCCGCCGTGCGGCGCTCGCCAAAGCTCAAGAGCAGCTTCGCGATCGCCGGCAGAACCAGGAGGGTGACGGCCGTGGCCGTGATCAACCCGCCGATGACGACCATGGCCAGCGGCTTTTGCACCTCGGCCCCCGTCCCGTGGGCGATGGCCATCGGGATGAAGCCGATCGCCGGCACGAGACCCGTCATCAGCACCGGCCGGACCCGCTCCATGCCGCCTTCATAGATGGCGTCGACGACGCTCGCGCCCTCCTCCATCCGCTGGCGGATGCTGGTCATGACGACGAGGCCGTTGAGGACCGCGACGCCGGCCAGGACGATAAATCCGACCGCTGCGGAGATTGAGAAGGTGATTCCGGTGAGCGCCAGGGCGAACACGCCGCCCGAGAGGCCGAGCGGAATGGCGGCGAAGACCGCCAGCGCGGGCCAGAATCCGCCGAGCGCCATGAACAGGATGATGAAGATCGCCAAGAAGCAGAGCGGCACGACGATGGAGAGCCGCGCCGTCGCCGTCTTCAGGTTCTCGTACTGGCCGCCCCACACCACCCACGAGCCGGGCGGCAGCGGGATCGCCTCCACCTTCTCGCGAGCATCGGTCACGAACGAGCCGACGTCGCGGCCGCGCACATTGACCTGGATCACGACGCGCCGTTTGCCGTCCTCGCGGCTGATCTGATTGAGGCCTTCCGTGAAGCGGAACTCGACCAGCTGGCGCAACGGCACCGACTGCCGTGCCTGACCCTCCCCGCCGGGCAACATGACCGGCATGGCCCCCAACGCCTCCACGTCGTTGCGCTCGGCCGTGGGCACGCGCACGACGATGTCGAAGCGCCGGTCGCCTTCAAAGACGTTGCCAGCCTCGCGCCCGCCTAGCGCGCTGGCGAGGGTGTCCGCCACCTCCTCGACCGTCAGGCCATAGCTGGCGATGGCGGCGCGGTCGAACCGAACGTCGAGGGTCGGCGCGCCGGAGGTCTGTTCCACCCGCACGCCCGCGGCGCCCGGGATCGAGCCTAGCGCCGCGCCAATCTTGCCGGCGGTGGCGCTCATCTTCTCCAGGTCGTCGCCGTAGAGCTTGATCGCCACGTCGCCGCGGACGCCGGCCACCAGCTCGTTGAAGCGCATCTGAATGGGCTGGGTCACCTCGTAGTTGTTGCCGAGCAAAGGCTCGGCCTTGCCGAGGATGCGCTCGACCACCTCCTCTTTGGAATCGACGCCCTTCGGCCAGTCCTTCTGCGGCTTGAGGATCACGAAGCCGTCGCCTTGGTTGGGCGGCATGGGATCGGACGCCATCTCGGCCGTGCCGGTCTTGGAGAACATCATCTCCACTTCCGGCAGGCTGATGACGGCGCGCTCGACGTCCAGCTGCATCTCGCGCGACTGCTCCATCGCCGTGGACGGAATCCGAAGAGAGCCGAGGAGAACGTTCTTTTCGTCGAGGGTGGGGATGAACTCCTGCCCGAGCGTCGTGAAGAGTCCCGCCGCAACAGCGAACACGGCCAGGCCGCCGCCGATGAACGGCCACGGCCGAGCCAGCGCCCGGCGCAGGACCGGCTCATAGCGGGTCTTCACGACCTCGACCGCCTTGACCTCCTTCTCCGCCACCTTGCCGCGCATGAGGATGGCCACCATGGCCGGTACGAAGGTCAGGGACAGGATGAAGGCGGCCGCCAGCGCGAGCATGATGGTGACGGCCATGGGGTAGAAGGTCTTGCCTTCGACGCCCGTGAAGGTCAGGAGCGGCGCGAACACCAGGAAGATGATCGCTTGGCCGTAGACCGTCGGCCGGATCATCTCCTGCGTCGCGTGCAGCACCGTCTCCAGACGTTCGTGCAGGTTCAGGAGGCGGCCTTCATGGTGCTGCTTCTGGGCCAGCCGCAGCAGGCAGTTCTCGATGATGATGACCGCGCCGTCGACGATCAGGCCGAAGTCGAGCGCGCCCAGGCTCATCAGGTTGCCGGGCACCTTCAGTCCGTTCATTCCGATGGCCATCATCAGGAACGAGAACGGGATCACCAGCACGGCGATCAGGGCCGCGCGGACATTGCCGAGCAGCAGGAAGAGTGTCGCGGCCACGAGCAGCGCCCCTTCCGTCAGGTTGCGCTCGACCGTGCCGATCGTGGCGTTCACGAGCGCTGAGCGATCGAGCAGGGTGTGGACCACAACGCCAGGCGGGAGCGACGTTTTCACCTGCTCCAGCTTTTCGCCCACGGCCTTGGCGACGGTTCGGCTGTTTTCGCCGATCAACATCAGGGCCGTGCCGACCACGACCTCCTGGCCATTCTTGCTGGCCGCCCCCGTCCGCAGCTCCCCGCCGATCCGGACGGTGGCCACATCCTTCACGTGGATCGGCACGCCGCCGCGGGTGGCGATCACCGCCGCGGCGATCTCGTCGAGTCGCCGCACGCGCGCATCGGCGCGCACCAGGTAGGCCTCCCCGGCGCGCTGGATGAAGTTGGCGCCGACGGACAGGTTGGCGGCCTCCAGGGCTTGCGCCAGCTCGGCGTAGGAGACGCCGTAAGCCGCAAGCTTCGCCGGGTCGGGCTCGACCAGGTACTGCTTCTCATAGCCGCCGATGGAGTCCACGCCGGCGACGCCCTTCACCGTGCGCAGCTGCGGTCGGATGATCCAATCCTGGACCGTGCGCAGGTAAGCGGCCTGCGCGATCGGATCGGCCAGTCGCTCGCCTTCAGGCGTGAGATAGGCCCCGTCGCTTTGCCAGCCGGGCGCACCGTTGCGAACCTGGGCCCCGCGGCCCGGCCGGGCGAACTCGATCGAGTACATGTAGATCTCGCCGAGGCCGGTGGACACGGGCCCCACCTGAGGTTGGACGCCGGCCGGAAGCGAGGCGGTAGCCTGGGCCAGCCGCTCGGCGACCTGCTGACGGGCGAAATAGAGGTCTGTGCGGTCGGTGAAGACCGCCGTCACCTGCGAGAAGCCGTTGCGCGAGAGCGAGCGTGTGGTCTCCAGGCCCGGGATGCCCGCAAGCGCGGTCTCGATCGGGAACGTGACCCGCTTCTCGATCTCGACGGGCGAGAGCGCCGGCTCGACCGTGTTGATCTGAACCTGCTTGTTGGTGATGTCGGGCACGGCGTCGATGGGCAGCTTCGTGAGCTGCCACAGGCCGAGCGCGGCGATGACCAAAGTCAGGGCGAGGACGTACCAGCGTCCCTTCACCGAGAGGGAAATGAGGCGGGCGATCATGCTCTTTCCCCCGGCCTATTCGTCTTCTTCCGCCTCGCCCTTGGCGAGCTCGGCTTTCAGCAGGAAGGCGTTCTTGACGACGATGCTCTCGCCTGGTCGCAAGCCGGAGGTGACTTCGACCCGCCCGGCGGCGCGCGCGCCGACAAGCACCGGACGGGCGACAAACCCCGTCTTGGTGCGCACGAAGACCACGTCCTGGCCCTCCCAGGTCTGGACGGCGTCTTCTGGCACGACGATCCCTTGGGAAAGCGACTGGCGCGCAGTGATCCGCGCCCGCACCGCTTGGCCCGGCTGCAGCACCCCTTCGCCGCCCGTCAAGGTCAGCACGACCGTGGCGGCGCGCGTGGTCTCGTCGACCCCTGGCGTGACCGACCGCACCACGGCGTTCGCGGTCACGCCGTCATTCAACTCGAGCACCGCAGGATCGCCCGGCCGAATGCGGCGCGCGTCGGCCGCGGTCACCGCCGCCTCGATCTGCAGGCGGCTGGGATCGGCCACGCGGAAAAGTTCGGTCTCCGGCTGCACGAACGCGCCCAGGCTCGCCGGGGCCGAGGTGATCCGCCCGCTGATGGGGCTGGTCACCATGACATAGCGGCCATCGCGGGAGACGTCCGCCGCGCCGACGGCGGCCGTGGCGCTCCGCGCCTCGGCTTGAGCTGCGGCGTATTCGGCCTGCGCCGCCTCCAGGTCCTGCCGCGCGCTGACGCGCTGGTCGTAAAGCCGGCGCTCGCGGGCCAGGGCCTTCGCCGCCAGGTCGGCCTTGGCTGCGGCGACGCTGCGTGCGGCGGCGATCTGCGAGGCCTCTCGGCTTTCCACCAGCGCCAGCACCTCGCCGGCGCGGACCGGGTCGCCCAGGCGCTTGTTGATGCGGCTGACAGAGCCTGCCGCCCGCGCGGTGAGCACGGCCTGCGCCCCCGGCGCGGCCTCGACGGTCGCCTGGGCCACGATCTCAGACGCCAGGCCCGTCGACGAAACCGGCTGCACCACAAGACGGCTGGCGGCGATGCGCTGGGCGTCCATTTCGACTGCGTCGGGGGCGCCGGCGGGCTTTTCGCCCTCCTCCGCCTCGCTCGTAGCCGCTGGCGGGCCGCTCGTCAGCTTGGCCAGGCCGAAGCCGCCGACCGCGGCCAGGACCACAGCGGCCGCGACGCCGCCATAGAGCCTTTTGCGGCTCCCGCCTGCAGTCCTGGAGCTCCGATTGAGGTCGTGCTTCATGGTTGGTCTCCAAAGGGGGCGACGCCGGCGAGGCGGGCGAGCGCAGCCTGCGCGCTCAGCCGCTCGGTCGCGGCCTCGATGGTCTGAGTGCGGGCTTCGGTGAGCGCGCGCCGGGCGTTGAGAAGTTCCACGAGAGCCAGTTTGCCGCCCTCGTAGCCGAGCCGGGTGAGGCGATAAGCTTCCTCGGCCGTCCGCTCCCCTTCCCGCGCGGCGACAAGCCGCGTTTCGGCGGCCGTCACGCGCGCCACGCCAGAGCGTGCGGCGGCCTCGGCGTCGAGGCGCGCTGCGTTCAGCCGCGCCTCGGCGGCGCTCAGTTCCGCCCGGGCCGCGCTGATGTTCCCACGGTTGCGGTCGAAGATCGGGAACGGCATCGAGACGCCCGCCACCATGGCCGTCGCGTCCTCCCCCTGGATTCTCCGGACGCCGACGGAGACCGTCACGTCGGGCACGGCCTGGGAGCCCTCCACGCGCACACGCCGGGCCGCGGCTTCGCGCTCGGCTTCCGCCGCTAGGTAGGAAGGGCTGGTGAGCGGGCTGGGCTCAGGCGCCGGAAAGACGCGACCGGCTTCATCCAGGAGGCTGGCGGGGATGGAGGTGATCGGCGCGGGCGCCCCCGCCATTGCGGTGAGGTTCGAGAACGCCGTCGCGCGCACCGCCTTCGCCTCGTCAACACCCGCTCGAGCCGCCTGCACGGCCGCTTGCGCCTGGACGCGCCGCAGATCGGCTTCGCGGCCTGCTTCGACAAGCACGGTGGCGATACGGGCGTCCTCCTGCGCAAGCTCGAGCCCTTCCGTGGCCAGCTGCAGCCGGCGCTCGGCGCCCTCTGCCTCCGCGTAGGCGGCCGCCAGATCGAAGGCGTAATCCGCTTGCACGCGCGCAGCCCGGCGCCTCGCCGCCTCGACGTCGGCGCGGCCCGCTGAAATTCGGGCCGATCGTTTGCCGCCGAGTTCGATTGTCTGTTCGACGGATGCGGTCGTTTCGGCGATTTGCAGTCCGTTGCTCGCAGAGAAGTTCTCGACCTCGACGCCGACGGTGGGGTTGGGGATGGCGCGCGCCTGGCGGGCGAGCCCTTCGGCGCGGGCGATTTCCGCCCGCGCCTCAGCCAGTCGCGGCGCGGTCGCCTGCGCTTGCCGGAGCAATTCGCGGAATGGCGGAGCGGGCTCGGCCAGCGCCCCGCCCGCAAAGAGCGCCTGCAGGGAGAGGCCAAGGGCCAGAATGCGGCGCGAATTTCCAGCAATGGGTGACAACATGGACCTTCTCACGATTGACGAGGCGGACGCGCCGCTGGGCGCAGCGCGGCTCAGGCGCGAGGCGGTCGATTCTGTTCGAAATGAGGATGCTTGACCGGCACCGGCGTGTTCAGAAGCGCGTGCCGCTCAGTTGGCGCGGCGTCCAAGGGCGCGCTGTCGGCCGTGATCGGCGGCAGGACGGGTGCGCCGTGATGGCAGTGGCCATAGATGCAGACTCCGACGAGGTCGCCCGACGCCGCTTTGCCATGATCGCCGCTCTCCGCCGTCTTGATCACCTGAGGGGTCTCGGCTGAAGAACTCGCCAGCGCCATCCCGCCTTCGGGGCAGAAGACCGCGTCGACGCTTGGCGCGAGAACAAGCAAGGTCACGGCGCAGGCGATCGCGAGACGCGCAAACCCCCTGCCCCATGCCTTCAGCCCGTCCATGCTCGCCCTCAAGATGCTGCGCGCTTTGGTGGCGCGCAGCTGGCGACGCCGCTTCAAGTCAAGCGGAGCCTCAACGCCGGGCGATGTTGCCTCCTCCAGTAGCTAGAGGATCAAGCCATTTTTAGCGTGAAGTCGAATCTTTCTTCCTCTAGTTACTAGAGGATCACTTGGCCAACGTCGGCAACTCTCCTGGAGATCACCATGGCGACGATTTCGATCGGCGCGCTCGCCAAGGCGGCGGACGTCAAGGTCCCCACGATCCGATTTTACGAGCAGATCGGTCTGCTGCCGCCGGCGCCTCGCACGGAAAGCGATCGTCGTATCTACGACGAGGCCTCGGTTCGCCGATTGGGCTTCATCAAACGCGCCCGCCAACTCGGGTTTCCCGTCGATGCCATCCGAATTCTGCTCGATCTTTCAGACCATCCGGACCGCGCGTGCGATGACGCCTTCTCGCTCGCCCGAGAGCAGCTCGCCGCCGTAGACAGCAAGATCCAGCAACTGGAGTCGCTCCGCGCCGTGCTGGGGCGGATGGTCGCGACGGGATGTGATGGAAGTCCCGGCGGCTGCCGTGTGATCGAGGCGTTGGACCAAGCGCCTGCACACGACGCTTCAACGCCCGGTGGCGCACAGGGCGCGCTGGACCGCGGTCGCGCGGTCATCGCCGATGCACGCCGGCGTTCGAAGCGCTCTGAGGCGCGCCCTCGGAACGAGGACGACGGGGTTTGATGCGCTTGAGCAGGAAGTACGCTCCGATCGACGTAACCGACGCCGTCGTGACGCTCCAGATCGTTGCGTCCCTCAGGGCGTCCGGGAACAGGCCGAAGGCCGCGGCGATCATCCCGACGAAGACGCTGGGCGCCACAAGGGCGCCATAAGAAGGGCGTCGCGCCAACTCAGCCTGGCGGTCATCGTCCGGCGCCTGGGCCTGATCGTTCGCTGCGATGGCTCGCGCGAGCTCAGTCAGCCCTTTGCGGACGCTGCGCCGGCGGATGCTGAGGAAAGCTTCGGCCAATCGTGGGCCGTTGGGCTCGGCCAGAAGATCTTCGACATAGCGGGCAACACCGCGCTCAGCGGGGCGAGGCCCGCCGATCCAGCGCCCGCGGTACTATGAGGCGATGATGTCGATCCGACCCTACCTCGCCTGGCCTGGCGCCCCGCTCGCTATCGGCTCGGCAGCTCTCTTTGGCGCCAGCACGCCCCTGGCCAAGGCGCTGCTCGGCGGCGGCGTTAGCCCCTGGCAGCTGGCGGGCCTGCTCCACCTAGGGTCCGGCCTGGGCCTGGCCGGTGTTTACGCGCTGCGGCGTCTGCGGCCACGGCCCTCGCTGGAGGCGCCGGTGGCTGGTGGCGACCGCTAAGATTAATTGGGCGCGCAGCTCGGACGCAAGCGTGAGGCCCCCTCTCACACACCGTCGAGCTGTCGACTCACCGGGGCTCGACCGTAACGTGCGCCAGTTCATGCACCACGCGCAGACGTTGGCGCACGTCGGCGGCTGAGGCGCCGCCAGTGAAGCTGACAATAGCCGCATGGGCGCCGGGACCGATCCGCCAGACGTGCAGATCCGTGATTTTGGCGTCCCCGAGCTCTTCAACCTCCTGACGCACTTCGGCCTCCAGGTGAGGATCGGAAGTGTCGAGCAGCACGGCGGTCGTGTCGCGCATCAGGTTCCAGGCCCAGACGGAGATCACGGCTGCGCCAACGATGCCCATCACAGGGTCGAGCCAAACCCAGCCCAAATAGCGCCCGGCCACCAACGCCGCGATCGCCAGTACCGAGGTCAGCGCGTCCGCAAGGACATGCACGAAAGCGGAGCGAAGATTGTTGTCCTGGTGTGCGTGCGCCCGGTCAGGAGCGTGGTGGCTGTGGTGAGCACCCTGGTGCGGCTGCTCGTGAACATGAGCGTGGCCATGATGATGATCGTGGCCCCCTGAGAGGAGAAATGCGCTCGCGACGTTCACGGCGAGGCCCACAACGGCCACGAGCGTGGCCTCGCCGAAGCTGACGGGCTGCGGGTTGAGAAGGCGAACGACGGATTCGACACCGATCGCGAGTGCGATCATGGCGAGCACAAGCGCAGAGGCGAAGCCGGCCAAATCACCGACCTTGCCTGTACCAAAGCTGAAGCGTCGGTTTCGCGCGTGTCGGCGAGCGTAGGCGTAAGCCGCCGCTGCAACCGCCAGAGCGCCGGCGTGGGTCGCCATGTGGAAGCCGTCGGCGAGCAGAGCCATCGAATTGAAGACACTGCCGGCGATGATCTCGCCAACCATCATCACGGCGGTCAGGGCCACGACCCACAGCGTGCGTCGGGCATTTTCATCGTGCCGTTCGCCGAGGAAGACGTGGTCGTGGGACGAGGCCTCGTCCGAGGCTGACAGATTCAAGGCGGCCCTTCCTATTTTGCGTATCGGCGCACGACTGCGATCAGTTCTTCGGCGCCGGAGGCTCGATCCGCATCCGTTAGGTCGGGCCGGGCCACGTGTTCGCGGACATGGTCCTCGATCAGCTCGTCCATCAGCCCGTTGACCGCCCCGCGCACGCCGGCAGCCTGATGCAGGATCGTCGAACAGCCCGCCTCGTCAGCGATGGCCCTCTCGATCGCGGCGACCTGGCCGGCGATGCGCCGGACTCGGGCCAAGAGCTGCTCTTTGTTGTTCGTCGTATGGGCCATAGGATACCCCCCTACCCCTTATAGCGTGAGACGCCCAGCCCTGACTTGTCCTGCGCACGCAATATGCGCGCTTCACGGCCACACCGCTGGCCAGGACCGAACGAGTCGCTCTTCGACGAGAGGAAGCGCCTCGCCTTTCAAGTGGAGAACCCTCGTTCAAGCCCAGTACAGGCGCGGCAGCTAGTTTGAGGGGTCGGCGTGCCGAGATGCGTAGACGTTCACAGACACCTTGTCGGGAGACCCCCATGAAGACCCCCCTTTTCGGACTTGCCGCCCTTGCGGGAGCGACCGCCCTCATCGTTTCCAGCCCGGCTTGGGCGCATGCCCATCTCGTGAGTTCCAATCCAGCGGCCAACGCTGCCGTCGCGGTCGCGCCGAAGGTCATCACCCTGACCTTCAACGAAAAGCTTGTGCCGGCCTTCTCCAAGTTCGAGCTCACCATGCCGGAACACGGCGGCATGAAGGTGCCGGTGAAGACGACCGTCTCCAAGGACGGCAAGAGCATTACCGGTACGCCCCAGAGCGCGCTGACGAAGGGCGCCTACAACATCGTCTGGTCCGCGGCCTCGGCCGACGGCCACAAGATGAACGGCGAAGTGGCCTTCAAGGTCGGCTGACGTGCTCGAGCCTGCGGTCATCATCCTCAGGCTGATGCAGTATGCGGGAGCGATGGCCCTCATGGGATCATCGCTCTTCTTCATCTATGCTCTCCCCTCGACGGGTCCCGGCTCGGCCGCGGAGGCGCCCTGGACCCGCAGGCTGCTGGCGGGCGCAGGTGCGGTACTGGCGCTCGCGACGCTGCTCTGGATCGTCGCCCAGGCCAGCGTGCTGGCCGGATCGATAGCGGAGGGACTCAAACCCGAGGCGCTCGGCGCCGTGGTGACGAGCATGGACCTCGGCAAGGCGGGCGTCCTTAGGGCGGGCGTCGCCCTCTTGGCCACGATCTTCGCCGTGATGCTGAGGCCAACGCAAGCCAGCTGGATCGTCGCGGCCGCGCTCGGAACTGTCGCGACCGCGACCTTCGCCTGGATGGGTCATGGCGCGGCGACGGAGGGCCCAGGCGGCGTCCTCCACCTTGTCTCCGACATCCTTCACAGCTGGGCAGGGGCCGTCTGGATCGGCGCGCTCGTGGCCTTCGCGCTGATCCTGCGCACCCGCAGCCCCACGCCGGCAGGGGTGGTCGCCCTGCACCGGGCGCTGCACGGCTTTTCGAGGATCGGCACGCTGCTGGTGGCGGTCCTAGTAGCGACCGGACTCGCCAACAGCTGGTTTTTGGTCGGGGTGGACCGGATCGACGGCCTCTGGACCACCCCTTATGGGCGGCTCTTGAGCCTCAAAATCCTCCTGTTCGTGGGCATGCTCGGCCTGGCGGCCGCAAACCGCTTCCGGCTGACGCCCGCACTGGCTCTGGCCTTGGACGAACCATCGCGGCAAGGCGCGGCGCTTGCGGATCTCCGCCGCAGTATCGCGCTGGAGACCGCCGCCGCCCTCGGGATCGTCGCGCTCGTGGCCTGGTTCGGCACGCTCGCGCCGCCGGCGGCGATGTGAATCCCATGGCGCCCCCGCAGGACACAGCATCGCGAAACCAAGTGACAACAGTCGCTGTAGCGCTAGGCTCACGAGCGATGCGCTTCCTGCTCGCCCTTCTGGCCGTGATCGGCCTCCTTGCCAGCCCGGTGTCCGCCACGGCGGCCCAGGCGACGTGCCAGGGACATGGCGACGCGATGATGAGCATGCCGATGGCCGACATGCCGGGGATGGATCACGCCGACGGCGAGGTCGACCCTTGCTGCGATCCCGCCCAGGACGCGTCCCCCTCGAAGCATGACGGGATGAGCTGCCTTCTCGCTTGCATCGCCATGTGCGGCGTGACGGCGGCCCTCCCCAGCACGCCGCCCATCAGCCTTCTTAGGGCTGATCACTTCGCGCCCGCGCCCGGGCGGATGGCGTCCTTGACGCCCCACGACCCCGGACGCCTCGAACGACCTCCCAGACCGATCACCTGAACCCGGCGCTGCTCGCCTGCGGCGGCGCCTTGTGTCCAGAACCCGGCCGGACTCCGTCCGGCCATGATGATCGATCCCAATCGGGAGTGTTCCCATGACCTATCGTATTCCTCTGACCGCAGCGGCGCTGGCCCTCGGTCTCGCCGCGACCGCGAGCGCCGCCTCCGCCCAGCCTTACGGTAAGGGCGGAAACTACAGCATGGCGCCAGCCGCTCGGCCGCCCGCGGCCCAAGCCGCACCCATGCGCGACTGCAACTGTCCGATGATGAAGGGCGACCACGCCATGCGCGAGCAGTGCATGTCGATGATGCCTGATCGTGCCCCCCCGACGCCCAAGAGCGGCTCCGCCGGCTGACCGTGATCGCCCCCGCGCCCCGATCCCCTTGGGTGCGCTAAGCGAGGGCGCCGGCGGTCGGCTTGCCCGGCCGTCGGCGCTTCCGCGTCATCCCTTGTTCTCTCAAGAGGAGTCCCTCATGCGGCCTTTTTGGCTGATGCTGGGCGCCGCGTTCCTATCGAGCGCCGCCCAGGCCGCCCCCGTCACCTATTCGGCGGCGCTGCAACGCGCCGGCGAGGCTCCCACGCTTCAGGCTAGGGAGGCCGAGGTCGCAGCTGCTCGAGCGGCCGCGGGCGCGGCGGGCCGCCTGCCGGACCCGAAGCTCCGGTTTGGCCTCGACAACTTTCCGGTCTCGGGTCCGCCAGCCTGGCGGTTCGGGCCGGAAAGCATGACCATGGCCACGGTCGGCGTTACGCAGGATGTCCCCAATGGCGCGAAGCGACGCGCCGAGCGCAAACGCGCAGCCGCCGATATCAGCGCAGCCGAGTCGGGGCAGGCCGTAGAGGCCCGCAACGTCCGCCTCGCAGCCGCCGTGGCCTGGATCGACCTTCATTACGCCCAGCGCCAGCTCGCGGCCCTGGACGAGATCGCGGCGGCGCTCAAGCCGCTGCACGACGCCGCGCCAGCCCAGCTGGCGGCCGTCTCAAGCCGCCCCGCAGCGGCCTTGGAGGCCGACGAACTGACCGCGGCGCTCGGCGATCGTCGCGCCGAACTGTTGGCCGCCGCGGCCAAGGCCCGCGCCGAGCTGACGCGCTGGACCGGTGAGCCCGAACCGGAGGCGCTGGGGGATCCGCCGCCGCAGACCATAGACGTCCCTGGACTGCGCGCGGCCCTCGACCATCACCCGGCGCTGCTCGCGTACGACGCCATGGGCGGTCAGGCCGCAGCCGATCTGGCGGCCGCGCGGGCGGACAAGCGGCCGGATTGGAGTTGGGAGCTCGCCTATCATCGCCGCGATCCGATGTGGGGCGACATGGTCTCCCTCGGCGGAACGGTCAGCCTGCCGATATTCCCCGGCAAGCGAAAGGACCCGACGATCGCCGCCAAGGCCGCGAGTGCTAGCCGCGTGACCGCCGAACGGGAGGCCATGCGCCGGCAACTGCGCGCCCAGCTTGACGCCGACCTTGCCGACCATGCCATGCGCCACGACCGCATGATGCGCGCGCAGGCGACGCTCGTGCCCCTCGCCCGACGCAAGGCCGATTTGGAAACGGCCAGTTACGCCGCGGCGAGCGCCAGCCTCTCCGACGTGCTCCAGGCCTTTTTGGGCTTGGCGGAAGCCCGCGTTGACGCCCTGGACCGCGAGGCGGCCGTGGTCCGCGACGCGGTGCGCATCAATCTCAACTACGGAGCCGGCGAGCCATGAGCGTCCTCAATCTCACCCGTGCTCAGCTGGCGGTCGGCGCCGCCTCCGTGGCGCTGATCGGTGCGCTCGGCGGCTATGGCTTGGCGCACCTGCGCCAGGCAGCGCCGGCCGCGAGCTCGGGCCAGGAGGCCGGCCGCAAGGTCCTCTACTGGTACGACCCCATGGTTCCGGGGCAGCGCTTCGACAAGCCCGGCAAATCGCCCTTCATGGACATGCAGCTCGTGCCCCGATACGCCGACGAGGCGCCCGGAACGGCCGGAGTAAGGATTGATCCGGCGCAGCTCCAAAGCCTCGGCGTCCGCTATGCAACGGTGCGGCGGACGGCCTTCGCCGAGGACCTGACGGCCCCGGGCGTTCTCGAATTCAACGGGCGTGACGTGGCCATCGTGCAGGCTAGGGCCGCAGGTTTCGTGCAGCGGGTCTATGGCCGCGCGCCCGGCGACGTTGTCACCGCGGGGTCGCCCATCGCGGATCTACTGATCCCGAGCTGGAGCGGCGCTCAGGCTGAGTATCTCGCGGTCCGCAGGTCAGGGAGTACAGAGCTTGAAGCGGCCGCCCGCCAGCGACTGCGCCTCTTGGGCATGCCGGAGGCTCTGATCGAATCCGTCGCCCGCTCAGGCCGTCCGCGCTCGGTCGTCACTGTCACCACCCCGGTAAGCGGCGCGATACAAACGCTCGACGTCCGCGCGGGCATGACCGTCAGCATGGGCCAGACTTTGGCCCAGGTCTCCGGGCTGAGCACCGTGTGGATGACGGCTGCGGTTCCCGAGGCCCGAGCGGGCCTCGTGCGCCCCGGCGCCTCCGCCCGCGTCGAGCTGGCCGCCTTCCCTGGCGAGGCTTTCTCCGGACGGGTCAGCGCCGTCCTGCCCTCGGCCCAGGCGGAAAGCCGAACGCTGCAGGCTCGGGTCGAGCTGCCCAACCGCGGTGGACGGCTGCGGCCGGGCATGTATGGGACCGTCCATCTCGACGGACCGACGAGGCCGGCCCTGGTCGTGCCGGCCGAGGCGGTGATCCGGACCGGGCGACGAGCGATCGTCATGCTCGCTCTGGACGGCGGGCGCTTTCAGCCCGTCGAGGTGAAGACCGGGCGCGAGGACGGCGGGCTTACGGAGATCCTCGGCGGCTTGCAGGAGGGCCAAAGGATCGTCGCCTCGGGTCAATTCCTGATCGACTCCGAGGCGAGCCTCGCTGGGCTGCAGGCTCGGCCACTCGCCCCGGCGAACACGCCTCAGTCCGCCACCGCGGCGCCGGCGCTCCATGAGAGCCGTGGCCGCATCGAGGCTCTGAAGGGCGACCAGGTGACCCTCAGCCACGAGCCCGTCCCGGCGATCGGCTGGCCGGCCATGACCATGACCTTCAAGCTAGATCCGCCTGGGCTCGCCGCCGGCGTCAAGGTGGGCGACCAGGTCGCCTTCGGCTTTGAGCAACGACCGGAGGGGCCTGTGGTCCGGCGGATCGCCCCGGCGGGAGCGCGCCGGTGATCGCTGCCCTCATCCGCCTCTCTGTCCGCTTTCGGCTCGTCGTGCTCCTGGGCGCCGCGGTCCTGCTGGCCTCTGGTCTCCTCGCCTTGCGCGCCACGCCCGTCGACGCCCTGCCGGACCTTTCCGACGTCCAGGTGATCATCCGCACCACCTACCCCGGCCAGGCGCCGCAGATCGTGGAGAGCCAGGTCACCTATCCGCTCACCACCACCATGCTCTCGGTGCCCGGCGCCAAGACGGTCCGCGGCTATTCCTTCTTCGGCGACAGCTTCGTCTACGTGCTGTTCGAGGACGGGACCGACCTTTATTGGGCCCGCTCGCGCGTGCTCGAATACCTCAACCAGGTACAAGGACGGCTGCCCGATTCCGCCAAACCGGCCCTCGGGCCCGACGCCACCGGCGTCGGCTGGATCTTCGAATATGCCCTCGTCGACCGGTCCGGGCGCCACGACCTCGCCCAGCTCCGATCCCTGCAGGACTGGTTCCTGCGATACGAGCTGAAGACCCTGCCCGGGGTGGCCGAGGTCGCCTCGATCGGCGGCATGGTCAAGCAGTACCAGGTCGTCCTCGACCCGGTGCGGCTGGCCGCCTACGGCGTCACTCAAGCTGAGACGGTCAAGGCGATCCAGCGGGCCAACCAGGAGACTGGGGGCTCGGTGCTGGAGCTTGCCGAGGCGGAGTACATGGTGCGCGCCGGCGGCTACCTGGAAACCCTGGACGATTTTCGCGCCGTCCCGCTCAAGACGGCGGCCGGCGGCGTCGCCGTGCGCCTCGGCGATGTCGCCACGATCCAGATCGGCCCCGAGATGCGCCGCGGGATCGCCGAGCTGAACGGTCAGGGCGAAGTCGCCGGCGGCGTGATCGTGCTGCGCTCGGGCAAGAACGCCCGCGCGACGATCGCCGCCGTGAAGGACAAACTCGCCGAGCTCAAGAACAGCCTGCCGCCTGGCGTCGAGATCGTCACCACTTACGACCGCTCGCAGCTCATCGACCGCGCCATCGCCAATCTCCGCGAGAAGTTGATCGAAGAGTTCGTCGTGGTGGCGCTCGTCTGCGTGCTCTTCCTCTGGCACGCGCGGTCGGCGCTCGTCGCCATTCTCACCCTGCCCCTGGGCGTCCTCTTCGCCCTCATCGTCATGCGGGTGCAGGGCGTGAACGCCAACATCATGTCGCTCGGCGGCATCGCCATCGCCATCGGCGCCATGGTCGACGCCGCCGTGGTGATGATCGAAAACGCGCACAAGCGGATCGAGCGTTGGGAGGCCGATCACCCCGGCGAGCACCTGGCTGGCGAGACGCGCTGGCGGGTGATCACTGACGCGGCCGCCGAGGTGGGCCCCGCCCTCTTCTTCAGCCTCTTGATCATCACCCTGTCGTTCGTGCCGGTCTTCAGCCTGCAGGGCCAGGAAGGGCGGCTGTTCGGGCCGTTGGCGTTCACCAAGACTTACGCCATGGCCGGGGCCGCGATCCTCTCGGTGACGCTCGTCCCGGTGCTGATGGGCTGGCTGATCCGCGGCCGAATCCCGGCCGAAGCCTCCAATCCCCTCAACCGCTGGCTTACGGCCGCGTACCGGCCGGGGCTCGACTGGGTCATGCGGCGGCCGAAGACGACGCTGCTGATCGCCCTCATGGCCTTTTCGACCACGGCCTGGCCCCTCAGCCGTTTGGGCGGAGAATTCATGCCTCAGCTGGACGAGGGCGACCTGCTGTACATGCCCTCGGCCCTGCCCGGGATCTCCGCTCAGAAGGCGGCGGAGCTGCTTCAGCAGACCGACCGGCTCATCAAGACGGTCCCGGAGGTGCAGACCGTCTTCGGCAAGGCGGGCCGGGCGGAAACCGCCACCGACCCCGCGCCGCTTGAGATGTTCGAGATCACCATCCAGTTCAAGCCGCGCAGCCAGTGGCGGCCCGGCATGACTCCGGAGAAGTTGGTCGAGGAGCTGGACCGAACGGTGAAGGTTCCCGGGCTCGCCAACGTCTGGGTGCCTCCGATCCGCAACCGCATCGACATGCTGGCCACTGGCGTCAAGAGCCCGATCGGCGTGAAGGTCTCGGGCCAGGATCTGGCGCAGATCGACCGCATCGCCCACGACATCGAGGTCGTGGCTAAGACCGTGCCCGGCGTCTCATCGGCCCTGGCCGAGCGCCTGACCGGAGGCCGCTATGTCGACGTGACCATCGATCGGGCGGTCGCGGCGCGCTACGGCCTCAACATCGCCGACGTCCAGGACGTGATCTCCACCGCGGTCGGCGGGCAAACCATCGGTCAGACGGTCGAAGGCCTGGCGCGATACCCGATCAGCGTCCGATATCCGCGCGAGCTCCGAGACAGCCTGGAGGGCCTGCGTCAGTTGCCGATCCTGACCCCAGCGAGCCAGCAGATCACCCTCGGGACCGTGGCGGCGGTCGAGGTCGCCGACGGGCCGCCGATGCTGAAGACGGAGAACGCCCGCCCCTCCACCTGGGTCTATGTGGACGTCCGGGGCCGCGACCTCGCCTCGGTCGTCGCCGACCTGCAGTCCGCCGTCACCGGCAAGGTGAAGCTCGCGCCTGGCGTTTCCGTCGCCTACTCCGGCCAGTTCGAATACCTGCAGCGGGCGACCGAGCGGCTGAAGATCGTCATCCCCGCCACCCTGGTGATCATCTTTCTGCTGCTCTTCATGACCTTTGGCCGTCTGGACGAGGCGGTGCTGATCATGGCCACCCTGCCCTTTGCCCTCACGGGGGCCATCTGGACCCTATATCTCCTGGGCTATCACCAATCGGTCGCCACAGGCGTCGGCCTCATCGCCCTGGCCGGCGTCGCCGCCGAGTTCGGGGTCGTCATGCTCATCTATCTCAAGGTGGCGCTCCACGACCGCGGCCCAGCGCCCTCACCGGCCCAAGTGGAAGACGCAATCCGCGAAGGCGCCCTTCTGCGGGTCCGGCCGAAGGCGATGACCGTGGCGGTGATCCTGGCGGGCCTCTTCCCGATCCTCATTGGTCACGGCGCCGGCTCGGAGGTGATGAGCCGCATCGCCGCCCCCATGATCGGCGGCATGCTGACCGCGCCGCTGCTCTCGATGTTTGTCGTGCCGGCAGGCTACCTGCTGCTGCGACGGCGACGTTCCGCGTCCTCAGCTGCAATCCTCAAAGGAGACCAACCATGAAGCGTACTGTCCTAACCGGCGGCATCCTGGGCGCCGTCCTTGCCTTGGCCGCGTGCGGTCAGGAGTCCGAGACAACCATGGCCGAAGCGCCGGCCGCGCCAGCGGCGGGCACGCCTGCCGCCCCGACCGGCGATATGGCGGGGATGAACAGGGCCGGCTCGCAGGCCGCCAAGACGGCCAAGGGGACCGGGACGGTGAAGTCCGTCGACGCTGGCGCCGGCGCCATCACGGTCGACCACGGCCCAATTCCGGAGGCCGGCTGGCCGGCGATGACCATGGCCTTCAAAGCGACGCCCGACCTCGTCCAGAGCGTCAAGCCAGGCGACAAGGTCGCCTTCGACCTGACCCTGAAGGATGGCTCCGGCGAGATCACCGCCATCGTCAGGCAGTAGAACGTGGGGGCTGGGGCGCTCGCGACGGCATGCCGCCTCAGCCGTGGCGCGCGAACACCCGCGTCTTGCCGCCCGGCAGCAGCAGGAGCGTTTGGTAGGGCTCTTTGCGGCCGTCCGGCGTCTCCATGCCGGGCGAGCCCAAGGGCATGCCTGGCACGGTGATCCCCAGCGCCTTCGGCCGCTCCTTCAGGAGGCGGCCTACGTCGGCGGGCGGGACGTGGCCAACGGCCACGTAGCCACCAATCGTCGTCAGGTGGCACGACGAGAGCTCGAAGGGCACGCCGTAGCGCTTGTTCAGCGGCGTGACGTCGTCGACCACCACCACCTTCGGCCGGTATCCGGCGCGCGTCATGGCGGTAATCCAGCCGCCGCAGCAGCCGCACGATGCCGTCTTGTAGACAGTCAAGGGCGGCGGCGCCGCCGCCCGGGCACTTGGCGCCGCCAGTGCGGCGGCAGCGGCGGCAGCGAGCAGATGACGGCGAGAAATCATCGAGGATCAGCCTCCACGGGTCAGCGCCGCCCGCCGCAGCACGAGGCCTTGGCGGCCGGCACGGCTTCCGTAGCCTCCGCAGGCGTGTAGCCCGCCTCGCGGATGGCGTCGCTCACGTCGGAGTCCGCGGCGGACGTAATAACCTCGACCGCTTTCCGGGAAAGGTCGATGGCGACCTGGGCGGTCGGATCGACGCCCTTCACGGCCGCGGTTATGGCCGCCACGCAATGGCCGCAGCTCATGTCGTCAACTTGGTAGCGAAGCATGGGAATCTCCTCGTTAAAAGCCTCGCCTTTACAGATGGGGTTTCCCACGATGGGAAGGTCAAGACCCGGGCGTACTTAAAGACGTTCGAGGATCGCCTTCATCTGCTTTATCTCCCGAGTCTGCGACGCGATGATGCCGTCTGGCCCGTAGCAGAGGTCGCGGAGTTCCGAATCCTTGAGCGAGGCCTCCTGGCACATCAGCAGCGCGCCGGAGTGGTGCGGAATCATCGACTGCACGAACTGACGATCGCCGACCAGACCTTGCGCCCGAATACCGATCAGCGAGAGCAGGAAAATGGCGACGAAGGCCACGTGCAAAGCCACGTTAAGCTTGGTGTTCATGTACATGGACTTCATCGTCAGCAACATCACGATGGCCATCGGGGCCCACATCACGAGCGCCATGTAGAAGAAGTTGATATTCTGGATAAATTCGCCCCAGCTGAATATCATCGTGAACATGGCGAAATACATGATGGCCAGGCTCAGAGCCAGATTAACGGCGAGCATCACATAGTGATGTCGCCCCTCCTTCGCGCTCATGGTGGGTTCGTCGTGGTGGGCCTGTTTCACATCAACCTCCTGAGCGGCGTTGCTTCATAGCAACTCAAAACCAAGCTCTCAGGCCCACGATGAAGCGCGTGCTCTCCACGTCTTCCCCGTGGGCGCGCACGAAGTCGGCGGTGTCGCCGAACGTGCGCTCGTAGGCGACGCCGATGTAGGGGGCGAACTCTCTGCGGATCTCGTAGCGGAGCCGCAGGCCGAGCTCGCCCTTGGACAGGCCCGAGCCAATCTCGCTATCCGGGATGTCCTGGGCCGCGAATTCGAGCTCCGCCCGGGGCTGCAGGATCAGCCGTTGCGTCAGCCGGAAATCGTAGCTGCCCTCGACACGGGCCAGCAGATCGCCCTTTTCGGACAGGAAGAGCGAGCCCTCGGCTTCGAACCAGTAAGGGAACATCGCGTCCACAGCGAGCGTGGCGTAGGCGCGCGAGCGCGGTTCCAGGTCATAGCGGATGCCAACCTGTACGTCGGTGTAGCGGGCGACGGCGCGGGAATAGAGGAGCTGAACCTCCGCGGCTTCCACGCCTTCGCGTGACTGGCCTTCCCCCTCGGTCTTGAAGACGAATCTATTGATGTCGCCGCCGTACCAGCCCTCGACCTCCCAGCTGTAGCGGTCGCCGTTGGGGGCCCATTCGAGCAGATCCGCCTGGACCTTGGAGGCCCGCGAGCCCCCGTGCTCGCTCGCGAGGATACCGCGGGCGCGCTGCATCTGCCCCGCCCCGAAGACCCGATCGGCCACGTTGTCGGTGATTACGCCCGGCGCAGACGCATTGCCGACCGGCAGGTCCGACCCCGTCTGCCCGCCATCCATCGGCGCCATGGCATGGCCCGCGTGCGGGTCGGCCGGGGCCGGCATAACGTGTCCGGCGTGCGGATCGGCAGGCGCGGGGGCGGGCTGCGCGGGCATCACATGCCCTGCATGTGGATCCGCGGGGGCCGCGGGCGTTTCGGCGGGCCGGGCGGGGCTTGAGGCGGACGGCTTGGCCGGCATCACGTGACCGGCATGCGGATCGGCCGCCTGGGCGGCTGCAGCCGTCGCAGAACCGGCCAGCGCCAGGGCCAGGAGCGACGTCCGGATCATGCCGCCGCTCCTTCGACCGGGCGCACCTTGAAGACTTGGAACATGCCAGCGTGCATGTGGTAGAGCATGTGGCAGTGGAAGGCCCAGTCGCCGCCTTCCGCGGTGAAGTCGAATGACACCTTGCCGCCGGGCAGCACGTTCACCGTGTGCTTTCGCGGCAGATGGCCGACCGGTCCGTGCACCAGCTCGAAGAAGTGCCCATGCAGGTGAATCGGGTGCGTCATCATCGAGTCGTTTATCAGGGTAATGCGCACGCGTTCGCCGGCTCGGAAGGAATAGGCCGGCGGGTTCTCGCTGAACTTCCAGCCGTCGAAGCCCCAGATGAACCGCTCCATATTGCCGGTCAGGTGGATGTCCACCGCCCGATCGGGCGGCCTCGAGTCGGGGTTGGGTTCGAGGGCGATGAGGTCCTTGTAGACCAGCACGCGATGACCGACGCTTTCCAGCCCAAGGCCTGGATCGCCGGTGCGATCCATCGGCATGGGCGCGATCATCTGCACGCCGGGGCCCTTTTTGATCTGAGGGGCTTTCGACCAGTCAAGCATGTTCATCTTCATGCCGCCCATGTCGCCCATCACATCCGAGCCGCGCTGGCGCGGCGGGGCCATGCCCGGCGCCGGGCCAGCGGCCGCCATGCCTGGCATGGCCCCGTGATCCATCCCCGGCATCTGCGAATGGTCCATCCCAGCCATGCCCGAAGCGCCCATGCCGGCCATGCCGCCATGCGCAGCCATATCCATGCCCATATCCTTCATGGTCAGGATGGGCCGCTCACGCAACGGCGGCACGGCCGCGCTCATCCCAGCGCGGGGCGCCAGGGTCGCCCGTCCCATGCCAGAACGGTCGATGGCTTCAGAGACGATCGTGTAGGCGCGATCTTCCGTCGGCTGGACAATCACGTCGTAGGTTTCGGCGTTGCCGATCTGGAACTCATCCACCTCGACAGGGCGCACGTTCTGGCCATCGGCGGCCACCACGGTGAGCTTCAGGCCGGGAATGCGGACATTGAAGACCATCTGCGCCGCGCTGTTGATGAAGCGCAGGCGCACGCGCTCCCCTGGCGCAAAGAGCCCGGTCCAGTTGTCCTTGGGTCCATGGCCGTTGACGAGGAAGGTCATCACCGCGCCGGTGACATCCGAGATGTCCGTCGGATCCATGAGCATCTTGGCCCATTCGATCCGCTCGGCCAGGGTCTGGTCCTCGCCCGCAAGAAGGCCGGCGATCGTCTGGCGCTGATAGTTGAAGATCCCGCCTTGCTGCTTCAGCCGCTTGAAGATCAAGTGGGGGTGCATCTCGCTGTGATCGGCCAGGACGATAACGTGCTCGCGATCGGCCTGCACCGGATCGGTCCCCGCCGGCTCGATGACGAGCGGCGCATAGTGCCCCTCGGCTTCCTGCAGGTCGGAGTGGCTGTGGTACCAGTAGGTGCCCGACTGGATGATCGGAAAGTCGTAGACGAAGGTCTCGCCGGGCTTGATGCCGGGGAAGCTGACCCCAGGAACGCCGTCCATCTGGAACGGCACCAGAATGCCGTGCCAGTGGATGGAGGTGTCTTCGTCGAGGGTGTTGGTGACGGCGATGCGGACCCGCTGGCCTTCCTTCAGGCGAAGGAGCGGACCGGGCACGGTGCCGTTGATCGTCACTGCATGACGGCGCTCGCCATCAATGGTGATCGGCGTATGGCCTATCGTCAGCTTGATGTCCTCGCCGGAAAGCGTGGGCAGGGTCGAGACCAGGCCGGGCGTCGCGCTCTGCGCCCACGCGGGCAGGAGCGAGCTGATCGCCGCTCCGCCCCCAAGGATGGCCGCCCCTTTGATCAGGGCGCGGCGGTCAAGGACAGGTCTGGGCCTGGACATTCAAAATCCTACAATCGGAACAATAGGCACGGTGATCGGGCTTCCCACTGTGGGAAGGTCAAGCGCCCGCCCCACACAAGCTCTACGCAATCGACGGCGCCCGCCCCTGAACTTGTGAGACTTAAATCGCCGAGCGGTCGAGAAGCTCCGCGAGCCGCTGACGGGCCCGATAGACGCGCGTCTCGATTGTCTTGACCGTCACGCCCAGGAGCGAGGCGGCTTCCTGGTGCGTGAGCTCGTCGAAATACGTCAGGAGCAACGGCTCCTTGAGCTTGATCGGCAGGCGGTCGATGGCCCTCTGGACGACGGCCCGACGCTGCGCCGAGACGACCGAGTCCTCGCCGTCAGGCGCCGGGTCAGGCTGCGCCTGCGCCTCGGGAGATTGCTCGTCCTTCTCGCCGAGGATGAGCCGACGCACCGCCAGACGGCGGGCGCGGTCACGGCATTTGTTCAGCGCGATGGCGCGGAGCCACACGGGAAAGGCGCGTTGGTCGTCATAGCGCGCGAGCGCCTTCCACGCCGCCACAAAGGTCTCCTGCACGACGTCAATGGCGGCGTCGGCATCGGCGATGTAGCGACGCACGAAGCCGTAGAGCGGCGGGTTGTGCCGCCGCATGAGCCTCGTGAACGCCCGATCGTCCCCATCCCGCGCGCGCAGGACGAGATCGGCGTCCGTCTCTTCCTCAAGCGTCACGGCGCCTGTTCAGTGAGGGCCTCGGCGACACGCTTGTCGAACTGCGCGGCCTGGTCCGGCGTCAGCACGGTGCGCATCGCCAGGATGTGCAGGATGGTTTCGTTCTGAAGCGCCCCCATGGCGTCGTGGAACCGCTCGACCGCGGCCTTCACCTCCGGCGAATACTCGTGACGCACCTGAATGGCCCGGGCCAGCTCGGCGTTGGCGGCGCGCAGCTCGGCCTCGCGCGCCCGACGACGGACCGCGAAGTCCTGCTCGAGCACATCCAGCCGCTTCCGCTGCTCGGGGCCGAGCTTCAGCTCTTCGTGGACGAACTCATGCAGCGAAGGCTGGTGACGCTGGTCATAGATATAGCGCGCGCCAATCCAGGTTCCCCCGACGGCCGCGATGACCGTCAGGAGCAGCGTGAGGATCAGCCCACGGCTGAAGAAATTCATCCGTGGTGATCCAGGAGGGTCGAGGGCGCGAGCTCCGCCTTAAGGGAGAAGGCGGACACCTCCTGCGACTGAGCCGCCACCGCAGCTGCAGTCGCTCCGCCGCTCGCCACCCCCAACCCCAGCGCGCCAATCACGGCCGCGGCTCGAGCCGCATAAAGCGTCGGCGACGCCGCCCGCGCTTGGCGGACGCGCTCGATGCCCTTCCACACCCCAGACTCCAGCTCCTGATAGCTCGCCGGGCGGGGCTCGGATCGAAGGGCTCTCAGTTCGTCATCAAGTCTGTCGTTCATTGCAACACCCCGATCTTGCTTCACGAATCTATACGCGGGCCGAGAGAAGATCCCCTCACCTGAGGGCCCGTGGCTCGGCGCTGCGTATCCTATAGTGTCGGGGATATGGGGGGCAGGAATGGTTCGTCGCGAAAGCGAGGCGCATGAGGCTGGACATCCGTTCCCGCCCGATCTTCCAGCCCTCACCAGCGTGCGCTTCGTCCTCGCCTTAGGCGTGGTGTTCTTCCACTACCAGCTGCAGTGGCCATGGGATGCAATGGCGACGACCGGCTTCCTCGACAGGGCGCGCCTCGGCGTGGACGCCTTCTTCATCCTCTCCGGGTTTGTCCTGACCCACGCCTATCGCGATGCCATCGCCGGCCATCGGCTGAACTACCGCCGGTTCCTGGTCGCCCGCTTCGCCCGGATCTACCCGGCGCACTTGGCTGTGCTCGCCTTTGTGCTGGTGATGGTCACGACGGCCAGCCTGATGGGCGTGCAGTTCGACCGCAATCTCTACAATCCTCTCGGTCTGGTCACGACACTGCTCCTGGTTCACGCTTGGCTTCCCGAGATGGTGAAGGCCGACTGGAACGGCCCCTCCTGGTCGCTGTCGGCCGAGTGGTTCGCCTATCTCGCCTTCCCGGCATTTGCGTGGATCGGTCTGAAGCTTCGGCGCCGACCGATGCTGCTCTTAGCGCTGACCGCTCTGCTCTTCCTGTCGCTGGACCAGTTCTACCAAGCCGCCTTCGGCGATGTCGTGGTGCACGCCGAAGCGAGCATGGGCATTCTGCGCATCATCCCGGAATTCCTCTACGGGGTGGCCCTCTACCACTTGGGAGTACGGCTGCTGCTGGGTCGGCGGGCCGCTGTCCTGTTCGCCTGGGCGGCGGCGATCCTTCTCGTCGCGCTCATGCACCTGAAGGCCGATGACCGATGGGTCGTCGCTGCGGCGGGCCCGCTCGTACTGGCTCTGGCTATGCTATCGAAGGTACAAGCCGAGGGTGTCCTCAAGGCGCGCTGGCCCCGCCTCGGCGGCGAAGCCTCCTACGCGCTCTATCTCGTCCACATGCCCATCCTGATCGCCTGGAAGGGCGTCTGGTCGGCCGCCCAGGGGCGCGACAGCCAATATGTACTCGGCTGGTGGGAGGTGGGCGCTCTCCTCGCGCTTTCGCTCTTAGCGGCCATCGCCCTTCACCTGCTGTTCGAAGGCCCGGCCCGTGCCTGGATTCGGCGCCGGGCGGATCGTCTTTGGCCCGCCCCTGAAGCGCGGGCCCAGATGAGGCCAGGCTCCCAGCCGCCCGACGTCTAGCTCATGGGCCAGGGGCGAGCGATCTGATCGGCTTGGCGGGCGCAAGGCGCCCTGCCCGCCGCGGATGTGCTTAGGGCTTCGGCGTGCGTCCGCCATGCTTATCGAGCCAGGCCTGAAGCTCGGCGATCTCCTTGCGTTGCTCGTCCGCCGTTTTCTGCGCCATCCTCTTGACCTCTGCGTCGTCACCATGCTTCAGCACCGCCTCCGACATGGAGATCGCGCCTTTATGGTGCTCGATCATCTTCAGCGCCCAGGCTCGATCGGGATCGGCGTCGTTGGCGGACATCATCTTCTGATGCATGTCCTGCATGCCCTTCATGTAGTCCTGCTTGGCCATTTGGCCGTGCTGCATGCCAGCGCCGCTCTGCTGAGCGAAGGCCGCCGCGGCGAGCAGAGCGGCTGCAGCCGCGACGATGGCGATCATTTTCATCTGTGAGCCTTTTGCGATCAGTGGAACGTCTGGAGGGCCGCCTGACAGGCCTGTTCGCACCGCCGGCACGACTCGGCGCAGACGCGGCAGTGCTCATGCATGCTGGCGTGACGCTCGCATTCCTCGGCGCAGAGGCGGCAAGCCTCCTCGCATGCCTTCAGCACACTCTGGATGATCGGCTCGTTTGAGCCGGTGCGGCGCGATGCGATGTGACCGGCCGCCGTGCAGATGTCGGCGCAGTCCAGGTTCAGGCGGATGCACTGGGTCAGCTGCGCGACCATCTCCTCGCCCAGGCAGGCGTCGGCGCACGACGTGCAGCTCTGAGCGCAGTCGAAGCATTCCTCGATGCAGCGGATCAGGCTGTCGTTTGTGTTTCCGCGCACCTGGGGGTGCGTACTGATCATTTCATGGGCGTGCATAGCCGTCCTCCGTATGCAGGTGAATGGCCGCTCAACCCCTCCCCGAAGCACCGGTTCCGGATCTGGAAATAAACCGGAAAAGTTTGAACGCGCGTGAGGGGGTGAACGTCTGGCTGCGTATTCAGGGCTTTTGTGCGTTTCCTATATTTCAGCAGGTCCAATGTCTTCTTGACCTTCCAACGACCGGAACGTGCAGGCTGGGCCCGCAAAGAGGTAAGCTGCCTTCAGCCGCGCGGCGCCGTCTCAGTAGCGGCGTCGCGCAGGCGTAGGCTCGGCGGGACCTCGAGGACTTAGTCGAGGGTTCTGCCCCGACGACTGCGTAGCGATTGATGAGGGGCGGCTGTGCCGCCAATGGGAGCCACCCGCATGGCCGAAGACCCCGAAAAGCACGTCCCGACAGAGGGCGGAGATGACGGAGCGCCTACCCATCATCACCATCATGGCCATGAGCGCCACGGCGATGCAGGGCCGGACTCGGTCGCAGCGGCCGCGGCCGTAAAGGACCCGGTCTGCGGAATGGACGTCGACCCGGCCAAGACCCCGCACAAGGCGCTCTACGAGGGTCATGAGTACTTCTTCTGTTCGGCCGGGTGCCAGGCGAAGTTCCAGAAGGAGCCCTCCCGCTATACGCCAAGCGCGCCGCGGCCGATGCCGGCGGCCCCGGTCGGCACGATCTACACCTGCCCGATGCATCCTCAGGTCCGCCAGGTGGGGCCGGGCTCCTGCCCGATCTGCGGAATGGCGCTGGAGCCGGAGGTGATGACCTCCGAAACGGGCCCCAGCCCAGAGTTGAAGGACATGACCCGACGCTTCTGGATCGGGCTGGTCCTCGCCCTGCCCGTGTTCGCCCTGGAGATGGGGGGGCATCTCACGGGCATGATGATGCGCCTCGAAGGGCAGACCTCCGCCTGGATCCAACTGGCCCTCGCCACGCCCGTCGTCCTCTGGTCGGGGTGGCCGTTCTTCGAGCGGGGCGCGCGCTCGCTCGCGACCCGCAGCCTCAACATGTTCACGCTGATCGCCATGGGCGTCGGCGTGGCGTGGCTCTACAGCGTCGTCGCGACCTTGGCGCCGCATATCTTCCCGCCGGCCTTCCGGCGCGAGGACGGTTCGGTCCCGATCTACTTCGAAGCCGCCGCCGTCATCACCGTCCTCGTCCTCCTGGGCCAGGTCCTGGAACTACGCGCGAGGGAGCGCACCTCCGGCGCGATCAAGGCGCTTCTCGACTTGGCGCCCAAGACCGCCCGCAGGCTGCGCGACGACGGTTCGGACGAGGAGGTCACCCTCGACCTGATCGCCGTGGGTGATCGTTTGCGCGTGCGGCCCGGCGAAAAGGTGCCGGTGGACGGCGAGATCCTGGAGGGCCGGGTGTCCATCGACGAGTCGATGGTCACGGGCGAGTCCATGCCGGTGACCAAGGAACCCGGCGCGAAGGTAGTAGGCGGCGCGATCAACAAGACCGGCTCCTTCGTCATGCGCGCCGACAAGATCGGGGCGGACACCCTCCTCTCGCAGATCGTCCAGATGGTCGCCCAGGCCCAGCGGAGCCGCGCCCCCATCCAACGGATGGCCGACCAGGTCTCCAGCTGGTTCGTCCCCAGCGTTATCGCGGTCGCCCTCGTGGCGTTCGTCGTCTGGGCGCTCGTCGGCCCGGATCCGCGAGTTGCGTTCGCCCTCGTCGCCGCCGTCTCGGTCCTGATCATCGCCTGCCCCTGCGCGCTCGGCCTCGCCACGCCGATCTCCATCATGGTGGGCGTCGGGCGAGGGGCGCAGGCCGGCGTTCTGATCAAGAACGCCGAGGCGCTCGAGCGTCTCGAAAAGATCGACACCCTCGTGATCGATAAGACCGGGACGCTCACCGAGGGCCGGCCCGCGGTCACAGCCATTCGACCTGCGCCGGGCCAGGATGAAGCCGAGGTCCTGCGGCTCGCCGCAAGCCTGGAGCGGGCGAGCGAGCATCCGCTCGCCGACGCCATCGTGCGCGCCGCCACGGAACGCGAACTGTCGCTCTCGCAACCTGCCGAGTTCGACTCGCCCGTCGGCAAGGGGGTGCTGGGTGTCGTCGATGGCCGCCGCCTGGTGATCGGCTCCGGGAAGTTCCTGAAGGAACAGGGTGTCGATACCGGGGGCTTGGAGGCGGCGGCCGACGCGCTCCGAACCGATGGCGCCACCGCGATCTTCATGGCGCTGGACGGCCAGGCGGCGGCGACTTTTGCGATCGCCGACCCGATCAAGAGCACATCGTTCGCCGCGGTTCAGGGATTGAAGGCGGAGGGCGTGCGCCTCGTGATGATGACCGGAGACAATCGCACGACGGCTCAGGCGGTCGCGCGCAAGCTTGGCATCGACGAGGTCGAGGCGGAGGTTCTGCCGCAGGACAAGGCGGCCGTCGTCGAGAAGTTCATGCGCGAAGGCCGCAAGGTCGCCATGGCCGGAGACGGCGTGAATGACGCCCCTGCCCTGGCCGCCGCCGAAGTCGGCATCGCGATGGGGGCGGGCGCTGACGTGGCGATCGAGAGCGCTGGCGTGACGCTCTTGAAAGGTGATCTCGACGGGATCGTCAAAGCACGACGCCTGTCCCGTGCGGTGATGCGCAACATCCGCCAAAACCTGTTCTTCGCCTTCGCCTACAACGTCGCAGGCATTCCCGTGGCGGCAGGTATTCTCTACCCGTTTACAGGTTGGCTCCTCTCGCCGGCCATCGCGGCGGCGGCCATGGCGCTGTCGAGCGTCAGCGTCATCACCAACGCCCTGCGCCTGCGCGCCGTCCGGCTTTAAGCCCGAAACGCCCACCCATCCGAGGGGGGCGGCTTTTCGCGCGCGTATTCCAAGGAGATCGATCGGCGACTCCGACCGTCGGCGGCAGATTCCGCGCGCTCTTGACCTTCCAATCATGGGAAGGTCCATCTGAGCTGGGCATCGTCGTTGAGGAGCCAGCCATGCCCGAACAAATCCTTCAGCCGCTGGAGATTCCCGTCCTGGGGATGACCTGCGCGAGCTGCGTCGGCCGCGTGGAGAAAGCGATCTCAGCCGTCCCTGGCGTCGTTCGCGCCTCAGTGAACCTCGCCGCCGAGCGCGTCCACGTGGAGCTAACGCCCGAAGGCCAGTCTGCGGCCGTCGTCGAAGCGATCCGCAAGGCCGGGTACGAGCCGCTTGAACACACCCTCGAACTGAAGATCGAGGGCATGACCTGCGCCAGCTGCGTCGGGCGGGTGGAGCGGGCGCTTCGCGCC
>NZ_JAUXVZ010000034.1 GCF_030680185.1 Phenylobacterium sp.
GAACGCCGCCACCTATCTCTTTTGGTATTTTGGCTATCCGACGCCCCTGGCGACGGACGGAGTTCTGCTGACGTGACCCAGACGTAAGACGAACCCCACCGCCGCCGCCGATCCGGCGGCTTTTTTTATGGCCCGTCGGACGGCTCCGCCCAAGAGTCCATCCAGAGAGCCATCCATGACCGCCACAGCGCCCCTCACCACCGACGACCTGCGGATCAACTCGATCAAGCCGCTCACGCCGCCGGCCGAGATCATGACCGCCCAGCCCCGCACCGACCGCGCCACCCGTACGGTGACCGGCGCGCGCAAGGCCGCCCAGGACATCATCCACGGCCGCGACGACCGCCTGCTGGTGGTCATCGGCCCCTGCTCTATCCACGATCCGGATGCGGCCATGGACTATGCGCGCCGGCTGGCGGCGGAGCGCGCGCGGTTCGCCGGCGAGCTGGAAATCCTGATGCGGGTCTATTTCGAAAAGCCGCGCACCACGGTGGGCTGGAAGGGGCTGATCAACGATCCCGGCCTGGACGGCGGGTTCCAGATTGACCAGGGCCTGCGGATCGCCCGCGGCCTGCTGGCCGACATCAACGACCTGGATCTGCCGGCGGCGTGCGAGTTCCTGGACGTCACCACGCCCCAGTACATCGCCGATCTGGTGGCCTGGGGCGCCATCGGGGCGCGGACCACCGAAAGCCAGATTCACCGGGAGCTGGCCTCGGGCCTCTCCTGCCCCGTGGGCTTCAAGAACGGCACCGACGGCAATGTGCAGATCGCCGTGGACGCGGTGCGCGCCGCCAGCCAGCCGCACCACTTCCTGGCCGTCACCAAGGAAGGCCGCTCGGCCATCGCCGCCACGACTGGCAACGGCGACTGCCATGTGGTGCTCCGCGGAGGCGCAGCGCCCAACTACGACGCCGCGAGCGTCGCGGCGGCCTGCGCCCTGATCGAGAAGGCGGGTCTGGCGCCCCGGCTGATGGTCGACGCCAGCCATGCCAACAGCCACAAGAAGCCGGAAAACCAGCCGGCCGTGGCCGCCGATCTCGCCGCGCGCCTGCGCGCGGGCGATCAGAGCGTCATGGGGGTGATGATCGAGAGCCATCTGGTGGCCGGCCGCCAGGATCTGGTCCCCGGCCAGCCCCTGACCTACGGCCAGTCGATCACCGATGGCTGCATCGGCTGGGCGGATTCCGTGGCGGTGCTGGAGAACCTGGCCAGCGCGGTCGCGGCGCGGCGCAAGGCTCTGGTCCGCGAGCCGGCCCAGGCCTGACGATGGTCAGACCGAGGTCTGGAGGTGGCTCCAGGCCTCGGCGGCCTCGGCAGCGGGGCCCGACGCATCGACGCGGGTCCAGGCGATGTCGCCGACCTCACGGTCGATCTGCATCTGCAGGGTCTCGACCGTGGCGTCCGAAGCGTCCCCGTGCCGCGTTCCGATGCGCGCAGCAAGGATTTCGGCCGGCGCCTCCAGCCAGATCCCGGCGAAAGGAACCCCTGCCCGACGGGCCAGGGCCTCGGCGCGGCCCCTCTGGTCCGGCGAGATGAAGGTCGCGTCCAGCACCACGGCGCGGCCGGCCGCCAGGGCCTGGCCCGCCTCGCTGAACAGGGTGTCGTAGACCTGCTCGTAGAAGCCCGGCCCATAGGCGCTGGCCGGCAGGCGACTGTCGGGCGGCACGCCCATCAGCCGCTTGCGAACCTCATCGGTCCGCAGCACCACCGCGCCAGGAGACGCCCCCAGCCCCGGCGCGATCAGCCGCGCGAAGGTGGACTTGCCCGTGCCCGACAGCCCCCCGACGGCCGCCAGGCTCGGCGGCGGCGGCGACAGGTGGGCGAGCGCGGTGTCCAGATAGGCGCTGGCCGCGCTGTCGTCCCCCGAATGGGCCCAGACATGGGCGCGGACGGCGGCGCGAACCGCCAGCATCAGCGGCAGGGCGGCCAGGCCGTCCCAAAGTTCGGGGCCGAAGCTGCGGGCCGCCTCGTCCAGATAGGCCGACAGCACCCGCACGGCGGCGTCGCGGCGGCGGCGGAAATCCAGATCCATCAGCAGGAAGGCGATGTCGTACTGGACGTCCACATCCGACAGGGTGTCGTTGAACTCGATGCAGTCGAACAGGATCGGCCGCCCGTCCTCCAGCAGGATGTTCCCCAGGTGGAGATCCCCATGGCAGTGACGGGCGAAGCCGCCCATGGCGCGGGCGTCCAGCAGCGCCTGATGCCGGAAGAAGGCCTCATTCGTCGCCGCCACCACCGCCTCGACCCGCTCTGCCCCCAGCCGCGGCGCCAACTCGCGCAGGAGATGGGCGTTGGAATCGATGGTGAACTTCAGCGCTCGCCCGCCACCGCCCTGGGGACGCAGCGGCGCCGTGGCATGGAAGCTGGCCACGGTTCGCCCGAGGCTGTCGGCCAGGCCGCCATCCACCGCCCAGGGCTGGGCGGCCAGCACGGCATGTTCGTCGAACCGGCGCATCTCCAGGGCGAACTCGACAGGCTCGCCCTCCCCGTCAAACTCCAGCCCCCCGTCGGCCGTCCGGCTGATGGTGCGCACCGTGCGGTAGATGTCCGGCGCCGCGGCCCGGTTGAAGCGCAATTCGCGGTCCAGCGCCCAGCGCCGCAGCTCCAGGGTGGAGTAGTCCAGATAGCCCAGCTCCACCCGGCGCTTGATCTTGAAGGCGCGCTCGGGCGTCAGGAAAACCCGGGCGCAGGCGGTGTCGATGCGGCGCTCGGCCTGGGCCTCCAGCCAACTGGCGACCTCGACCTCTTCGGGATCGGTCAAGACAGGGCGTCCGTCACGGATAGAGCCGCTCGGTGGTCCAGCCGCCGTTGGCCCGGGCGAAAACCAGCCGCTCGTGCAGGCGGAAAGGCCGGTCGCGCCAGAATTCGATGACCGAGGGCGTCAGGCGGAAGCCCGACCAATGGGGCGGCCGTTCGACCTTGCCGAGGCCAAACCGCAAACCCGTCTCGGCGATGCGCTTTTCCAGGGCCAGCCGATCAGGCAAAGGCCGCGACTGGCTCGAGGCCCAGGCGCCCAGCTGGGAGGCCCGCGCCCGGGTGGCGAAATAGGCGTCGGCCTCGGCCGCCGTCACCGGCGCGACCGAACCCCGCACCCGCACCTGACGGCGCAGCGATTTCCAGTGAAACAGCAGGGCGGCGCGGGGATTTTCCGCCAGTTGCCGGCCCTTGGCGCTTTCGAGGTTGGTGTAGAAGACGAACCCCTCGGGATCGACATCCTTCAGCAGCACCATGCGCACATCGGGCGCGCCGTCGGCGTCCGCCGTCGACAGGGCCATGGCGTTGGGATCGTTGGGCTCCTTGGCGCCGGCTTCGCGCAGCCATTCGGCGAACAGGACGAAGGGATCGTCCTCCGACAACAGCGGCGGCGGTTCGGCCTTCGTCACCTGGGCCACATAGTCGTCCTCGCTGGGCGAGGCAGGAATGAGGGAGTCTTCGGGAGTCTTTGACATGACCTGCGCCCTATAGCGCGCAGGCGCTCGTGCGTCAGGGGTTTAACGCGCCGTTGACGGCGCCTGGCCTAGGACTTTCGTCCTATGAGCGGGACCGATCAGCCCCTGACCACGCGCCGGGCGCGGGAGATGCTCGGCGTGGGCGCGGCCGCCTCGCCGGGCGAGCTGCGTCGCGCCTTTCGCAATCGGGCCAAGGCCGTTCACCCGGACCGATCCGGCGGCGACGCCGAAGCCTTTCGTCGCCTCGTGCAGGCCTATGACGCCCTTCGCAGCGCGCCAGCGTCTGAGATCCCCATCCGTCAACCGCCTAGCGTCCAGGCCCGACGGACGCCGGACGCCCCCGTGCTGCAGGTCAGCCCCACGCTCGCCGTTCAAGGCGGGGTGCTGGAGCATGTGATGGCCGATGAGCGGCGGGTGCGGATCACCGTTCCGGCCGGCCTTCGCCACGGCGATCGCCTGCGTGTGGGACGCGAGCTTCTTAGCGTGGCGATCCGCGGCGACGGCCGGCTGATCGTGCGGGGCAATGATCTGTGGGTCACAGCGACGCTGGACAGAACCCTGATGGATCAGGGTGGCCGAACCCGGGTGGAGACCCCGCTGGGTCCGCGGGATGTCTGGATCACGCAAAAGGCCGCGTCGCGCGGCCTCATACGGCTGGAGGGTGAAGGCCTGCCGGCCCGGGGGCGTCACCGGCAGGGGGACATGTTCATCCGCCTGCAGGCCGCTGGCGAAACGGCGTCGAGCGCGGCGCGCACCCTGCTTCGCCGGTTCGCAGCGGCCTGGGCGGCCTGAGCCTTAGTCGTCCTTATCGCGGTCGGTGATGTTGAACTGGGTGTCCAGCTCGAAATCATAGACGCCATCGGCGCACTTGGCGTCCTCGACCTCATAGCCCTCGAGCACACCGTCATCTTCTTCCCGCTCGATCTCGCGGGGATCGCTGCAGCCGACCGCCGACAGTGCGGCCATCACCTGCGCCCGCTCCTGAGCCGAAGGCGGCGCATCGGCGAGGCTGGCCGTGGCCGGCAGCATGAGGGCGGCGACTGAGAGGATCACGAGGCGCATGGGCTTGAACTCCTGTGTCGTTTTCATGCCTTAACAGCGCCCCTGAACCGTGAAGGTTCCCCACGCCGAGGGCGTGGCGCCCGGCGGGAAATGCGCTAAGACCGCCGCCATGTCGCACAACACATTTGGCCATCTGTTCCGCGTCACCACCTGGGGCGAAAGCCACGGCCCGGCCCTGGGCTGCGTCGTCGACGGATGTCCTGCGGGGCTTTCGCTGACGGCTGAAGACGTCCAGGTCTGGCTTGACCAGCGCAGGCCCGGCCAGGGTAAGTTCGTCACCCAGCGCCAGGAACCCGACGCCGTGCGCATCCTGTCGGGGGTGTTCGAGGACGACCGCACGGGCGGGCCCGTCACCACCGGCACGCCGATCTCGATGATGATCGACAACACCGATCAGCGCAGCCGCGACTATTCCGAGATCGCCCAGGCCTTCCGCCCGGGTCATGCCGACTACCCCTATTTCGCCAAGTACGGCGTGCGCGACTATCGCGGCGGCGGCCGGTCCTCGGCGCGCGAAACCGCCGCGCGGGTGGCGGCCGGCGCCGTGGCCCGCAAGATCCTGGCCGGCGTCACCATCCGCGCCGCCGTGGTCCAGATCGGCCCGCATGCGATCGACCGCAGCCGCTTCGACTGGGACGAGACCCGCAACAACCCCTTCTGGTGCCCGGACGCCGAGACGGTGGCAGTCTGGGAATCCCACCTGGAGAAGATCCGCAAGAGCGGCTCCTCCACCGGCGCCGTGGTCGAGGTCGAGGCCGTTGGCGTCCCGGCCGGCTGGGGGGCGCCCATCTATGGCAAGCTGGACGCCGAGTTGGCCGGCGCGCTGATGTCGATCAACGCCGCCAAGGGTGTCGAGATCGGAGCCGGCTTCGCCGCCGCCGCCCTGTCGGGCGAGGAAAACGCCGACGAGATGCGGATGGGCAATGATGGCCAGCCGGTCTTTTTGTCGAACATGGCCGGCGGCGTGCTCGGCGGCATCTCCACCGGCCAGGCGGTGAGCGCGCGCGTCGCGTTCAAGCCCACCTCCTCGATTCTGACCCCCCGGCGGAGCCTGAATGAGGCGGGCCAGGAGATCGAGCTTCGCACCAAGGGCCGACACGATCCCTGCGTGGGGATCCGCGCCGTGCCGGTCGTGGAGGCGATGACCGCCTGCGTTCTGGCCGACGCCTTCCTGCGCCACCGGGCCCAGGCCGGCGAGGCGCGGTTTACGCCCGGGCCGCACGTCTAGCCTTACAGGGCGCGCGCGGAACGACCTCAGAAATCGCCGGTTTTCCGCATTGACCCCGTCGATGACTTGCCTGAAATGAGCGGCTTCAAATTCGGCCCCCGCCGGAGCCTGAGCCGAGACACCGCCTCGAAAGACGGAAACCTTGCGCTACGAACTCCTGAGAGTCCTGCTGGTCGATGACAACCACCACATGCGGGTGCTGTTGACCGAGATTCTGCGGGCGATCGGCGTGGTCCATATCCACGAGGCCGCCGATGGCGCCGAGGGTCTGCAGGCACTGCGCAGCCACGCCATCGATATCGTCATGACCGACCTTTCGATGCAGCCCCTGGACGGCATCGACTTCGTGCGTCTGCTGCGCAATTCCGCCGACAGCCCCAATCAGATGATTCCGGTGGTCATGATCACCGGCCATTCGACCATGCGCCGGGTGGCCGAGGCCCGCGACGCCGGGGTCAATGAGTTCCTGGCCAAGCCGCTGACCGCCCGCGGCGTGCTGGAGCGGCTGAACCGCATCGTCGAGCATCCGCGGCCCTATATCCGCACCCAGGACTATTTCGGCCCTGACCGCCGCCGCCGCGCGGACCCCAATTTCAACGGCCCCTGGCGCCGCAACACCGACACCGCTGTGGCCCTGTCGCACCAGCTCGACTGAGCCTGGATCAGGTCGCCACCATTTGGTGATGTTTTGCGCGTCTTCTGACCTCTGACCTGGGGGGATTCACCATGAACGCGCCGATGCTGCTTCGCCTGAGCCTGATCGGCCTCTTGGGCCTCACCCAGGCCGGCTGCCTGGCCGCCGCCGTCGTGGGCACGACGGCGGGCGTGGCCATCGGCGTCACCGGAGCGGCCGTCGGGGCCACCGCCAAGGGTGTCGGCATGGCCGCAGGCGCCGTGATCCCGGACGGCGACGATGAGGACAAAGACGACCGGCGTCGCCGCTGAACGCCGCGAGTCTAGAGCGTCAGCGCGCAGCTTTCGCCGATGGTCGGCCGCGACACCTTGATCCGGGTCAGCCCGGGAAAGCCCGCCTTCAGCCGCTCGGCGAAATAGAGGCAGATGTTCTCCAGGGTCGGGCTCTCAAGCCCGGCCTTTTCGTTCAGCAGGCCATGGTCCAGTTCCAGGGCGACGGCGCGCAGGGCGCTGTCGAGCTCGGCCAGGTCAGCCACCCAGCCCATCGGGGCCTGGGGCGCGCCGCCGACCGTGGCCTCCACCTGGAAGGAGTGGCCATGCAGCCGCGTGTACGGGCTGTCGGCGGGACCATGGGGCAGGTAATGGGCCGCGTCGAAGGTCGCGACCTTGGTGATCTCGAAGATATGCGATGTCATTGGCGCGCTTAAGGGCGATCCGTCCAGCCGACCGGCCGTCAGGGAATGCCCAGATATTTGTGGGTTTGGACGCTTAAACGCCAACGGGGGTGGGCGAGGCAATAGGCGATCGCCGCCTCGGTGTTCGCCAGTCGGTCCGGACCGTCCATGGGCTGGAGATAGAAGCGCTCGAAATCCAGATCCGCAAAGCGCGCCGGATCGACGCCCGCCTGCGGAAAGACCAGCTTCAGTTCCTGTCCCGCGGTCTGCACCACGGGCACCTGCGCCTTGGGGCTGACGCAGACCCAGTCGATCCCGGAGGGGGCCGGCAGAGTGCCATTCGTCTCCACGGCGATTTCGAAGCCCCGGGCCTTGAAGGCGGCGATCAGCGGGGTATCCAGCTGCAGCAGCGGCTCGCCGCCGGTGCAGACCACCAGGCGATGGGCGGGCTCATCGCCCCAGGCGGCGGCGACCTCGTCGGCCAGTTCATCGGGCCCGGCGAACCGTCCGCCACCGGGGCCATCCATCCCCACGAAGTCGGTGTCGCAGAAGGTGCAGACCGCGCTCGCCCGATCTATTTCACGACCCGACCAGAGGTTACAGCCGGCGAAGCGACAGAAAACCGCCGGGCGGCCCGCCTGCCCCCCCTCCCCCTGCAGGGTCAGGAAGATCTCCTTGACCGCATAGCTCATGACGCAAGCTCTGGGCGGCCTTGGGCGACCCACTCGGTCCAGCCCCGGGCGCGCAGCTCGCAGGCCGGGCAATCGCCGCAGCCGTGGCCCCAGTCGTGGAGGGCGCCGCGGTCGCCGCGATAGCAGGTATGGCTCTCTTCGCAGATCAGCGCCACCAGGGCCTCACCGCCCAGGGACTTCGAGAGCGCCCAGGTCTCCGCCTTGGTGAGCGCCATCAGCGGGGTCTGGATGCGGAAGTCCTGCGCCATGCCCAGGTTCAGCGCGTGTTCCAGGGCGTCGATCGTGTCGCGGCGGCAGTCCGGATAGCCGGAGAAGTCGGTCTCGCACATGCCGCCCACCAGATCGCGAATCCCCCGCCGGTCGGCCACCGCCGCGCCATAGGTGAGAAAGACGAGGTTTCGGCCCGGCACGAAGGTCGATGGCAACCCCTTCTCGGTCACCTCGAAGGCGCGATCGGCGGTCATGGCGGTCTCGGTGATGGCGCCGAACCCTGTCAGGTCGATCAGATGGTCCTGGCCCAGCCGCGGCGCCCAGTCCGGGAACTGCGCCGCCATCGCCTGGCGCACTACCTGGCGGGCTTGCATTTCGACCGCGTGCCGCTGGCCATAGTCGAAGCCCACCGTCTCCACATGGTCGTAGCGCGCCAGGGCCCAGGCCAGGCAGACCGAGGAGTCCTGGCCGCCGGAAAACAGGACAAGGGCGCGGCGATCACGGGGGGCGTCTGTCATCGCCCCCATATGCGCGTCGAAGGTCCGCAGGGGAAGACCGGGCCGGTGCGGCCGAGCGTCCTCATCATCCGCCACATAGCGCCAAGCATAGAGGGCTTAGAATGTTTGGTACGCCTGTCGACGACGCGGGTCGAATCGCCGTTTCCGTTCTTCCGTAAGGGAACATACGGGATAACAACGGTCAGTTTTATACGCCGCGTTTGAAACCGCGGTATTTCCGCCACTTTTCCGCCTAACCCATCCCAAGTCGCCCCAAGTGAACAAGGTTCAGTTTGACGGAGACGTCAGTCAGGGCGAGGTTCGCGCCCGGCCGCCGCTCCCCCGGCGGCTGTTTTGTCTCAACTCGCAAACAAGGGCGGCGCCAAAGCCGCCTGGGAGGATCCATGCCGTCTTTGAAGAAGTCCGGTCTGCGCCGAAGCCTGGTCGCGACCGTGTCCCTGGCCGCCTTCGTCGCCAGCGCTGGATCGGCGCTCGCCCAGGCCCAGGCCGAACCCTACATGATCCAGGAACTGGTCATCACCGCTGAAAAGCGCGAGCAGGCCCTGCAGGATGTTCCCGTCGCCGTCTCGGCCTTCACCTCCCAGCAGCGTGACACCCAGGGCATCACCAACATCCAGGACTTCGTGAACTTCACGCCCGGGATGAACTATTCCGGCACCGACCGGGTCTCCCTGCGCGGCGCCGGCCGCAACACCTTCTATATCGGCAACGATCCCGGCGTGGCCGCCTATTCCGACGGCTTCTATTCGGCGAGTTCGTCGGAGCTGTTCAAGACCCCGCTGTTCATCGAGCGCACCGAAATCCTCCGCGGTCCCCAGGGCACCCTCTATGGCCGCAACGCCATGGGCGGGGCGATCAATCAGGTGTCCAAGCGCCCGTCGCAGGACTTCTCCGGCGAGATCCGCGCCGCGGTCGGCAATTACGAATACACCCGCATTGAGGGCGTCGTTTCGCTCCCGGTGGCCGACAATCTCCGCTTCAAGGTCGGCGGCAACCAGGAATGGCAGCGCCGCGGCTTCATCGAAAACATCGGCAGCGCCAATGAAGGCGCCTCGATCAAGCGCACCTATTTCGAGGCCCAGGTGGAGGCCGAGCTTGGCGACAGCGTCGATGTCTGGGTTCGCTACAACCGCTCCAATTGGGACGACAGCCTCGGCGTCGGCGACCGCCTGACCAATCTGGTCAGCCCCTACGACACCACCCGGGCCTTCCAGCCGATCGGCGGGCTGGTGACCAACTTCCAGTTCGGCGAGACCGTGGTGAACCCCGGCGTCGCAGACCCGTACGTCCAGAACACCAATCGCGACGGCTATGGCGCCCTGCGGGGCAACCATGTGCTGACTGGCCAGATCACCTGGGACCTGGGCTTCGCCGACCTCCGATACATCGGCGGCTTCCAGCAGTACGACTATCAAACCGGCGGCGACTACGACAACACCAGCCGCACCGCGCCCATCACCGTGGCCGGCGTACCTGGCGTCTATGTGGACTACACCACCGACTTCTACGAGAAGAAGAAGTACTATTCCAACGAGCTGAACCTGACCTCCAATTCGGATGGTCCGCTCAACTGGATCCTCGGCCTATATCAATACAACGAGGATCATGGGCAGCGCATCCAGCTGGGCAACCCCCAGCAGTCTCAGATGTCGAACCCCTGCTATTTCGGCGGGGCGACCAACCCCTGCATCCCCGCGCCGGCCAATCCGAGCCGCAACTTCGCCGACAACATCGCCGACCTGAACTCCAAGGCCTATGCGGTCTTCGGCCAGTTCACCTACGCGTTCAGCGACGCCTGGGCGCTGACCACCGGCCTGCGCTACACCAAGGATGAGAAGGACGGCTTCGAGAGCCAGCGCCTGGTGCTCTATTCGCCGGCGGGTCCCTTCGGGCCTGTGGCGGGCGGACTATTTGCCTATGACGTCTCGACCGACCTTCAGCCCGGCACGCCGGGCGTGCAGAACAGCCGCGTCCTGTCCAACAGCTGGGATGCGGTCACCGGGGTGGTAAACCTCGACTGGACCCCGGACGACGACAGCCTGTTCTACGCCAAGTACAGCCGCGGCTATAAGTCGGGCGGCTTCCTGCTGGGGACGCTGGCGCCCAATCCGGAAGGCGACGCCGAATTCGTCAACGCATACGAGCTGGGCATGAAGAAGACGATCGCCCGCCAGCTGATCGTCAACGCCTCGCTCTATTACAACGACTACACCGACCTGCAGCTGAACCTGCAGCAGCTGAACGCGGCGGGCACGGCAGCGGCCAACAACTTCATCAATGTGGACGCCCGCGCCTATGGCCTGGAACTGGAAACCATCTGGGAACCCAGCCGCAATCTCCAGGTCTCGGTCAGCTACGGCTATCTGAACACCGAGATCACCCGCGGCTGCTGCTTCTATGATCCGGCCGATCCCAGCGCCCTGCTGCCCCAGGCGCAACCGGCCGGCGGTACGGCGGTCCAGAATGGGGTGCTGCTGGTCTTCCAGGATCTGGAGGGCTCGCGGCTATTCCAGTCCCCGGAACACAAGGTGGCGATGAACGCCAACTATACCTGGGACTTCGGACCTGGGTCGTTGATCGCCTCGGGCACGGCCTTCTGGACCGACGAGACCATCTACCAGCCCTTCGACAACCCCGCCTTTGCGGTGCCGGCCTATACGGTCGCCGACTTCCGCCTGATCTGGCGCGATATCGAGGACCGCTATTCGCTGATCGGATTTGTGAAGAACGCCTTCGAGGAAGAGGGCTTCACCTCCACCGGATCGACCAACCCGACGGCGGTCTTCGGCAATCCCAATCCGGGCCTGGTGGTGGGTGGCCAGACCTATCTGCGCCAGACCGGATCGGCGATCACCCGTGGCCTGATCCAGCCGCGGACCTTCGGCCTGGAGCTTCAGTACCGCTTCTAAAGATTGCAGATCGCGATCAGGGCGGGGCGGCGGGGAGACCTGCCGCCCCGCTTTGCGTTTTTACGCCTGCGTCAAACAGACCCGCCCAACTTAACGTCTCTGAAAAGGGTTCCCTCCATCCTGAGTGGAAGATTCAACGGTCCCGGCTACCCATGCCTCTCTCCGACTTCTTCCTCGATCGCGTTACGGAAGAGATCCGCGTCCAGCTTGAGGGCGTGTTGGCGCTTACCGACCGACTGAGCCGCCAGCACCTCAACGCCGACGCCCAGGCCTGTGTTGACGGCGTGGATGAAGCGGCGACCGCCGTCTGCCGCCTGCTGGCCGCCACCCAGGATCTGAAGACCGCCGCCGAGCAGCGGCTCAGCCTCAAGCCCGAGCCGCGCCTGCTCCGCGATCTGATGGACGAGGTGCAGGAGCGCTGGATCAGCCGCGCCCGGGAGAGCGGCGTCACCCTGCTGGTGTCGTATGAGGGAGATCCGGCGGCCGCCGCCCTAGTCGATCCGCATCGACTGCATCAGGTTTTCGACGGCTTCATCGGACAGGCCATCTCCAGCGTCCATCGCGGCGCGGTCGAGGCCTCGCTTCGCGTCAGCGCGCAATCTGGCGAGGCGCTTCGCCTCGAAGGTCGCGTCCGTGGCGCCGGCGAGGTGATGCATCAGGGCCTTTCAGGCAGCATCGAGGACATCGACGCCCGCTTCGGCCTGGAAACCGCCATTGGCGCGGCCCTGGCCCAGAACATCCTGGCGAGCCTTGACGGCGCCCAGCATACCGAGAGCAACGCCGGCGGCGGCGAGACCGCCGTCTTCGTCCTCGACGCCCCCTGCGCGCCCAAGGCCGAGGCGGCGCAACCCGAATCCGCCGCAGACCGCGCGGCTCACATCCTGATCGTCGACGACAACGCCACCAACCGCATGGTGGCAGAGACCCTCTGCGAAATGTTCGACTGCACGGCCGAGACCGCCGTGGATGGGGTCGAGGCCGTGGAACTGGCCAGGACCGGCCGCTTCGACCTGATCCTGATGGATATCAAGATGCCGCGCATGGACGGGGTGGCCGCCACCCGCGCCATCCGGGCGTTGGCCGGCCCGGCCGCGCAGACCCCCATCATCGCCCTGACGGCCAACGCCGATCCCGAGGATGCGGCCGCCTATATCGCCGCCGGCATGATCGGCGTGGTGGAAAAGCCGATGAAGCCTGAAAACCTGCTGCGCGCCCTGCAACAGGCGCTCGAGGGCAGCACGGCCCGCGCCGCCTGACATTCCGGCCAACGAAAAGGCGCGGCCCTGATGGACCGCGCCCTATGTCGCCTGATCGCGATCAGGCTTTTACATGTCCGGCTCGCTCTCGGCGGCCTCGACATTGGCTGAGGCGTCAGCGGCGGCGCCAGCATCGGCCTGCATGGCCTGGCCGATCCGGGCACGAAGCTCAGCATCGGTCTGAGCGGCCGCAGCGATCTGGTTGTATTCGGTCGCCGTCAGGCCAGAGTCTTCGACCGCGGCAGTCATCTTCGAGGTCATTTCCTGCTGCAGAGCCGTCTGAGCGGTAGCGTCGGCTTCGGCGGCGACCTTGGCGCCGTACTCTTCATTGAGCGCCTGGACGTCCGTCATGGCTTCGGCGAAGTCCTCGACCTGGGCGTCGGTAAAGCCCGCGCCGCTGGCGGCCGGCTCAGTGGCCATGGCGCTCGCGGCGGCCTCATCCGACATGGTCGCATCGACGCCCGCATCCTGAGCGAAAGCGGCCGGCGCGGTCATCAGAGCCAGCGCGGCGCCGGCGGCGAAAAACTTGGTCTTGAGGGTCATTTTCAGAGTCTCCTGTTGTGTCCACTCACATCACAAACCGGTGAACCCGGAAAAAGGTTGCGTCTCTGAGGCAAATTTATCACGCCGCCGTGATGGCGGATGACGCGCCTGGGGAGATGCCCGAAGCCCTCCCCAGGCGCATCCGGGCCGCCTACTGGAGGGCCGCCGCGTCCAGGTCGACCTTCATCTCCCGCGCCCACAGGCGGATGGCGCGACAGGCCTCGACAAAGGTCTTGGCGTCCTTGGCCGACTCGAGCGCGATGAAGCCTTCATCCATGTCCTCGGCTACGCCGGCCTTGTCGAACAGGACGGCCGCGGCCTCGGTATGGGCGATGAACTTGCAATGGGCGAAGGCGTCATTGACGAAGTCCTTGGCCGTCTTGTCCTTGGAGAGGATGGCGGCCCCCTCCTCCGACACCAGCACGGCGACGGCGTCATAGAGCACTGACGGTCCGCCATCGATCTTCTGATCGGCCGGCAGCAGGGCGCCGTCGGAGAGCTTCACCCCGCCGATGTGAGGCGCGATCACTTCGAAGATGGCGCCCTCGGCGGCGATGGCGTCAGTGAGCGCCTTGAAGAGGCTCGCATCGGCGCCGTCGGTCATCAGGAGCCCGAATTTGCGACCCTCGAACTTCGGCAGGGGTCGCTTCAGCATGCTGAGCGCGTCGGAGGCCGGCAGGTCGGTCACCACCGGCCGCGCCGGCTTCAGGGCGGCGGGCATCTTGGCAAGGCCAAGGCCGGTGGCGACCGTCTTGGCGAGGCCTTCGTCGATATTGCGCAGGTGCCCGACCATGCGCTCGCGGATGTCGAGCCGATCAACCTTGCTGAGCTCGAACACCAGGGCGTCGCCCATGTGCTTTTGCTCGATCGGAGTCTGGCTGACGAAGAACTGCCGGGCCTGGCTGTAGTGATCGGCGAAGGTCTCGGCGCGGATCTGGCGGGTCTCGCCAGATTCGGCCGCGGCGAAATGCGGATAACCCCGCTCCGGGCTCTCCCGGGGTCCACTCTGTTCGCCCCAGCTGTTGGGCTCGTAATTGGCGCGGCCGACGGGATTGCGCATGGCCATGTGGCCATCCTGCTGGAAGTTGTGGACCGGACAGCGGGGCGCGTTCACCGGGATGTGGGTGAAGTTCGGGCCACCCAGGCGCTTCAGCTGGGTGTCGAGATAGGAGAAGTTCCGGCCCTGCAGCAGGGGATCGTTGGTGAAGCCGATGCCCGGCACCACGTTCTGGGTGCAGAAGGCGACCTGCTCGGTCTCGGCGAAGAAGTTCTGGACGTTGTTGTCCAGCACCATGCGGCCGACGATCCGCACCGGAACTCGCTCTTCGGGGATGATCTTGGTGGGATCGAGAACGTCGAACTCGAATTCATCGGCGAAGGCCTCGTCGAAGACCTGGACGCCCAGTTCCCATTCCGGCGGCGTGGCGCTCTCGACGGCGTCCCACAGGTCGCGGCGATGGAAGTCAGGATCGGCGCCATTGATCTTCAGCGCCTCGTTCCACAGCACCGACTGCAGCCCGAGCTTGGGCTTCCAGTGGAACTTGACGAAGCTCGACTTGCCCTCGGCGTTGATGAACCGGAAGGTGTGGACGCCGAAGCCTTCCATGAAGCGCAGGGACCGCGGGATCGCTCGGTCGGACATGGCCCACATGATCATGTGCATGGACTCTGGGCTCAGGGTGATGAAGTCCCAGAAGTTGTCGTGCGCGGTCTGGGCCTGCGGGAAGCCACGGTCGGGCGCCGGCTTGGCCGCATGGATCAGGTCGGGGAACTTGATGGCGTCCTGGATGAAGAAGACCGGGATGTTGTTGCCCACCAGGTCCCAGTTGCCCTCCTGGGTGTAGAACTTCACCGCAAAGCCGCGCACGTCCCGGGGCAGGTCCGGCGAGCCCTTGGCGCCAGCCACGGTGGAGAAGCGCACGAAGACCGGCGTCCGCTGGCCCGCCTTCTGGAAGGGATCGGCGCGGGTCAGGTCGCTCAGCGATTCCGTCGCCTCGAAATAGCCGTGCACACCGAAGCCCCGCGCATGGACCACCCGTTCGGGAATCCGCTCATGGTCGAAGTGGAAGAGTTTTTCGCGCAGATGGAAATCGTCCAGCAGGGTCGGGCCGCGGGCGCCGATTTTCAGGCTGTTCTGGTCATCGGCGACCGGAACGCCCTGCTGGGTGGTCAGGACGGGGGTGTCGCCAGAGGCGGTCTGGTGGGTTTCGCCTCCCGCGCCCGGGTTGCGCTTCCCGTAGATGTCGTCGGCCATGGCGTGTGTCCTCCTCTGGAGCCGACCCAGAAGCGCGCGAGACGAGAGAAGGGTTCATACAAACCTGAAGGCGAGCCCGAGACGGGCGGCCGTCGCGTATCAGGCGCTGCGGGACACGCTCGCCGAACGGGCTGCCGCGCCAGTTCTGGCGACCCTCAAGGCCTGTTCGATCTGCCGCATCAACGGGCCGAGCTGGACGGGCTTTGCGGCGACGCCGTCCATGCCAATCCCCAGATAGAGCTGGGTCTCATGGATCATGACACTGGCGGTCAGGGCCAGGATGGGGGTCCGCGGCCGGCCGGTCTCCAGCTCAGCGGCGCGGATCGCCTTGGTGGCGTCCATGCCATCCATGCCGGGCATGTGGATGTCCATCAGCACCAGATCCCAGCCGCCGTCACTCCAGGCCTGGACTGCCTCGTGGCCGTCGGCCGCCTGGCCGCAGTTCAGCCCCTGGCTTTCGAGGAGGGTCTTGAGGACCATGCGGTTGGCGCCGTTGTCGTCGACGATCAGGATCCGACGGCCACGGACACCCTCGGCCGGCGGCTGCACGGCCGCCAGATCCGCCGCCGAAACCGGCGCGATCCGCGGCATGGGCAGAGCCAGCGTGAACGTCGTTCCGACTCCTGGCTGGCTCTGGAAGCTGATCTTGCCCCCCATCAACGCGACGAGATCGCGGCAGATGGCCAGACCAAGGCCGGTCCCGCCGCTGCGCCGGGTATTGGAGGCGTCGGCCTGGACGAACTTGTCGAAGATGGTGTCCTGGTGATCCAGGGGAATGCCGATGCCGGTATCGGCGACCTCGCAGGTCAGTTGCGTCGCGTCCCCGCCGATGCGCACCGAGATCGAGCCGGACTCCGTGAACTTCAGGGCGTTGGAGATCAGGTTGCTGATCACCTGGCGCAGACGCACCTCGTCGCCCAGACGTCGCCCGCAAGCCTCCGGCTCGAGGTCGAGCGTGAAGGTGAGCCCGCGCTCGGCGGCGATCTGGCCATAGAGGACGCCCAAGGGGCTAATGAGGCGGTCGAGGTCGAACTCCGCGGCGGTGATGGTCATCTCGCCGGCCTCGATCCGGGCGATATCCAGCACGGCGTTGAGGATATCCAGAAGGTTCGAGGCGGAGTCCTGCACCACACCCAGGCGTTCCCGCTGGAGGGCTGGCAGGTCGTCCAGGGCCATGACCTGAACCATGCCCAACACCCCGTTGAGGGGCGTCCGGATTTCATGACTCATGGTCGCCAGAAACTCGCTCTTGGTGCGATCGGCGGCGCGGGCGGCCACGGCCAAAGCCTGGGCCTCTCGGGTCAGGGCCTGGTTCCGCGTCAGTTCGTTGCGGAGGGCGACATTGAGCTCGTCCGTGGCCAGTCGGGCGCGGATTTCCCGCATCACGGCGCCCCGCATCAAAGTCGACATGCCCAGGGCGGCAAACATGCCCGCCACGCCGACATAGGCGTAGTGGCCGATCAGGTGGCCAGGCGCTGCGCGGGCCATCAGCACCATGCCGATAAAGGCCGCCAGGGTGCTCACATAGGCGACCCGACGGGTCGGCGCAGCGATCGCGAAGACCAGGGCCATGAGCACGAAATAGAACAGCTTCAGGGCTTCGAAGTGGATGCTCAGATAGGCGACCACATTGACCATGAAGAGGGCGTTCATCGCCAAGGCTGTCGCCTCAAGAACCCCAAGTCGCCGGGGCTGCTTCAGCCAGCGCCAGGCGAGCAGGCCCATGACCATGGCCACCACCGACAGCCCCGTCAGGATCACCAGGGCTCGGCCGGTCTCGAAGAACGGATGCGACGCGCTGACCAGGGCGTAATAGATCGCCGCCGCCAGCACATAGGTGCGCAGAACCGGCGTCTGGGACTGGGCCAGAACCTCAGGAGAGACTGTAATATCGGCCGGCTTGCGGGCCGTGAGCTTGAGCAAGGTGAGCCTCGGCGTCTGGCGAAACGCCGAACAATGGCATGCCAATGCCTACGAATTGATTTCCTTGGGAAACACGTCTCCCGGGTTGAACATCGCTGCGCCACAAGGAGGACACCCCATGAGCCGCGAGACCATTCTCGAGCCCGAGCTGCCGATCGTCGACCCTCACCATCACCTTTGGGACATGCGCGGCCGGTTTGGCGCCGACGCCCCGGCGCCCCGCCATGGCTTCGAAGCCCTGCTCCGCCGCTCGCCCCACTATCTGCTGGATCAGCTCCTGGGCGACCTGGGCGCCGGCCACAATGTGCGGGCGACCATCTTCGTCGAATGCGGCGCCATGTATCGGGCCGGCGCGCCAGCGGCCCTGGCGCCCGTCGGAGAGACCGAGTTCGTCAATGGCGTGGCGGCCATGAGCGCCAGCGGACTCTATGGCGAAGCCCGCGCCTGCGCTGGCATTGTCGGCCATGTCGACCTGACCTTGGGGGACGCCGCGGCGCCGGTGATCGAGGCGCATCTGGCCGCTGGCGGCGGACGGTTCCGTGGCGTTCGCCAGAGCGCGTCCTATGATCCGGACGCTGCCGTCCTCGGGCCCCTGGCTCGCAACGCCGCCGGCCTCTATCGCAGCGAAGCCTTCCGGGCGGGTTTCGCTCACCTCGCCGACCACGGCCTGTCTTTCGACGCCTGGCTGCTGGAACCGCAGCTTCCCGACCTGATGGATCTGGCCAGCGCCTTCCCTGAGACGACCATCATCCTGGATCATGTGGGCACGCCGCTCGGGATCGGCGCCTATGCCGGCCAGCGCGAGGCGCGGTTCGAGATCTGGCGCGACAGTATCCGGGACTTGGCCGAGCGCCCCAATGTGGTCTGCAAGGTTGGCGGCCTGGCCATGCCGTTCGCCGGCTTCCCGAGCTTCATGGCCGAGCCCCCCGCGACGTCGGCGATGCTGGCCGAGGCGTGGCGGCCCTATGTGGAGACCACGATCGAGGCCTTCGGCGCCAGCCGCTGCATGTTCGAAAGCAACTTCCCGGTCGATGCGGGGACGTGCGACTACGCGACCCTCTGGAACGCCTTCAAGCGGCTGGCGGCGGGCGCGTCAGCGGACGAAAAGGCCGCCCTGTTCCATGACACCGCGCGCCGGATTTACCGGCTGGAGATCTGAGCGGAGCGGCCGGCGCTCAAGTCTGGCCGCCCCGTTCACACCCTTCAGGCCGCGACCAGCCGCTCGCCGAGCACCTCGGCCAGCCGGGCCTCGGCGCCTTCGATGGCGGCGGTCCGCGCCTCGGGCCCGAAGCCGATCTTCTCGGCATGGACAAAGGTGACGTCCGTCAGGCCGATGAAGCCCAGCAGGTGGCGCAGATAGGGCTCCTGGAAGTCGGCGACCTGGCCGGGGCCTTCGCTGTAGAAGCCGCCGCGGCTCTCGATGACGATCACCCGCTTGCCCTCCAGCAGGCCCTTCGGCCCGGCCTCGGAATAGGTGAAGGTTTCGCCGGCCCGCAACACATGGTCGAGCCAGGCCCGCAGGGTGGTGGGCAGGCTGAAGTTGTACATCGGCGCGCCGATGATGATGGTGTCTGCCGCGCGCAGCTCGGCGATCAGGGTGTCCGACAGCGCCCGGGCCGCGTGCTCGGCCGGGGTTGAGGCCACGCCGCGAACGCCGGCCAGGGTGTCGCGCACCAGATGCGGCACCGGGTCCTCGCCCAGTTCCCGACGCACGACGGTGACGCCGGGGTCGTTGCGCTGAACCGTGGCGACCGCCGCGGCGACCAGCTGGCGGGAGACCGACTGTTCGCCGGCCGAGGAACTGTTGATTACGAGAAGGTTGGACATGACGCGCTCCTGTCGTCGGTGTGTTCGATGTCCAGGAGGTATCGTCTCGCGATGCGCAACAGTAGGCGGCCATTGCGGGAATGATTGTTCCGATTTATGCAACATGTATGCTCGATCTCGAAGATGTCCGGACCTTTGTCGAAGTGGCCGAGGCCGGAGGTCTGACCCAGGCGGCGCGACGCCTCGACCAGTCCAAGTCCATGATCAGTCGGCGCCTGTCCCGGCTGGAGGATGAGCTCGGCGCCCAGTTGCTGGCGCGCACGACCCGGGGCGTGGCGCTCACCGAGGCCGGCGCCACCTTCCGCCGCCACGCCGAGACGCTGCTGGCCGGCGCCGAGGCGGCGCGCGCCGCCGTGGCCCAGGGCGAGGAGGTCACCGGGCGCCTGCGGATCGCCGCACCCCTGAGCTTCGGCGCCACCCATCTCAGCTCGGTCCTGACAGAGCTTTCCCAGCGTCATCCACGGCTGGAGATCCAGGCCTCGTTCAGCGACCGCTTCGTGGATCTGGTGGGGGAGCGCTTCGACGCCGCCATCCGCATCGGGCGCCTGGCGGACTCCAGCCTTGTGGCCCGCAGGATCGCGCCGATCGCCGCCGCGGTGGTGGCCAGTCCCGGCTATCTGGCCGAACATGGGACGCCCCAGCGGCCCGAGGATCTGGCCGCCCATGCCGCGGTCGGCCAGCCGGACGAGGTCTGGCGCTTCGGGGCCGGCCCCCGCGCCCTGGCCATCCGGCCCAAGGCGCGCTTCCAGGCCGACAGCGGTCAGGCCCTGCTGGCGGCCGTCACCGCCGGGCTCGGAATCGCCATCCTGCCCACCTTCCTCTGTGGCCACGCCATCGCCACCGGCGAGTTGAGCCTCCTCCTCCAGGATCATCCGATCCCGGAGGCGGGGCTCTATGTGGTGCGGCCCCCGCCGGCCGATCACGCCTCGCGCAAGGTCCAGGCCCTGACCCAGCTGATGCTGGAGCACTTCGGCGGCGAGCCGTCCTGGGACGCCTGCTACATGGCGCAAAAGGCGGCGGGGCTCCTCCCCTCCTGAGGGCTGGCGTCCTCAGGCCGGCAGGCGGGCGTCGTACTCGGCCCGAAGCTGGACCCAGTTATCCCAATGGGGCTTGGGCGTCTGACCCGACAGCTGGGCGGCGAGGACGTCGATATGCGCATGCCAGCCGGCGCTGACATTCAGGAGGGCGTCGCGGTCGGGGAGCCGCCGGTGGATGACGGTCAGCAGCACCTCGCCGCCTTGGCTCTCCAGGCCGAACTCGACCTCGCTCTGCACGCCCCAGGTGATCACCAGCTTGCGGGGCGGCTCGAAGGCCACCACCCGGCTCTCCATCCGATGCTCATGGGAGAAGCCGTCGGGGCGCACGCCAGGGGGATCGGTCAGCTCATCATTGCGCCAGACCAGTTCAAACTCGCCGCCCGCCTGGGCGGGCATCTCGCCGGACGCCAGCCAGCGCCGGCGCAGTTCGGTCTTGGTCAGATAGTCCCAAACCCGCTCGATGGGTCCGGGCAACAGGCGCTGCACCTTCAGGGTGGCGGGCTCGATCAGCGCGCCATAGGCGTCGAGGGTGGCAAGGTCGCTCATGGGTCTTCTCCTTTGGGCTTGGAAGGCGGTGGCGCGTCCTCCTGGCGCAGGAGGCCTTCGAGGACGTCGAGACGCTCGGTCCAGAACCGCTGATAGACGCCGAGCCATTGGTGGGCGCTGGCCAGCGGGCCGGGATCGAGACGACAGATGTGCGTGCGGCCCCGCACCTCGCGACGGATCAGGCCCGCGGTCTCGAGGGTCTTGATGTGCTTGGAGGCGGCCGCCAGCGAGATGGCGAAGGGTTCGGCAAGCTGGCCCACCGTGCGCTCGCCCTCAGAGAGTTCGCGCAGCATCCGGCGGCGCGTGGCGTCGCCGAGGGCGTGAAAGACAGTGTCCAACTGGGGTGCAGATAATTCAACCATAAGGTTGAATATAGGGACACGATCCTAGATCGTCAACCGATTGGTTGAACATGAGCCGGCGGCCAGCGGCCGCCGCTCTGCTTCAGCGGAAGGTCAGGCCCTCGAAGGCGCCGGACGTGCGCCAGCCGTCGATGTATTTGAAGAAGGCGCTCGCGCCCTGCGGATAGCCGACATTCAGCGCCGCCGCGGGGCCGGGATCCTGGCCCTCGTTGTTGTAGTAGCCCGGCGTGCAGTCGGGCGCTCCCAGCATGCGCCCCATGCCGGTCAGCAGCAGATCGACCCAGGCGGCCTGGGCCTCCGGTGTCACCTCGACCTCCTTGGCGCCGACGTCCAGGGCGTGGCGGACCGTCATGGCGATGGTGCGACCGGACTCCGTCAGATTGTGCGGAATATTGGAGATCAGGTTGGCGCCCTGGGTCGGCTGGACGAAGAAGGCGTTGGGGAAGTCACGCACATGGATGCCGTGCAGGCTCTTCATCCCCTCGCCCCAGGCCTGGGACAGCTTGAGCCCGCCGCGGCCCGTCAGGTCGAAGCCGGCCCGGCGGGTATATTCGGTGCCGACCTCGAAGCCCGAGGCGTAGATGATGCAGTCCACCTCATATTCGACGCCGGCGACCACGAAGCCCTTTTCCGTAATCCGCTCGACCCCCTGCCCGTCGGTGTCGATCAGATGCGTGCCCGGCGCATTGAAGGCCTGCAGATAGGCGTCATGGAAGCAGGGCCGCTTGCAGAGCTGGCGGTACCAGGCCTTGAGCTTCTGGGCGGTCTCGCCGTCTTGCACGATGGAGTCCACGCGGGCGCGGATCTCATCCATCTTCTCGAAATCGGAGTCCTCGAAGGCCGCCAGCATGTTCCGCGGCGTGCGCTGTTCGGGCGGCAGTTCGTTGATCTTGCTGCGGATGCGGCGGGAGAGATCTGTCCAGCCGTCCATCACCAGGTCTTCCTCGGTGATGCTCCCGCCCTGGTTGGCGGTGAAGTTCTCCAGCCAGCGCTGTTGCCAGCCGGGCGTCGCAATCTGCGAAAACCAGTCGGGATCGATGGGCGCATTGGCGCGCACGTCCACCGAAGACGGCGTCCGCTGGACCACATAGAGCGTCTGGCAGGCCCGGGCCAGGTGGGGCACGGCCTGGACCGAGGTGGCGCCGGTGCCGATGATCGCCACCCGCTTGTCGGCCAGCTTCTCCAGCGGCGCGCCTGAGGGGTCGCCGCCGGTATAGTCATAGTCCCACCGGCTGGTGTGGAAGGAATGACCCTTGAAGGTGTCGATGCCCGGAATGCCCGGCAGCTTGGGCACATGCAGCGGGCCGGTGCCAAGGCCGATGAAGCTGGCCGTGAAGGCGTCGCCGCGGTTGGTGCGGATCACCCAGCGGCTTTTGGCCTCGTCCCACGACAGGTCCTCGACCTCGGTGTGGAAGAGCGCATTGTCATAGAGGCCGTACTGGCGGCCGATCCGCTGGCACTGTTCGAGGATTTCCGGCGCGTGAGCGTACTTCTCGCTCGGCATGTGCCCGGTCTCTTCCAGCAGCGGCATGTAGATCATGGACGCCGTATCGCACTGGGCGCCGGGATAGCGGTTCCAGTACCAGGTGCCGCCGAAATCGCCGCCCTTCTCGATGATGCGCACGTCGTTGACGCCGGCCTCCACCAGCCGCGCGCCGGTCACAAGGCCGGCGAATCCGCCGCCGATGAAGGCGAAGGTGACGTGGTCGGTCCTGGGGTCGCGCTCGACCCGCGGCGTATAGGGGTCTTCGAGATAGTGGGAGAGCTGACCCTTCAGCTCCAGATACTGGTCATTCCCGTCGGGCCGCAGGCGCTTGTCCCGCTCGGCGATGTACTTGGCCAGCAGCGCGTCCTTGTCGATCGTCCGCCCGCCCGCGACGGTCTGCGTATCGGAACCCATCTGCGCCACCTTCACTCAAAACCATCGCCGGAGCGACGTCCGGGCGGGCCGAATGATCGCCCGCGCCGGCCCTAAAGGCTTCGAATGTAGAGTACGCAGCCGACCCTCGCCAAGGATCAATCGCCGGCCAGGCCAGCCACCCTAGAAGGCGACGTTCGCGCCAAGCAGCAGAACGGTCGTGCGCGCATCGGCGTCGCTCCAGCTCACGCCGGGGCCGAGATTGCCGCCGCTGAGGAAGTTGAGCGGCACATAGCCCTCCACCAGCACCAGCTCGGAGAAGAGTTTGACGTGGCTGACCGGGAAGGCCGCCAGGCCGAAGACCCACTGGTCCTGCCGCCGCCAGGGCGAGCCCTTGGGGCCGGCGATATAGGTGGAGAACTCGCTGGAGAGATGGACCTCCTGCCCGCCGATCTCGGCGGCATAGCGGCCGCCCACGCCCCAGCTGGTCACCTTGCTGGCGGCGAACTGGTTCAGCGGCGGGGTGGGGTTGAAGGTCCCCGGCCATTCTTCCAGCGTCTTGGCGAACTCGGCGTTGGCGGTCCAGCGGTCGTAGTGCAGCTGGCTGTAGACCGCATAGGCCGGGTTGTCGTCGACGCAGGGATTGAAGTGCACCACGGGGAAGCCATGGCAATAGGCGCTGCCATGCACATAGGAGGCGCCGGCCATCAGGTCCCGCCCCGGCCCGCCCAGGTCGAACGTATAGTTGGCGTCGGCCACGAAGTTGTTCAGCCGCGAGGGCACGTTGGTGCCTTCCACCGAGGTGGCCAGGGAGCGGAACTGCGAACCGCCCTGCACGGCCTCCAGCGCGATGTTCAGGCCATCCTTGGAATAGCCGGCCAGCGCGCCCCAGGCGAGGCCGCCGAAGGCGTGCCAGACCGTCGAGGCGGTGAACGGGCTGACCGTGTCCATCAGGCCGAACGGCGCCTCCATCTTGCCGATGGCGGCGTAGTAGGGGCTCTCCTCCAGATCCCCGAACATCACATAGCCCTTGCGCAGCTGCATCTGGTTGCGGCCGACGGCGGTGATGGTGCCGGTCCCGAAGCTCTGCTCCGGGTCATAGAGCAGCTCGGCATAGGCCGTGATCCAGGGGGTCACATTGGCGGTGACGCTGAGCTGCGCCGAATGCAGGACGGCCTCGGACGCCGTCTCGCCAATCTGGTTGGCCGAGGTGGGATGGCGCATCAGATAGCCGAACTTGGAGTTCCGATTGGTCTCCTGTTAGTTGGCCAGCGCCGTGATCGCCCCGCCCAGATAGACCCCGCCGTCGCGCAGGTCCCCCTGGCGCCGGGCGTCCAGCAGCATCAGCGGCTTGCGGCTCGTATGGGTGGTGGGGTCCAGCACCCGATAGCTGACATCGCTCGCCCGGCTGATGAACAGGCCGGAGTTGAGCTCCACGGCGGCCCGCGCCCGATCATTGTCAGCCACCGGCGCCTGAACCTCCCGGATCGGCGCGGCCGCAGGCGCGGTCTCGACCGGCGCAGGGGCCGGCGCTTCGGCCATGGCGACGACCGGGCCGCCGCCCTTGAGGCTGTCCACCTCCTGGCGCAGTTGGCGGTTTTCCTGCTCCAGACGCTCGAGGCGCGCCAGGACATCCTCCAGGCTCTGGGCCTGCGCCAGCGACGGCGCCAGGCACACGCCCAGCGCCACGGCCGAAGCCGCCATCTTCCAATTGCTCATAATTCCCCCCCGGGACGCCCGAAATGCGAGCAGATCACAACCTAGGGGACGCGAATTAGAAGTCAGTCCTGACCAAAGTCTTAACCAACCTCGTCGGCTTAGGGCTTGCGGGGCGCTACGGCGCGGGGGTCGGTGGCGCAGCTGACCTCGCCGTCGCGGATGCTGACGATGGCCGGCTTGCCGACGCCGGGACGGAAGGTCGTCACCTGGTCGCCCACCGTCACCTGCACGAAGTCCGGGCCGGTGAAGTGGCAGGCGTAATAGACGCCGCCGCCCGGCAGGGCCGTCTTATAGACCTGCACGCAATTGACGTGGCCGAACCAGCGGCCGAGCGTCGCGCCGCCGTAATCGAAGGTCAGCAGGTCGGGGCGACTCTTGGAGACCGGCAGGGGACCGTCCCACACCGGGCATTCGGGGCCACGCGGGGTCCAGTCGGCGGCCGAGGCCGTACGCTGCTGCCCCAGCATGGCCAGCACCCCGCCGATCAGCACCACGGCGGCGAGCCCGACGACCCCCAACTGGACAAGGCCGCGCCCCTTCTTCACCGGGGCGTCATACACGTTCCTCGCCATCGCAGGCCTCCATCTGAACCGAGGCCGCACAAGGCCCACCAGCTTCTCAAAAGGCAAGCCCGGGAAACGATCCGACGAACACCGCCCTTGAAACATATCGCTCGATAGATATCTAACGTATGATAGATATTCAGGAGGCCGCCATGCAGCCGCGTCAATTCCATCCCGACCTCTGGCGCCAGGTGGACGCCCAGGCGGGCCAGGTTCCCCAGATCTACGGCCAGATCGACCTTAAGAGCGCGCCCGAGCGCTTCACCACTGAGCCGTCCGCCGACGGCCTGGGCTTTGGCGAGATGACGGCCGACATCATGGCCGACGCCCCCCTGATCGAGATGATGTCCGCCTACACCCTGATGGGCGACGTGGTGGCCGACGCCTATGCCGCGCGCATGGAGGACTTCGGCTTCCGTCGCTTGATCGAGATGCTGGAGACCGCCTGCGACAAGGGGGTCGAGGCTGTGACCGATGCGCCGCCGGAACTGGCCGCCTTCATCGCCGACATGGCGCGCAAGCCCGACTGGCTCGACATGGACCTGATCGCCGAAGGCGCGCGGATCGAGCGCAACCAGTACGCTCACCTGGTCCCCTTCGCCATTCGCGGCGCCTTCCTGGCCACCTTCCTCAACAAGTACTCCGCCCTGCCCATGGCGCTGACCGGCAGCCTGTCGGACAAGCTGGCCGCCAAACGGGTGCACGAGACCGCCACCTTCTTCACCCTGACCGTCATGCCCGGCGCCTTGGAGCGGCATGGGGCGGCGTTCAAGGCTGCGGCCATGGTGCGGCTGATGCACTCCATGGTCCGCTTCAATGTGATGCGGCGCCAGGGCGTCTGGGACAGCGCCGTCTATGGCGTGCCGATCCCGCAGGTGGATCAGATGCCGGCCGGCCAGATCGGTTCGTTCCTGATCGCCTTCAAGGCCCTGCGTCAGGGGCGCGAGACCTTCACGCCGGCCGAGCGCGCCCGCATCGAGATCGCCCGCTATCGCTGCTTCCTGCTGGGCCTGCCCGAGCCCCTGCTGGGGGACAGCCCGCGGGCCATCGCCCGGCTGATGCTGGCCCGCCAGGCCACCCTGCGCAGCGCCTATGACGAGGAGACCTGCGGCGCCCTGGTGCGCGGAACCATGACCACCGAGCTCTCCCACGACCGCACCCTGCTGGGGAGGATCGACCGGGAGCTGGAACGCAGCTTCTCCAAGGCCTTCTTCATCCGCCAGTTCCTGCAGGGCGACACCGCCCGCGCCCGCCGGATGGGGGTGGCCTATGGCCCCCGCGACCGGCGCCTCGCCCTGGTGGCGGCCGGACGCATCTTCTCGCAGGTGCGACTCTATGATGCGCTGGCCCGGGCCCCCGGAATCCGCGACATGGCCGACCGTCGTCTGGTTAGCAAGCTGGAAGCCCTGCTCGCCCGCTATGGTCGCGCGGAGTTCACCTCCGACGGCGAGGCCTATAAGGCCGCCCATGGCTGAGACGATGATCCCTGTGGCGCCCGCCGCCAGCCGGCAGGGCTACGCCAAGAGCGAGGCCACCCGCGAGGCGATCATCACGGCCGCCCTTTCGGCCTTTGGCCGGCATGGCTTCGCGGCCGCCACCACCCGCCAGATCGCCGAGGCGGCCGGGGTGGCCCTGCCGGCCATCGCCTATCACTTCGGCAACAAGGAGGGGCTCCACCTCGCCTGCGCGCGGGCTATCGTCGCCCGCTACTACGCCCAGGCCGCCGACCTGGCGCTGGAGGCTGGCCTGGCCCTGGACGCCGCGCCGCCGCCCGAGGTCTGCAGCGACTATCTCCGCCACATCCTGCGCCGCCTGCTGCGGCTGTTCGCGCAGGACGAGGCCGCCGGCTCCCAGGCCGACTTCGTGGCCCGCGAGATGCGCGACCGTGGGCCGGCCTTCCAGATCCTCTATGACCAGCTCTGGGCGCCGGGCGTCGAGATCACCGCCCGTCTGGTCGCCGGCTGTCAGGGCCGCAAGACGGTTCAGGACGCCGACCGCGCCGAGGCCCTGATGCTGATCTCCAGCCTGCTGGCCTTCAACACCGGCCGCGACGTCGCCCTGCAGATCCTTGGCCGCGCCCGCCTCGACGCCACCACGCTTGATCTCCTCGACGGAGCCATCGACCGGATGGTGGAGGGGATAAGCAAACGCCCGCGCTGAGTCCCCCGCTGGAACCGCGACATCGGCCGAGAGTTAAGCCCGCGCTCAAGCCACGAGGTTGACGGACGTGCAGGCCCTTCCCGCCGATCTCGATGTCCATGATGAGGACCAGCGCGCCCTGGGCGCCCTGCTCAATCTGCTGAGGCAGGCCGACTACCACTTCGTCACTCCGTCGCCCTTCACCCATCGCCGCGTTCTGCAGCGCCAAGCCCAGCCCGTGGCCCAGAACCTGCGCGATGTCTTTGGCTGGAGCCTGCCGTTTCGACCCGACCTTTTGTCCAACGGCCTGATGGACGCCCTATGGGCCGCCGAGCTGATAGATCAGGACGAGGGCCTCCTTCGCAGCCGCGTGCGGATATCGTCGCTCGGAGCGCACCTCTTTCTCCACTCGGCGTTTCCGACCACGGCGGAGGACGCCGTCTTCTTTGGTCCTGACACCTATCGGTTCGCGAACTTCCTGACCGCCGAGCTGGCGGGCGCCTCACCGATCGACCTGCTCGTCGATATCGGCGCTGGATCGGGCGCTGGCGCCGTGGTCGCAGCCGCGCTCGCGCAGCCCAAAAGAACGGTCCTGACAGACCTCAACCTCCAGGCCCTGCGGCTGGCCCGGGCCAACGCCGCCCATGCGGGCATGGCTCCGGAGACGATCCTTGGCGACGGGCTGGAGAGCGTGGGCGAACCCATCGATCTGGCTATCGCCAATCCCCCCTTTATCGCCGGCGACAACGGCCACACCTATCGGGATGGCGGCGACCTCCATGGGGCGCAGCTTTCCCTCGACTGGACCCTGGCCGCAGCGCAACGTCTCGCGCCTAGGGGGCGGCTGCTCCTCTATACCGGCAGCGCCATTGTCGAGGGCCAGGACCTGTTCCACCAGGCGATCACGGCGAACCTGTCCGACAGCGATTTCGAGATCGCCTATCGGGAGCTGGACCCCGATATCTTTGGCGACCAGCTTTCCGACCCGGCCTATGCCGATGTCGAGCGGATCGCTGCCGTGGGTCTCAGCGTTCGGCGGCGGGGCCTGTCGGCGGTCTGAGCCTGCTGGTCGACCTTGTCCCCCGCTCGGTGACGCCTGATTGCCTCGGCCCCGCCCTCAGAATGTGACGCGAATGGGCTGCAAGGGTGACCACTGCCAATGTAGGAGGGCAGTTGAAACGAATGGTAGCTGGGGGCGGGCTCGAACCGCCGACCTGTGGGTTATGAATCCACCGCTCTAACCAGCTGAGCTACCCAGCCACGGGTTCGCGCCGCTGACGCGCGAGGCGCGGGTTATAGGGATTTCGGATCGGCGCATCAAGCGGCTTGGGCGCAGGGCAAACCAAGGCTAGGTTCGCGCCCGCCATGAGCGTGCTTCATCTTCTGGGAACGGCCGGCGAAGGCGGGGCGGAGACCTATTTCGTCGACCTCGTCCGCGCCCTCGCCAGCGACGGCGTGGCCCAGGCCGCGGCCCTGCGCCCCCACGCCCGGCGCGAGGCCGTGCTGGCCGGCGACGGCGTGGCGGTGGAGACCTTCGGCTTCGGCGGACCGCTGGATCTTTTGACCCGGCGCAAGGTGGCGGGGTTCGCCCATCGCCAGGACGTCACCGTGGCGCTGGCCTGGATGAACCGCGCAGCCCGCCATACGCCCAAAGGACCGTGGGCGCGGATCGGCCGGCTGGGGGGCTATTACAAGCTCAAATACTATGCCGGCTTCGACTTCCTGGTGGCCAACACCGAGGACATCGCCGACTGGGTGGTGGCTCAGGGCTGGCCGGCGGGCAAGGTCGCCTGCATCCCCAACTTCGCCGAGGCGCCCGACGAGGCTGCGCCGGCCGAGCGGGCGGCGCTCTCCACCCCGGCCGACGCCCCCCTGCTGCTGGCCATGGGCCGGCTGCACGAGGCCAAGGCCCATGACGTCACGCTGAACGCTCTGACCCGCCTGCCGCAGGCCTGGCTGTGGATCGCCGGCACGGGGCCGGAGGAGGCGCGGCTGAAGGCGCTGGCTGCGGCCCTAGGCGTCGCCGAGCGGGTGCGGTTCCTGGGCTGGCGCAACGATCCCTCGGCGCTCTACCGGGCCGCCGATGTGTGCGTCTTTCCCTCCCGCTACGAGCCCCTGGGCAATGTGGTGATCCAGGCCTGGGCGCACGGCCTGCCCGTGGCCGCCGCCGCCAGCCAGGGACCCGGCGCCCTGATCCGCGACGGCGAGGACGGCCTGTTGGTTCCGGTGGACGACGCCGAGGCCCTGGGAACCGCCGTCGGCCGGCTGCTGGACGATCCCATGCTGCGCATCCGTCTGGCCCAGAACGGCCTGGCCCGGGTGGAGGCGGAGTTTTCCCAAGCCGCCGTCGTGGCCCAATGGCGCGACCTCTTCGCCCGGTTCGGCGCCGACTGATGTGCGGCATCGCCGGAATCCTGGATGGTGAGGCCTCGGCCCGCCCGCTGATCGAGGCCATGACCCACCGCGGCCCTGACGGGATTCGGGTGGAGGAGGCGCCGGGCCGCTCGCTGGCCCATGCCCGGCTGTCGATCATCGACCTGGAGGGCGGCTGGCAGCCGCTGCGCGCCGCGGGCGGGACGGTCATCGGCAATGGGGAAATCTACAACTATCTGGAGCTGGCGCAGGACTTCGCCCTGACGGACGCGCTCTCCACCGGCTCGGACTTCGAGCCCCTGCTGCACCTCTATGCGCAGGAGGGGCCGGCCGCCTTTCAACGGCTGCGGGGCATGTACGCCTTCTGCCTGGTCGGGCCTGACGGCCGTACCTGGCTGGTGCGCGATCCCTTCGGCATCAAGCCGCTCTATGTGATGGAGCTGGAGAGCGGCCTGGCCTTCGCCTCGGAGGCCGGCGCCTTCCTGGCCGCGGGCCTGGCGCCCCGGGCCATCCGCGCCCACGCCGCCCGCGAGCTGCTGGCCTTCAACTACACCCTGGGCGACGAAACCATCTTCCCCGGCGTCCGTCGCCTGGCGCCCGGCGCCATCGCCGAGGTGGTGGAGGGCCGGCTCGTTCCCCACGAGGTCCGCCCCGCCCTGCCCCCGGCCCGCACGCGACCCTTCGCCAGCGATGAAGCCGCCCTGGTCGCCCGCCTCGACGCCGTGCTGGAGGACAGCGTTCGCGTGCACCAGCGGGCCGACGTGCCCTATGGCCTCTTCCTGTCGGGCGGGATCGACTCCGCGGCCATCGCCACCCTGATGGCGCGGCTGAACAGCCGGCCAGTCACCGCCTTTACCTGCGGCTTCGACGCGCCGGGCGCCCGGGACGAGCGGGCCCAGGCCGAGCGGGTGGCCCGGGCGCTGAACCTCGACTGGCGGGAGACCACCTTCGGCGAGGCCGACTTCTGGTCGCTCCTGCCCCAGGTGGCGAAAGCCCTGGACGACCCCACAGCCGACTACGCCACCCTGCCGACCTTCAAGCTGGCCCAGGCGGCCAAGGGGACCCTGACCGTCGTCCTGACCGGCGAGGGCGGCGATGAGCTGTTCGGCGGCTATGGCCGCTATCGCCGCGCCCTGCGGCCGGCCTGGCTGGGGGGCCGCCCGGCCGAGCCCCGCGACGCCGATCCCGCCGCGCTGGCCCGCTGGCGGGCCCAGGCCAAGGGGCCCGAGGGCCTGACCCGCCTGCAACGGGCCCAGTACGCCGACATCGCCACCTGGCTGCCCAACGACCTTCTGACCAAGCTCGACCGCTGCCTGATGGCCCATGGGCTGGAAGGCCGCACGCCGTTTCTCGATCCTGTCGTGGCCGACTTCGCCTTCGCCCTGCCCGACCGGTTCAAGGTGCGCGGCCGCTATGGCAAGTGGCTGGTGCGAAAATGGCTGGAGGGCGCCTGCCCGGCGGCTTCGCCCTGGGCGCGCAAGCAGGGCTTCACCGTGCCCGTCGCCGCCTGGATCGCGCCGCGGGCCGAGGCCATCGCCGAGCGCATCGGCGACGTCGCCGCCGTCCGGACCATCATGGGCGCCGAGGAAGCCCAGGCCGTGTTCAAGGGCGAAAACGACCCGCGACGCTGGCCCCTGCTCTTCCTCGCCGTTTGGTCGCGCATACATGTGGACGGCGCGAGCCCGACCGAAGCGTTGGACAGCGTGGCCGGAACGAACTGAGCGGTTCAGACGCTCAAAGCTCGACCAGAGGGAGACCGCCCATGAAAAACCTGCTTCTCACCACGGCGCTCGCCGCCATCCTCGCCGCCTGTGGCGGCGCCGACAGCGCAGCCCAGTCGCCAGCGCCAGCGCCGGCTGAAGGCGGCCAGCCCTGGGAGACTCGGCCTGCCAATGCGCCGTCCCAGACCCCGGCCTTCCCCGGCCAGACCCGCGCGCCGGAAGTCACGGCCAACGTGGCCTATAGCGTCGAGACTGTCGCCGAGGGGCTGAACAAGCCGTGGGCCATCGCCTTCCTGCCCGACGGCCGCATGCTTGTGACCGAAAAGCCCGGCCGCCTGCGGATCGTGACGGCGCAGGGCGCGCTTTCCGAGCCCGTGACCGGCCTGCCCGAGGTGGACGCCCGCGACCAGGGCGGCCTGCTGGACGTGGCGCTGGATCCCGACTTCGCCACGAACAACCTGATCTATTGGAGCTATGCCGAGCCGCGCGGGAACGGGACCAATTCCACCGCCGTGGCCCGGGGCAAGCTCGCGGAGACCGGCGGCGCCGCGCGCGTCGAGGACGTCCAGGTCATCTTCCAGCAGCAGCCGGCGCTGGACTCCACCAAGCACTATGGCAACCGCCTGGTCTTCGACCGCGACGGCCATCTGCTGATCTCGCTTGGCGAGCGTTCGATCCTGGCCGGCCGCGTCCAGGCCCAGGACATGAACTCCGCCCTGGGCAAGGTCGTGCGCATCAACCGCGACGGCTCGATCCCCGCCGACAATCCCTTCGTCGGCCAGGACGGGGTGCGCCCGGAGATCTTCGCTTCCGGCGTGCGCAACGTTCAGGCCGCGGCCTTGCATCCCGAAACCGGCAAGCTCTGGGAAATCGAGCACGGCGCCCGCGGCGGCGATGAGCTGAACATCATCGAGGCCGGCAAGAACTATGGCTGGCCGACCATCGCCTATGGCCTGGAATATTCCGGCGGCGCGATCGGCGAAGGCCAGACCGCCCGTGAGGGGATGGAGCAGCCGGCCTATTACTGGGATCCGGTGATCGGCCCGTCGGGCATGGTCTTTTACCAGGGCGATCTGTTCCCGGCCTGGCAGGGCAGCCTGTTCGTCGGCGCCCTGCGCGACAAGCATCTGGTCCGGCTGACCCTTAATGGGGAACGTGTCGTCGGCGAAGAACGCCTGCTCACCGATATCGACGAACGCATCCGTGAGGTCGAGGTCGGGCCCGACGGCGCCATCTACGTCGCCACCGACAACGAACAGGGCAAGATCCTGAAGCTGGTTCCCCGGGCGGACTAGGGACCAAGCCTGTTGGACGCAGGGGTTGCCCGGCCTTGCGTCCTTCGAGGCTCGCTTCGCTCGCACCTCAGGATGAGGAGGTGTGTGGCGAGGCCTCTCATTCCGTCCTCATCCTGAGGCGCCCGCGCCAGCGGGCCTCGAAGGACGAGGGCGGTTGTCCCGCGCGGGCTACGCCCTGGCCAGCCCAAGCCTTCCGGCCACCTCTTCCCCAATCGCCAGGGAAGAGGTGAGGCCGGGGCTCTCGATGCCGAACAGGGCGACGAGGCCCTCCAGGCCGTGGGCCTCTGGCCCGTCGATGCGGAAGTCCGAGTGGGGCTCGCCTGGTCCGTGCAGCTTGGGCCGGATGCCGGCATAGTCGGGGCTCAGCGCATCATCCGGCAGGCCCGGCCAGAACCTGCGCACCTTCTCGTAGAAGCCGGCCGCGGCGTCCGGCTCGACGCTGTAGTCCAGCTCGTCGACGAAGATCAGGTCGGGGCCGAACACCGCCTGCCCGCCCAGGTCGCGACGGTAGTGGGTGCCCAGCGCGCCAGGGATCGGCGGCGGATAGATCAGCCGCGCGAACGGCGCCTTGCCCTGCAGGCGGAAATAGCGGCCCTTGCCGTAGTGGCCGGGGGGGATTTCGGCCTTGGGGAAGCCATCGATCTCACCGGCCACCGCCTGGGCCGACAGCCCCGGGGCTGTGATCAGCAGGCGCACGGTGAGCGTGGTCGGCTCCGCCCCGCCAGCCCGCACCTTCCAGCCGCCGCCAGGGATCGGCTCTGCGCCCTCGAAGGGCGTGGAGACCACCACCGCCCCGCCGGCCGCTTCGATCTCGCCCTGCAGGGCCAGCATGTAGCCATGGCTGTCGAACACCCCGCTCTGCGGCGAGATGAGCGCGGCGTCGCAGGCGAGCTCCGGCTCCAGGGCCAGGGCCTGGGCGCGGGTCAGCTGCGCCATGTCCTCGACCTCGTTGGTCCGCGCCTGTTCGAGGATGGGCTCGAGCCGGGCGACTTCTTCGGGGCCGTTGGCCACCACCAGCTTGCCGCAGCGGTCGAAGGCGACGTTGCGCGCCTCCAGGAACGAATAGAGCATGCGCCGCCCCTGCACGCAGAGCCGGGCCTTCAGCGAGCCGGTGGGATAGTATAGCCCCCCGTGGATCACCTCGGAATTGCGCGAGGAGACACCCTGGCCGATGGCCGCGTCGGCCTCCAGGACCACCGCGGTCATCCCCCGCCGCGCGAGCGCATAGCCGCAGGCCAGGCCCACGGCGCCGGCCCCGACCACCAGGGCGTCGAAATCGAAATCTGCCATGCTCATGGCTAACCCGAGGGGCGGCCCAGGGAAACGACTTTCAGCGTCGGTCAGGCCGCAGCCGCCGCGCCCGCCTGATCCCATTGCGCCCACAGGGCCTCACGCTTGGCCATTGCCGGCTCCAAAGAGGCCTGCTTGACGTGGCCGAAGCCGCGGATGTCCTGCGGGACCTGGGCGAGCTCGACCGCCAGGGCCAGACGCTCAGGGATCAGTTCGCGGGCGATGCGCTGAAGGTCGGCCTCATAGGTCGCGATCAGGCCGCGTTCCATTCGGCGTTCGTCCGAGTAGCCGAACAGGTCGAGCGCCGTGCCCCGCAGGCCCTTCAGCCTGGCCAGGACCGGGAAGCCGTAGTCCAGCATCCAGCCGCCGAAGGCGATCTTGCGCGGGTTTCCCTGGTCGTCCTTGCGCGCGAGCATCGGCGGCGCGAGCCACACCTTGGCCTTGCCGCCCTTGAAGGTCTGGCTGCGATAGGCGTCGAAGCGACCATCCCCGTACAGCCGCGCCACCTCATACTCGTCCTTGTAGGCCATGAGCTTGTAGAGGTTGATCGCCACGGCCCGGCTCAGGGCCTCGGAGCCCAGGGGCAGGAAGGTCTCGACGCGGTCCTGATAGCGCCGGGCATAGGCGGCGTTCTGATAGGCGGTCAGTTCCCGGACGCGGTGCGCGATCAGCTCAGGCAGCGGCAGGGTTTCCGGCGTCGCCACGTCGGCCTCTGGCCTGCCGCGGTGGGCCGGATCGTGGGCCGCCCGGCGGCCCAGTTCGAAGGCCTGGAGGTTTTCCTCCGCCGCGACGCCGTTCAGCTTGATGGCGCGATATAGGGCTCGGCTGGAGATGGGGATCACCCCCTTCTGCCAGGCGAAGCCCAGCATGATCATATTGGCGTAGATGGCGTCGCCCAGCTCGGTCTCGGCCATGTGGTGGGCGGGCGTCTCGTCATAGGCCTTGGCGGCGGCGGCGATCCGCCGCGCCATGCCGCCGGAATCGAACCGCACGTCCCGGTCGGTGACGAAGTCGGCGGTGGGCGACAGGTCGGCGTTGCCGAAGGCGACGGTCCGGTCCTTGGCGTAGAGGGAAAGCGCATCGGCGCCAGCCGCCACCATGACGTCGCAGGCGATCAGCACATGGGCGCTGGCCGCGGGCGTCCGACCGCCGACGATGCTGTCCTCGTCCTCGCCGATGCGCACGTGGCTGAACACGGCCCCGCCCTTCTGCGCCAGGCCGGTCATGTCGACCACCGAGGCCGCCTTGCCGTCCACATGGGCGGCCATGGCCAGGATCGAGGCGGTGGTCGTCACGCCCGTGCCGCCGACGCCGGTGAAGACGATGTTGCGTACGCCCGGCGAGGGCTCGAACGCCGGCAGCGGCGTGGAGTCCGCCGTGAGCGCCGGCAGCCGGGCCGCGTGCGGGTTTTCCGCCCCCTCCAGGGTGATGAAGGAGGGGCAGAAGCCATCCAGGCAGGAATAGTCCTGGTTGCAGGTGGACTGGTTGATCTTGCGCTTGCGGCCGAACTCGGTGTTCAGCGGCTCGACCGAGACGCAGTTGGAGGCCTTCGAACAGTCGCCACAGCCCTCGCAGACCAGAGGATTGATCATCACCCTCTGCTCGGCGGCCACCAGGGTTCCGCGCTTGCGCCGCCGGCGCTTCTCGGTGGCGCAGACCTGATCATAGAGCAGGACGGTGACGCCGGGCGTGTCGCGCAGCTGGCGCTGGACGGCCATCAGTTCGGCCCGTGGCTTGACCTCGACGCCGGGGGCCAGGTCCTTGACGCCTTCGTAGCGGTCCGGATCGTCGGCCACGATGACAGTGCGGGCGACGCCTTCGGAAGCCAACTGGCGGGTAATCTGGGCGGGCGTGAAGCCGCTCTCGGCCGCCTGGCCGCCGGTCATGGCGACCGCATCGTTGAACAGCAGCTTGTAGGTGACGTTGGCCTTCGCTGCGACGGCGGCGCGGATGGCGAGCGAACCGGAGTGGTTATAGGTCCCGTCCCCCAGATTGACGAAGACGTGCTTCTCGGTGGTGAAGGGCGCGGCCCCCACCCAGCTCAGGCCCTCGCCGCCCATATGGCTGTTCAGGTCGGTGTTGGGGTCGGTGAAGCTGGCCATATAGTGGCAGCCGATGCCGGCCAGGGCGCGGGATCCTTCCGGCAGGCGCGTCGAGGTGTTGTGCGGGCAGCCCGAGCAGAAGAAGGGCTTACGCTGCTGGTCCGATGACAGGCTGACGGCGGCGACGCCGGCCGCCGAAACCCGGTTCAGATAGTCATAGACCCCGTCCATATGCGGCCCGGGCGGCAGGCGGTCGGCGATGGCCAGCGCCACCTCGGCCACCGAAAGCGCGCCGAGATCCGACAGCAGCGGATGGCCCTGCTCATCGGTCTTGCCGATGATCCCGGGCCGCGCCTGGGCCGGCAGGTCATAGAGGGCGGCCCGGGCCTGACCTTCGATCAGCGGCCGTTTGTGCTCGATCACCATCAGGGTCTCGAGACCGGCGGCGAAGGCGCGAAGCCCCGTGGGCTCCAGCGGCCAGGGCATGCCGACCTTGTAGATGGAGACGCCGAGATCGGCCGCCTGGGCCGGCGTGACCCCCATGGCGGCGAAGGCCTCGATGACGTCCTTATAGGCCTGGCCCTGGCAGACGATGCCCAGGCGCGGCCGGGGCGAGGCCAGCGTCACCCGGTCGATGCGGTTGGCCCGGGCGAACGCCAGCGCAGCGGGCAGCTTGAAGGTCCGCAGCCGCCGCTCCTTGTCCATCGGCTGGTCCTTCAGCCGGATGCCGAGGCCGTCGGCCGGCAGCTTGAAGCCTGCGGGGGTGACGACGCGGTGGCGGTCCAGCCCGACATCGATGGTCATGCCGGAGTCCATGGTGTCGGCGAGCGCGATCAGCCCGACCCACAGCCCTGAGAAACGCGACATGGCGTAGGCCATCAGGCCGTAGTCCAGCACCTCCTGCACGTCGGCCGGCGACAGCACCGGCATCTCGAAGTCCTGGAAGGCGAATTCCGACTGGGATGGCAGGGTGGAGGACTTGCAATTGTGGTCGTCGCCGGCCACCGCCACCACGCCGCCCTTGGGCGAGGTCCCGGCGAAGTTGGCGTGCTTGAAGACGTCGCCGGTGCGGTCGACGCCCGGCGCCTTGCCGTACCACATGCCAAAGACGCCGTCGTAAAGGGCGCCGGGAAAGAGATTGGCCTGCTGGCTGCCCCAGACGGCGGTGGCGGCCAGGTCCTCGTTCAGGCCTTCCTTGAACACCACCTGGGCGGCGTCCAGGTGCTTGCCCGCCCGGTGGGCCTGCTGGTCGAGCCCGCCCAACGGCGAGCCGCGATAGCCGGAGACGAAGCCGGCGGTGTTGAGGCCAGCGGCTTCGTCCAGCCGCCTCTGATCCATCAGCACCCGCAAAAGCGCCTGGACCCCGGTGATGAAAACCCGACCCTCGGTGAGCAGAAACTTGTCGTCGAGCGTCACATCTGAGTGCCGCATCGCAATATCTTTCCCTTTGGGACTCCCTATGTCATTGCAAGATCATATAAGACCGCGGCAATTGCTTACTAAAGGCGTGCCCCCTGCAGCCGGTTCCGGGGCACGATACGGGCGCATCCAGCCCATATCAGGGAGAAAACCGTGTCCGAGACCCTCGACGCCGTCGATGCCAAGATCCTCGACCTGATCCAGCACGACGCCGGCCTGTCCGTGGCCGAGATCGCCGAGCGTGTCGGCCTGTCCTCCAGCCCGTGCTGGCGGCGGATCAAGCGGCTGGAGGACGCCGGCGTCATCCAGCGGCGGGTGACCATCCTGGACCGCGAGCGCCTGGGCCTGAACTTCGAGGTCTATTGCACCGTCAAGCTGTCCCTGCCGACGCGGGACAATCTCGACGCCTTCGAGACCGCCATCGCCAAGCTGCACGAGGTGGTTCAGTGCGCCACCGTCACCGGCTCGGCCGACTATGAGCTGCGCATCGTCACCCGGGACATGCACGCCTTCGACAACTTCCTCCGCGACCAGATCCTGTCGCTGGGCCTGGTCTCCAACATCGAAAGCCGCATCGTCATCCGTGCGGTCAAGAACACCACCGCCGCGCCGCTGGGCCTCATCAGCCCCTATGTGAGCGCCCACAGCTAGTCGCGAGGCGGGCGCAGGCGACGATGAATGACCGGGTGGCAGTTGTCGGCGGCGGGCCGGCAGGTCTCTTTTCGGGCCTCCTGTTCGCCCGGGCTGGGGTTCCGGTCACCGTCTTCGAGAAGCACGGCGACTTCCTGCGGGACTTCCGGGGCGACACCGTTCACCCCACCACCCTCGATCTGTTCCGCCAGCTGGGTCTGCTGGAAGCCGTCCTGGAGATTCCGCACAGCCGGATCGACAGCATGCGGATTCGCATCGCCGGAGAGGTCTTTGCGGTCGCAGATCTGAGCGCCCTCCCCTTTCGGGAGCGCTACATCGCCATGATGCCGCAGTGGGACTTGCTGAAGTTCCTGGCAGATGAAGGCCGACGCTATCCCGAGTTCGAACTGCGAATGTCGACCGCCGTCACCGGCGCGACATTCGACGGCGACGGACGGGTGGATGGCGTGACACTGGCCAGCGGCGAGCGGTTCCCGGCGCGCCTGGTCATCGCCGCCGATGGGCGTCGCTCCGTCATCCGAGACTCCGCCGCCCTGCCGTTGGAGGATCTCTACGCCCCCATAGACGTGCTCTGGTTCCGGCTGGAAAAGGCCGGGGCTGCCGGGGAAGACCTGACGGCTGTGATCGGCCGCGGCCATTTCGCCGTGCTCATCGACCGGGCGGACTACTTCCAGTGCGCCTATGTCGTGGCCAAGGGCGGCCGCACCGAAATCGATGACGCCGGGCTTGACGCCTTCAAGGCTGACCTCGCCGACCTGCTGCCCGAACTTGCCCCGTCGGTCGCTCGCATCGCCAGCCTGGATGAGGTGAAGACGCTCTCCGTGCGCCTCGATCGGCTGACGACGTGGCATCGCCCCGGGCTGCTGGCCCTGGGCGACGCCGCTCACGCCATGAGTCCGGTGGGCGGCGTCGGCATCAATTTCGCCGTCCAGGACGCCGTTGTCGCCGCGAACCTGCTCGCCGGTCCCCTCGCCCTGGGGGAAAATCCAGACCCCCTGCTGCACCGGCTCCAGGCAGATCGCTGGCGCAAGATTGTCCGCATGCAGGCCGTGCAGAAAATCGCCCACGAGCGCCTGCTCGCCCCAGCCTTGGCTGGGGGTGATGACCTGCGTGCGCCCCTGCCGCTGCGCGTGCTCAGTCGCCATCGCCGTCTGCGCAGAATGGCCGGCCGGCTCCTGGGTCTTGGCCTCGGCCACGAGACGATCACCAGTCCCGATGCAGGCCGACGGCGGCCCTAACGCTGCCGCAGGTCTGCCAGGAAGGTTTCGTGGCCAGGAATGTCAGGGTCGCTGAGCCCCACGGCCAGGACCTCGGCCTCGGCGATCAGTTGCTGGACCTCCTCGGTGAAGCCGGCGCCGAGGCGCAGGAGCGCCATGGCCCGCGCCCGCACCAGCAGCAGGGCGGCCTGGGGATGGCGGGCGGACAGCCGTTCGGCCCAGGCCGGCAGATCGTTCCAGGACCCGCGCAGCTCAGAGCGCCGCTTCAGGACCAGGGCCGCGGCCTCCCGATGGGCAGGCCAGTCGATCAGGAAAGCGAGCGCCTTCATGAGATCCCCATGGCCCGCGGCGATCTCGAAGGCGCGATCGAGGGCGACCACGTCCTCGAAGTCCGCCAGCTTGGCCAGCAGCGCCCGCAGCGCGTCTTCGGACAGGGTGCGCTCGAACAGCCGCCACCGCGCGGCGTCCGCGGCTTCGACATCCCCCTCGGCCTCCAGCACGGCGATCTCTGCGGCGTACCAGCTCTCTGGCTGCGGCTCGGGCGCAGACGCCTTCGGCGCCGGGCGAGCGCCGGGGCTGGAGGTTCGCGCCGCCTCCAGGGCCTGTCGGGCCGCTGCGACCTGGCCCGCCTGCGCCAGACGCCGGGCGATCTCTGCGCCGACCTCCGGCTTCTTCTGTTCGGCTTCGGACAAGGAGAGGATCCAGGCGTCAAGATCGCCCGCCCGGTCGGCCAGCCGACGCACCACCAGGGCCAGTCGCCCGGTCGGCTTCTCCCGCCCTTGGGTGAGATCGCTCAGCAGGCGCCGCGCCAGCGCCGGGCTGAGCCCTTCCGCCCCCCGACCAACCCACACCGCCCATTCCGACAGCCGGGTGGAGAGGGCCTCGCCCAGAGTCGGCCCCGCAATCTCCGGACCCAGTTTCGAGGCCAGGGCTGTCAAATCGCCTGAGGCGGAGTCGAAGATGAGCGCCAGTTCGCCCTTGGGGTCCTGCACCCGGCGGGTAAGGCTGGGATAGAGATCAAACCAGGCCACCAGCCGATCCAGCGCCAGCGCCGGCTCCAGCGCCGCCAGCCGCTCGACGATCATACTGTTCAGCGTCCTCAGTTCGGCCAGCAATTCCGGCCGCTTGCGCCACGAGACCCGCGTCCGGCTGACCTCCAGGGCTGTCAGCCGCTTGTCGAGCTCGAAGGCCAGGTCGGCGGCCCCCACCTCGGCGGCCAGCTCCATGCGCAGGCGGCGCTTCAGGGCCGGGCTGGCGGTCTCCATCAGCAGGGCCGCCAGCCGTTCGGCGCCAAGGGACGCCAGATTGGCCTCAGAGAGAACCTTTTTCCCGCTCGGGGCGCGACGCACCATCAAGGCTCACCGCACGCGGCGAAAACGGACCCGGTCCGCGCCGGCGATCAGGAAGGCGTCGCCGAAGGTGGGCTCAAACGCGTCAGCCTGTCGGCCCTTCAGCTCGTCCCGCCGCGGATCGTATCTGCCCATTCGCCTACAACGCGCGAAAGCTGCGTGGTTGCAAGACCCGTGAAGCGCCTGACGCTCAGGACAGCTCCGCCACGCCCTCCAGGAACCGCGCGATCTGGCGATCGCCGTGCAGGCGCACCAGCGGCGTGGCCGGCGCCAGCCGAGCGATGGTCGCCTCCAGCCGCGGGCGGTTCTTGCGGTCGAAGTTCCAGATGTATTTCAGGAATTCTAGATCCACTCGCTCCGGACAGTCCGGAGCCATGTCCGGCCTCGTCTGGCCTTGGTATCGCAGGGCCCGCCAGATCACCCGCAAGAGCCGCAGGGCCAGCGGCTGGTCGATCCAGAGAATCAGGTCGGCCTGGGGCAGCCGCAGGTCGAAGGTCTTGGAGTTGTAGATGCCGTCGGTGATCCATCGCCCGCCAGCCAGGGCCTCGACCACCCGCTGACGGAAGATGGCCGGCTCGGACTCCGTCCAGCCCGCCTCCCAGAACAGCGCGTCCAGATGCACCACCGGCAGGCCGGTCTTCGCCCCCAGCCGCCGGGCCAGGGTCGACTTACCCGTGCCCGCGCAGCCCAGGATCACGACCCGCTCCATGCCCGCCCCCTGCACTGCGCAATGACCACTGCTTAGCCGTCTGACCCGACGCTTCTATGACGAAGCGAAGCGCGTCTGCTCCACAGCCAGCCCGAGCTGTCGTCAGGCCGTCACACCGCGCCCGTAGCGAACCGCTGGGGGAAGAGATGGACACAGACGGCGGCCCTGCGCGCGAAACGCTGGAGGACCTCCTCGGAGACCGCATCGTCAGCTGGGCTCGGCTGGAGCCCTGGTCGGTGATGCGCTGCCAGTTGGAGAAGGCGCGTGTCCCGGTGATCGTGAAATGGCGGCGCAGCGGCGCGGTCAGGAGCGATCGGCGGCAGATCCTTGTGGAGCACGCGTCCCTGATCTTCCTGCAGGATATCGGGGTGACCAGCGCGCCGCGGCTGCTGGCGAGCGACCTGGCCGCCGGCCTGCTGGTCATGGAGGACCTGGCGCCCCGCCGCGCCCTGGATCAGCAAATCCGCGAGGCTGGCGTCGCAGGGGCTTGGGCGGGGCTCGCCGCCTTCGCCCAGGCCTCAGGCGAACTGGCGGCTCGGACCAGCGGACGACGGGCCGAATTCGAGGCCGCGCTGATCCGGAGCGGCGCGCCGCCGACCGACCAGCGGATCGTCGATGCGCGCGCGGCCCTGGCGATGATGCAGGGGCTCGCAGGGCTCGGCCTGCCGCTTGGCCCTGCTGTCGAGGCCGATCTGGCGACGGCCTTCGCCACCCTGCTGGCGCCCGGCCCCTTGCAGGTCTTTTCCAATGGAGACTGCGAAGCCAACAACTTCCTGGCGCACGAAGGCGACGGTCGTCTGATCGATTTCGAGGCCGCCGACTTCAGGCACGCCCTGGTGGATGCGGCGGCCATGCACGTGCCTGGGCCAGCCTGGTTGACGGTGGCAGGGCCGTCCCAGCGGGCGGCGCTCGAACAGATTTACCGGGCGGCGCTGGCGACAGGGGTGCCGGCCGCCGAGGACGATGACGTCTTTGGCCTCGGCATGGCCGCGGCCTGTCTGACCCGGGCCTGCGAACGGCTCACCCGGTTCGAACGGCTGGACGCCCGGCCGTGGGGCGACGCCAGCCGGTTGCAGATGGTGGCGGCTCTGGAGGCGGCGGCCGACGCCGCATCCGACCATCGGCGCCTGCCGCACCTGGCCGGGTGGGCCCGGCGGGCGGCCTCATGGCTTCGCCGCCGGTGGCCTGACGCAGACCAGGACCTGGAGTCGCTGGGGCCCTACGCCCCCCGCGTCGCCTGAGGCTAGAGCGGGCGCATGGGCGGGGGCAGGCCGGGGCGTTCGCGGATGGGTTCGTCGGCGGTGAAGGCGCGGCAGCGGTCGTTGAAACCTCGGGTTCCGAACACATTCACACAGGCGCGGACCTCGCTTGCTACAATCCGGCCCTGCTGCTGGAGCCAGGCGCACTGGGCGGCCGAGCCGATCAGATAGGAGGCCACCGGGCTGTCGCCCCCGTCCCGGCGGGGAATGGCGCGCTCGCCGATGCGGGTGTCGGTGAAGGCCGGGGTGAAGACGAAGGGCGAGATCGAGATGGTGTGGGCGATCTCATGGGCCAGGGTGTTGAGGGCGCAGGACTGGCGGACAAGGTCGCCCGAGGCCCAGTCGGCCAGCACGTCCGGCGGCAGGTGGATCTCGCCATCCTGGCTGACATAGCCGACGCCGCCGCCGGCCGCGTAGTGGCCGCGGGCGCCTGGGGCATACGGGTCCATCATGACCAGCCGGACCGGCAGGTAGCGGCCCCGGCCGGTGAGATCGGCCAGAACGGCCTCGGCGGACCGCTCGCCCCGGTCGCGGGAGACGTAGACCGGCTGGTCGTCGGCCGCCGCCTTCAGAACCGCGGCGAATTCCGGCGTCCGCAGGAGGGCATAGGCCGTGCGCGCCACCTCCAGCAGTTGCGCCTGATGAACGGGCGCGAGGCGTGGGTCGGCCCTGAGGTCCGAGCCATCGTTCTGCCCCGTAACCTCGCGATAGAGGGAAAGCCCTCCAACGAGAATGGCCAGGGCGGCGACCGCCCACAACAGCCAGGGCGGCCGGTAGGTCTCGCGATCCGGCTTCAAGCCCATCCTCCAACTGCCCTTGGCGCCGAGACGTTCTATAGTCGCTGGCAAGCACAGCCAAACGGGAGACGACCGTGACGATCGAACGGGTGATTCAGCAGCGCCGCAAGGATCTGGGCGGCTTCGAGGTGGGACGGGTCCTGCCCTATGGCCCCCGCCGGATGGTCGGGCCCTTCATCTTCTTCGACCATATGGGGCCGGCGCGGTTCGATCCGGGCTTTCCGGCCAATGTGGACGTGCGGCCCCACCCGCATATCGGGCTATCGACCCTGTCCTACCTGTTTGACGGCCAGATCACCCATCGCGACAGCGTCGGCGCGATCCAGGAGATCAAGCCCGGCGAGGTCAACTGGATGACGGCCGGCAAGGGGATCACCCACTCCGAGCGGTTCGAGCATCTGCGGCACGAGGGCGGCAGGATGGACGGCATCCAGGCCTGGATCGCCTTGCCGGAAGCCGATGAGGAGACCGACCCCGGCTTCGTGCATTTCGGCGCAGACGAGCTGGTCCGCCACGACGAGCCGGGCCTCAGCGCCGTGCTGATCGCCGGGGCGGCGTTTGGCGCCAAGTCCAAGGTGCCGGTCCACTCACCGCTCTTTTATGTCCATTGGACCCTGCAGCCGGGCGCCCGGGCGCAACTGCCCGCCGAGTATCCCGAGCGGGCGGCCTATGTGGCGCGCGGCCAGGTTGAGGTGGAGGGCCAGACCTATAGCGAAGGCCAGATGCTGGTGTTCGAGCCGGGCCAGCCGGTGCTGTTCACGGGCGTCACCGAGGCCATCGTCATGCTGCTGGGGGGCGAGCCGGTGGGCCAGCGGTTCATCGAATGGAACTTCGTCTCGTCATCCAAGGATCGGATCGAGCAGGCCAAGGCCGACTGGCGGGCTGGCCGCATGAAGCTGCCCGACGCCGACGACCAGGAGTTCATCCCCCTGCCTGGCGATCCCCCGCCGGAAGCCAACCCGATGTCCTGAATGAAAAGGGCCTGGGCGTTTGCGCGCCCAGGCCCTGATCTTGTCCGTCAGCCTGAGCGATCAGGCGGAAGTGAGGCGCCAGCCGCCACCGGCCTCGCGGCAGGCGGTGTAGCGCTCGGTGGTGGCCTGACCCATGCGGGGCTGGATGGTCTGCTGGACGACTTTGCAGTTGGCGTTGGCGTAGCCGCCGCCGCTGGCCGCGGGCTGCACCACCCATTCGGCCACATAGCCGGTCACATAGCCGTTCTGTTCGACCAGCAGCCAGCGGTCGCCCGCCACCCGACCGGCGACATTGAAGGTCTGGCCGCCGCGCAGCTGGCCGACCACCGCGCCATTGGCGCTGGGGCTGCCGCGGAGATTCACCGTGCTGGACGTGGTGAACTGGGCGTTGGTGGGCTCGAACGAGGTGCGCAGGGGCTGCACGCGCCCGTCGAAGCGGAGATTGGCCGCCGAGGTCGCCTGGCCGTAGGACACCCCGCCGCCACCGCCGCCGCCGACATTGGCGTTGATGATGTCCACCCGGCCGGTCGTGCCTGTGGTGGGATCGTTCCACGTCTGGCTGCGGTCGGTGTTGAGGGCGGTTTCAACGGCGTTGACGACCCGCTGCTGCTCGCTGACCTGCATCCGGCAGCCGACCCAGGAACCGGCCGCGGCGCCAAGGCCCGCGCCCAGCACCGCGCCCAGGGCGCGCTCGTTCTTGCTGACCTGGCTGCCCAGCAGGGCGCCGGCCACGCCGCCGAGCAGGGCGCCGGTTTCCTGGCGCTGGCCGCTGGCCTCGCAGGCGAAGAAGTTGCCGAGCGGCGTGCCCGAGGCGGTCTGGGCCGCGGCCAGGGACGGCGCGCCGGAAAGGGCCACGACGGCGGCCATGGAAAGAAGAAGGGGGCGCATGAGAATCTCCTCAGCTGTTCGCGGTCACCCTAACGCGCCACGGTGACGTTTGCTCCCCTCGGCGTCTCATTCTTGACCAAATATGAGATTCATTCTCAATATCGATAACCCCAGGCGAGACGGATCGCACCGAGGCAGGGAGAGGGTCGATGATGCTGCGCATGGCTGGCGAAGCGATGCTGGTTCGCATGATGCAACTGGATCGGGCGGGTGGCCGACGGCCTTCGCCCGGCCCCTCGCCCCAGAAGCCGCGGTCTAGCCGGGCGCAAGAGCCTTGCGGGTCTGCTCCCAATACTGCGCCCCGGTGATCAGGGTCACCACGGCGGCCAGCCAGAACAGCGTGTGCGCGACCAGACTGGCCGGTCCCAGCAGTTCCGGCGTCTGAGGCAGGCCAAAGGCGCCCCAGGAGGCGACGAACAGCTCGGCCCCCAGGGCCGTCATCTGCAACGCCGTCTTCCACTTGGCCAACATGGTCACCGGCAGTTTCACGCCCTTGCCGGCCCCCACCTCGCGCAGAGCGCTGACGGTGAACTCGCGGAACAGGATCAGGCCGGCCGGCAGCAGCACCAGCGGCTGCGGCCCGAGGGCCATCAGGCCCAGCACCGCGCCGCAGACCAGCACCTTGTCGCCGATCGGGTCGAGGATCGCCCCCCACACCGTGACCGCATCCATCTTGCGCGCCAGCCAGCCGTCGACCCAGTCGGTGCTGGCGGCGATGACAAAGGCGATGAAGGCCCAACGCTGCAGGGAGAACTGACCCTCCATGGTCAGCCGCTCGCTGAGCCAGGGTGTTCCCCCCGCCGCCGTGGCCAGGGCCACGAACATGAACAGGGCCAGGACCAGCCGCAGGGAGGTCAGGATATTGGGCAGGGCTTTCATCGGGGCCTTCGGTCCTTAAGACGATCAGGTAAGTTCGACGGCCTTGGTGCGCTTGTCGAAAATGCAGATGCGCTTGTCGTCGCCCTCGCGGAGCACGGCGATCCCATAGGATTCCGAGCCGAAGGGATGCACGACCACGTCGGGGCTGCCCATGCCCTGGGCCTGGGCTTGGGCCAGGCATTTGGCGCGGACCTCGGCCCGGAATTCATTCCAGGCGTCGGGAGAACTGGCGCCGGCCGCAACGGGCACGGCGAGAAGGGCGGCGGCGAGGGTCAGACGAAGCAGCATGGGACATCTCCGTAGTGTTCGCCGACCATAACGCACGGACCGGCGATCCGGCGCCTATTTGCGGAACCGGTCGTGGATCCGCTGGGCCAGGGCCAGACTGACCCCATCCACCTTGGCCAGATCGTCCACCGAGGCCCGGGACACGCCCTTGGCCGATCCGAAGGCGTGCAGCAGGGCGCGCTTGCGTCCCGGGCCGACCCCGTCGATCTCGTCCAGCGGGCTCTTCTTCATGTCGATGGCGCGACGCACCCGGTGGCTGCCGATGGCGAACCGGTGGGCCTCGTCGCGCAGGCGCTGCAGGTAGTAGAGCACCGGCGACTTGGGCTCGAGCATGAAGGGCGTGCGGCCCATCATGAAGAACCGCTCCAGACCTGCGTCGCGGTCCGGTCCCTTGGCCACGCCCACCACGGCGATATCGTCCACCCCGAGATCGGCCATGATCTCCTGGGCCGCGGCCAGTTGCCCTGCACCGCCGTCAATCAGCACCAGATCGGGACGCGGGGCGGCATCGCCGGCCTCCTCGTCCTTGACCATCCTGGCGAAGCGACGACGCAGCACCTCGCGCATCATGCCGTAGTCGTCGCCCGGCGTGAGGTCGGTCCCCTTGATGTTGAACTTGCGATACTGGTTCTTCAGGAAGCCCTCGGGCCCGGCCACGATCATGCCCCCGACGGCGTTGGTCCCCATGATGTGGCTGTTGTCATAGACCTCGATCCGCTCCGGCGGCGCCTCCAGGCCGAACGCCTCGCAGACCCCCAGCAACAGCTTGGACTGGGCCGAGCTCTCGGCCATCCGCCGCCCCAGGGCCTCGCGGGCGTTGGTCAGGGCGTGCTCCACCAGCTGGCGCTTCTCGCCGCGCAGGGGCTGGACAATCTCCACCTTGCGGCCGGCCTTCAGGGCGAAGGCCTCGCACAGCAGGTCCCGGTCAGCCGGCTCCACATTGGTCAGGATCAGCTTGGGGATCGGCTTGTCTTCGTAGAACTGGCCGAGGAAGGCGGCCATGACGTCGGCGGCCTCATCGCTCTTGTCGACCCGCGGGAAATAGGCGCGGTTGCCCCAGTTCTGGCCGCCGCGGAAGAAGAAGACCTGGACGCAGGCCTGACCGCCCTCGCCGTGCAGGGCGATGATGTCGCCCTCTTCCAGGCTCTCGGGGTTGATCTGCTGTTCCTGGGCGACGGAGGCCAGCGCCCGGATGCGGTCGCGCAGGCGGGCGGCGCGCTCGAACTCCATCTCGTCGGAGGCGGCCTGCATCTCGGCCGACAGCTTGGCCATCACCGCACGGCTCTTGCCCCGCAGGAAGGCCTCGGCCTCGTTCACCAGGGCGCCATAGTCCTCCAGGGAGACCAGCCCCGTGCAGGGCGCGGCGCAGCGCTTGATCTGGTGCAGCATGCACGGCCGCGATCGGGTTTCGTAGACGCTGTCCGAACAGGACCGCAGCAGGAAGGCCTTCTGCAGGGTGTTGAGCGTGCGGTTCACCGCCCAGGCGCTGGCGAAGGGGCCGAAATAGTCGCCCTTGATGGTGTGGGCGCCCCGGTGCTTGCGCAGTTGGGGGGCGTCATGGTCCCGGCGGATAACGATCTCGGGGAAGCTCTTGTCGTCCCGCAGCAGGACGTTGAACCGGGGCTTGAGCTGCTTGATCAGATTGATCTCGAGCAGCAGGGCGTCGGTTTCGGTGCGGGTGGTGACGAACTCCATCGACCGGGTGAGATCCACCATCAGGGCGATGCGCTGGGTGTGGAAGCGGCCTTGGGCGTACTGGGTCACCCGCTTCTTCAGCGAGCGGGCCTTGCCCACATAGAGCACCTCGCCGTCCTCGCCGACCATGCGATAGACGCCGGGCGCGTCGGGCAGGCGCTTGACGTGATCCTTGATGAGGGCGGCGCCGATGAGCGGCGGCGCGGCGTCGGGTTCAACCATCAGGCCGATATAGGCGACTCAGAGCGCCAGACCCAGAGGCGCGGCGTTTACACGCGGACGAGATTGTTGATGTCTCAAGGGCCGCCCGCTATGGGCCGATACGCCCCTGTGGATCGCTTCCCCGGTGAGAGCGTTACCGGAAAATATGGGGGTAGCTTTGCCGCAGATCGACTTCAGGGCGCTGTTTGAAACCTTGCCGAGCCCGCACATGGTGCTCGACCGCGATCTCTGTTTCGTCGAGGCCAACCTCGCCTATCAGCGCACCACCGAGCGGTCGCGTGAGGAACTGATCGGCCGCAACATCTTCGACCTGTTTCCCAATCCCGGCGAGGGTGGCCGCCAGCTTCGCGACTCGCTTCAACGGGTCCTGGACACCGGCCAGCCCGACACCCTGGCGCTCATCCCCTACGCCATTCCCCTGCCCGTCTCCCTGGGCGGCGGTTTCGAGATGCGCTTCTGGTCGGCCGTTCACACCCCGCTGTTCGATCCGGCCGGCAATGTCACCCATGTGCTCCAGAACACGGTGGACGTCACAGAGATCGAGCGGCTGAAGGACATCGCATATGGCCCTTCCGGCGGTCCGGCTGAGCCGCCCATCGAAAGCGCCACCCAGCTCTACCAGCGGGCGCGGGAACTTCAGCAGACCAATCTGATCCTGGTCGAGGAGACCAATCAGATCCGCAACCTGTTCATGCAGGCGCCCGGCCTCATGGCCGTGTTGATCGGGCCGGACTTCGTCTTCCGGCTGGTGAACAACGCCTATCAGAGCCTGATCGGCCGCCGCGCCGTGATCGGCAAGCCCCTGCTGGAGGCCCTGCCCGAGCTCGAGGGCCAGGTCTTCCAGGACATCCTCACCGAAGTGATGCGCACCGGGCAGCCCTATGTGGGGCAGGCCGCCAGCGTTCTCCTGCAAAGGCAGGCCGACGGACCGCCGGAGGAGCGGTTCCTGGACTTCATCTATCAACCCATCCTCGATGGCCGCGGGGTTCCCTGGGGCGTGTTCATCGAAGGCAGCGACGTCACCGCGCGGGTGCGGGCCGAGCGCCAGCAGAAGCTGTTGCTGGACGAGCTGAACCACCGGGTGAAGAACACCTTGGCCACCGTCCAGGCCATCGCCGCCCAAACCCTAAGAACCACCGCCAGCCCAGCCGACTTCCGCGAAGCCTTCGAGGCTCGCCTGCTGGCCCTGTCGGCCACTCACGACCTGCTGACGCAGTCGGTCTGGCGTGGGGCCCAGCTGGACGAGGTGATCCTGATGGAGCTGCGTCCCCATGGCGCCGAGCGCTACAGGCTCTGTGCCTAGACACTTGATCCTGGAGTAGGCGGGATGAGGCGGGATAACCCGGGACAAGGTGGGACGGGGCCTTTGGAATCAAGGGTTTTGGGCCGTCTCGGGGGTCGGTCGGGCGGCGAGGCGGTTGTCCGGCGGATCGGGCCAGAATCGGCCCTCAAGGGCGTTTTGGACAGTCAAAACCGGAGTGCGGTTTAGACATTCGACGGGCCGCCCAGGGGCGTTCGACGCGCGGTCGGCGTGGCCCGCGGGAAGCCTTGATCCATAAGGGTTGAGCAGCGCTCGAAGGGTGTTTGAAGGGCGTTCGAGGGCGCAGCCTGGCCACTCCGGCGGGCGCGTTTTGGCCGCATGGAAGTGGGAAGCGAACTGGGAAATGCCCTTCCCACTTCGGCATGTTGTTCCCAGTTCCAAAAAAGTCGATGATTACAGAGCTGTAGCCGGTAAGAGCGAGGGCATCTGCAGGTTGGCGCGGTCTACGAACTGGGAACGCACTCAGCGCCTGCAGGCGAAGACCGCTCCGGCGACCATGAAGCCCGAGCCGCAGATGCAGAGTAGCGCCTGACGCATCAGCAGGCCGATGTTGTTCACCCGCGTCTCAGCCATGGGCAGTCCGCCTCCCGGCATCTCCATGAGCCGTGCCGCATCACGGACAGAGACGCTGGGATCGATGGTGAAAGCCCATGCAACCAAGCCCAAGCCAACGGCAAATAGTGTCCATCCGAAGATGCTGTAAGGCGAAACGGGGGGTTGCTGGTCGACCTCGCTCATGGGGCAGTCCTCTTACTCTGCTGTTCTTTTATGGTCTGGATCAGGTCCCGATAGTGGCTTTCGGTAGTTGCAGGAATTCCCGAAACCACCGCCTCCAGATGTAGCCAGTCCACTGGGGTTTGTCCGCGCCGGCCAGTGTGAAGATCATCGAAGAGGGGCATCAGCTGCGGGAATTCCAGCGCCATTTGCCGGATCCCCCATTTGAAATCATAAAACGCACGCCACTGCGCCTCGACTTCTACAGTCTCGGACTCGCTCGCCAGGACCCTGCGCCCGTCCCAGGGGCGGGTCCTGACATAGATGTACTCGCCACAATGTGGACAGCTCGCCTTGCGACCAGGTCGGCGCGCCAGCTCGACCCCGCACGAAGGACACACGTCATCTGTCCGCCCAAGCGGCCGGATTTCGGTTTCCCCCAGGAGCACCGCTCCTCCCCTAGATCGGCTGGATCGTGGTGAGAACGGGACCAATGATCTGCAGCTTTTTGAGCTCTTCGCCGCGGACCTCTTCCGGCGGGTAGGAGTCGTTGTCTGAGATCAGCAGCAGGCCGTCGGTGAGGCGGCGCAGGCGCTTCACCCGCGCCTCGTCGGCCAGGACGAAGGCGAAGACGCCGTCGAAGACGCGCTGCTCGGCCTCGTCCACCAAAAGCCAGGCACGGTCTGAGATGGTGGGCTCCATGGAGTCGCCGCGGGCGGTGACGATGACTAGGCCGGCCGCGGTGTCGCGGCCGAGCTGCTCCTTGAGGAATGCTTTCGTGAAGGGGACGTCCTCGAGCTTCAGGCGTCCTTCATTCCATGCCCCAGCCCCGGCCGCCAACTGGGCGTCATAACGGGGAACCTGGACTAGGTCGGCGTGCCCAGGCCCGTCCCCACGCCCAAACACAAGCCAGTCTAAGGTCACGCCAGCGCCCTCGGCGATCTTCGCTGCGATGTCCAGGCGGGGAGCCATGGAGCCGCGCACGTTGAGCACTTTCGACACCGTGCCGTGCTGCATGCCGATGCGGGTCGCAAAGGCGGTGATCTTCTCTGGGAAGATCGCCTCCTTCGCCCGCTGAGCGAACCCGTCGTAATCGAAGTCCGCGACAATTTGATCCAAGCGTCATCGCGCCCTGAAGTGGGGACTTGATATCCGAAACGATTGTCGCCAATCTCGTGCCGTTCGTTACGAGATTGAGGCTAAATGGCACCGCCCCGAGCCAAACAGCACGGTTGGCACCGTGAAGACATCAAAGCGGCGATCCGCAAGCGTGGCACCACGGTCACCCAACTGGCGTTGGACAACGGCCTAAGCGACAGCGCGTGCCGCGTAGCTCTCGTAAGGCCCTCGCCCGCAGGCGAATCGGTGATCTCGTCCTTCCTGGGCGTCCCTCTTCAAGTTCTTTGGCCAGACCGTTACGACCCCTATGGCCGTCGGCTCGCAACCCGTCACGTTCGTGATCAAAATAGTCGGAATCGTTCCGAAACGCACCGTCAATTCGCGGGGGCGCGTTAGGCATGACTGCTTCCGCACAACGTCCGGTGACAGCGGTCGAGCTCGACATCCCGTTGGACCGCATCGTGCTGGGTCAACGCCTACGCACGCCTGATACTGCCCGGGTGGCTGAGGTTGCCGTCTCCATCCGAGAAGTCGGCCTCATCCACCTGCCGACCGTGCGCCCGCTTGAGGGTGAGGACGGGCTGTTCAAGCTTGTGGCGGGTGCGACACGGGTCGCCGCTCACCGGCAGCTCGGCCTGGCTACGGTGCGATGCAAGGTTCGCGTCCTTACGGACCTGGACGCCCGTCAGATGGAGGTCGATGAAAACCTCATCCGCGGCGAGGTCAGCGGCCTGGACTTCATTCTGCATGTCGCCGAGCGGCTCGAGCTCTATGCCGAGCGCCACCCCGAAGAAGTCGTCGCGGAGCCGGTCCGGAGTGGAAGGCGTGGGCGCCCCCCGAAGAATTTTGTCAGCCTGACAAAAAGGCCCAACGCCTATGTCCGGTCGCTCATGGGCTTCGCAGAGGAGACAGCCGCGGAAGCCCGGCTGTCGCCGCGCACGGTGTACCGCGCTTGCCAGGCATATGCCGGCCTGATCGCTGATATTCCCCGTCTTCGCGGCACCTGGATCGCCAAGAACGAAGGCGTCCTGCGCCAGCTGGCGTCCCTGCCCGAGGCCGACAAGGCCCCGGTGATCGACATCCTGCTGGAGGGTGAGAACCGCAGCGTTTCCGACGCCCTCGCGAAGGCCTCCGGCGTCATCCCTACACAGACCGCGCGAACGCCCGTCGACGAAACGTTGAAGGCCTTCAAGGCGCTTTGGGGCAAGGCATCGCCAGTCGCCCGCGAAGCGATCCTGCACGAGTTGGCGGGCAAGCCGCTGCCGGGCGGGTGGGTGGTGGAGCGGGCCGATGCGTGACCGCTTCACAACCCCACACCCGCTTGATCTCGCCGTGATGCGCCGCGGACATTCGGCGCTCAGTCGAGCCCTTCGATCGAAAGAGGGGCTTGATAAAGCAGCCGAACAAGTACGGCGCGCGATCGCTCAGCCTCCGGCAGGCCGAGGGGAAGAAGCATGACAGCGTTTCCCTCCGCTCCGGCAACCATCGCCCCCGCCAGAGCGACCAGCAGGCGAGCATGGAAGACATCTTGGGCGGCCGACGACAGCCGGTCGAATGAGAAGTCTGCCCCTTCCGCCAAGGCAGCCAGGCTGGCGTCAACTTCTATCTCAGCCAAGGGCTGCGCCGTCGGCGCTGCGCGTCCTTTTAAGGGAGCGATCACGTCCCAGAGGAACTCGGCGACGTCGTACCCCGTCAGTTCTTGCACGGCCCGTCGTTTCCAGTCCGGCAGGACCTTTTCCAGCAGCCGAACCAGCAGGGCATCAGCTGCCGAGTTGGGGGTGGGCCATATCGCTGTCGGCATGGATAGCTCCCGTTACTGGCGACACCTTAGCCAGAGTCACGCCCATGGCTAAGACGCGAGGCGATTCCCAGACGCGGGATCTGTTCGACGTGGAGCAGGTCTGGCCGGTGCGGGCGCCGCAGAGCCTGCCCAAGGCGCTCGATATGAAGCGCCAGATCTCGATGTCGATGATGGAGGCCATCCGCGAGTGCGGAAAGACGGTCCCCGTCGTCGCCGCCGAGATGACCGACCTGCTGGGTGACGACGAGGTCACCGCCCAGCAGCTCTACGCCTACACCGCGCCATCCAAGATCACCCACAACATCAGCCTGGTCCGCTTCATCGCCTTCGTGCGGGCGACCGGCTGCCTGTGGCTCTGGGACGTCTGCCTGCACGACGACGGCGTGCTGCTGCTGCAGGGCGAAGAGGCCCGGCATGCCCAGGCCAGCCTGGCCGAGGCCCATGGCCGCGAGCTGCTGGCCAAGGCCAAGACGCTGCGCAGCCAGGCCCCTCTTGAAGTTCGAATTAGCCGGGGCCGGAAATGATGATGACGTCGGGGGGGATGGCCCAGGAGTGGTTTTCAGCGGCCGAGCTGGCCGAGCTGAAACTGCCGGGCCTGGCGACAACCAAGCGGGGCGTCCAGCAGCTCGCCGAGCGCGAAGGCTGGGCGCAGGCGGTCTGCGATATCCGCGGCGCCCTGGCCCGGCCCCGGCGCGGCCGGGGCGGCGGGACGGAGTATCACCTCTCGCTGCTGCCGGAGGTGGCCCGCGCCCAGATGATGATGCGCGAAGCGCCCGCCGCCGAGCGCATGGACCGTGAAAGCGTGTGGATACGCTGGGAGCGGCTGCCCGCCTCGCTGAAGGATGAGGCGCAGCGTCGCCTGGCGGTGATCGAGCGGGTCGAAAGCCTGCATCGCAAGGGCCTGGGCAAGGCCTCGGCCGTCGAGGAGGTGGTCAAGCAGGCCGCCCGCGAGGCCCGCGCGGCCGGCGCGAAGCCCCCCTTCAGCGCCAGCACGGTCTTTGAGTGGTTCCGGCGGGTGGCCGGCGTCGCTAGCCACGACAGGGCGGCCTATCTGGCCCCGGAGTATGCCGGGCGCAGCGCCACCTGCGAGTGCCCCGGCGAGGCCTTCGAGCTCTACAAGGCCGACTATCTTCGCCAGTCGAAGCCGACGCATGCGGCCTGCTACCGGAACCTCGAGCGCCTGGCCGCTGACCGGGGCTGGACCTTGCCCTCGGCCAAGACCCTGCAGCGCCGGCTCGAGGCCGAGATCCCGCTGCCGGTGCAGGTTTTCCTTCGCCAGGGCGCCGAGGCCCTGAGCCACGCCTTCCCGCATCTGGAGCGCGACCGCTCAAGCATCGCACCGATGCAGGTCGGCAACTTGGACGGCCACACCTGGGACGTCCGGGTTCGCTGGCCGAACGGCCTGGAATCCCGGCCGCTTTCCCTGGCGGTCCAGGACATCGCCAGCGGCAAGATCCTGGCGATCCGCTTCGACATCACGCTGAACCACCACCTGGTCCGCCTGGCCCTGGGCGACACCTTCCGGGACTACGGGGTCTTCGACAGCCTGATCATGGACAATGGCCGGGAGAACGCCGCGGCGGCGATCTCTGGCGGCCAGGCGCGCCTGCGGTGGGGCAAGACGCCCGAGGAAGAGCCGGACGGCCTGCTGAAGACCCTGGGCGTCAAGGCGATCTTCGCCCAGCCCTATTGGGGCCAGGCCAAGCCGATCGAGCGGTCGTTCCGCAACTTCGCCCACGACATCGCCAAGCGGGCCGAGTTCGAGGGGGCCTATACGGGCCACAACACGGTGTCGAAGCCCGAGAACTACGGCGCCCGGGCGGTCCCCTTCGCCGAGTTCGAGGCGATCGTCCGGCGCGAGCTGGCCTATTACAACGCCCAGCTCGGTCGCACCGGCCAGGGCATGGCCGGGCGCTCCTTCGACCAGGTCTTCGAAGAGGGCCTGGCGCGCCGGCCCATCCGCCGCCTCACGCCCGAGCAGCTGCGCCTCTGCATGCTGGCGTCGAAGCCGGTGGCCATGGACCCCCGGGCCGGCGCGGTGAAGGTCGAAGGTCACCGCTACTGGTCTCCCGAGCTTGGCGCCCTGAAGCGCCAGCGGGTCATCGTCCGGTTCGACCCCGAGCGCATGGACGCCCCGGCCTATGTCTACAGCACCGACGGCCGGCTGCTGGCCGAGGCGGCGCGGATCGAGGCTGGCAGCTTCGATCGCCAGTCCGACGCCCGCGAGCACAACAAGGCCCGGCGCGACTGGGAGCGCGGCCAGAAACTGTCGGCCAACGCCGCGCGCCGCTTGAGCGCCCGCGAGGTCGCCGCCCATCACGCCCAACTGGCCCCGCCCGAGACGCCCACGCCGGACGGCCGGGTGGTTCAGCTGGTCCCCACCGCCCCGCGCCAGGCCGAACGCCTGGGCCGCGGCGCATCCCCCGACTTCGAAGCGGACTGGGAGCGCGGCGTCACCGCGCTGTTGGGCCGCTGACAAGGAAAACCCGCCCGGAGCGGCAACTCCGAGCGGGCCTGAAGAAGCACGAACAGGAGATAGCTATTCATGAACGTCATCCCCGGCAAGACAGAGTTCACCGAGGCCGAGCACGCCGAGCTGATCACACGGGTCAAGCGCGTCCGTGAACGCGGGGGCTTGAGCCAGGCCGACATCGGTCGCCAGGCCGAGGTGCCTTCCTCTTCGCTCAGCCAGTATCTGAACGGTAGCTACCCCAACGAAGCCGGCAAGATCGACATCGCCGCCAAGCTGACCCGGTGGCTGAAGGCGCTCGACGCCGAACAGGCCATGCGCCGCCAGCTACCGGTGGCGCCGGTCTACGTGGCGCTGAAGGGCTCCAAGAAGATCTCCGCCCTGATGGGCTATGCGCGCCAGACCGGCCGCATGGTCCTGATCACGGGCGTGCCCGGCGTCTCCAAGACGGCGACGGCCCGGCAGTTCCGAGAGGACAATCCGCGCACCTGGTACACGGCCATGGACCCCTCGACCCGGGGCGTGCCGACCATGCTGCTGGAGATCCTGGCGGCCATGGGCGTGTCCGACGCCAGGGGCACGCCCCAGTCGCTGATGCGGCTGATCCATCAGCATGCGGTCGAGGCCAAGGGCCTGATCATCATCGACGAAGCCCAGCACCTGTCGGAGCAGGCGATCGAGGCTTTGCGGGCGATCAATGACCGGACGCGGGCGGCCGGCTCGCCGGTGGGTGTGGCCTTCCTGGGCAACGAGATGGCCTACAACCGGGTGGGCACGACGGGAACCCAGGCGGCCTTCGCCCAGGTCTCCTCCCGCTTCGCGCAGCGCCGCTGGATCGTGGCGCCGGACGCCGAGGACGCCGCGGCCCTGGCGCGCGCCTGGGCCGAGGCCAACCGCGAGGAGATCACCTCGGCGGAGATCTCATTCTGCCAGCTGATCGCCACCAAGCCCGGCGGCCTCCGCAACATCGAGATGACGATGGAGTCCGCCCTGCTGGCCGCCCGTGGCGGCCAGGAACCCCTGACCCTCGACCACCTGCGAGCCGCCTTCGAGCAGCTCTCGGGCGTCACGCACGGCCTGTGAAGGGAGCCGCCATGAACACGAGTCTTGACCCCACCCTGCAGGCCCGCGGCGCAGCCCGCCACCTGCGTGTGCTGGTGGAGAACAACTGCCTCGACCGGATCGAGTTCGAGCGGTGCATGCGGAAGATCGAGGCGGCCCTGGCACAGCCCCAGGAACCGCCGACACCGCCCATCGAGGGCCGCTTCATCGTGCTCGATGGGGGCCGGGCGTGAAGCGGCCGTGGACCCTGCCAGGCCTGGCGGCGGTCTACACCCTCGCCATGGGCGGCGAGGGCCTAGACGAGATCGCCGAGGCCACCGGCCGGTTCAAGGCGGAGTGCGACTTGGCGCTCTGGGCCCTTGTTGGGCGCTCGCCCGAGGCGGCTCTCGCCCGGCTCAATTCCGGCCTGCAGGGCGAGGCCCCGGCCGTAGCAGCCACGCCGAAGTCCGCGGTGCTGGGCCGGTTCGTCCGGGAGACCCTGCCGTGAAGCCGCTGGCCGCCGTCCGGCGCTGGCGGACCTTCTTGGGCGCCGTCCATGGCCCCTGGCGCCCGCCGGAGATCCGCAGGCGTCCCGACCAGGTGCGCACCGCCCAGATGGCGGCGGCCCGCGCCGCCTTCCTTTCCAACCAAACGCCTGCCCAGCGCCAGCTGGGCGGCCCGACCTATGGAGACACACAATGATCGAAGCTCAGACTCAAGAGCGCGCCGTGCCGACGCCGACCGCTCCCGTCGTCCCGGTCAACGGCCAGGACTACATGCACGACGTCAGGGGCAACCTGGTCCCCGTGGCGGCGATCAAGACGACCGACCTGCTGATGGACGAGGTGGTCCGCAAGATTCACGCCTACGCCACCGACCTCTCGGATCAGATCAAGCGGTTCAAGGAGCACACCTCCGACGACGTCTACGGCTTCCTGGCGCTGCTGGCCCAGGAGTACGGCCTGGTTCGCGGCGGCATCAAGGGCAACGTCATGCTGCAGTCCTTCGATGGGCTGCTGCGGGTCACCGTCCAGACCGCCGAGCGGGTGACGTTCGGTCCGGAGCTGCAACAGGCCAAGGCCCTCGTGGACGAGTGCCTGGTGGAATGGGCCTCGACCAGCGGCCCTGAAATCCAGGCCATCGTCCAGGACGCCTTCAACGTCGACAAACAGGGCGAGGTCTCGCCCACGCGGCTGTTCCAACTGCTGCGGCTGAAGAGCGAGGATCCGCGCTGGCTGCGGGCCATGCAGGCGATCACCGACAGCATCCGGCCCCTCGGGACCAAGGAATACTTCCGGTTCCATCGCCGCGAGACCCGGACCAGCGCCTGGAAGCTGGTCGTCATCGATCTGGCGGCCGCGTGATGGACGCTCAGACCCCAACCAACCCGCAGGCCGAGGCCCCGGCCCCGCGCTGCGTGATCGCCGCCTCGGTGGGCGTGGGCTTCGACGCCCATGGCCTGGTCTACCTCCGGCTGTTCGACGCCGAGGCCGCGGCCCGGGCGGTGGCCGCCATGTCGCCGCGCGACGCTTTCAATCTGGCGGTCCAGATCTATCAGCAGGCCGAGCGCGCCGTGGCCATGGCCCAACCCCAAGCCGGGGGGACGCACTGATGATGGTCGATTCCCAGGTGCTGGACATCATCTCGGCCGGCGTGCTGCTCGGCCGGGTCTCCAGCGTGCTGTCCGATTTCGAGGCCGAGACGGTGGCCGAGATCGGGCGGCGATTTGTCGCCTTCCGGCGTCAGGCCGTGGTCACCGAGGCCGAGTGGGCGGTGCTGCGCACCGCCCTCGAGGCCATGCGAGGCGCCATGGCCGTTGTCACCGCTCACCAGCTGGCGACCCACGAACCGGAGGCGGCCTGATGGATGCGCCCCGCATCACCGTCCGCCGTATCATCGCTGCCACTGCCGCCCAGGCCTGCCTTGATCCCGAGGATATCCTGGTTGTTCCCAGCCTGAGAGCAGGCGGCGTCATGGCAGTGCGGCAGCGGGCGGTCATGCTTGCCCGGCACTGGCGTCCAGATCGATCCTGGCCGGCCCTGGAGCGGGAGTTCCGACGCAATCACGGGACTCTCTATGAGGCGTCCGGTGCGGCGGCCACCCGTTATCTGGCCGGCGACCCAGAGGAGGTCGGGGCGGTGCAAGACATCGCAGAGACCCTCGGATTAGAGGTCGGCAAGATCGAACTGAAGGCGCCGCGACGGCGGCATCTGCTGCGCCAGCTGATCGCGGCGCGGGCTGCTGTGGCGCGGCTGGAGCGCCAGCTCGCCGCTTTGGAGGGAGGCTCATGAGCTTTCCCACCCGCTTCCAAGTCCACGTCACTGACCACGCCGTCGTCCGCTGGCTCGAGCGGGTGGAAGGCCACGACATCGAACTGGTTCGCCAGGCGATCCGGGCGGCCGACCCCAATGGCTGGATCGCCAAGGGCGCGGCCGGCCTGCAGGTGCCGGCGCTGGGCGTGCGCCTGGTGGCCCGGGATGGGTCCATCGTGACAGTGGAACCGCTGCATTCGGGGGTCCGCTGATGGCCCGTCGCAAGCCCGCGCGCCGGTCGCCGCGTCTGAGCAAGGTCATCGACTGGAGCCCGGAGGTCGAAGGGCTGTTCCGCCTGGCCGCCGTCGGCTGGACGCCGCCAGCGACGGTCACGATAACCGGCGGCGCCACGGCCCAGACCTGGACCGCCGCCTTTGAAGATCCCGAGGGCGTGCCGTTTGTCCTCAAGGTCCGCCTGCGCCGGCGCTCCGACAAGTGGTTCGTCGCCGAGGAGACCCTGCAGACGCGCCTGGTGGGTCGGCTGGGAGGTGCGCGGTGAGCGCCGCCCGCGCCATCGCCGGTGCGCCGGTTCCTGCCGGCCGACGTGCCATGCTGGCCAAGGTTCACCTGGCCGCCAAGGAACTCGGCCTGAAAGACGACGCCCGCCGCGACGTGATCGAGCGCATCACGGGTCATCGCTCGGCTGGCGACTGTCATGACGATCAACTCGACGCGGTCCTAGCGGAGTTCAAGCGGCAGGGCTGGAAGCCGAAGGCCGCCGCCAAGGCGAGAACGGGTACGGCGCCCGTTTCCGGCCGCCGGCCCGCGACCCACCCGGTGGCGCTGAAGGCGCGGGCCATGTGGATCTCGCTCTGGAACCTGGGCGTGGTCCGCTCCTCGACCGAAGCCAGCCTTGAGGCCTTCGCCAAGCGCCAGCTCCGCGTCGATCGACTGCAATGGGCGGACCAGGGCCAGGGCTATCGGCTGATCGAGGCGCTGAAGGCGATGGCCGAGCGCGCCGGCTGGAGCCAGGACCTGTCGATGATCAAGGCCGGCCGTCAGGTCTGGACACTGAAGGCGCGGCTCTACAACACCCAGCTCCGCGCCCTGGGAGAGCCGGTGGCCCAGCTGCAGGGCATCACCGAAGCGCAATTGGATAAGCTGATCGCGGCGGCGGGCGTCCGGCTGCGGGCGACCCTGACTGGCGAAGGCAGTGCGGAATGACCGGCCGCTGGTCCCTCCTGGCCCAGGATCGCATCCACGCGGTTCACGAGTCCCTGTCAGCAGACACGCCGTTTGAAGCCCGCCGACAGGCCGTGGCGGCCGCGCGCCCGGGGTTCTGCTCTGACGGTTGGCCGGCGAAGTGCTGGCGGCGGGCCGCCAAGGCCTATCTGGCCCAGTACGATCCCGCTCCGGCCGGCCCGCTAGAAGCGATGATGCGGGGCGACTGATGACCCCGGCCGACCTCTTCACCTGGCGCGAAGAAGCCGAGGCGGCCCAGCGGGTCGCCCAGGCCGAGGCTGAGCGCGCGAGTGCGGAGCGGTCCTGCCGCTATGCCCCCCATGGCCAGATCCGCGCCCGCCAGGCCCGCCTGCAGGCGGCCACGGCCGACGCCCTGGCGGCCGAGATCAAGCTGGCCCGGCTGCGAAGCGAGGGGCGGCCATGAGCGGGCTGCCGGGCATCCTGGCCGACGTGGAGCGGGCCACCAGCTCGGAAACGGCTCTGCAGCTGCTGTCGGCCTGCGGCGGCCAGGTCATCACCCTGAGCGCGGCTGAGAACTCCACCCTGGTCAAGGCGGTGGGCGTCGAGGCCGCCGCGGCCATCGTCAAGGAAGTGGGCGGCGGCCGGGTCGCCATCCCCATGGCGCACGCCCGGGGGCAACGCGCCCGGCGTATCCAGGCCGCCCGCCTGCTGGCCCAGGGCGCCACGGCCAATGAGGTCGCCGCCGCGGCCGACATGCACGAGCGCACCGCGCGGCGGGTTCGGGCGAAGATGAAGAAATCGCAGGCTGATCAGGGCGACCTGTTCGACTGAGCCGGACAGCTGTCCGGGCTACTGCGCCCCCTGCTACAGCCATGCTGTCCACGTCGAAACGCCCAGCGCAAGCCGGGTTTTGCGTGGGGCCAGCTTTGGACAATTCCGCCACCTTTGAGGTTCGCCGCCCGGCCGGCTGGGCGCCGGCACATGAGGCGCGCTGGTCGATGGTGGCCGCTCGCATCCTGCGGATCGAGGGCGGCCATGTGAACGATCCGGTCGATCGCGGGGGCGAGACCCAGTACGGGATCTCGCTCCGCTTCCTGAAGGCGGTCGGTGGGATCGACACCAACCAGGATGGCTTCGCCGACCTGGACCTGAACTTCGACACGGTTCTCGACGGCCAGGATATCCGGGCGCTGACACCGGAGATCGCGCGCAATCTCTACCTGCAGCACTTCTATGTCGGCCCCGGGTTCTGGCAGCTACCTCGCCCCTATGACGCCGCCATCTTCGACCAGGCCGTCAACGGCGGCACGACGGCGGCGATCAAGATCCTGCAGCGCGCTCTCAACCGCCAGGGCAAGCCGCACCTGAAGGTGGACGGCGTGATGGGGCCGATCACCCGCGGCAAGCTGACCGAGTGCCTGCGCTACGGCTATCCGGTGCTCGAGGCCATCCGGGCCGAGGCGCTGGAACGCTACCGGGCCATCGTCGCGGCCGATCCCAGCCAGAAACGGTTCCTGAAGGGCTGGGAACGCCGGGCGCGGGAGCTGGGTCGTGTCTGAGGCCGCGCCTCCCGCCCCGCGCCTGGCCGAGGTCCAGTGGACCTGGCGGCGGCTGTTCAGCTTCAGCCTGGTGGCCGCCTGCATGTGGCTGGTCCGGGCGATCATCACCCGGGCCGATGATCCTGGCGTGCAGAAGACGCTGGGCCTGGCGCTCTGCGGCTTGGTCGCCCTGCAGGCGCTGCTCTACGTGGCCGGCGCCATGGCCACCGACATCGCCCGCATCATCGAAGCCCGGGGGCGCACCAAATGAACCTGCAGGCCATGATCGGCTGGGGAGTCCTGGGCGCGCTCGCCGCCGTCGCGGTGACCGCCGCGATCCAGACCGCCCGCCTGGAGACCGCCAATGGTGACCTGCGCGAGGCCCAAGCCTGCCTCAGCGCCATCCCCGATGAAACGGCCCGCCCTGGGGCCGAGGCGGCCTGCGCTCCGCCAGTGGCCGCTTTGGTCGCTCAGGCGCGCCTGGCGCGGTTGTGCCAGCAGGCCCTGGCCACCGGCGACGTGGCGCTGCTGGAGCGCGCCTGCCCGGCCGAGGTGAAGCGCCTGGACGCCCAGGTCGCCACCGATCGCCACACCCTTGCGAGCCTGCAGGCCGATCTGGCCCAGGCCGCCGAGACCCAAACCCAAGCCGTTCTCCGCGCCGAGGCGCGGGGCCGGTCTCAAGCTGAGAGAGATGCGCGTGCCCAAGCTGTTCGTGACGCTGCGCCTCGCGATGTGGACGACCTGCGCGTCTTTGACGCTGGTCGCCTGTGCGAGCGCTTCGAAACACCCCCCTGCGCCTGAGCCGGCGCCCAATCCGGTGATCCAGCGGATCTATGAGACCCGGCTGATCTGCCCGGCCGAGCTGGCCCTGCCGATTCCGCCGGAAGCCACCCCGGCGGCCGACGCCGTGGTGCGGACCAACGCGGCCGGCGACGACTATCTGGCTGCCAAGGATGGGCGCGAGGATCTGCTCGCCCAGCGGATGGCGGACGCCCAGGCGCAGTGCCCCGCGGTCGCGAGCCCGCAACCATGAGCGACGACGCCGATCGCGCCCAGGCCCTGGAAGAGTTCGGGCGGGATGTCGCCCTGCGGCGCGTGCTGGGCGATGCGCCCTTCGCCCGGCCGGTCTCCGGTTTCTGCGAGGACTGTGACGACACGGTCGAGGCTGAGCGCCTGACCGCCAACCCCACCGCCAGGCGGTGCCTGTTCTGCCAGGAGGCGCATGAGCGCCGTCGGCGCGCCTGTGTGAGGGCCTGAGTTTTGGACCACCTGATCAAGTACCTGCCGCTGGCGCTGTTCCTGCTCAATGCCCTGACCGTCTGGGCCTGCTGGTCCCTTCGCCAGCTGGCCAAGAGCGAGATCGCCGAAGCCGTGGCGGCGCTGCGGGCGAAGGACGAGGCGATCTGCGAGGACGTCGATGAGCACGACACCAAGATCACCAGGCTGGAAGGCCAGGTCGAGCGGATTGAACGCGACATCGAGAACTTGCCCACCAAGGCCGACATCGCGCGGCTGGAAGGCGACGTTAAGGAGGTCGGCTCGGCCGTCCGGGCCGTCCAGAGCGGTGTCGGCCGGCTTGAGGGCTACTTCTTGACCCGCGGCGTGGAGAACGTCGGATGAGCTACGCCACCGTTTTTCAGCAGCACCTGCGCCTGGCTATCCTGCGAGTGCTGGACGAGATGCCCGGCTGCAAAGCCAACAGCTCCATCCTGCATTCGGCCATGGAGACCCTGGGCTTCTCCGCCACGCGCGACACGGTGCGCAACGAACTGGCCTGGCTCGCTGAGCAGAACCTGGTCGTCTGTTCGGATACGAGCATGACCAGCCTTGTGATCGCGACGCTGACGGAGCGGGGTGGCGATGTCGCCGCCGGCCGCGCCGTGGCGCCAGGCGTCCAGCGCCCCACGCCGCGAGGGTGAGGCCATGGGCAAGCGAGGCTTCGCCTCCCAACTGCCGACCGACCTGCGGGAAGAGCTGGATCGCCAGATCGTCGACGGGCGGGTCTCTGTCGATGACCTGTGGGCCTGGCTGAGGGATCGTGGTGTCGAGGTCGGCCGGTCGTCAGTTCACCGGCACATGCAGTCGGTGGAAGAAGTCTCCGCGCAGATGCGCGAAGCTCGGGAGGCCGCCCAGGCGATCGTCGGCCAGCTGGGGCCAGACGCCGCCGAGGGAAAGATCGGCCAGCTGCTGATCGAGGTCACGCAGAACATCGCCTTCAAGATCGCTCGTGAGCGTCTAACCCGTGAGGACGGGCCGGGCCTGGATATGGAGGAGCTGATGTTCCTCACCAGCTCGATCCAGAAGCTCACCTCGGCCCAGGCCACCGACCAGGCGCGCATCGCCAAGATCCGCGCCGAGGAAGCCAAGAGCGCCGCAGCCCGGGCTGAGAAGGCCATGAAATCGAGAGGCATGTCTGGCGATACGGTGGACTTCATCCGCCGGGCTGTCCTGGGGACGGCGGAGTGAAGCTCAACCCGGCATCCATGGCCGACCAGAAGGCCTTCGAACGGGAGGCGGCCGGGGCGGCATTCAAACAGCTCCCGCCGGGCGATCTGCTGCTCAAGTACCAGGCGCGCACCCTGGACCGTCTCTTCGCCGGCGTGTCGCTCCTCATGATCGAGAAGAGCCGGCGCATCGGTTTGACCTGGGGCCTGGCGGCCTATGCCGTGCTGATCGCCGGCGCCGTCCCGTCCAAAGGCGGCATGAACGCCTGGTACATGGGCTACGACATGGAGATGGCGCGGGAGTTCATCGACACCTGCGCGCTCTGGGCTCGGGCGTTCGGGATCGCCGCAGAGGCGGCTGACGAGGAGATGCTCGACGGGGACGGCGAGAAGGTCCAGGCCTTCCGGATCCGCTTCGCCTCCGGCTTCAAGATCGTCGCCCTTCCATCCGTGCCCCGCGCCCTGCGGGGCAAGCAGGGCCTGGTCATCATCGACGAGGCGGCCTTCCACAAGGATCTGGCCGAGGTGCTGAAGGCGGCGATAGCGCTGCTCATGTGGGGCGGTCAGGTCGTGGTGGTGTCCACCCATGACGGGGTGGCCAACCCCTTCAACCTCATGCTGGACGATGTCCGATCTGGCCGCCGTAAGGGCGAGACGATCACGATCACCTTCGACGACGCCATCGCCGACGGATTGTACGAACGCATCGCCATGACCTTCGAGGTCAAGGGGCGCAAGATCGCGGCCAAGGCCGACTGGATCGCCGACATCCGCGCCACCTACGGCGAGGACGCCGACGAGGAGCTGGACTGCATCCCCAAGGCCGGCGCGGGCTCCTGGCTCGACCCCGCCGCCCTGGCGGCCTGCGAGCACCCCGATGCGGGCCTGCCCGAGCTCTATGCCGGCGGGCCCTACTTCATGGGCCGCGACGTCGCCAGGCGGCGTGACCTGGCCGTCATCTACGGCTGCGAGGAGGTGGGCGACGTTCTCTGGCTTCGCGACCGGTGGCTAGGCCGAGGCGCCACCTTCCAGGCCCAGGACGACGCCACCGCCGATCTGATCCGCCGCCGACGCATGGTCCGCTACTTCATCGACCAGACCGGCATGGGCGAGAAGGTGGTCGAGGACGAGCAGCGGCTCTATGGCGAGAGCCGGGTGACCGGCGTCCTGCTGACTGGCCCCAACCGGCTGGACCTGGCCATCGCGCTGAAGGACCGGGTGGACCGGTGCCTGCTGCGCATTCCGCCCAAGCCGGAGATCCGCACCGACTTCCGGGCGATCAAGAAGAAGGGGGGGCTCGCGGGCTCCATCACGCTCGTCAACGACGGCGACGTGCACGCGGATGAGTTCTGGGCCGCAGGCCTGGTCTGCGCCGCCGCCAGTATCCCCTTCCAACCCTACGCCTACCACCCGGTCACCGGCCGGGACTTCACCGGTGAGAGCGCGCTCGCCCGTCGGCGGGCGGAGAACGAAGGCCTGGGCGGCGGCTCGGGCTTCAGAGGATTCAGGTACTGACCATGCCCCAGCTGCTCGGGCCGGATGGCCGGCCGATCCAGGTGAACAAGAAGGCGCTCTCCGAAGAGGTGGCCCGTCCAGGCATGACCGGGGTGCGTCAGGCCTGGTCGGCCGAAAGCGCCGTCGCCGGCCTCACGCCCGACCGGCTCGAGGCCATCCTGCGCCAGGCCAACCAGGGCGACATGGACGCCTTCCTGGTCCTGGCGGAGGAGATGGAGGAGCGCGATCCTCACTACGGCTCGGTGCTGCAAACCCGCAAGCTGGCCGTGCTCGGCCTGGACCGGCAACTCACCTGGTCGAAGGGCCAACAGGACGAGGCCGGCGCCGAAGAAATCCTGGAAGCCTGCGCCGAACTCGTTGAGGCGCCAGCTTTCGAGGATCTGATCGAGGGCAGCCTGGACGCGGTGGCGAAGGGCTACTCGGCCACAGAGATCCTCTGGGACACCAGCGGTAACGCGTGGCGACCGCGGGCCTATGCCCACCGAGATCCGCGCTGGTTCCGCTTCGACCGTGAAACCGGCCGCGAGCTGCGTCTTCGCGACGCCGGCGCCCTGGATGGCGTCGCGCTGCCGCCGTTCAAGTTCGCGGTCCATCTCGCCGGCCGCAAATCGGGACTGCCCTCGCGGGGCGGTCTGGCGCGCCTGGTGGCCTTCAGCTTCGTCTGCAAGCTCTATGGCCTGAAGGACTGGATGGCCTATGCGGAGATCTTCGGCATCCCCTTGCGCCTGGGCCGATACGACGGCTCAGCGACGCCGGCCGATGTCGAGGTGCTGAAGCGGGCGGTCTTCGGCCTGGGCTCCGACGCCGCGGCGGTGATCCCCAAATCCATGGAGATCGAGTTTCCCACCGCCGGTTCCGGGGTGGGCGGCGCGGAGCTGTTCGAGCGCCTGGTCAAGTTCATCGACAGCCAGGTGTCCAAGGCGGTCCTTGGCCAGACCATGACCACGGACGACGGGGGCAGCCGCGCCCAGGCCATGGTCCATGATGAGGTTCGCACAGACCTGCTGAAGGCTGACGCGCGAGGCATCGGCAAGTGCGTCACCCGCGATCTGCTAGCGCCTTTCGTCGCGTTCAACTTCGGGGCGGACGCGCCCGTGCCGCACCTCAACCTGGTGGTCGAGGAGCCGGAGGATATCGAGAGCCTGTCCACCGCGCTGGAGCGGCTCGTGCCGCTCGGCCTGCGGGTGGATCAGGCGGAAGTCCGCAGCAAACTGAAACTGAGCGAGCCGGCCTCAGACGCCGAGGTGCTGTCGCCGCCGATCGCCGCGACCCAACCGCCAACCCCACCCCCTGCGCTGGCGGCCGATCGACGCCGATCGGCCCTTGCCAGGTCGGGCCTGCCGGAGGCCGAGGCGCGGCGCGAGAGCCTGGACCTCGACCTGGACGCGATCCAGCTCGCCGAGCTCGAAGGGTGGGAGCGGACCTTCGGCGTCGAAGCGCAGGCCGTGATGGAGCTGGTCCGAACCTCCGCCGACTTCGGCGAGGTGCTGAGCGGCCTTGAGCGCATGGCCGGCGACCTCGAGGCGCCGACCGCGGCCAGGTCCTTGGCGCGGGCGATGTTCCAGGCTGCCGCCCTGGCCCGGCCGCGCGAGCGTGCCTGATGAGATCGCCCTGTCGCTACGCCCACCGGCCCGCCGAGCTAGTGGACGAGCGTGATCGCCCCCTGCCGGCCAAGCGCACGCTGTGCGCCTGGGCGCACTTCCATCCGGACGCGCCCGCCGCCCTGATCACCGCCCCGCCCTGGCTCTCGCGTATAGCCTTGGCGGGGCACCTGATGACGCCGGGTGACTGCGGCGATCGCTGTCCCGGCTATGCCCCCGGGCCGCCGGTCGAGGGGAGCTGATGGCCGACCGGTTCAATCTGGACGTCGGTCCCGACCCAGCCGCCGTCGCCTTCCTGGCGGGCAAGGGCGTGCAGCGATCCTGGCGCTGGCCCTCACTGTGGCGCGAGCAGCACGCCACAGCCTTCACCCTGGCCGGCGTCTGGCGACTGGACGTGATCGCCGCGGCCCAGGAGCTGACCACGAGGGCGGTGGAAGCCGGCGAAACCTACGAGATGTTTCAGGGCGCCTTCGCCGAGCGCCTGGGCAAGCTGGGCTTCGCCGGGCGCCAGGTGGTCGAGGAATTCGCCGAGGGCCGCCGGATCGTGAACCTTTCCGCGCCCTGGCGGACGCGGGTCATCTACGACACCAATGTGCGCCAGGCCTATGCGGCGGCGGAATGGACCGCCATTGAGGAGACCAAGGCCTCCTTTCCGGCGCTCATGTATCTGGGCGTGCGCGATGAGCGGACCCGGGCGTCTCACGCCCAGTTCTTCGGCGTCGTCCTGCCGGTCGACCACCCCTTCTGGCGCACGCATTTCCCGCCCAACGACTGGTACTGCCGTTGCTTCGTGATCCAGGTCTCAGTCGATGATCTGGCCAGCGGCACGGTCGCGCTGACCTCGGAAGCCGAACTGACCGCCCTGGGCTACAGCGCCGACCCCGAGACCTGGCCGGAGTGGCGCCACGAAAAGACCGGGCGCACGGCCCGCACGCCCCCCGGCATCGGACCGGGCTTCGCCTACAATGCGGGTCAGGCCCGTCGCCAGAACCTCGGCGAGCTGCTGGGGCGACGGATCGAAACCCTGTCTGCAGACCAGGCCCGCGCCGCGGCCGCAGACCTCACCGCCCTGCCGCAGTTCGTCGACCTGGTGGATGAGGCTGTGGCGCTGGGCCAGACCCGCGCCATCGCCCGATCGGGCGAGGCGGCGCGTCTGCTGGGCGCGGGCCTTGCCCGCGACCAGGCCGAGCGCCTGGCCCGCGAGAAGGTGGACGCCGAGCTGCCCTTTCCGAAGACCAGCTGGCCGCTGGCGGTCGCCCCTGAGGACTCAGCCTTCGACGGCGCGCGCCTGGTGGTGGTGAACGCTTCAGCGATCGGCCACTCGGCCGACCAGCATCCGACGCGGCCGGCGGACTGGGACAGGGTGCGGCGCCTGATCGAATCCGGAGAGGTTTGGCAGGCCGGCAAGGGCGAGCTGACCATCGTCGGCCGTTTCGCAGGGGCGCAGGGCGAACAGCTTTGGGCGCTGGGCCTGAAGCGGACCGATGGCGCCTGGCGGGTCCGGACGCTCTTCCCCACGTCGCCGCGACGGCGCGCCACCTTCGCGGCCAAGAGGGTGCTCATCCGACCGGGGGCCGGAGACGTGGCGCCTTGAGGGGGAATGCGGCGGCCGCGGGTACGCGACCTTCCCGTATCGAAGGGAGGTCTCAGGGAGACCGCCCGACCAGCTGCACGTTTGACTCGGCCGCCGCAGCCCAAATCTAGGCGATTGCCGGCCAAAAAGCCAGGGTCGGGACTGCGGCCCCAGGAGCGCCTGGCGAACGCGCAGCGCGACTGACGCCGCCGGAAGGGCTGCAGGCGGCCCCAGCGGCGTTCGAGGGCGTTCGAGGGGTGTTTGAGAAGCCGGGGCGCGGGCCTTCCGGACGTTGACGATCCGCAGCGGCGGAGCGGACACCTGTCCGGGCTACAAGCCCCAGGGACATCCCGAAGATGGCCCCATGCATCGCACTGTGGCAACCCCGGGGAATCGTCATGTAACCGCCGCCAGGCCGCGGAGGTTGCTGGCCTGCGCCAGCGCCGCCGCGGCAGCGGCCGTTGCCTACGGCGCCGGCATCGAGGTCTCGCTCGCCCGCTCGGCCGATGACCAGCCGCCGGAGTGGGTGCAGATCTTCCCCGAGGGCCGCGACGTCCTGGCCCGCGACGGCCGCAAGTGGACCCTGTCCGACCCCGCGACCCTGATCGCCGCCTTTGCGGCCAACCAGGCCGATCTTCCCCTCGACATCGAGCACGCCTCGGAACTGCGCGCCCCGAAAGGTGAGGACGCGCCGGCCCAGGGCTGGATCAAGGCCATCGCCCACCGTCCGGGCCAGGGCGTGTTCGTTCAGATCGACTGGACCGACGAAGGCGCCGCCGCCTGGCGCGCGCGCCGCTACCGCTATGTTTCCCCGGCCTTCGTCCACACGCGTCAGGGCGAGATCCTTGCCTTGACGTCGGTGGCGATGGTCACCCGCCCAGCCCTCTACGTTCCGGCGCTCGCCCGGGTCGAGGGCCAACTTCCCCAGGACCCATCCATGAGCCTGCTCACCCGGCTGGTCGCCGCCCTCGGGCTTGCGGCCACCACCACCGAAGACGACCTGGTGACCGCCGTCACCACCCAAACCGCCCTGGCCGCCGACGCCCGCAATCCCGAGAAGTTCGTGCCGGCCGCCGACCTGCAGCTGGCCATCGCCCGGGCCACCACGGCCGAGGGCAAGCTGGCCGAGATCGAGACGACGGCCCAGACGGCCGCCGCACAAGCCAAGGTCGATGACGCGATCGCCGCCGGAAAGCTGGCGCCGGCCAGCCGGGAGCACTGGCTCTCCATCGCCCAGGCCAATGGCGAGGCCTTCGACAAGGCCGTCGCCAGCATGCCGGCCGTGCTGGACCCCACCAAGACCGACAAGAAGCCCGGAGCGACCGAGGCCGACGCCGACGGCCTCACCGCCGACCAGGTGGCGCTCTGCGCCGCCCTCGGCGTGGAGCCCACGGCCTTCGCTGCCACCCTGAAGGAGCAAGCCTGAGATGGCCGCCCAGACTGACAACCGCCGCATCGATCGCCGCGAGCCTCACCGCCGCGTCCTGCCCGTGAAGGCCGACGCGGTCTGCTTCCAGGGCGCCATCGCCGTGATGGACGGCGCCGTGGTGAAGCCCGGCGTGGCCGCGGCCAGCCTGCGCACCGTCGGGATCTTTGAGAGCTACGCCAAGGGCGGGGCGACCGACGGCGCGGTGAAGGCTCAGGTGGTCCGCGGCACCTACAAGTTCGCCAATGACGGGGCTGGCGCCGTCACGGCCGCCCACATCGGCTCGTCCTGCTACGTGCTCGACGATCAGACCGTCTCGTCCTCCCACAACACCAACACCCGCTCCGTCGCCGGCGTCGTCTTCGATGTCGAAAGCGATGGCGTTTGGGTCACGATCTAAGGACCGCGCCGACCATGAGCCGCCCCATCACTCAGCAGCTGCTCTCGAACCTGTTCACCGGGTTCAAGACCAGCTTCCGCTCCGGCTTCGCCGGCGTCACGCCCGCCTGGAGCCAGGTGGCCACCCTCGTGCCGTCCTCGGCGCGCACGGAGAAGTATTCCTGGCTGGGCGCCTGGCCGAAGATCCGCGAGTGGATCGGCGACAGGCACGTCAAGCAGCTGGCCGGACACAGCTATGAGGTGACCAACCGTCGCTTCGAAAGCACGATCTCGGTCAACGCCGACGACATCAAGGATGACCAACTCGGCATCTACGGCCCCATGTTCCAGGAGCTGGGCCGCGCCACCGGCGCCTTCCCCGACGAGCTGATCTTCGGCCTGCTGGCCCGAGGGCATCAGGCCAAGTGCTATGACGGCCAGAACTTCTTCGACGCCGAGCACCCCATGGGCAAGGCGGTGGTCTCTAACATCACCGACGGCGCCAGTGCGCCCTGGTACCTGCTGGACACCTCCCGCGCGCTGAAGCCGCTGATCTATCAGAAGCGCGAGGACTTCGACCTGGTCGGCCTCGACAATCCGAACGACCCCAACGTCTTCTGGAAGAACGAATTCGTCTACGGCACCACGGGCCGCGCCGAAGCCGGATTCGGCTTCTGGCAGATGGCCCACCGGTCCAAGGCCACCCTGAACGCCGCAGGCTTCAAGGCCGCCCGCACCGCCATGGGCAGCCTGAAGGACGACGAGGATAAGCCCCTGGGCGTCCGTGGCCGCCTCCTGGTGGTGCCGCCCTCTTTGGAGGGCGAGGCCCGCGAGCTGCTGCAGGCCGAGCGGAACGCGGCAGGCGCCAGCAACATCTGGCGCGGCACGGCCGAGCTGCTCGTCGCCGACTTCCTCAGCTGAGCCTGATCCATGGTCAAGGCTCCTCGCGCCCCGCGCGCCACCACCTCAACCCAACCGGCGGCTTCGGCCGCCGGTTCTGAATCCCCGAGCGGGACGGCTGGCGCCGCCGCCCCCGCAGGCGGAGCGGATCAAGCGCCGCCCGCCGCCCTTGAGCCGTCCAGCGTGAGTACGGACGGCTCCGGCGAGACCGCTGGCGCCCTGGATCCAGCGTCGGCGGTCTCGAACAATACCCAGCAAGCGAGCCAGGAGGCCGAAGGTCTCCCCCCGGCGGCGGAGACAGCCGCCGCCGGGGTCGATGGCGAGCCGTTGCTGATCACGGCCCGCTCCCGAGACGGCCAGGCCTACCGCCGTGGCGGGGTGGTCTGGACCGGTGCGTTCGCGCCCCAGCTGGTCACCGCCGACCAGGCCGGCCGAGTCTGGGCTGACCCGCACCTCGAGATCGAGGGTGAGGGCCGATGACCTTCGCCACGGTTGAAGACCTGACCCTGCGCTTCGGATCTGAGGAGCTGCGGCTGCTCAGCGACCGGCACGGCGCGGGCGAAACGGATTCGACCGTGGTCGAGGCCATGCTCGAGGACGCCGACGCCGAGATCGTCAGCCTGATCGGCCATGCAGTGGCGATCGATGCCGCCAATCCGCCGCGCAACCTGCGGCGGATCTCCGGCGACATCGCCCGGTACCGCCTCTATGGCGCGAACCCGCCCGAGGCGGTGCGCAAGAACTACGAAGACGCCCTGGCCTTCCTGCGACGGGTCGCCGACGGCAAGGCGACCCTGGACGGCGGCGCGATCGCGCCCGCCCAGGCCGTGGCCTCACCTCGGCCAGCCGCCACCGAGCCAGGTGTGCGGATCTTCCAGCGAGGCCTGTCGTGAGCGGGATCACCCTTCGCTACAGCCTGGATGATGCCAGCGCGCGGGCAAGTCTTCGCGGCGCCCGGGACCGTGGGCTGGACCTGCGTCCGGGCTGGCGCGCTGTCGGCCAGGCCGGCGTCGGCCAAACCCGCCGCCGCTTCCTCACCGGCATCGGCCCGGACGGCACGCCCTGGAAGAAGGGCCACAAGCCGAGCGGCATGACACTGATCGCCAGCGGCCTGCTGCTGCGCTCGATCCGGGTGGCGAAGGTCGCTCAGGACGGCGTCGAATGGGGTTCGAACCGCATCTATGCGGCGATCCACCAGCTCGGCGGCGTCATCCGCCCGATCAACGGCAAGGCGCTGCACTTCAAGATCGCCGGCGGCTTCATCACCGCGAAGTCGGTCACCATTCCGGCCAGGCCCTATCTGGGCGCCAACCAGCAGGACCTGACCGCCTTCGCCCAGATCCTGCTGCGGCACATCGCCGGCCCGATCGGAGAGGCTGGCTGATGCACCTGCTGGCTCAGACCCCTGTCATCGAGCGCCTGAAGGTGGAGGCCCGTAGCCTGCGCCAGGTGGGCGCCGCCGCCGACCTGGCCGCCGGCATGAAGCCCGGCGGTCTGACCGCAAGCCCCTCGGCCTTCGTCATCCTGAGCGGGGCCGAGCCCTTTGATGTCGGTGAAGGCTCCGGTCCCCTGCGCCAGACCTTCGACGTCACCCAGACCGTCCTGGTGGGCGTGAACCTGGCCGGGGCCAAGGGCGAGGCCGGCCTGGCGAAGCTGGAGACGCCCGTGGGCGAGGTCCGCGGCGCCCTGTTTGGCTGGAGCCACCCGGACGCCGAGATCAAGTTCCGCTCCGGCGGCGAGGGCGTCGAGGAGTTCGACGCCAAGACCGGCGTCCTCCTCTACCGCCTCGACTTCATCACCCGCGTCCGACTGCTGGAGACCTATTCGTGACCGCAAAGTCCCGACGCGCCCCTGCGCGCGACAAGTTCAACCCGGCCGCCCCGCCGCTGCTGCCGGCGGCGAGCGCCCTGGCCATGGCCGCGGCCTGCGCGGCGGTGGGCGCACCGACCCCGCCGCAGATCCAGGC
>NZ_JAUXVZ010000037.1 GCF_030680185.1 Phenylobacterium sp.
GGACTTCGCAGCAGCAGCAGCGGCGGCGGCCGCAGCAGCAGCGGCGCGGGCCGCGGCGTCAGCTTCGGCGCGAGCACGTTCTTCACGCGCTTGCTGCTCAGCGGCCTGACGGGCCTGATGCTCACGCGCCAGTTCGATGGCGCGTTGGCGGGCCCGCTGCTCTTCAGCCGACAGGTTCGAGTTGTCGCCCGAGGGACCCTGCGAGGAGCGTGGCGCGGAGGACGGAGGCGTGAAGGCGCGCTTCTCGGCCGACGAAGGCGCGGCGAGATTGCCCGACGGCGCGTTGTGCGTCCGCTGGCGTTTGGTCTCCACGACCACGGTCTTGGAGCGGCCGTGGCTGAAGCTTTGCTTCACCGTGCCCGCGCTGACCGATCCAGCCCCACGGGGCTTGAGGGTCAGGGGAGCTCGCCCGCCAGGGGCCCGGCCGTTGTCGTTCTCGTCGCTCATGCGCTCGCTTTACTTACAGGTCGGGACGGTCCCGACCACGGACATTTCAATAGCTCTAGGCACGCGAAACCGACTTAGGTTCCACTCGCCTCAGAAGGCTTTTCCTCGCGCCAACTCTCGGGAAGGAGCGGGCGGAAGCCAGTCAATCTGCGGACATCTACAGTCCAACGATCGGCGCCACGCCCCGCAAGGAAGGCGGTGTGTATCACATTCTCTGCCCCCAAGGCCAAACCCAATTCCTCGGCGGCGAAGAGTCCGAAGATTTGCGGGGGTTTCGGTGACCTGCGGGCCACATTTAAAATCTTCCGGCGGCCATCAGCGGCGCCGTCGGCGGCTTCGATGACCCAGGCGGCCTTGCCGGCGTTCACGGCCGAGGCGACCTTCTCGAACCCCGAGATAAGGTCGCCGGCGCGTTTCGCAAGGCCCAGCCCGTCCATTAGCCGCCGGAGCATCAGCTCCTCGACCTGGTCGGCCAGCCCCACGGGCGGCGTCAGCTTGGCCTTGGCGGCCCGCGAAAACAGGCCCTTCTTGGCGGCGGTCTCCACCGACACGCGGTCGGCGGCGACCCACAGCCCCCGGCCCGGCAACTTGCGCGCCAGGTCCGGAACCACGGTTTGATCGGGACCGACGACGAAACGGATGAGGCGATCCTCGTCCATCACTTCGCCGGAGACGATGTCCCGCCGCTCCCGCGCGGCCGCCGCGAGGGTCTTTGGAGCCCGCGTGGCGGTCACGGTCGGGGCGGGATTGGTCACCGTGGACTAGGCCTCCGGGCCTTCTTCGGCGGCCGGAGCTTCAGCCGCGGGCTCTTCAGCCTCAGCCGCTTCGACCGGCGCCTGTTCAGGCGCATGCCCGAACACCGCGTCGACTTCCGAATACTCGACCTCGGCTTCAGGAACCGGCTCAGGCGCTTCGACCCAGCCCATGGCGACGCGTGCGCGCATGATCAGGGCTTCGGCGTCCGCCGCGTCCATGTTGAAGCTTTCCAGGATGCCCGGCTCGCGCACGCGCTCACCGTCCTTGGTTTCGAACCAGCCGCGCAGGTCGTCGGGGATCAGCCCGGCGAGATCCTCGACGCTCTTCACGTCGCCTTCGCCCAGGGCCACGGCCATCGGCAGGGTGACGCCCTGGATCTCAAGCAACCCGTCCTCGACGCCCAGCGCCAGGCGCTTGGTGTCGTATTCGGTGGCGATCTTTTCCAGGAAGTCCCGGGCGCGAGCCTGGATTTCCTCGGCGGTGTCTTCGTCGAAGCCTTCGATGGCCGCGACTTCGGCGTTGTCGACATAGGCCACGTCTTCGACGGTGGCGAAGCCTTCGGTCACCAGCAGCTGAGCGATCACCTCATCGACGTCCAGGGCCTCCTGGAACAGAGCCGTGCGCTCGGCGAACTCACGCTGACGGCGCTCGCTCTCCTGGCTCTCGGTCATGATGTCGATCTGCCAGCCGGTCAGCTGGCTGGCGAGGCGGACGTTCTGACCGCGGCGGCCGATGGCGAGCGACAGTTGCTCGTCCGGCACGACCACTTCGACGCGCTCGTCCTCTTCGTCCATCACCACCTTGGAGACTTCGGCGGGGGCCAGACCGTTCACGATGAAGGTCGCCTCGTCCGGGCTCCACTGGATGATGTCGATCTTTTCGCCCTGCAGCTCGGCCACCACCGCCTGCACGCGCGAACCGCGCATACCGACGCAGGCGCCGACCGGGTCAATCGAGCTGTCGTTCGAGACGACGGCCATCTTGGCGCGCGAACCCGGATCACGGGCCACGGCGCGGATTTCGATCACGCCGTCGTAAACTTCCGGCACTTCCTGCGCGAACAGCTTGGCCATGAAGCCGCCGTGAGCGCGCGAGAGCAGGATCTGCGGACCCTTGGTCTCGCGGCGGACGTCGTAGATGTAGCAGCGGATGCGGTCGCCGATATTGAAGTTCTCGCGGGGGATCGACTGGTCCCGGCGCATGATGCCTTCGCCCCGACCCAGATCGACGACGACATTGCCGTACTCGACCCGCTTGACCGAGCCGCTGATGATCTCGCCGACCCGATCCTTGAATTCCTCGTGCTGGCGTTCGCGTTCGGCCTCGCGGACCTTGCCGGTCACCACCTGGCGGGCCATCTGGGTCTGCACCCGGCCGAATTCGAAGGGCGGCAGGATTTCTTCGTAGACCTGGCCGATCTGCGCCTTCGGGTCGTCGCGACGGGCCTCGGACAGGCGCATGATCCCCGGAGGGGCCTCTTCGCCGGCCTCCTCGTCCCAGGCGGCGTCGTCGGACACCACGGTGACAACGCGCTTGATCACGGTCTCACCGGTCTTGGGGTCGATGTTCACCCGGATGTCGTGCTCGGCCCCGTAGCGGGAGCGCGCGCCCTTCTGGATCGCCTCTTCGATCGCCTCGATGACGATCTCCTTGTCGATCGATTTCTCGCGGGCCACCGCCTCGGCGATCTGCAGAAGCTCCAGCCGGTTGGCGGAGATGCCGGTCAGGCTCATGGGTCTAATCCTCTTGGTGGGATACGGCGCCGTCGGAGGCGATGCGCTCGGCGCGCTGCTCGGCTCCGCGTTTCATCAGTTCATCGGTCAGGACCAGCTTGGCCTCGACGATCCAGTCAAAGGGCACGAGCACGGTCTCGTCCTCGCCCTCCAGGTCCAGGCAGACCTGGCCCTCTTCGGTTCCGGCCAGGGCGCCGCGGAAGCGCTTGCGGCCCTCGGCCATGCGGTCCAGCTCGAGCTTCGCCTCATAGCCTTCGTAGGTGTCGAAATCCTTCAGCCGGGTCAGCGGCCGGTCGATCCCCGGCGAGGAGACCTCCAGCACATATTCCCCGGCGATCGGGTCGGCGGCGTCCATGATCTCGGCCACGGCCCGGGACAGGGCGGCGCAGTCATCGACGTTCATCTCGCCGTCCGGAGTCTCGGCCATGATCTGCAGCCGGCGCTGCTGCTCGCCGCCCATCAGGCGCAGGCGCACGATCTCATAGCCCGCCGCCTCGGCCACGGGGTCGAGCAGCTCCAGAAGTCTCAGGTCCTCTGCGGTCTTGCCGCGCATAGCTCCAGCCGTCCTCAGGCAAAGAAAAAAGCGGCTGGGCCGGAGCCCGCCGCTCGAAAGCGCTATCCAGCGCTATCGGACGATGTTGCTGCAAATATAGGCCCTTGCAACGGGCTTGTCACCCTTCCCGTGACCGGCCGCGTCGACGGCTTCGGCCTGGGCCGCAAGGCCGGCGCCGGGCCGCCCCGGCGACCTCGCCTCGGAGATCATCGGTGTCTGGGCGCCAAACCCCGTTTCCCCAGGCGGGTTTTCGCCCTATGGGAGGGCCATCTCCTCCCCGAGACAGATCACAAGAGTCATTTCGAACATGGACCTTTCCAAGATCGCCATCGGCGTGAACCCGCCCTACGACGTCAACGCCATCATCGAGATCCCGCAGGGCGGCGAGCCGGTGAAGTACGAACTCGACAAGGAGTCCGGCGCGCTGCTGGTGGACCGTTTCCTGCACACGGCCATGTTCTACCCGGGCAATTACGGCTTCATTCCCCACACCCTGTCGGAAGACGGCGACCCGATGGACGTGATGGTGGTCGGCCCGACCCCTGTGGTTCCCGGCGCGATCATCCGCTGCCGTCCGGTGGGCACCCTGATGATGACCGATGAGGCCGGCGCCGACGAAAAGGTCCTGGCTGTTCCGGTCGACCAGCTGCACCCCTTCTATACGGGCGTCGAATCCTGGCGCGGCCTGCCCGCCATCCTCACCGAGCAGATCGCCCACTTCTTCAAGCACTACAAGGACCTGGAGAAGGGCAAGAGCGTCGACATCGTCCGTTGGGCCGATCCCGACGAGACCGCCGCCCTGATCCGCGCCGGCATCGAGCGGGCTCAGAACGCCAAGAAGTAACCGGCCAAGGCCGGTCGTGTTTCGGGGGCGGTCGGCGTGCTGACCGCCCCTTTTTCGTGGGCGGCCCTCAGAGCCTGGCGTCAGACCCGCACGAAATCCAGGAACACCGGCGCGCAGTCCCCCAGACGCTTTTCCTCATAGCGGGTGGTGATGTGGTCGGCCGGCGGCTGGCGCCAGTCCTGCGCCGTCTCGGCCTCCCAGACGAAGGCCGGCGAGGCCAGGAACCGCTCCAGGGTCCAGTCGGCATAGTCGGCCCAGTCGGTGGCGAAGCGCAGCCGGGCGCCCGGCGCCATCAGCCGGGCGAGCTCGGCGATCAGCTCGGCCTGCACCAGCCGGCGCTTGTTGTGCCGGGCCTTGGGCCAGGGGTCGGGAAACAGGATGAACACCCGGTCCAGGCCGCCGTCCGGCAACCGCGCCATCAGCTCGCGCACATCCCCATCGTGCAGGCGCACATTGCCCAGGCCCTGTTCGTCGATATGGCGCAGCGCGCTGGCGACGCCGTTCTGGAACGGCTCGGCGCCCAGGATCAGGGTATCGGGCGCGCGGGCCGCCTGGGCGGCCATGTGCTCTCCGCCGCCGAACCCGATCTCCAGCCAGACGGCCTTGGCCTGGGGCTGAAGGGCGCGGGGATCGAAATCCTCGAGCGGGCAGCGGATCTCCAGCAGCAGGCTGTCCATCAGGGCGGCCTGCCGCGGCTTGATCGGCCGCGACTTGATGCGCCCGAAGGAGCGCATCGGGGGATGGGGATCAGACGTCATGGGCGAAAGCCTTAGACCGGCGCGCGGCTCCTGTCGTGGAGCGGCGCGCCGGCGGCGTTGTTCAGGCCAGGCTCTTCAGCTGGTCGACCAGATCGGTCTTTTCCCAGGAGAAGCCGCCCTCATTGTCCGGCTCGCGGCCAAAGTGGCCGTAGGCGGCCGTGCGGGCGTAGATCGGGCGGTTCAGGCCCAGATGCTCGCGGATCGCCCGCGGGGTGGCGCCGCCGATCAGCTCGGGCAGGACCAGCTCCAGCTTGGTGGGGTCCACATGACCTTCGCCATGCAGGTCCACATAGAAGGACAGGGGCTCGGCCACGCCGATGGCGTAGCTGATCTGGATGGTGCAGCGGCGCGACAGGCCCGCAGCGACCACGTTCTTGGCCAGGTAGCGGCAGGCATAGGCCGCCGAGCGGTCCACCTTGGTGGGGTCTTTGCCGGAAAAGGCGCCGCCGCCGTGCGGGGCCGCGCCGCCATAGGTGTCGACGATGATCTTGCGGCCGGTCAGGCCGGCGTCGCCGTCCGGGCCGCCGATCTCGAACTTGCCGGTGGGATTGACCAGCCACTGGGTCTTGCGGGTGATCAGGCCCTCGGGGATCACGCCTTCCACATAGGGCTTGATCATCTCCTGCACGCGCTTGGGCGTAGCGGTGTGCAGGCCGATCCGCTTCTTGTGCTGGGTGGAGACGACGATCTTCAGCACCTCGACGGGCTTGCCGTCCTCATAGCGCAGGGTGACCTGGCTCTTGGCGTCGGGCTCCAGGGCCTCGCATTCGCCGGAGTGGCGCACCTCGGCCAGGCGCTTGAGGATGTTGTGCGAATATTGCAGGGCCGCGGGCATCAGCTCGGCGGTCTCGTCGCAGGCATAGCCGAACATGATGCCCTGGTCGCCGGCGCCTTCGTCCTTCTTGTCGCTGGCGTCGACGCCCTGGGCGATGTGTTCGGACTGGGCGTGCAGATAGCAGGCGAACTTGGCCTTATCCCAGTGGAAGCCCTTCTGGGCGTAGCCGATATCCTTCACCGCCTGGCGAACCTTGGGCTCCAGGCTATGAATGATTTCCTTGGTCAGCGCCTTGTTCTCGGACTTGGAGGCGCCGGGACGCCCGGCGCGGACTTCGCCGGCCAGCACGATGCGATTGGTGGTCACCAGGGTCTCGCAGGCGACGCGGGCCTGGGGCTCGGCGGCGATGAAGGCGTCCACCACCGTGTCGGAAATCCGGTCGGCGACCTTGTCGGGATGGCCTTCGGAGACGCTTTCGCTGGTGAAGATATAGGAGGAACGGCTCAAAATCGGGGCTCCGGTCAGGCGAAGGCGGCCGCGCACGCGGCGGGCCGGCAACTTGCCGGGCACCCTATAAAGAAATCCTTATATCCCGCAAGCTGTGCGGTCAGACTTCTTCGCCGCCCTCGGTCTCGTCCAGATCGGCCTCGGCCTCTTCGGCCATGGTCCGCACCAGGTCCAGCAGCCTGCGCCGCACCCTGGCCCGGCGGATCCGCGGGAACAGGGTGGCGAGCTCCATGCCTTCCGGGGTCAGCAGGAAATCATGCACCGTGTCGCGGCCGTCGTCGGGGCCATTGGCGCCGTGCTGGGCGGGATCGCCAAGGCCCTCGTAGAAAAAGGCGATGGAGGTCCGAAGGGCCCGGGCCACCTCCCAGAGCTTGGAGGCGCTGACCCGATTGGCCGCCCGCTCGTACTTCTGGACCTGCTGAAAGGTGAGGCCGATGGAGTCGGCCAGCTTTTCCTGGCTGACGCCAAGCTCTTTCCGGCGCAGGCGGATGCGCAGGCCCACATGCCGATCGACCGGATTGGGGGATCGGTCGAGATCGAGGTCCTTGGTCATGGCGCTCCCTTTACCGAACTGCACATCACTCGCAAAAGGGCAAAACGCCCGCAAGCCACCTTCATCGCCGACGGAGCAAAGGTGCGACGCCCATAGCTCCTGAAACGAGCAGCATCAGGGCGAAGGGCAGGTTTCCAAACCTCGAGAAGGGCGTCGGCGCGTCCGGCGGCGGCAGGGCGGAGTCGATCACCCCCTGACGGCCCTGGCTCATCCAGGCGCCGGTCTGCAGTCGCCCGCGGGCGTCGATGACGCCGGAGACGCCGGTGGGGGTGGACCGCACCAGGGGCAGACCCTCCTCGATGGCGCGGTAGCTGGCCAGGTTCAGGTGTTGCCACGGCCCCGAGGTCGCGCCGAACCAGGCGTCGTTGGAGACATTCAAGATCCACTCGGCGCGGACGCCGCCCCTTGCGGCGGCCTGGCCGGTGAACCGGGGGAACAGGGCCTCATAGCAGATCAGCGGCTGCACCGGCGGCAGCCCCGGAAGGGTCAGGGGCTGGGGCGGCGGGCCCGCGGTGAAGTCTTCGGGCATGTTCACCAGGCTGCGCAGGCCAAGGCGGGTCATCGCATTCCCAAGGGGCAGATATTCCCCGAAGGGCACCAGGCGATGCTTGTCATAGAGCCCCAGAACCTCAAGTCCGCCCGCCTCGGCGCGTCGGAAGGCGACCAGGGTGTTGAAGTAGTCGAGCTCTGCTTCGCGCCCCAGGCCCACCCGATTTGCGCCCAGCATGAGCACCTGACCCGGGGGAAGGGCGGCCGACAGGCGGGCGGCGTAGGGCCGGCCGGGCGCCAGGAGATCGTCGATAACCGCCGGCAGGGCGCCCTCGGGCCAGATCACCACGTCGGGGGTCACGGCGGCCGGCCTTGTCGACAGGCGCAGATAGTCGTCGAAGATGAGGTCGAGATTTTCCGGCCGCCATTTGTCCTTCTGGTCCACATCGGCCTGGACGATCCGCACGACGGCGGCGGTGTCCTGCGGCGTCGGGGCGGCCGCCAGGCGCCAGAGGCCGCCGGCATAGAGCAGGACCACGACGGCGAGCGCCGCGCCGCCGACGATCCGGCGGCTGCGGGCCTCGAGCCCGGGCAGGACGGCGGGGCTGGCGGCCAGGGCCAGGGTCAGCCAAGTCAGCCCATAGGCCCCGACCAGGGCCGCGGCCTGGGAGGGGGCGCCGCCGGCCCGCCAGGCCTCCCCCACCAGATTCCACGGAAAGCCGGTGAGGATGTTGCCGCGGAGCCATTCCACCAGCGCCAGGGCGCCGGCGAAGACCAGCACGCGGCCAGGTCCCGTCGGCGCGATCAGCCGATACAGCCACAGGCCAGCCCCCCAGAAGAGGGCCAGGCCGCCGGCCAGCAGGATCAGCGCGAAGGGCGCCATCCAGCCATGCGCCGCGGCGTCCACCAGAAAGGCCTCGGTGACCCACCAGACGCTGAGGGCGAAATAGCCCAGACCCGCCAGCCAGCCGCGGAAAAAGGCCGAGGCCAGGGGGCGGCGGGGACCTGCGCCATCTCCCAGCCGCAACAGCAGGGCCAGGCCCAGCAGGCCCGGCAGAACGCCGAACGGCGGATGGGCCAGGGCGACGGCGAGGCCCGCGAAGAGCGCCAGCAAGCCTCGGCTCCAGGCGCGCGCCTCCAGGGCCAGCAAAAGGCCGCCCAGCCGATTCAGGAGGCCGCTCAAGCCTCGCCCATCGCCGGGCTCGCCGCAGATCCAGCCCCGGCCGGGGCGGCGGCAGAGATGGGCCGCAGACGAACCCGCTTCACCCGGCGCGGATCGGCGTCCATCACCTGCAGTTCGAAGCCGGCGGGGTGCTCGATCAGCTCGCCCCGCTGGGGCACGCGGCCGGCCAGGGCCGTGACCAGGCCGCCCACGGTGTCGATCTCTTCTTCCAGATCCGGCGGCGCCAGGGCCTGGGCGACGGCGGCCTCCAGCTCTTCCAGGGGCGCGCGGGCGTCGGCCTCGAACACGCCGCCGGGCCGGGCGATGATCGACTTGGCCTGGGCCACGTCGTGCTCGTCGTCGATCTCGCCGACCACGGCCTCGATCAGGTCCTCGAGCGTCACCAGGCCATCGGTGCCGCCGAACTCGTCGATAACCAGGGCCATGTGGGTGCGGGCGGCCTGCATCTGCAGCAGCAGGTCGGCGGCGCGCATGGAGGCCGGCACATAGAGGGCGTCCCGGCGAACCCGGTGGAGAAAGGCCTCATCGGCCTTGGGGCCGGACCCATTGGCCGAGAGCAGCCGGAAGACGTCCTTGACGTGAACCACGCCCACAGGGTCGTCCAGGGTCTCGCGATAGATCGGCATTCGGGAATGTTCGGCGTCGATGAAGCGCTCGACCACCTCGCCGAAGGGGGTGGTGAGCTCGACGGCGATGATGTCGGCCCGTGGCGTCATCACGTCGTCCACCCGCAGGGACTGGAAGGCTACGGCCTGCCGCACCATGCGGTTTTCCGGCTCGGCCGGCGCGTCCTCGGTTTCCGGGGTCGCGCCATTGCGGCCGAAACGTTTCAGGATCGCCCGAAACCCGCCGCCCTGTCGGGGTGGGGCGGGCTCGGGCAAACTTCGATCTTCCGAACTAGTCATGGTCTCCCTGTTCGGCCGCATAGGGATCTGCAACGCCCAGGCCAGCGAGTATTCGCCGCTCCAGGCCCTCCATATCGGCGGCCTCGTCCTCGTTCATATGGTCATAGCCTACAAGATGCAGAACCCCGTGCGCCACAAGGTGCTGCAGGTGATCGGCCAGAGACTTGTTCTGTTGGTCGGCTTCCCGGGCGCAGACGCCGAAGGCCAGGGCCAGATCGCCTAGAAATCCCTCAGGATTCTGCGCCGCCGGAAAGGACAGCACATTGGTCGGCCCGGCCTTGCGCCGATACTCGGCGTTGAGGTCGGCCACCGCCTCGTCGTCGGTGAGCAGGATCGCCACCAGGCCAGACGCCGACTCCGTCTCCGCCGCAGCCGGCCGCCTGCCGGCCCCCTCCAGGGCGGCGAGCGCGGCGGCCCGCACCAGGACAGGGGCGTCCGGCAGGGCGTCGGCCCAGGCCTCGTCCTCGATCTCGATATCGATCAATCGGGTCGTCCGTTCATCGCCGCATCGGCCTCATAGGCGCGCACGATGCGCTCCACCAGCGGGTGGCGGACCACGTCCTCGGCGGCGAAGCGGGCCACGCCCACGCCTTCGACCCCGTCCAGCAGGCCGACCGCGTGGGCGAGGCCGGAATCCCGCGCGTTGACCAGGTCCACCTGGCTGGGATCGCCGGTCACCGCCATGCGGGCGCCCTCGCCGAGGCGGGTGAGGACCATCTTCATCTGCAGCCGGGTGGCGTTCTGGGCCTCATCGACGATGACGAAGGCCTGCGACAGGGTGCGGCCGCGCATAAAGGCGATGGGGGCCAGCTCGATCTCGCCCTTTTCGCGGCGCCGGCGGAACTGATCGACGCCCATGATGTCGGTCAGGGCCTCCCAGACCGGGGCCATATAGGGATCGACCTTTTCCGACAGGTCCCCGGGCAGGAAGCCCAGGCGCTCGCCCGCCTCGACGGCCGGGCGGCTGACGATCAGCCGGTCCACCTCGCCGCGCAGCAGCAGGCCCGCCCCATGGGCGACCGCCAGGAAGGTCTTGCCGGTGCCGGCGGGGCCCAGGCCGAAGACCAGGGGATGATCGGTGAGCGCCTTGAGATAACGAGCTTGGGCAGGCGTCTTGGGCGCCACCTGGCCGCGACGGCCCACGGGCAGGCCGCCAGGGGCTGCGCCCGAGCCGATCCGAGCCTGGCCGATGGCGACGCGGACGTCGGCCTCATTGACCTCCAGCCCCTGGTCGGCGCGGCTGGCCAGAGACTGGATGGCCCGCTTGGCCATGCCGCGGGACTTGGCGTCGCCGCTCAGCTGCACGCCGCCGCCCGGCGTCTCCACCAGGACCCCGAAGGCGTCCTCGAGCAGAGCGGCGTGGCGGCTGTTGGTTCCGCTGACGGCGCGGGCGGCCGCGTCGGTCAGGACGATGAATTCCGGGGCGCGGCTCAAAGGGACTCCAGGGCGGGCGCAGTTTGCGGCTTCAGAGCCAGAACGCCTGAAAGGCTGTTCTTGCTCGCCCCGTCGATCCGCACCGGCGCGATCTGGCCGATCAGGGACGGGTCGGCCTGGGCGTGGACGCCCTGCAGATAGGGGCTGCGGCCGACCAGCTGGCCGGGGTGGCGGCCGACGCGCTCGAACAGGACCGGCAGGGTCTTGCCCACCTGGGCGGCGTTGAACGCCACCTGCTGCTCGTCCAGCACCGCCTGCAGGCGGGCCAGGCGCTCGGCCTTGACCTCTTCGGCCACCTGGCCCGGCAGGGCCGCGGCCGGCGTGCCCGGACGGCGGGAATATTTGAACGAGAACGCGCTGGCGTGGCTCATCTGCCGCACCAGGGAAAGGGTCGCCTCGAAATCGGCGTCCCGCTCGCCGGGGAAGCCGACGATGTAGTCGCTGGAAATCGCGATGTCGGGCCGCGCAGCGCGGATCTTGTCGATCAGCGCGAGATAGGCCTCCACCGTATGGCCGCGGTTCATGGCCTTCAGGATGCGGTCCGAGCCCGACTGCACCGGCAGGTGCAGGAACGGCATGAAGGCGTCCAGCTCGCCGTGGGCGGCGATCAGCTCGTCGTCCATGTCCCGGGGATGGCTGGTGGTGTAGCGGATGCGGTCCAGGCCCGGAATGGCGGCCAGCGCCCGGGCCAGCGCCGCCAGGCCGCCGCCGGCGTCCGGATCGCGATAGGCGTTGACGTTCTGGCCCAGCAGGGTGACTTCGCGCACCCCCTGGTCGGCCAGGCTGCGGGCCTCTGCCAGGATGGCCGCGGCGGGCCGCGACCATTCGGCCCCGCGGGTATAGGGCACCACGCAGAAGGTGCAGAACTTGTCGCAGCCCTCCTGCACGGTGAGGAAGGCGGTGACGCCGCCGGCGTTGCGCGCTGTCGGCAGGGCGTCGAACTTGTCCTCGGCGGCGAAGTCGGCGGCCAGGCGCTCGCCGCGGGCCCGGTGGGTGCGGGCGATCAGCTCGGGCAGCTGGTGATAGGCCTGCGGCCCGACCACCAGGTCCACGGCCGGCTGGCGGCGCATGATCTCTTCGCCCTCGGCCTGGGCGACGCAGCCGGCCACGGCGATGGTCATGCCGGCGCCGGCCTCCTGGCGCGCCAGCTTCATCAGCCGGATCTGGCCCAGCTCGGAATAGACCTTCTCGGTGGCCTTCTCGCGGATGTGGCAGGTGTTCAGCACCACCAGATCGGCGTCTTCCGGCGTATCGGTCATGCCATAGCCCAGCGGCGCCAGCACATCGGCCATGCGCTCGCTGTCATAGACATTCATCTGACAGCCGTAGGTCTTGATGAAGAGGCGCTTGGGCGGCGCGGGGGGGGTCATTCAGGCCTTATGGGGTCGCGGGGCGAGGGGTTCAAGCGGTTCGCGCTATGGACGAAGCTGTGCGGCCGCCCCCGATTTCGGCCGCCTCAGTCTTCCAGGGGCACGCCATAGAGCTCCAGCCGGTGGTCCACCAGCCGGTAGCCGAGCTTGCGGGCGATCGCCACCTGCAGGGCCTCGATCTCGGGATCGACGAATTCCACCACCTTGCCGGTCTTCATGTCGATCAGGTGATCGTGGTGGTCGTCGGTGGCCTCCTCATAGCGCGAGCGGCCGTCGCGGAAGTCCAGCCGGGCGATGATGCCGGCCTCTTCGAACAACCGCACCGTGCGATAGACCGTGGCGATGGAGATGTGCGGATCGACCTGGTGGGCGCGGCGATAGAGCTCTTCCACATCGGGGTGGTCGTCGGCGGCCGACAGCACACGGGCGATCACCCGGCGCTGCTCGGTCATACGCATCCCTTTTTCAATGCAGAGATTTTCGATCCGATCCACGCCGGTCCTCCTCGTCGCTGAACCTGAAGAATAGGTCTAAGGCCGCTCGCTGTTAAGATCGAGCCTCATCAACAAGGCGTCGATCTGTCGACCCCCACGGTCATAGTAGTTCCGCCGCAGCCCGACCTGGACGAAGCCGCTGGCGCCATAGAGGGCGATGGCGCCGGGATTGTCCTCCCCCACCTCCAGCACCAGGCTCGAGGCGCCGCCCTGGCGGGCGAGACCGGCGGCGGCGGCCACCAGGGCCGAGCCGACACCGCGACGCCGGGCCAGCGGGGCCACCGCCAGGGTCAGGATCTCGGCCTCCTCAAACAGGATGCGCGACATGACCATGCCCAGGGGCGCGGCGTCGCTCGCCATCACCGCATAGGCGCCGGCCCCGCCGATCAGGGCGGCGATCTCCGAGGCGCTCCAGGGCTTGTCGAAGGCGGCGGCGTGCAGGGCCGCCAGGGTCTCGGCCGCCTCGGGGCCGGCGGGGCTAAGGGTGAGGCTCATGCCATGTCCGGCCCGGGCGCGCCGCCCGGCAGCCGCGCGTCGGGCGCCCGCAGATAGAGGGGCCGCGGCGCGGCGGGGCTGGCCTGGGCCGCCGCCAGCCGCGCGACCGCGGTGGGATCGCAGGCCGGCGCATCGACGATGCGTGCGCCGGGCATCAGATCGGCCAGCAGGGCGGCGCCGCTGCCGACCAGAACCGCCTCGCGGCCGCCGGAGAGCTCGGCCACCCGCGCCGCCGCCGTCGGGACCTCGAGGGCGTCAGGCGCCATCAGGGGCCGGCCTTCGGAAAAGGCCTGCAGATAGACCTGGCCCCGGCGCGCATCGATCACGGAAAAGACCAGGCCCCGACCCAGGGGCTCGGCCAGGGCCGCCAGGGTTCCGACGCCGACCACCGGGATGGACAGCGCCGCGCCCAGCCCCTTGGCGAAGGCCAGCCCCACCCGCAGACCGGTGAAGGAGCCGGGGCCGATGGTCACGCCGATGCGCTCGATTTCGGAAAAGGCCAGGCCCGCCTGCCCCATCACGGCCTGCGCCAGGGGCGCGATCGCCTCCTGATGGCCCCGGCCCATGGGGTGGCTCGCCTGGGCGCGCACCGCGGCGCCGTCGAGAACGGCCACCGAGCAGGCGTCCAGGCAGGTGTCAAGGGCGAGCACGATCATGAGCGGGCGCTATCAGGCCCGCGCGGGAATGGAAAGCGCAAGCCGGGTTCGGACTGGCGCGGGGAACGGGGCTTGCGCAAACCTGTTGGCTAATCCCCAGGCCCGGAGACCCGCATGGATATGCTCGACCCCAACACCGCCGCCGCCAGCTTCCGCGTCGGCGACGCCCGGTTCGTCGCCAAGGTGAAGGTCACACCGGCCGGCCTGCTGACCATCGGCGCCCTGGTCTCAGGGATATTGCTCTCGACCTCGGTCCTAGTCTGGACCGCCACCAGCGTGGCGCGTCGACGGCCCTTGACCTCGGCGATCCTGACCAAGCGCTAGGAAGCCCCCGCCTAGAGCGCGTCCCGACAGGTGGGCGTCGTCGCAACGCCAAGTCGCCAATGACGGGTTGGGCTCGAAGCCGCCCCTGAGAAAGTCCGCTTCCGATCGCTGCCCCATGCCCGCACGGGCTGGAGACCTGGGGGCGTGACTACAACGAAGAGCGACCGCACTCGAAGCTCGGCTGGCTGACGCCCAGGGACTACGCCAGAGCCATATCCGGAGACGCCGGCCGAGCAAGGCTCAGATCAACCCAGGACTCTCGTTATCGCTGGTTGAGAAACGGGGTCACGTCACCCATCGCATCAGTCGGCCTCCAGGGCGCTCTTGCGAACTTCGAGCCGACGCGCCCGCCAGTCGGCCCAGTCTACAGGCGCACTTTCGACCACCTGCAGCTCGTCTGGCCCATAGCTTTCCGAAAAAAGGATCAAGTTTTGACACGGCCATCGCGCGCTGGGCGCCAGGATGCCGTCAAAGCCCAGGAAGGCGGCGGCGTCTCCGATCTCCTGGCAGCGGCCGTAGTCGAGTGTGCCGTAGGTCTCAGGCGTGACGCCAAGCGCTTCGACCGCTTGAAGGTCGGCCAGTTTCAGCGTGCGCTGGGTGCGGACCGCGATCCGGTGCAGTACCGAGCGAATCTTGGATGGAAACACGGGTTGGCGACTGAGGTGGAAATGGATTTCCTCCAACGCCCCTTCTGGCGCAAGGGCGGTGTAGAGGACATCGAAGGACCCCGGATCCCATCGCGCGGCGGCGGGATATCCTTGAAGGACGTCGCGCTCTTCACGCACGATGCGCCATACATCGCCGTCGAAACTTACGCCCGCATGGGCATCAAGCGCGTCGAGTAGCTGAAGATCGCGGGCCCGTCGCTCAGTCACGCCTCAGACATACGCCCCAGCGTCGAGGCGCTCGATCACAGCGAGCACCTCTTCGGTGCGATCGGTGTTGATAAGGTCGATCGCCCGCTCTCCATTGAGCAGGGGATGGCGCGAGTGAAGCCAAAGCCTGGTCTCGTCGGCGGTGTAAAAGTCGCTGAGGCGATCAACGACATAGCGCAGATCGGCGATGACGGTCTGTGTGCGGAGGTTAGGCGACCCATTGCCGTGCGACCAGCGCGAGACAGTGGCGGTCGAGACATCGACGATGTTCGCGATGTCTTTACCCTGCAGCCCTCCGACGGAGCGAAGGCCCTCTAGAATTCTGGCGACGGCCGTACTCATGACGTCACCTCTTACGCATTGTTGCGCCCAAGGGTAGCCCCTTACGGCGCGCTGGCGCACGAGAATGGGCGGCGTCCGGCATGGCCGCATGCAGCGCCTCCAGCACGGCGTGCTTCTTTTCCAGGTGCTCGCTGATCTTCTGGAGCGACTTGGCCAGGGCCTCGTCCGCCACCTTGAGCTTCGCGGCCTGGCGTGCCGACTTCTCGACGGGGGCCAGCTGCTTTTCAAGGAAGTGTTGAGCCCTGCGCGATTCGGGCACGCGTGAGAGCTCTTCGACCTGACGATGACGTTGGCGCAGATAGTGTGCTTTCGGATCCTTCAAGGTGTCGTCGAGCCCTCGAGGGCAGCAGGATGGGTCGCCGCAGCTAAAATGACGACGCGCGCCGGGGGCGGCCATCAGAGCGGCCATCTGCTTCATGCTCAGCAGCCGATCAAGACCCGACACGAGCACCCGCTTCTCTCGGCCGCCGCCCCCACTCTGCGGCGGCTTATGCCAGTCGGAAGCGTTGAACCGCTCCTTCTCCGCCACCCCGTGGCATACTCCTCCGGCTGCGCCGAACGCAGCAATCGCCATCGCGGTGAGGCCTCCCACGCCATCAGCGATAATCGGGCGATCCAGGCGATGGAAATCCATCACAGCGGCGATGTAGCGGCGCAGACCCGAGGGCGTGGCGTCGGCTCCGAACCCTGAAACGCGGCACCACAGGTTGTCGAAGGGCGTGTCGGCCAGGCCGGCGATGAACGCCCGCCGCTGCACGGGATCGCGCAGAGAGGCATTCTTGATCATCAGGGGAAAATCCAAGCCGATGTGCTTGCCCCCCTCAGCGTCCAGCGCCTTGCGCAGCGCAACGGCCGACTGGAGGTCCAAGCGGAAGAGGGGATCGGTGGAGTCCTCGATGACATGGGCCGGAGCTTGGACGGCGTGGAAACCTTCGCGCACGGCAAAGCGGGCGATGTGCCCGATCACGTCGCGTTGCGCGCTCGGACGAAGATCGTCGTGCGTGAGAACCGCGTCCGGATTGGCCCAAGGCGTAGCCTTGGCTGCTCCGGAGAAACGACCGACGGATGACAATTCCGCGACATTGGTGTCGAGGATCAGCTCTCCGCCAGCTTCACCGATTGCGCTGATGAGGTCGCGCTGTCGCGTCGCTGCCGACGCCTCCACCACAACGCGGTCGACCATCATTTTCCCGGAGCTCAGCAGCGTCTCTAGCTGACGATGACCGGACGTGCCGATCCGCAGGAAGTGCCCGATCGGGCTTGGCTGGCCGTGCAGATAGACGACGTTCTTGCTCATGGGGCGATCTCCTAACAAAGAAGGTACCCCTTGATTGCACAAAGCGCAACCTGTGAAACCGAAATGAAATCGGATGCTTTGGGCTCCTACCACTGCTGGCCGATTAGACGGGGGCAGCCATTGGGTTGGCATGGAAGGTGAAGGTCCGCTCTGCGGCCCGAACCCAATGTCGTGTGCTGGCGCACGGCTGACGGAATGCGGCCGTGGATATTGCTAGCGCCTGCTATGCTGCCCCCTCCGGCGCGACCGCGCGCGAACGGCGGTCTGGCTCCCCCACTCCGGAACGGCCCAATAGATTGAATTGAAAGGACGGCGACATGGCTCTGCTCGACGAGCTCAAAGCTGACCAACTCGCGGCGCGTAAGTCGAACGACCGTCTGAAGGCTGACCTGCTCACCACGCTGATCGGCGAAGCCACGCAGATCACGACCGAAGAGTTCAAGCGCGGCGTGACGGAAATCACAGATGAGAAGGTCGCCGCAACCGTCGCGAAGTTCCTGAAGAATACGAAATTGACCCTAGACAACCTCGCGAGCGAGCGCGCCCGCCTGATCGAGGCCGGCAGCGATGCGTCCAAGGTCGACCAGCGCGCCAGGGCCGCTGAAACCGAACTGGCGATCCTGTCCTCATATGGTCCGAAGCAGATGACGGACTCGGAACTGCGTCAGGCCATCGACGATTTCCGAGCCACAAACCCCGACGCCAACGTCGGGACCATCATGGCCCACCTGAAGACGAACTTCGGCGGCCAGTATGACGGCAAGGCGGCCAGCGCCTTGGCCAGGGGCTAAATGAAGGGCGCCCCCGCCGTCAGGCGCTGAGCCCTCCCGTCGTCCGCGCCCTACAGGGTCTGCTCGACCCGGGTGACTTCGGGGACGTAGTGCTTGAGCATGTTTTCGACGCCGGACTTCAGGGTGGCGGTCGAGGAAGGGCAGCCGGCGCAGGCGCCCTTCATGTGCAGCCAGACCACGCCGGTGTCGGCCTCGAAGCGGGAGAAGACGATGTCCCCGCCGTCCTGGGCCACGGCCGGGCGGATGCGGCTGTCCAGCAGCTCCTTGATCTCGGTGACGATCTGGGCGACCTCGCCCTCATAGACGGGCTCGACCTCGTCCAGCGCCGCGGCCTCGCCGGTGAACAGCGGCCTGCCGGAGGTGAAGTGGTCCATGATGGCCGCCAGGATCGGCGCCTTCAGGTGCGGCCAGGCCGAATGGACGTCCTTGCCGACGGTGACGAAGTCCGGGCCGAAGAAAACCCGCTCCACCCCTTCGATATCGAAGAGATCGGCCGCCAAGGGCGAGGCCTGGGCCGCCTCCATGGTGCGGAAGTCGTGGCTCCCCTCGCCGGCCACGTCGCGGCCGGGCAGGAACTTCAGGACCTCGGGGTTCGGGGTGGTTTCGGTCTGGATGAACATGGATCAGATGTGGCCTCTGCGGCCGCGGGGCGCAAGACCCCTGGTGTTGGTGGGGCATGGCGGCGGGGGCCCTGCGACCGTCCTCGTCCTTCGAGGCCCTGCTGACGCAGGGCGCCTCAGGATGAGGTCGGAATGAGAGGGCGCCGCCTGCACCCACGCCCCTCATCCTGAGGGGCGAGCGGAAGCGAGCCTCGAAGGACGCGACGCCCTCAGGCCAGGTCGGCGATCTCTGCGTCGGTCAGCTCGCCCGGCACCACGGTGACCGGCAGGTTGCGGCCGCCCCAGCGAATGCCCTCCTTGGCGATGGAGGAGACCAGGGGGCCTGGCCCGCGGCCGTGCGGCGCCGCGCCCAGGACCAGGATCTTAATGTCGGGGTCGTCGGCGATGACGCTGCGCAGGGCCTGGCGGGCGCTCTCGGCGTTGACGATGATGAACTCCGGCGCCGCGCCGGTCTCGGCGATGACGAACTCGGCCATCTTCTGCAGGAAGGCCTCGGCCTCGGCTCTCGCCTGGCGCTCGATCTCCTCGCGCACGCCCGACCAGTGCTCGAACACGGCCGGCTCGATCACCCGCAGCATGGCCAGGTGGCCGCCGGTGGACCGGGCGCGGCGGCAGGCGAACCGCAGGGCGGTCTGGAACTCGGGCGTGTCGTCGGCGATGACGAGGAACTTGCGCTGACTCATGGGGCGACGTTGGCCCGGCTGCGGGATTTGGGCAAGAGGGGCCGCGGGCTGGGCCTCAGGCGCCCCAATAGCCCACCTTGGCCCGCACCTCCGCGAGCGTCGGGGCCGCCGCCGCCCGCGCCCGCTCGGCGCCCTTGGCCAGGACGCGGTCGATCTCGCCCGGGTCGGCCATCAGCCGCCGCATCTCTCCGCCCACCGGGCCGAGCTTGGCCACGGCCAGATCGGCGAGCCTGGGCTTGAAGGCGCCAAAGCCCTGGCCGGCGAATTCGGTCAACACCTCGGCCGCGGTCCGCCCATCCAGCGCCGCATAGATGCCGATCAGGTTCTCCGCCTCGGCCCGCCCCTTCAGCTCGTCCAGGGTTTCGGGCAGGGGCTCGGGGTCGGTCTTGGCCTTGCGGACCTTCTGGGCGATGGCGTCCTCGTCATCCAGCAGGTTCAGCCGCGAATTGTCCGACGGGTCGGACTTGGACATCTTCGCCGTCCCGTCACGCAGGGACATGATCCGCGAGCCGGGGCCTTGCGTCAGGGCGTCGGGCAGGGGGAAGAAGCCCTCGGCGGCGAAGTCGTGGTTGAATTTGGCGGCGATGTCGCGGGTCAGCTCCAGGTGCTGGCGCTGGTCGTCGCCCACCGGCACGTGGGTCGCCTTGTAGAGCAGGATGTCGGCGGCCTGCAGCACCGGATAGGTGTAGAGGCCGACGCTGGCCCGCTCCTTGTGCTTGCCCGACTTCTCTTTGAACTGGGTCATCCGGTCGAGCCAGCCGAGGCGGGCGACGCAGTTGAAGATCCAGGCCAGCTCCGCATGCGCCGGCACGGCCGACTGCGGGAAGATGGTCGCCTTTTCCGGGTCCAGGCCCGCGGCCAGATAGGCGGCCGTGATCTCGCGCACCTGATCGGCCAGCCTGGCCGGGTCCTGCCAGACGGTGATGGCGTGCAGGTCGGCCACGAAGATGAAGGTGTCCATCTCGTGCTGCAGGCGGGCGAACTTTACGAGCGCGCCCAGATAGTTGCCCAGATGCAGGGCGCCGGAGGGCTGCACGCCAGACAGCACGCGCTGGGGGCCGCTATAGGCGGGGGGGACTTGGTCGGTCATGGGATCAAGGCTTCGACTTCGAGGGGAGTTTGAAGACACGCGCCGAGGACGCGCAGGGGCTTTGCGCCCCCTAGGAAGGGGCGTTCAGGACGCGCGGCGCCATCGCCAGGAGATCCGAGCCGGAAAAGCCATGCCGATGCGCATAGTCGGGCCAAGGTCCGGTGGCAAGTCTGGAGAGGGCCAGGGCGAGGCGCAGCCCCGCCTCAACCCCAAACCCCGTCATGCTCGGCCTTGTGCCGAGCATCCCTGTCGAGGGCAGGCGCAAGCGTCGCGAGGGGTCCTGGGCACAAGGCCCAGGATGACGCTGGGGGGAGGGCGAAAAGCCCTAGCCCAGATCCACGGGCGTCGCCGGCGTCCCGCTGCGCCGGGTCATGGCGGCCTTGAGCTCGGCGCGGGTCACCCCGCCGAAGACCAGGACCAGCAGGCCGTAGAGCGCCAGGCCGGCCAGAGACAGCCCCAGCACGCCGATCTCCTTGGCGCCGATCAGGGGCAGGTCGAGGCCGGCGAGCGCCGCCTCGATGGCCGCCCGGTTCAGGGCCGCAAAGGCGAGCGCGGCCCCCATGACCAGGCTGGCGGCGGCGACCCGGACGATCTTGGAAATCACCTGGGGCGAGGGCCGGTAGTCGCCCCGCCGCCAGAGCGCCAGCAGCATCTGGATCACCGCAATCCAGGCCGCCAGGCTGGTGGCCGCGGCGATGCCGGGCACGCCGATCACGAAGAACAGGGCCACCCCGGCGACGATGTTCACCGCCACTGAGATCAGGGCGAAGCGCATGGGGGTGCGGGTGTCGTCGCGGGCGAAGAAGGCCGGCTGCAGAATGCGCTGCAGGACGAAGGCCGGCGTCCCCCAGCCATAGTGGAACAGGAGCGCGCCGGCGGCTGCGGCGTCGGTGAAGACGAAGGCGCCGCGGGTGAACAGGCCGTCGATCAGATAGACCGGCATGGCCATCAGGGCCGCAGCCGCCGGCAGGCTGAGCGCCAGGCCGAACACCAGGCCCTGGTCCATCACCAGCTTGGCGTCGGCGGCGTCGCCCCGGCGCAGGGACTGGGAGAGGCGGGGCAGAAGCGCCACGCCGATGGCCACCCCCACCAGGCTCATGGGCAGCTGATAGAGCCGGTCGGCGACGTTCAGCCAGACCCGGGCGCCGGCCACCTGCGAGGCCAGGATGCCGGAGACGAAGATGTTGATCTGGGTGGCACTGTTGGCGATGGCCGCCGGGATGGCCCGGCGCACCAGGGCCCTCATGTCCGGCGTCAGCCGCGGGCGCACGAACCGCACCCGGGCGCCGGCCTTTCGGGCGGCCCAGATGACCAGGGCCGCCTGGCCGATCCCCGCTACGATCACGCCCACCGAGGCCGCATAGGCTGCGGTGATGGCATCCCCCTGCGGCCAGACCACGGCCAGCATGACCACGTTCAATATGGTCGGATAGAAGCCCGAGACGATGAACCGGCCGTGCGCATTGAGGATGCCGGAGAACAGGGCGGCGATCGCCATGCAGGGCAGATAGGGCATGGTGATCTGGGTCAGGATCACCGCCAGCCGGAACTTGTCGGGCTCATCCACATAGCCGGGATTGATGGCGTACATCAGCCACGGCATGGCCGCCTGGGCCACGAGCGTCAGGGCGACCGTGACCACGGCCAGGCCGGCCGCCGCATCGGCGGCGTACTGATTGGCGACCGCCTCGCCCTCGCCTTCCAGCCGCTTGGCGTAGCCGGGCACGAAGGCGGCGGCGAAGGCGCCCTCGGCGAAGATCCGGCGGAACAGGTTGGGGAAGGCCAGCGCCGTATAATAGGCGTCGGCGGCGATGGTCAGGCTGGCGCCCAGCTTGGCGGTGACCACCAGGTCCCGGGCCAGGCCCAGCACCCGGCTGAACAGGGTGAGCGCCGCAAAGATCACCGACGAACGCAGCATGCCCCCGCGGCGGGGGGCCGGCGGCGGCGGGGACGCAGGCTCGCCCGGGGCGGCGACGTCTCTTGCGGAATCGGTGGGCGGGGTCTGGCTCACGCCGCGCCTTTGCGCCGCCCGGAGGAAGGGGTCAAGCGCCGCCCTGCCCGGCGCCGTCCACGCACAGCCAGCGGCTGCGGTGGAAGTTGGCGATATTATCCACCCAGCCGGTGACCCGGGGCGCCACCAGGGCCTTGTTGACCACGAAGTAAAGGGGCGCCAGGGCGTCCTCGGCCAGCATCAGGGCCTCGGCCTGGGCGAGGAGTTCGGCCCGGGCCGCCAGGTCGGGTTCGGCGTTGGCGGCGGCCAGCAGGGCGTCATAGCGGGGATTGGAATAGTCGCCATAGTTCTGCGCCCCGGTGTCGGACTTCAGAAGCTCCAGGAAGGTCAGGGGGTCGTTATAGTCGGCGTACCAGCTCATGGCGCCGACGTCGAAGTCGCGCAGGCGGTAGGCGGCGAAGGCGATCTGGCCCTCGTTCTGCACCAGGCGGACATGGACGCCCACCGATTCCCAGTCGGCCTGGATGGCCTGGACGATCAGGATGGTGTCGGGGGTGTTGCCGGTCTTGATCTCGATGGAGAGCGGGCGCTCAGGCGTATAGCCGGCTTCGGCCAGCAGCCGGCGAGCCAGCGCCTGGCGGGCTTCGAAGCCCAGGCCGGCGAAGCTCGCCTTCGGGCCGTCCTCCACATAGTTGGCCGTGCCCGGCGGCACGAAGGCGTAGGCCGGGACCTGACCGGCGCGCATCAGCTTGTCGGTGAGGAAGTCCCGGTCCACCGCCGCCGACAGGGCCTTGCGCACCCGCGGATCGCGGAAGGCGGCCACCTCGCGGGTGTTGAACGAGAGATAGGAGGTGGCCAGGGAGATGTGCGTGCGCGCATAGCCAGGCATCGCCTCATTGATCCGCGAGAGCCGGTTGGACTGGAAGGCGGTGTTGATGTCGAGTTCGCCCGCCGCCACCCGGCGCTCGGCGGTCACCTGATCAGGCGTCGGATAGTAGCGGATGGTGTCGACGCAGACCTGCTCGGCGTCCCAGAACTCGGGGTTCTTCTTGACCTCGATATATTCGCCCAGCCGCCAGGCGACGAGCTGGTATGGGCCGCTGCTCACATAGTTTCCCGGCCGCACCCAGGCGTCCCCGAGCTTTTCCACCACATGTTTCGGCACAGGAAAGAAGGACAGGTGCTTGAGCATTTCCGGCAGGTAGGGCGCCGGGTGGTCCAGGGTCAGCTCGAGGGTGCGCGGACCAAGCGCCCGGACGCCGAGGGTCTCCGGCGCGGCCTGGCCGGCGTTCACCGCCGCGCCGTTCTTCAGCAGGAAGACCAGATAGGCGTAGATCGACGCCGTCTCCGGGGCCAGGATTCGGCGATAGGCGTAAACGAAGTCGTCCGCCGTGATGGGCGCCCCGTCCGACCACCGCGCCTCGCGCAGATGGAAGGTCCAGACCAGGCCATCGGCGCTGGTCTCCCAGCGTTCGGCCAGGGCCGGGATGGGCGTGCCGTCCGGCGCATCGGTGGTCAGGCCGACATTGAGGTCGCCGATCACCTGGAACTCGTCGACCAGATTGCTCTTCTGCGGGTCCAGCGTCGCCGGCTCGGTATTGTTGCCGAACTCCAGACAGGTCTCGCCAGCCGCGCAGGGCGGACGGCTCGGTCCCTCCTGACAGGCGACAAGCGCCAGGGCAGCGATCAGGGGCGCGATCAGGCGCAGGGGCGAGCGGGGGAGGAATTCGGAACGCATCGGGCGTCATAAGCGCACGGCCGGCTTGGCCGTGTCGAGAGGGCCTTGCGTCCTTCGAGGCTCGCTTGCGCTCGCACCGCAGGATGAGGGAGGTGGGTGGGGGCTGAAGCCCATCAGTCCGTCCTCATACTGAGGCGCCCGAAGGGCCTCGAAGGACGAGGGCGGTCGCACAACCCCTCCCCCGTCATGGCCCGGCTTGACCGGGCCATCCATGAACACCAGCCAGAGGCCTGTGTGCATGGGCCCTCGGGTCAAGCCCGAGGGTGACGGAAATGGGGAGGAGCCTAGACCGGGCTGAAGACTGGGACCGGGGGACCGTTCTCGGTCTCCTGGAACTTGACCTTGACCCGCTGGCCGATGGCCAGGGCGTCGAGATCGCAGTCCACGAAATTGGTCAGGACGGCCGGGCCTTCATCGAGCGTCACATAGCCGATGGCGAAGGGGCCGGTCGGCGAGCGGCGCATGACCGAGTGGGCGTAGATTACTCCTTCGCCCGGGCTCTCTTCCCAGACCGTGTCGTCGGAGAAGCAGATCGGGCAGATGGCGCGCGGATACCAGTGGGCCTTGCCGCAGCCGTTGCAGCGCTTGATCAGGAAGCGGCCTTCGGCGGCCGCGTCCCAGAAGGGCTTGGACTCAATGGTCACCGCCGGGGCGGGGATCTTGCGGGCCTGCGCCTCAGGGGCGGTTTTCGTATCGCTCATGGGACCTACTCCCGTTCCATGATGAGGGTGGCCGAGCCGTGGCGGGTGCCGAGCGAGCCGCCGGTGCCGTGGGCGATGGCCAGGTCGCAATTGGGAACCTGGACCTTAGGGTGGGCTTCGCCGCGCAGCTGGCGGACGGCTTCGATCACCTTGGTGATGCCGCCGCGGTTGGTCGGGTGGTTGTTGCAGAGGCCGCCGCCGTCGGTGTTGAAGGGCAGCTTGCCGACGCCGGAGATCAGGTTGCCGTCGGCGACGAACTTGCCGCCTTCGCCCTTCGCGCAGAAGCCGAGATCCTCAAGCTGCATCAGCACGGTGATGGTGAAGCTGTCGTAGATCGAGGCGTACTTCATGTCGGACGGCTTCACGCCGGCCTCTTCGAAGGCGATGGGGCCAGACCAGAGCGCGCCCGAATGGGTCAGGTCCAGGTCGTGGCCGCCCATCGGGCCCTTGGGGCTCTCGCCAGCGCCGATGACCTTGACCATCGGCCGGTTCAGGCTCCTGGCGATCTCGGGGCTGGTGACGATCAGCGCGCCGCCGCCGTCGGAGACGACGCAGCAGTCCAGCCGGTGCAGGGGATCGGAGATCATCGGCGAGTTCAGCACGTCCTCGACCGTGACCACGTCACGCAGCATGGCGTGCTCGTTCCATTGGGCGTGATGGCTGGCGGCGACCTTGATCCAGGCGAGCTGCTCGGAGGTGGTGCCGTACTCGTACATGTGGCGCGCGGCGCACATGGCGTAGGTGTTGTGGGTCGTGCCGCCGTAGATGTTCTCGAAGCCGGCCTCAGGCGGGCCGTCGGTCAGCTTGCCCGGACGGGCGCCGCCGCCAAAGCCGCCGAACTGGTTCTGCCGCGGACGGCCGGCCAGGGTGATCAGCGCCACCTTGCACTTGCCCTCGGCGATCGCCTGGGCCGCGTGGCCCACATGCAGGATGTAGGACGAGCCGCCGGTCTCGGTGGAGTCCATGTGACGGACATTCCGCAGGCCCATATAGTCGATCATGGACATGCCCCCGAAGCCCGGGGCGTCTCCGGCGCAGAAGTAGCCGTCGATGTCGTCCTTGGTCAGGCCCGCGTCCTCGAGCGCGCCCTTGGCGCATTCGGCGTGGATCTGGGGGGTGGATTTGTCGGGGGCGTCGCGGAGCGGATGCTCGTAGGCGCCCATGATGTAGGCCTTGCCTTTAATGCTCATGTCCCTTCCCGGATTATGGTTCTGATCAATGTGATTGGCCTTATCCGCGCAGGCGCGCGGTGTCATCCCTGGTGATGAGGTGCGGCCGCCCTCGTCCTTCGAGGCCGCTTCGCGGCGCCTCAGGATGAGGACGACTGAGAGGCTGTCGCCCAACCCGCTTCCTCATGCTGAGGTGCGAGCGAAGCGAGCCTCGAAGCACGCACCGCGCCGGCTCAGGCCGGCTGCTGCGCCTTCAGCGCCTCGATGCGGGCCTCGCGCAGGGCCGAGCGGCGGACCTTGCCGGCGTCGTCGCGCAGGGGCTCGTCGACGAACTCATAGGTCCGGGGCTGCTTGTAGGTGACCAGACGCGACGACAGATAGTCGCGCAGCTCGGCTTCCGTGGTCGGCCGGCTCACCTGGACGATGGCGTGGATCTTGTTTCCCAGGTCGTCGTCGGGGATGCCAATGACCGCACAGGACATCACCGCCTCATGCTCGTCCAGGGCCGCCTCGATCTCGGCCGGATAGACGTTGGAGCCGCCCACCAGGATCATGTCGGTACGGCGGTCGGCCAGGTAGAGATAGCCGTCCTCGTCGAACCAGCCGATGTCGCCCAGGCTCTCCCAGCCGCCGGGCAGGGTCTTGGCCGTGGCGCCGAGATATTGGTAGGACGGGCCGGCGCCCTCGGGACGGCGCATATAGATCTCGCCGACCTCCCGGGGCGGCAGGGGGTTTCCCGCCTCGTCCATGGCGACCATCTCGCCCATGCGGACCTTGCCCACGGAGCCGCGGTGCTCCAGCCATTCGGTTCCGGAGATCACGGTGGAGGCCTGGGCCTCGGTGCCCGCATAGAGCTCCTGGATCACCTCGCCCCCCAGCCAGTGGATGAAGGCCTCCTTCAGCCAGGGCGGGCACGGCGCGGCCAGGTGCCAGAGCGTCTGCAGCGAGGACAGGTCGTACTTGGCCCGCGTCTCCTCGGGCAGGTGCCAGACCCGGTTCATCATGGTCGGCACCATGTAGATCCAGGTGGCCCTCCAGCGCTCGATCTCGGCCAAGGTCTTTTCGGGGTCGAACCTCGGCATCACCACGATGTGGGCGCCCATGTTGATGGCCGACATCATCATGCCGAAGCCCGCGTTGTGATAGAGCGGCGCTGGCAGCAGGGCGACGGACTCGGCCCGCAATTGCCAGCCGCCGACCTCGGGCGCCTCCTTCGCCGTGACCCCCGGCTGGCCGGCCAGGATCAGCTTGGGCCGGCCGGTGGAGCCGCCGCTGGTGGGCGCCTTGGAGACCGGCGCGATGGCGTCGGGCAGGTCGCTGTCGTCATCGGCCTTGGCGGCGATATCGTCGATATTGACCAGGGGCTTGTCGATCGCATGGTCGAAGGCGGCGATGACGATGGGGGTCCTGGCCAACTCCATGATCGCCTCGAGCTCGGCCTTGGGCAGGCGGAAGGACACCGGCTGCGGCGTCGCCCCCACCTTCCACAGGGCCCAGCAGGCCTCGACGAAGCCGATGCTGTTGGGCAGGCCCAGCGTGACGAGATCCCCGTGCTTGACCCCGAGCGCCATCAGGCCGCGGGCCAGGCGGTTGGTGCGCCGGTGGAACTGGCCATAGGTCAGGGTCTCGTCGCCGCAGGAGACCGCCGGGGCGTCCGGCTTTTCCCGCGCCAGGTCCGCCAGGCGGGCGCCCAGGGAAATCGTCTCGTCGGCCATGCTTGTCGTCCCTAATGCGTCGTCGCGGCTCGTTGAAGCGTCCGCGATCTCTATGAAATGGTATGCCGCCAAAATGGGCGGGCGGCGAAACCAGTTTCCCCCGCCACCGCCCGCCCTGGCAAGGGGTTGGAAGATCATGCCCCCTGCGGCTATCAGCGGGACGCACATTCATTCTACGCAGGAGCCCTCGCCCCATGTCGGAATCCCAGACGTCGGTCGCCGACCTCAGCGACGAGAACGAGGGCCAGGCCCAGGTCCTGCGCCTGCAGATGCGCGACCTCGGCGGCCGCAAGGCGTTTTCCGGGCCGATCCGCACGGTGGCCTGCCATGAGGACAATTCCAAGGTGAAGGCCATCCTCGCCACGCCGGGGAACGGCGCGGTTCTGGTGGTGGATGGCGGCGGCTCGCTGAACTGCGCCCTGGTGGGCGACATGATCGCCCAGAGCGCGGTCGATCACGGCTGGGCAGGCTTGGTGGTCCACGGGGCGGTGCGCGACGCCCCCGTCCTGGCCACGCTGGACCTGGGCGTCAAGGCGCTGGGGACCATGCCCCTGCGCAGCGTCCGCCGCGATCAGGGGCAGACCGATGTCGTGATCGCCTTCGGCGGCGTGATCTTCACCCCGGGCGACAAGCTGTTCGCCGACGAGGACGGGGTCATCGTCCTGCCAGCCTGAGGGTTCAGGCCTCGGGGCGCCAGGCCACGGCCAGGTCCGGCTCGCGGAAGGCGAACCGCTTGAGGTGACTGGCGATCACCTCTTCCAGGCGGGCGAGGTCCTCTGGCGTATTCGCCTGGGCCGACAGCTCCAGAGCTTCTGGGGCGACGGCCAGGCGGGTCTCGCCCATGGGGAAGGCGATACGCCCGCTGGTCTCGTCGAACTCGGCGGTGACCTTGTGGCCGAAATGCTTGCAGAGCTGGACCATGTAGCGGTGGGCGTGGGCGGTCGCGACCGATGCGGTTGCGGTGAGCATGGGGTTGGCCCTCACAGACGTTCGATCTTGCCGGCCGCCTCGTCGAGGACGGCGGCCACGGCGGCGGCCTCAGCGTCGCTGGCCCCGCGGGCCAGGCGCAGCCTGAGCGCCATCTTCACGTTTTCCATGGCCCGGCGGACCTTGTCGCGGCCGGCGTCATCGGCGCCCACCGCGCTCATGCGGGCGAAGATGGCGTCCACCGAGGGCTTCTGGACGGCCAGGGCCTCGCGGCCGGCCTCCGTGATCGCATAGAGCTTGCGTCCGCCCTCGCCGCCGCTCTGCAGGGCGAAGCCTTCGTCCTCCAGCAGGGCCAGCGTCGGATAGATGGCGCCGGGGCTGGGGCGATAGGCCCCGCCGGTGCGCTCCTCCAGGGCGCGGATCAGCTCATAGCCGTGGGAAGGCGCCTGTTCGATCAGGGCCAGCAGCACGAAGCGCAGGTCGCCGTGCTCCAGGAAGCGGCCGATGCGGGGCCGTCCGCCGCCGCGCCGGCCGCCATGACCGCCGAGCGGTCCGCCGTGTCCGGACATGCCGTCGCGGCTGTGACGGGCGCGGTGGGGGTTGAAACCAAAGTGTCGGTGCATGTGTGTTTTCGTTCCTATTTCGATCTATCGAAATAATAGATATATCGAAACATATCGGAGCGCAAGGCGCCGGGGCCAAAAGGCGAGGCCTCAGTGGGTCAGGGGCTTGTCGACCACGCTGCGCATGATCTCGGCCAGCAGCCGGCCCTCGGCCGCGCGGCTGGAGCCCGAGCGCCAGGCGACCACGATCTCACGGCTGGGATGGTCGGTGGCCAGCGGCCGGATGGTCACCGCCGCGGCGTCGGTCAGGCCCGCAGCCACGGCCATGGCCGGCAGGAAGCTGACGCCCAGCCCTGAGCCGACCATCTGCACCAGGGTCGGCAGGGAGGTGGCCGCGAAGGGTCCGTCATCGGCGTTGGCCCGGGGCGCCTTCAGGCCACAGGCGGCCAGGGCGTGCTCGCGCAGGCAATGGCCATCCTCCAGCAGGATCATCTCCGCCCGCTCCAGCTCGTCGGGCGGGGTGGCGCTCATCTGGGCCAGGGGGTGGTTGGCCGGCAGGGCGGCGACCAGCTCGTCATCGGCCACATGGGCGAGGTCAAGGCCGGTGGTCTCGTAAGGCAGGGCGATGAGGGCGGCGTCCAGCTGGCCGGCCTTGAGGCCCGCGATCAGGCGCTGAGTCAGGTCTTCCCGCAGGAACAGGCGCAGATTGGGATACTGGGTGCGCAGCAGGGGGAAGGCCCTGGGCAGCAGGAAGGGGGCGATGGTCGGGATCACCCCCAGGCGGAACCGCCCGGCCAGGGGCTGGCCGGCGTGGCGGGCCTCCTGCACCATCTCCTCGGCCTCGTTGAGGATGGTGGCGGCCCGGCGCAGGGCGGCCTCGCCGACGGCGGTGAGGATCACCCCGGACCTCGCCCGGTCCACGACCGGGGCGCCCAGGGTGCGCTCCAGCTCCTGGATGCCGGCCGACAGGGTGGGCTGGGTGACATGGGCCGCCTCGGCGGCGCGGCCAAAGGCGCCGTGCTCGGCCAGGGCCTTGAGATATTGCAGTTGGCGGACGGTGGGCAGGATCATGCCTGCAATATAGGGCGCGCCTATCGAGTTTCCAAAAACAATCGATTGGACCCCAGGGCGCGCCTGGGCGAGATTGGCGGTGTCGAGGCGGCGCGCTTCCAAGCCGCCTCAATGTCCGGGGGTTAGCGTCTTCTCTCCCCCAGCGCCGATGCGCCCCCGGACCCCGCCTTTCCCTTCAGGCCTGCTCGAAACTCAAGGGACCTTCCCAGAAGGTCTCCACCAGCTGGTGCTGGGCGCCTGGGCGGCCCGTGGTGAGGAAGCGGCGCAGGCCGCTTGAGCCCGGGTCGATCTCCGGGTGTCGCTCGAGATAGGCCGCAAGCGCGGCGGCCGTGGCCTCCGGCTGGTGGATCAGCGGCGTGCCGGGCTTCAACGCGGCGCGGAACATGTCGGCGATGATCTCATAGTGGGTGCAGCCGAGGATGGCGCGATCGGGCGCCCGGCCGATGCGGGCGGTGATCTGGACCACATGCCGCTCGACCTCGGCCGCCAGTTCGACGGCGCCGGCGTTGCCCTCGATCATCCGGGCGAGGTCCGGACAGGGCTCGACGAAGACGGCCACGTCCTGGCGGCGCTTGTCGATCTCGATCTCATAGACCCGGCTGCGGGCCGTGGCCGGGGTGGCGAACACCGCCAGGATGTCCAGCTTCTCCACCTTGTCGCCGCGGCGCTCGGCCTCGTGCTCCCAGGGCAGGCCGGTGGCCGCCTCGATGGTCGGCACGATCAGGCCCAGCACGTTGACGGGCCGCCCCAGTTCGCGGCGGCGCTGGGGCAGCCAGGTCTGCTGCAGGCGGCGCAGCGCAATCGCCGAAGCGGTGTTGCAGGCCAGGACCACCAGATCGCAGCCCTGCGCGAACAGCCGGTCACAGCCGGCTTGGGTCAGGGCGACGATCTCCTCGCCGCTCCGGCCGCCATAGGGGGCGTTGGCCTGGTCGGCCAGATAGACGAGGTCGGCGCCCGCGAAGCGCTCGACCAGCTTGCGATGGACGGTCAGGCCGCCCACTCCGGAATCAAACACGCCAATGGCCATGACGACGGCTTTAGCTGGCCGCCGGGTTCCCGGCCAGAGGTCGCAGATGTAACATTACAAGGCTGTCATGTGACGGCTCGCCCCGCGGCGCCTAAGGTCGCGCCAACCCTTACCGTCCGACCTGGAGATTTCATGGACCGGCGCATGTTCCTGGCCGTCTCGAGCGCAGCGCTCGGCGCCGCCGCCCTTCCCCTGCCCGCCTTCGCCGCCGACGGCGCGCCCCTGCTGGCGCCCTGGACAGGGCCCTATGGCGGCGTGCCGCCCTTCGACAAGGTCAAGGTGGCCGACTTCGCCCCGGCCCTGGATGCGGCCATGGCGCAGGAGCTGGCCGAGGTCGAGGCCATCGCCAACCGTCGCGAGCCCGCCACCTTCGAGAACACCATCGCAGCGCTGGAACGCGCGGGCGCGGCCCTGGACCGGGTGGTGATGGCCTATGGGGTCTGGGGCGGAACCCTGTCAACGCCGGAGATGCGGGCCGTCGAGGCCGAGATGGAGCCGAAACTCGCCGCCCACGGGGACCGGATCCTTCAGAACGCCGCGCTCTTCCAGCGCATCGAGCAGGTCTATGAAGCCCGGGAAAGCGCCGGCCTGACGCCGGAGCAGCAGCGGCTGACCTGGAAGCGCTGGAACGCCTTCGTCCGGGCCGGCGCCCGTCTCGATCCCGCCGCCAAGGCCCGCGTGGCGGTGATCAACGGCGAGCTGGCCCAGGCCTTCACCACCTTCAGCCAGAACCTGCTGGCCGACGAGACCGACTACGTCCTCTATCTGAAGACCGAGGCGGAACTGCGCGGCCTGCCAGAGGATGTGCGCTCGGCCGCGGCGACCGCCGCCGCGGATCGGGATCGCCCGGGTGAGTACGCCATCCTCAACACCCGGTCCTCCATGGACCCGTTCCTGACCTATTCGGATCGCCGCGACCTGCGCGAGAAGGTCTGGCGCACCTATTACAGCCGCGGCGACAATGGCGACGCCCACGACAACAACGGCGTCATCCAGAAGATCCTCAAGCTGCGGGCCGAGCGCGCCGCGCTGCTGGGCTATCCCACCCACGCCCACTGGCGGCTGGAGGCGGCCATGGCCAAGACCCCGGACGCGGCCATGGAGCTGATGATGCGGGTCTGGCCGGCGGCCGTGGCCCGGGTGCACGAGGAGGTGGCCGAGATGCAGGCCATCGCCGACGCCGAAAAGGCCGGGATCAAGATCGAGCCCTGGGACTATCGCTACTATGCCGAGAAGGTGCGGGCGGCCCGCTACGACCTCGATATGAACGAGGTGAAGGCCTATCTGCAGCTCGACAAGCTGGTGGACGGCATGTTCTGGGCCGCCGGCGAGGTCTACGGCATGAGCTTCGCCCCGGTGACCAATGTCCCGGTCGCCCATCCCGATGTCCGCGTCTGGGAGGTGAAGCGCGGGGGCGGCCATCTGGGCCTCTTCTACTTCGACCCCTATGCCCGCACCGGCAAGCGCTCGGGCGCCTGGATGAACGCCTATCGCAGTCAGCGGAAGCTGGACGGGCCGATCACCCCGATCGTCTCCAACAACTCCAACTTCGTGAAGGGCGCGCCGGGCCAGCCGGTGCTGATCTCCTGGGACGACGCCACCACCCTGTTCCACGAGTTCGGCCACGCCATCCACGGCCTGCTGTCGAACGTGACCTATCCGTCCCTGTCGGGCACCAGCGTGCCGCGGGACTATGTGGAGTTCCCCAGCCAGGTGAACGAGGCCTGGCTGCCCACCCAGCCCGTGCTGAGCCGCTTCGCCCTGCACTATCAGACCGGCGAGCCCATGCCCCAGGCCCTGGTGGACAAGATCGCCGCGGCCTCGACCTTCCGCCAGGGCTTCGATGTGACCGAGTACCTGTCCTCGGCGCTGATCGACATGAAGCTGCACCTGGCCGGCGACGCCGATATCGACCCCGACGCCTTCGAGCGCGAGGAGCTGGAAAAGCTGGGCATGCCCCGCGAACTGCCCATGCGCCACCGCACCCCGCAGTTCGGCCACATCTTCGCCTCGGACGGCTATTCGGCCGGCTACTATTCCTATCTCTGGGCCGAGGTGCTGTCGCAGGACGCCGCGGAGGCCTTCAAGGAGTCGCCGGGCGGCATGTACGACGCGGACGTGGCCAGGCGGATGGTCGACCACATCCTGTCGGTCGGCGACACCGTCGACCAGGCGGAGGCCTATCGCGCCTTCCGCGGCCGCGACCCGGACGTGGGCGCCTATCTGCGCGACAAGGGCTTCCCCGTCACCTGAGGGGGATGGAGCGCAGCGTGCTTCGAGGCTCGCTGCGCTCGCACCTCAGCATGAGGAGGTGGGGGTCAACGGCATGCTCTCATTCGCCCCTGAGGCGCCGCGAAGCGGCCTCGAAGGACGAGGGCGGCGCCACCCGCCCCTCACCGCCCCTTGAACTGGCCCGGCCGGCGCTCGTTCACCGCGGCCACGCCCTCGGCGAAGTCCTCGGTGGCGCGCAGGGCGGTCTGCTGGACATGCTCGTGGGCGGTGGCGGCGCGCACCGCCTCGGCCAGCTTGCCGCGCGTGGTTTTCCGCGTGGCCACAACCGCCAGCGGCGCGTTCTCCGCCAGCTCGGCGGCCAGCGCAAAGGCCGACTGGCGCAGCTCATCGGCCGGGACCAGCTCGTCCACCAGACCCCAGGCGAGCGCGTCCTCGGCGCGGATGCGGCGGCCGGTGAGGAACATCAGGTCGGCCTTCTGGGCGCCGATCACCCGCGGCAGGGTGTGGGTCAGGCCAAAGCCCGGATGGAAGCCCAGCTTGACGAAGTTGGCCGAGAACCGCGCCTCCGGCGCCGCCACGCGGAAGTCGGCCACCAGGGCGAGGCCGAGGCCCGCGCCTACGGCCGCGCCTTGCACGGCCGCGACAATCGGCTTTTCCACCGAAAACAGCCGGATCGCCTGGTCATAGAGCTCGGACACCCCGCCCATGCCTGCCCCGCCGATGCCCGTCGGCGAGGCCAGATCCGCGCCGGCGCAGAAGGGCTTGCCGTCCGAGGCCAGCACGCTGGCGCGCACGGCCGGGTCACGGTCGAAGGCCAGCAGGGCGTCTGCAATGTCGGCCACCAGCTCCACAGACACATGGTTGGCCGGCGGCCGGTGGAAGACCAGCTGGGCCACATGGTCCTGGACGGTGATCGAGAGATGGTCGGACTTGGCGCTCATTTGCGGGTTCCCAGAAGGTTGCGGGCCACCACCCATTTGTGGACTTCGGTGGGGCCGTCATAGATGCGCATGGTGCGCAGGCGCGTGGCCATCAGCTGCAGCGGCAGCTCCTTGGTCATGCCCATGGCGCCGAAGGTCTGCATGGCGTGGTCGACGACCTCCCAGGCCATCTCGGTGGCGTAGGCCTTGATCATCGAGATTTCCACCCGGGTGTCGCGGCCCTGGTCGAGCTTCCAGGCGCAGTCATAGGTCATCAGCCTTGCGGCATGGATGCGGGTCGCCGCATCGGCCACCCACCACTGGATCGCCTGGCGCTCGGACAGGGGAGAGCCGAAGGTCGTCCGCTGCGGGGCGTATTCGACCATCATGTCCAGCGCCCGCTGGGCCATGCCGATGGACCAGGCGGCCATCTCGATCCGCCGCGTGCCCAGCCGGATCTGCATCGGCGCAAAGCCCGCGCCCTCCTGGCCCAGCAGCTTCCAGCCCTCGACCCGGCAATCCTCCAGGGCGATCTCATAGGTGGACTGGCCGCCGATCATCGGGATCTGCCGCAGCACGTTGAAGCCCGGCGTATCGCGGTCCACCAGGAAGGCCGAGATGCCGCCCCGGGCCCGCTTCTCGGTGTCGGTCACCGCCATCAGGATGGTGAAGTCGGCGTCCGCGGCCCGGGTGATCCAGATCTTGCGGCCATTGATGATCCAGTCGTCCCCGTCGCGGACAGCCCTTGTGATCATGGCCGAGGGATCGGCCCCGGCGCCGGGCTCCGAAATGCCGATGGCCGAGACCGTCTCGCCGCGCACATAGGGCGCCAGATAGGCCTCGCGCTGGCGCTCGTTCACCGTCGCCATCAGCATGCGCAGGTTCGGGCTGTCGGGCGGCAGGGTGTAGGGGGTGACGGTGCGGCCCAGCTCCTCGCCGACGCCGACCATGGCCACATAGGGCAGGTCCGAGCCGCCCACGTCCTCCGGCGCGTCCAGGCCCCAGAGGCCGAGCTCCTTGGAGATTTCATCGAGTCGGGCGTGCTCTTCGGGCGCCAGCGACAGGCCCTGGCCCCTGGCCTCGCGGTCGAGCACGCCGGCCTCAAGCGGCATCAGCTCGTCGCGGACGAAGCGGGCGGTCAGCTCCTTGAGCATCCGGTGCTCGTCGGAGAGTTGGAAATCCATCGCGTCCTCCCTCTACGTCACGGTTGTTCGTCGCTTGGCGCGATCTCTTGGGCGCAGCATAAACGCCGATAAGAAGCATAGGGGAGAACGGCCGTGGCGGAAGGCAAGCAGGCGGACGTCAGGCGACTGGCGAGCGAGGCCACCGGCCCGCTGAGCGGCGTGCGCATCCTGGACCTGACCAGCGTGGTGTTCGGCGCCTATGCGACCCAGATCCTCGGCGACCAGGGCGCCGACGTGATCAAGCTGGAGGACCCGGGCTCGGGCCGCGGGGACGGCGGCGACATCATGCGCTGGGCCGGCCATCCGCCAGAGGGCGCGCCCAAGGACCTCGGCCCCATCTTCCTGACCATCAACCGCAACAAGCGCTCCGTCCTGGCCGACCTGCGCGACACCGAGATGCGCCCGGCGCTGGAAGCCCTGATCGCCAGCTGCGACGTGTTTGCGGCGTCGGTCCGCTATGAGGGGCTCAAGCGCCTGGGCCTGGACTATGAGGCGGTGAAGAAGATCCGGCCCGACGTGATCTATGTCCATGCCGCGGGCTATGGCTCCGAAGGCCCCTATGCCGGGGAACCGGCCTATGATGATCTGATCCAGTCGGCCTCAGGCCTGGCCGACCTCCTGCCCCGCACCGATGGCAATGAGACGCCGCGCATCCTGCCGACCCTGGTGGCCGACAAGGTCTCAGGGCTCTTCATGGCCCAGGCGATCACCGCGGCCCTGTTCCACAAGGCGCGCACCGGCGAGGGCCAGTTCGTCGAGGTGCCGATGCTGGAATGCGTCACCAGCTTCAACCTGGTGGAGAATCTCTATGACCACGCCTATGAGCCGCCGACGGGCCAGTGGTCCTATCAGCGGGTGACCAATCCCCATCGCAAGCCGTTCGCCACGAAGGACGGCTATATCGGCCTGCTGCCCTATACCGACAAACAGTGGGACCAGTTCTTCGCCGTGGCCGGCTGGGCCGAGACGGTGGCCAAGGACCCGCGCTTTGCCGACTACGCCCAGCGGGCCAAACACACCCGCGAACTCTACGCCATGGTGGAAGAGGTCACCGCCACCAAGACCACCGACGAATGGCTGACCCTGCTCAAGGGCCTGTCGATCCCGGTGCAGAAGACCAACCGCTTCGAGGACCTGGAGGGCGATCCGCACCTGGAGGCCGTGGGCCTCTTCGAGCGTTACGACCACCCGCATCTCGGCCCCTACAAGGCCATCCGCCCGCCGGTGAAGTTCGAAAAGACGCCGGCCAACATCCGCCGCCACCCCCCGCGCCTGGGCGAACAGACCGAGGAAGTCTTCGCCGAGGTCCGCCAGCGATCTACGCCGGAGTAGGCTCATGCGGATCACCGTGGTGGGGACCACCGGCTCGGGCAAGACCACCCTGGCCGGACGGCTGGCGGGCGCGCTCGACCTGCCGCACTTCGAGCTCGACGCCATCAACTGGCAGCCGGGCTGGATTTCGCTGAACGACACCGATCAGCCGGAATTCATCCGCCGGATCGAGGCGGCCATCAGCCAGCCGGCCTGGGTGATGGCCGGCGGCTATTCCAATGTCCGCGACCGCATATGGAGCCGGGCCACCCATGTGATCTGGCTGGACTATTCGCGCCCGGTGGTGATGCGGCGCGTGATCTGGCGCTCGGTGATCCGCGCCATCGACCGCAAGGAGCTGTGGCCCGGCACGGGAAATCGCGAAAGCGCCGCCATGTGGTTCCGCCGAGATCATCCGATCCGCTGGGCCTGGGACACCTATCACCGACGCCAGCGGGAATTCACCGCCCGCATGGAAGATTCCCGCTTCGCCCACGCGCAGATCTTCCGCCTGACTCATCCCGATCAGGCCGAGCCCCTGGTGGCGGAGTTGGCCCAGGCTCGGACAGCCGCCTGAGCCTCAGCGCGCGACGCTGGCCCGGGCGCGTTGGAGGCGGGTGTTCTTGCGGATGCGGGCGGCGTCGCCCTCGTTCAGGGCGGCCATCAGGGCGGTCTTGAGCGGCGCGAGCGCCTTGGTCTGGGTCACCTTCCAGCCGGCGGCGTCGGTGACATAGAAGGCGTCCACCGCCCGCTCCCCATAGGAATCGATATGGGCCGAGGTGATGGAGAGGCCCGCGTCCGCCAGCGTATTGGCGAGCGCCGTCAGCAGGCCCGGCCGGTCGCGGCCCGAGGCCTCGACGATGGTGGCGCTTTCCGAGGCCTCGTTGTCGATCAGCACGGTGGACTTGATGGCGAAGGCCGCGGTGCGCGCCTCGCCCCCGCCCCGCGGCGGTTCGCCGGCCGGCGCCTCGCCGCGGGCCGCAGCCTCCAGGGCCTCGGCCAGGCGCGGCAGGGCGGCAGGGTTGTCGTGGCCGAAGGGCTGGCCGGTGATGTCCTGCAGGTAGAAGACGTCGAGCGCCTGGCCCTGGCGGGAGGTGAAGACCCGGGCGCCGAGCACGCTGGCGCCGGAGACGGTGATGGCCCGGGTCAGGTCGGCGAACAGGCGGGTCCGGTCCTTGGCGGCGACCACCAGCTCGGCGGCGTTGAGGTCTTCGCGCACATAGCCCATGGCTGCGGCGCCCTCGGCATGGGCCCGCTGGGAGACCGCCGCATGGATGGCGATCTCGTCCTGGCCGAAGCCCGTGAAATAGGCGTCCTCCATGGCCTCGCCCCAGGCCACGGCGGCGGGGTCGGCCTCCACCAGACGGGCGCGGATCTCGGCGGCGGCGAAGGCCTGGCGCTGGCGCACCACAGCCACGGCGTCATTGGCCCGGCCGCCGCGGAACACGGCCGAGGCCGAGGCGTAGAGGTCGCGCAGCAGCTGGCCCTTCCAGCCGTTCCAGACGCCCGGCCCCACGGCGCGGATATCGGCCACGGTGAGCACCAGCAGGAGGCGCAGGCGCTCGGGGGTCTGCACCATGCGCACGAAGTCGGCGACGGTGCGGGGGTCGGAGATGTCGCGCTTCTGGGCGTAGTCGCTCATCTCCAGGTGATGCTCCACCAGCCAGGCGACCAGGTCGATGCGCGCCCGCGGCAGGCCCAGCCGCTCGCAGGCGGCGCGCGCGGCCCGGGCGCCGGCCTTTTCCTGACCGCCGGCCACGCCCCCCTTGCCGGTGTCGTGCAGCAGCATGGCCAGGAAGAGGACGTCCTTCTCCTGGATCTGCGGCATCAGCGAGACGGCCAGCGGGTGCTCGTCGATCAGCCGGCCCGCGGCGATATCGGCGATGACGCCAATGGCCCGCAGGGTGTGCTCGTCCACCGTATAGGAGTGGTACATGTTGAACTGCATCTGGGCGACGATGCGGCCAAACTCCGGGATGTAGCGCCCCAGCACCCCGGCCTCGGTCATCAGGGTCAGCGTCCGCTGCGGATCGCGCCCGCCGGCCAGGATATCCAGGAAGATCTTCGCCGCCTTGGGGTCGCGCCGCATCTTCGAGCTGATCAGACCGATCGATCGGGTCGCGGCGGTAAACGCGTCGGGATGCAGGTCCAGGTTCCGCCGGTCGGCGATCTGGAACAGCCGCAACAGGTTGAGCGGATCGGCCTCGAAGGTCTCCGGCCCCTCCACGTCCAGGCGCCCGCCCTCCTCGATGAAGCCCGCCACATCCAGCGGCTTGCGGGTGGTCTTGCGGCCGCTGCCGGGGAACAGGCGCGAAATCCCGCGGGGCGCGGACTTGACCCGATCGGCCTCCAGCTTGGCGGCGAAGACGCGGGTCAGCGCGCCGACCTCCTTGGCGATCAGGAAATAGCGCCGCATGAAGCGCTCGACCGCCGGATTGTCGGCCCGGTCGCCATAGCCCATCCGCTGGGCGATCTCCGGCTGCAGGTCGAAGGTCAGGCGCTCTTCCGGGCGGCCGGTGGCGAAATGCAGGTGGGCGCGCACGGCCCACAGGAAATCGAAGGCCCGGATGAAGGCGCGGATCTCCCGGCCCTCGAACATCTCCAGCTGCGGCACCCCGTCCACCGGCTTGGACGGGTTCAGATATTCGGCGATCCAGAACAGGGTGTTGAGGTCGCGCAAGCCCCCCTTTCCGTCCTTGACGTTGGGCTCGACCATATAGCGGCTGGCGCCGGCCCGAGCCTGGCGCTCATCGCGCTCCTTGAGCTTGGCGGCGACGAACTCCGCGCCGGTGCCCTTGACCACCTCGTTGCGGAACCGGGTGGTCAGCTCCTGGGCCAGGGCCTCGTCGCCGATCAGCCGCCTAGCCTCCAGGATCGAGGTGCGGATGGTGAAGTCTTCCCGGGCGAGCTTGACGCACTCGTCCACCGTGCGCGAGGCGTGCCCCACCTTGAAGCCCAGATCCCACAGGGCATAGAGCATGAACTCGATCACGCTCTCCACATGGGCGGTCTGCTTGTAGGGCCTTAAGAAAAGCAGATCGAGGTCGGAGAAGGGCGCGAGCGTGCCCCGCCCATAGCCGCCGACCGCCATCACGCACAGGCGCTCGCCCTCGGTGGGATTGCGCGCCCGGATCATGTGGACGGTGGTGAAGTCATAGAGCGCCGTGACCACCTCGTCGGTGACCCCGGACAGCAGCCGCGCGGTCTCGATCCCGCCGGCCCCATTCTCCAGCCGCTCCTTGGCGATCATCCGGCCGCGAAACAGCGCCTGTTTCAGGATCTCCAGCGCGCGCCTGCGCTGCTCGGCCTCATCGCCGGCCGCATCCAGCGCCGCCGCCGACAACTGAGCGCGCAGCCGCACCCCATCGACGACATATTCCAGGCGGGTGGGTTTCAGGCGAGGGGGCATGGGCTCTGGGGGCTGTGGCGACGCAGGTACAGCATATAGGGGATCAGCCCTGGCGCGTCAGGTCGAGGGTTTGGGGGCAACGTGAGGGACGATGGCTATCGTCGAGGATCGGGCGAGGCCAGCCTTCTACCTGCCAAAACATTTCTGCTCTCGACTCTGACCGTGCCCGACTGCCGTGTGACGACCGTGGGAAACAAACGCCTGGGTCACAGCTTCTTTCTCATAGACAAGCCGAGCTAAAGGCTCACCTATGGGCGCGTCAGCGCGACCAATTATGAAGAGTTTCAATTGACGCGAATAATCCTTGCGACACCTGTGGTGCTATTGACAGCTCTCACGGTTGTCGAGTTCCGCATTGAGCAGTTGCCGGTGCCTGACGGACAGTATCAGCTAGAGGTTCAGGTGGAGCGGATGGGGCTTATCCGCAATACGCTCGCGGCGGCTCGATGGGGAGCGGCACAAGTAGAGGCAGGCGTCCTTCAACACGTTCAAGAATTGATGGGCTCTGCTGAAACCGGCATTCACTTTTTACGTGTGCGTTTAAGGGCCATTTCCGGGGAGGAGGAGGAGGAGGCGCCCGTGCTTGCCGGCGCAGAGGCTGTTTTCCGTGTGTCCAGCCACCTGCTAATAGGCCCAGTAACCCAGGCTGAGGTGGTTCGCGCGGAGCGGGCGCGCAACAACGCGATTCAGGCGGAGCTCGCCACTCCAGTGTCTGGAGGGCGAGGCAATCTATTTTCCGTTTATGTCTTCTGCGCAGCAACGCTGATCCACGGCGAGCACCACTTTGCAGGATTCACTATCTACCCGCTGCAGAACGCGCTTACTGAGGAAGCGCTGCGGAATGCAATGAACGCATTCACTATGCAGCAGATTGGCATTGAGGTGATGCCTGATGCCGGTCTCTCAGCTAACTTTAAACAAAGTAGCCCTGCATATGTTATCGCGTACCATCGAGTGCGGGCCACCTCGCACGACGACGCCTTGATATTCGCGCAGCAACACGCCGACCACGTCAACGACGTCCTTGGCGTTGAACGCGGCCAGAAGGCGTCTGTGTTCGGCGTCTTATCGATGCGACTGGGCCGAGATGATGATATTCGGGTGGGCTACTACTATCCCGGATATAGGGGCAACAAAATCCCGCCAATGTTCAGTGGCGATATTGAGAACTACATCGAAAGGACACTGCCTAGATTACAAAATTCTGCCTGGGCGCGTCTCTTGTTTAGTAACTTTGCAGATGCGACTTCTGAGTTTGATCCGGGGATTCAACACCTGCGTTACTGGAGTCTTATGGAGCTCATCGCGAAGAAGCACATCATATCCGAAACTACACAGATTTTTTACCCCGATGGATCTCCAATATTGAGCGCAAAGGGAAAGCCGGTACTAACAAGGGGCGCTCAAGCTAAAGTATATGCACACCTGATATCTCTTGGTACATTTCAGAGTTCCGAAGGCGATCAAAATGGAACCGTGCATTTCGAGGGCGCTCAGCCTGTCAATGCGCCACCGGGCGAGGAGGTCATCCGTTTGTGGGAGGACCTCGGGGCTATGTACGCAATCCGAAACTCCGTTGCCCACACCGGCGAATACACACCGGATGCAACAGCGGCACCAAACAGCGACTCGGGTCGAGCCGCAAGATTCTACCAGTCCGGCTCGCTAATGCAGCGCTTTAGGGATCGTGTGCGCATAGCCCTCTCTCATGAGTTGGCGGCTATAACTTGATTTCATTGTTGAATACAGCGAACATTGTTCATGTACTAATCATGGACTATATAACGTCTGCTCGTGCTGGCTTTTATTCTCGTTAATACGTGATCCCCACACACCGAACACTCCGGATCAGCGCCAATCCGCACCGTCCGCGTCTCCGCGGCCAGGCCGTCATAGATCAGCAGCCGGCCCTCCAGCGCCTCGCCGGCCCCGGTGATGACCTTGATCGCTTCGAGCGCCATCATCGAGCCGATGACGCCGGCCAGCGCCCCGATGACGCCGACGGCGGCGCAGGTTTCGGCGTCGGGGGGGATGGCCGGGACCAGGCACTGGTAGCAGGGCTGGCCTTTGAACACGCCGACCTGGCCGGTCCAGCGGCCGATGGCGCCGGAGACCAGCGGCTTGCCGTGCGCCACGCAAGACGCGTTGACCGCAAACCGGGTGGCGAAGTCGTCGGTGCCGTCCAGCACCAGGTCGGCGCCGGCGATCAGGGGTCCGGCGTTGGCGCTATCGAGGGCCAGGCGGACGGGATTGACCTTCACATGCGGGTTGAGGGCGGAAAGCTCGGCGGCGGCGGCCTCGACCTTGGCGGTCCCTATGTCTGAGGGGCGATAGATCACCTGGCGCTGCAAGTTGGAGAGGTCGGCTTCGTCGGGGTCCACCAGGGTGATCTGGCCCACGCCAGCCGCGGCCAGATAGAGGCTGGCCGGGGCGCCCAGGCCCCCGGCGCCGACGATCAGCACATGGGCGGCCTTCAGCCTCTGCTGGCCCGGCCCGCCCACTTCGCGCAGCACCAGATGGCGGGCGTAGCGCTCGACCTCGGCGTCGGAAAATTCCATGGCGCTTGACCTCACCTGCCCTGGTCGCCACATCCCGGCGGATGTCGCAGACTTCTTCCAACTTCCCCGACTGGCACGGCACGACCATCCTGGCGGTGCGCAAGGACGGCCAGACCGTCATCGCCGGCGACGGTCAGGTCTCCATGGGCCAGACCGTAGTTAAGGGCAACGCCCGCAAGGTCCGGACGCTCGCCGGCGGTCGCGTCCTGGCCGGTTTCGCCGGCGCCACGGCCGACGCCTTCACCCTGATCGAGCGGCTCGAGACCAAGCTCGAACAGTATCCCGAGCACCTGGCGCGGGCCTGCGTGGACCTGGCCAAGGACTGGCGCACCGACCGCTATCTGCGCAAGCTCGAAGCGATGCTGCTGGTGGCCGATAAAGAGGCCATCTACACGGTCACCGGGGTCGGCGACGTGCTGGAGCCCGAGAGCGGCGTGGCGGCCATCGGCTCGGGCGGCAACTATGCGCTCGCTGCGGCCATGGCCCTGATGGACTCGCAGCTTTCGGCCGAAGAGGTGGCCCGCAAGGCCATGGGCATCGCCGCGCGCATCTGCGTCTACACCAATGGCGAGCTGACGGTCGAAAGCCTCTAGAGGCGCCCGTCGGCTCAAACCCCGTGAACCCATGACAGACTTCTCCCCCCGCGAGATCGTTTCCGAACTCGACCGCTTCATCGTCGGCCAGAAGGACGCCAAGAAGGCCGTCGCCGTCGCCCTGCGCAACCGCTGGCGCCGCCGTCGGGTGCCCGACGCCCTGCGCGACGAGGTGACGCCGAAGAACATCCTGATGATCGGCCCCACCGGCGTCGGCAAGACCGAGATCGCGCGGCGGCTCGCCCGCCTCGCCAATGCGCCGTTCCTGAAGGTCGAGGCCACCAAGTTCACCGAGGTCGGCTATGTCGGCCGCGACGTGGACCAGATCGTTCGCGACCTGGTGGAAAGCGCCATCGCCATGGTCCGCGACAAGCGCCGCGGCGCCGTCGCCGCCCGGGCCGAGGCGGCGGCCGAGGAGCGGCTGCTGGACGCGCTCACCGGCCCAGGCTCCACCGCGGCCCGCGAGAGCTTCCGCAAGAAGTTGCGGGCCGGCGAGCTGGACGACAAGGAGGTGGAGCTGACCCTGGCCGATTCCGGCGGCATGCCCCTGTTCGACGTGCCGGGCCAGCCGGGCGCCTCCATGGGGGTGATGAACATCTCCGACATCATGGGCAAGGCCTTCGGCCAGGGCCGCACCAAGACCCACAAGACCACGGTGGCCGGCGCCTGGGCGCCCTTGATCGCCGAGGAGAGCGACAAGCTGCTGGACCAGGAGGCCCTGACCCAGGAGGCCCTGCAACTGGCCGAGAACGAGGGCATCGTCTTTCTCGATGAGATCGACAAGGTGGCCAGCCGCTCGGACCGGGCTGGCGCCGATGTCAGCCGCGAGGGCGTCCAGCGCGACCTGCTGCCGCTGATCGAGGGGACGACGGTGGCCACCAAGTACGGGCCGGTGAAGACCGACCACATCCTGTTCATCGCCTCGGGCGCCTTCCATGTGGCCAAGCCCTCGGACCTGCTGCCCGAGCTGCAGGGCCGCCTGCCCATCCGGGTGGAGCTGAAGGCGCTGACGCGGGATGACATGCGCCGCATCCTGACCGAGCCCGAGGCCAATCTGATCCGTCAGAACCAGGCGCTGCTGGCCACCGAAGGGGTGACGCTGACCTTCACCGAGGAGGCCATCGATGCGCTCGCTGACTCCGCGGTGGCCGTGAACGGCTCGCTGGAAAACATCGGCGCCCGTCGCCTGCAGACGGTGATGGAAAAGGTGCTGGAGGAGATCAGCTTCACCGCCGCCGACAAGGACGGCGAGACCCTGACCATCGACGCCGACTATGTCCGCCAGCGCCTAGGCGAGCTGACCGGCGACACCGACCTGTCCCGCTACATTCTCTAGGCTTTGGGCGGATAGGGGTGGCGGACCCCTTGCGGGTCCTCGACCTCATAGCCGCCCTCGACGCCCTCGACATAGGCCGGGCCGATGGGCGACTTGCCATGGCCGCCGGGGATGTCGAGCACATAGGTCGGCTGGCAGAGGCCCGAATAGTCGCCGCGCAGGGCCCGCATCAGGGCCTGGCCTTCAGCTATCGGCACGCGCAGGTGGCTGGTGCCGGGCGCCAGGTCCCCCTGGTGCAGGTAGTAGGGCTTGATGCGGGTCTCGACGAAGGCGCGCATCAGGGCGCCCAGCACCGCCACGTCGTCATTGACCCCGCGCAGCAGGACGCTCTGGCTGACCATGGCGATCCCGGCGTCGATCATCTTCGCGCAAGCCGCCCGGGCCTGCGGCGTCAGCTCATCGGGGTGGTTGGCGTGCAGGGCCACATAGACCGCCTTGCCCGGCGCACGTAAGGACGCCACCAGCTCGTCGGTCGTCGCGGCCGGATCGACCACCGGCAGGCGGGTGTGGAAGCGGACCACCTTCACATGGTCGATTGAGCCGAGACCCGCTATCAGCTCGGCAAGCCGTCGCGGCGACAGCACCAGGGGATCGCCGCCGGTGACGATGACCTCCCAGATCTCTTCGTGCTCAGCCAGATAGGCCAGGGCCGCGGCCAGTTCGGCAGGGCTGAGCGCCCCCTCCCCGCCCGGTCCCACCATCTCGCGGCGGAAGCAGAAGCGGCAATAGACCGCGCAGACATGGGTGATCTTCAAGAGCGCCCGGTCGCCATAGCGGTGGACGATCCCCTTGACCGGCATATGGGCGTGATCGCCGATCGGGTCGGCGCGCTCGTCTGGCGTCGCGTCCAGCTCGGCGGGGTCCGGCAGATACTGGCGGGCGAGCCCCGGCCCGCCCTCGGCGATCTGCTGGGCGAGGTAAGGCGTGATCGCCACGGCGTAGCGGGCGGCGACGGCTTCCAGCGGCGCGATGTCGTCAGCCGCGACCAGCCCGGCCCCGGCCAGGGCCGCAGGCGTGCGCAGGGTCTTGGGCGCCGGGCTCGTCATCGGCGGCATATGGCTGAGATGGGGCCGCCCTGCAATGGAAGCCCCCTGTCAGACCTCGGCCACCGGGGTCCAGATCACCTGTTCGATCCGCTGGGCGCCCGAGGCCAGCATGACCAGGCGATCGAAGCCGAGCGCGGCGCCGCTGGCGGGCGGCATGTGGGCGAGCGCGGCCAGGAAATCCTCGTCGAGGGGATAGCGCTCGCCGTAGACGCGGGCCTTTTCGTCCATCTCGGCTTCGAAGCGGCGGCGCTGTTCGGCCGGGTCGGTGAGTTCGCCAAAGCAGTTGGCCAGCTCCACCCCGCAGGCATAGAGCTCGAACCGCTCGGCCACCCGGGGATCGCTGGCCTTGGGCCTCGCCAGCGCGGCCTCGGCGGTCGGATATTCGCAGAGGATGGCGGGCCGGCCGAAGCCGAGCTTCGGCTCCACCTTCTCCACCATCACCCGGCTGAAGATGTCGGCCCAGGTGTCGTCGGGCGCCACCCGGACGCCGGCCTCATGCGCAGCGGTCGCCAGGGCGGCTCGGTCGGTCGCCCCGCCCTCCCCCACCGTGGCCAGCAGGTCGATGCCTGCGAACCGCGCATAGGCCTGCGCCACGCTCACCTTCTCCGGCTCGGCGAAGGGATCGGCCTGCGCGCCGCGCCAGGTGAGCATCTTGGCGTCCAGGGTGTCGGCCGCCAGCGCCAGCAGCCGGGCGCAGTCCTCCATCAGGGTCTCATAGGGGGCGTCGACCCGATACCATTCCAGCAGGGTGAATTCCGGATGGTGCAAAGGCCCGCGCTCGCGATTGCGCCACACCCGGGCGAGATCGAAGATCTTGGTCTCGCCGGCCGCCAGCAGCTTCTTGGCCGCGAACTCCGGCGAGGTGTGCAGGTGCATGGCCGCGCGCCGCCCGTCCGGCCCGATGGCTTGCGTGGAAAAGGCGTGCAGATGGGCCTCATTGCCCGGCGAGACCTGCAGGGCGGCGGCCTCCACCTCGGTGAAGCCCTGATCCTCGAACCAGCGGCGCACGGCCTTGGTGATCGCGCCCCGGGCGGCGAGAAAGGGGCGGCGGTCCCTGTGGGCGTCCTTGTCCCACCAGGGCGTGGTCGCGTGCGGCATGGAAGCGGTCCGGCTTGAGGGGGAAAATCAGCGCCAAAGCTGGCGAAAACGCCGGCGATCCTATAGGTGCGCGGGACCTCTATAGGTTTTTGAGATCAAACGGGCCCGCGTCGGCCCGCCCCAGGTTCGAGGAAGACATCACGTGAAGGTCGCCGCCAGCTCGCTCCGCAAGGGTAATGTCGTCGATGTGGACGGCAAGCTCTACGTGGTCCTGACCGTCGAGAACATCCATCCCGGCAAGGGCACGCCCGTGACCCAGCTGAACATGCGCCGCATCTCCGACGGGGTGAAGGTGTCGGAACGCTACCGCACCACCGAGCAGGTGGAGCGGGCCTTCGTCGAGGAGCGGGAGCACACCTTCCTGTACCAGGAC
>NZ_JAUXVZ010000032.1 GCF_030680185.1 Phenylobacterium sp.
TCAGATCACCCTTGCCAGCACACATGGCGCACCTCAGCGCGCCAACACATCTGCCGCGGGGTGGAGCAGCCCGGTAGCTCGTCAGGCTCATAACCTGAAGGTCACAGGTTCAAATCCTGTCCCCGCACCCAAACATCCAGATAACGCCCGCATGGCCAAAAGCCCCGCGGGCGTTTTCGCGTTCAACACACGCCCACCCGCTAAGCCACCACCGCCCACGCCACCAACCCTATGGCCATCAGCCCGGCGCTGAGGGCCGCCAGCACCACGACGCCATCGCGGGCCGTCAGCCCGAGTCCGAAGACCGTGATCGTCGCCGCTGGAATGGCGGTGGAGAACGGGATCAGCTCGAGCGGGGGCGTCAGCACGCCCACGAGGATACAGACCAGAGCCACGCCCTTGCGGCCCACGCCTTCGGTCATGCCGGTCATGCGCGGGCGGATCAGGCGATCGATGAACTGGGCGGGTCGGCGGGCGCTGCGCGCGCCCTTTTCCAGGCTGGCGCCCTTGATCTTCAGCTTGAGCAGCCAACGGGGCAGCCATACGGTCTCGCAGCCGACCAGCATCTGGCCGGCGATCAGGACGACCGTGAAGGCCAGCAGCGTCGGCACGCCAGGCACGGCGCTGACCGGCGTCATGGTGATCAGGCCGGCCATGAACAGCAACGGCCCATAGGCCCGCCCGCCGATGGCGTCACGGACCTCTTCCAGGCTGACCTTGCCGTCGGAGGCGGCGGCGGTGTCGCAGACGCAAAGAATGACGTCGTCGAGGGTGCGTGGACTGTCGGACATGGAGGCTCCCGAGGCGTCCATGGAGAACGCCCGGGACCGCCATTGGCGCCGTGGCCCTCGCCTAGAAGGCGTTTTCACCCGTGATGGCGCGGCCGAGGATCAGGGCGTGAACGTCGTGGGCGCCCTCGTAGGTGTTGACGGTCTCGAGGTTCGCCGCGTGCCGCATGACGTGGTACTCGCCGCTGATGCCGTTGCCGCCATGGATGTCGCGGGCCTCGCGGGCGATGGCCAGGGCCTTGCCGCAGTTGTTGCGCTTCATCAGGCTGATGGCTTCGGGGACCCAGGCGCCCTGGTCGATCAGACGGCCGAGCGCCAGGGCGCCCTCATAACCCAGCGCGATCTCGGTCTGCATGTCGGCCAGCTTCTTCTGGACCAGCTGGCGGGCGGCCAGCGGCTTTCCGAACACCTGGCGGCTGGCCACATAGTCGCGGCTGGCGTGCAGGCAGAATTCCGCCGCGCCCATGGCGCCCCAGGCGATGCCGTAGCGCGCCTTGTTCAGGCATGAGAACGGACCGCGCAGGCCGGTGACGCCAGGCAGCATCTGATCCTCGGGCACGAACACGTCGGCCAGCGCGATCTCGCCGGTCACCGAGGCGCGCAGAGACAGCTTGTTGTTGATCTTCGGCGTCGTCAGGCCCTCGGAGCCGCGGTCTACCAGGAAGCCGCGGATCACCCCGTCCAGCTTGGCCCAGACCAGGGCCACATCGCTGATCGGGCTGTTGGTGATCCACATCTTGGCGCCATTCAGCACGAAGCCGCCGTCCACCTTCCTGGCGACCGTCCGCATGGAGGCCGGATCAGACCCGCCGTCGGCCTCGGTCAGGCCAAAGCAGCCGATGATCTGGCCCCGCGCCATGCCGGGCAGGTACTTCTGCTTCTGGGCCTCGGAGCCGAAGGCGTAGATCGGATACATGACCAGCGAGGACTGGACGCTCATGGCCGAGCGATAGCCGGAATCCACCGCCTCGATCTCGCGGGCGATCAGGCCATAGGCCACATGATTGACGCCGGCGCCGCCGTATTCTTCCGGAATGGTGGCGCCCAGAAAGCCCAGGGCGCCCATTTCGCTCATGATCTCGCGGTCGAAGCGTTCCTCGGCATAGGCCGACACCACCCGCGGCAGGAGCTTGTCGCGGGCATAGGCGCGGGCCGCCTCCCAGATCATGCGCTCGTCTTCCGAAAGCCGCGAGATCAGATCCAGAGGATCCTCCCAGCTGAAGGTCTTTGGGGTCTCACCGGAATCCAGAGCCATGGCGGGCCTCCTTGATCTGCGACGTCTTGAACCTGACCCCGGGTTATGAACCCAATCTGGCCGATTTTACAGCCGCCTTCGCGTGCGACCGCGCGGCCTATTGGGTGTGAGCCAGCCGGGGGCCGGGGTGAAAAAGGGCCCCGCCCAGGCGGGGAGCCGGGCGGGGCGAAGCCTGGCGGGGAGGAAGCGCCAAGAGGGGACGTTCTGGGCGCCCGCGGGGGCGGCGGGCGCGTCCAGTTGCGAGTCGTTATTAGAACGACCCAATCGGTAAGGCAATGCGAATAATTCGCAACAAGAGCCGTCCGAAAGATCACGCCACGAAATCGCCTCAGGCTCGCAACCCCGGGCGCGTCGTCCGAGTTAGGGATTCATGGAGAGCATCCCCGCCCACGGAAATCGATCCCAGGCCCCGTTGCGGGTCTTCATGTGGGTTGCGGTCTTCGCCTTCTTTGCGGGATTTGCGGGTTATCTTGCGGTCCATCTGTCGCCGCAAACGGGCGCCTCGCAAATGGCCATCGGGGTTGAGCCACCTCAGGACGTCTACAAGACGCCGACGCGCCTCTCGCCGCCGGATGCGCCCTGGGCGTTCGAAAAGTCGATCTGAGCCCCTGCTTTTCCTGTTCAGCCAGGCCCAAATCACGCCAGTCTCAAGGCGCGATGACAGACGTTTCCCCCTCCGCCGAATCCCAGTCCGCCGCGGTTGACGCCACGCCGGGCGCCGCCCAGATCGCCGCCTATCTGGCGGCGCGGATGTGTCACGACTTCATCAGTCCGGTGAGCGCCATCGTCTCGGGTCTCGACCTGCTGGAAGATCCGGACGCCCAGGACATGCGCGAGGACGCCATGGGCCTGATCGCGGCCTCGGGCCGCAAACTGGCGGAGATGCTGGCCTTCACCCGCGTGGCGTTCGGCGCTTCGGCCTCTGCGGAAACCTTCGACCCCCGCGATCTGGAAGCCCTGGCCCAGGGGGTTTTCCGGCATCAGCGGGCCGAGCTCGAATGGGCGGTCGAGGCTGCGTCCCTCGACAAGGCGTCGGCCCGCACAGCCCTGAACCTGGCCCAGCTGGCCGGCGCGGCGCTTCCCCTCGGTGGCAAGGCCCGCCTGCAGGCGGTTCATGATGGCGGGGCCACGGTGATCGCCGTGGAGGCTATCGGACCCAAGGCCCGGCTGCGGCCGGACATCGCTGCGGGCCTGGCCGGCGAGAAGCTGCCGGACGGCATGATGCACGGCCATTGGGTGCAGGCCTATTACGTCCACCTGTTCGTCGCCGAGGCGTCCGGCCGGGTGTTCGCCGAGGCGGACGAAGAAAAGATCACCTTCGCCGCCACGCTGCCGTCCAGCTGAGTCTGCCCCCAAATCGGGCGCTCGATCCGGGTGATCTCCCAAAACCATACGGCTCCTTAACCAGGAGGGCGCGACAACTCGGGCTCTCATATTGGGAGTATTCGGTTGAGGACTTGCCTCATCGTCGATGACAGCCGGGTGATCCGGAAGGTCGCGCGCAGGATCCTGGAGGATCTCGGCTTCGATATCGCCGAGGCCGCCGATGGCGCCGAGGCGCTGGCCTGGTGTCGCACGGCCATGCCCGACGTGGTCCTGCTCGACTGGAACATGCCGGTGATGAACGGCCTCGAATTCCTGCGTGGCCTGAGGATGGAGCCCGGCGGCGGCGCGCCCAAGGTGGTGTTCTGCACCGTCGAGAACGAGTTGGCCGCCATTCGCGAGGCGCTGGAGAGCGGGGCCGACGAGTACATCATGAAGCCCTTCGACAGCGAGATCGTGGCGGCCAAGTTCGCCCAGGCAGGCCTGGTATGAAGCCCGAGGATCGCGATCTCGTCGCCCAGCTCTGCGCGGCCCGTTCAGGCCAGCAGGTTGATCCGGCCAAAGACTATCTTCTTGAGACCCGCCTGGGCCCCGTGGCCCGCCGCGAAGGTTTCGACAGCATCGCCGACCTGATATCTGGCCTGCGCACGCGGCGGGAAGATCGGTTGATCTGGGCCATCGTGGAAGCCATGGCCGCCGGCGACACCAGCTTCTTTCGCGACCAGGCGCTCTTCAATCTGTTCCGTGATGACCTGGCGCCGGACCTGGTCCGTCGACGGGGCGACCAGCCGATCCGCATCTGGAGCGCCGCCTGCGCCACGGGCCAGGAGGTGCACTCCCTGGCCATGCTGGTGGACGAGATGGCGGGCGACCACCCGGCGGCCCAGTTCGAAATTTTCGGCTCCGACCTGTCGGAGCGCGCCCTGGAAAAGGCCCAGAGCGGCCTCTACACCCAATTCGAGGTTCAGAGGGGCCTGCCGATCCGCAGCCTGGTTCGCCATTTCGACAAGATCGACGACGCCTGGGTGATCTCGCCCCGCATCCGTCAGGCGATCCGCTGGCGGCGACTGAACCTGATCGGCGACCTGTCGCGGGTCCGGGGATTCGACGTGATCTTCTGTCGCCACGTTCTGGAAACGATGATCGAACCGGCCCAACAGCGGGTGATCGAAAACCTGACGGCCGCTCTGAATCCGGGCGCCTACCTGGTCGTAGGAACCCATGAGGCCCAGGTTCTCGAGGCCCAGGGGCTGAAGGCCGCCGAGCAGGCGGGCGTCTTCCGATCCCCCGCAAACGCCAGGGCCGCAGCCTAGAGCGCGTTTCGATAGGCTGGACCGGCTATCGTCACGAAACGCGCTCACACATCAGGCTCTAGGCTTGCACCCAAAAAAAGAGGCCCCGCCACGGCGTTCGCCGGGCGGGGCCTTCTCTCTTGGACCGCGCAGGGCATAGCTCCCGCGCGTGTGGCCTGTTTCTTAGTTCTTGGCGTCTTCAGCGGTGCGGGTCACCGCGTCGCCCGCCGCGCCCACGTCCTGACCAGCGCCAGAGATGGTGTTGCAGGCGGTCATGCCGAGGCTGGCGGTCAGGGCGGCGAGAAGGAAAATCTTGCGCATTGTGGGAGGCTCCATTGTGAGGCTTGTCTGCGTCGGTGATCCAACGTTCAGGCTACAGCTTGGTTCCGTTCGGTGTCCTCCATCGCCTCAGGCGGCGGCGTCGGGAAGACCAGGCGCACGGTGACGCCGCCCGAGGCGTTTCTCAGCACCTCGGCGGCGCCGCGTAATTGCCGGGCGAAGGCGGTCATCAGTGTGCGGCCGACGCCGGTCCCGGCCAGGGCCTGTTCGGTGGCGACACCATCGTCAGCGATCTCCAGCACCGCTTCGCCGTTGGCCGTCCGGAAATCGACGCTGAGCGTGCCGCCCCGATCGGCGAAGGCGTGCTTCTGGGCGTTGGTGATGGCCTCGACGGCGAACAGGGCCAGGGGCGCCAGGCGATCGGGATCGATCATCAAGGCGTCGGCATGAAGTTCGGTCCTGACGGGGGGGCCGCGCATGGACTCGCCGGCCACCAGCTGGGCGGTGAGTTCCTCAAGGAAGGGGCGGAGATCGACCCGCTTGAGGTCGGGACCCTGGTAGAGGGCGCGATAGACCAGGGCCAGGGCCGAGATCCGCTGGCGCGTGTCGGACATCGCCGCGCGGGCGCCCGGATCCGACAGGGCCCGCTGCTGCATGCTGAGCAGACTGGAAATGACCTGCAGGTTGTTCTTCACCCGGTGATGGATCTCCCGCAGGAGCGCGTCCTTCTGGGCCAGGGAATCCCGCAGGGAGGCGTCGCGCCCGACAATGGCGTCGGCCATGTCTTCCAGGGTTTCGGCCAGGTCGCGGATTTCGGCCGGCATGTCCTCGGCCCGGGCCGGGCGCACGGTCAGCCGACCGCGGGCATAGAGGGCGGCGATCCGTTGCAGATAGATCAGCCATCTCACCACCACGCGATCGGCGGCGATGAAGACGGTGACCAGCACGACCACGAAGGTCATGAGCGGCAGGACAAGGCCGGTCAGCGGGTTCAACCGCGCCCAGGAAAACAGGCTGGGTGACTGGGCCGAGAGGATGACGAAGAGGCTCTCGCCGACCAGGGGGGCGGCGATATGAACGCGCCGCTCGCCGCCGGCCTGGGCGTACCAGACATAGGAGCCCGCCGACCGCGTCCGGGCCAGCCAGTCCTTCGGCGGGGGCGCGAAGGCGCCGGCGTTCGTCATGCTGAGATAGCGGCCGGCATTGTCCACCAGAGCGACCTCGGCGCCCTCGGGCAGGGCTGAGGCTGCTCTGCCAGGCTGAAGGCTGGACAGGGCGATCACCGCGGCCAGGGCGCCATCGAACTCGCCGGCGGCGTTGCGCGCCGGCACAGCGGCCACCAGGGCCGGCTGATCGGAATAGCTCACCCCCGGGTCGCGGGTGATGATCATGTCGTCGACCGTGCGCAGTTGCGCAAACCAGGGCCGCTCGCTGCGGCCAGGATCGCTGGGCACGGTGCCCGCCGCGCAGGCCACCCGGCCGTTCCGGTCGAACCGGATGAGATTGTCATAGCCCGGGATTCTGGCGGTCACTTCGGCCAGCCGCCGGGCGCAGGCGAAGCCTACCGAGCCTGGCGCCAGGGTTTCCAGCAGGATGTCGGCCGATTCCATGCGGGCGCGGGCGTCGGCGGCGCTGCGCTGGGCCGCCGAACCCAGGCTCTCGCGCAGAAGCTCGGCCTCACGATTGAAAGCCACGGCGGTCTGCACCGCCCCCAGCATCAGGATGGGCAGCAGGGCCGCAGCCATGGCTGCGATCAGCCTTACCCGAATGGTGCTGAGCGAAGCCCATGGATCAGTGTTCAAGGCGCCGCCCCCTGGGCGCTCAGCGGACGGTGCTGAGTCGCTCGGCGTCGGCCAGGATCGACCGCATCGCGTCGCCTGCCGCACCGCCATCGCGGTCATAGGCGCCGTCTTCGAGGATGGATTGCAGGGCCTTGCGCGCCCGGCTTACGCGGCTCTTCACCGTGCCGACAGCCACCCCGCAGATCTCGGCCGCTTCTTCATATGCGAAGCCGCCGGCGCCGACGAGGATCAGCGCCTCTCGCTGCTCAGGGGGCAACATGCCCAGGCTGAGGCGAAGTTCGTCCAGGGCCACCGGCGCCTCGGGATCATCGACCGCGACCAGGGTCCGCTCGGCGGCCTCCTGATCGAGCTGGCTCTGACGCCAGGACCGGCGCTTTTCGGAATAGAACTGGTTGCGCAGGATCATGAAGGTCCAGGCCTTCATGTTCGTGCCCATCTGGAAGCTGGATCGGGCGTCCCAGGCCTTCATCATGGCGTCCTGGGCCAGATCGTCGGCGGCGGTCGCGTCGCCACAGAGGGTGCGTGCAAAGGCGCGCAGGTGCGGAATGAGGGTGACCAGCTCGACCTTGAAGGCTTCGTCGAGGGCGGGATCTCGCGGGCTACGGTCGATCATCAGCCCTGCTCCGCCGACTTGTCGGCGCGACGCAGGATCTCGAGAAAATCGTCGGGCACCGGCTCGTTGACCACCTCGTCGAACATCTGACGAAGACGCACGCCGATCGCCTGCTGCCGCAGGCGGGCCTCATCGAGGGCCGCGGCGTTCGCTTCGGAACCCGAGGAAGGATGTTGCGATTGCTGTTCGATCATATCCCCGGCGTCCGGATCTTGGAGCGGACGCCCCTTCATATTGTCATTCTGATCGCTCAAACGACCGGCCCCCCCGTCCAGTTCCCAACGGCCTCTATATAGGGAACCTGCTGTGTGAATGTCGAAAACGTATCGGGGGCGGAACCGGTTCCCTTCCTTTGCGTTTTATGCCGATGATGGATGAAGCGCGGTCGCAAAGGACGCTGCCGCGTGTCTGTTCTTGTCTCTACGGGAGGGGTCATTGAGTCTTCTAGCCCGACTGGCGCCGCATCTGCCGTATGTCCGGCGCTATGCGCGTGCGCTCACCGGCGATCAAACTACGGGCGACCACTATGTCCGCGTCGCGCTCGAAGCGCTGGCGGCGGGCGAGAAGGTGCTTGAGGCCAACCTCACGCCGCGGGTGGCTCTTTATCACGTGTTCCACACCATCTGGTGCTCCACCGGCGCGCAGCTCGAAGCGCGCAGTGGCGAGGACGCCGCCGACGAGGACGCCAATTCCCGCCTGATGCGGATCGCGCCGCGCTCACGCCAGGCCTTCCTGCTCACCGCCCTCGAAGGGTTCACCCCCAGCGAGACGGCCCAGATCCTGGGTGCGCGGTTCGAGGAGGTCGAGGGCCTCATCGCCGAGGCGCAGGCCGAGATCGACGCCGAACTGGCTACCGAAGTCCTCATCATCGAGGACGAACCGGTCATCGCCGCCGACATCGAGGCGCTGGTGAAGGAGCTCGGTCATACCGTGGTCGATATCGCCGCCACGCGCACTGAGGCGGTGGACGCGGTGAGCCGCAGTCGCCCGGGCCTGGTCCTGGCCGACATCCAACTGGCCGATGGGTCGTCGGGCATCGACGCGGTGAAGGACATCCTGGCCGAGCTGGATGTGCCGGTGATCTTCATCACCGCCTTCCCGGAGCGCCTTCTGACCGGCGAACGTCCGGAGCCGACCTTCCTGATCACCAAGCCCTTCCAGCCGGAAACGGTGAAGGCGGCGATCGGCCAGGCGCTGTTCTTCCATCCGCGCCGTAAGGCCAAGGCCGCCGCCTAGAGACGAGGCCGGGACACCCTCCCACCTCCGTCCGGGCGACCGGGCGGAGGGAACGGTGGCGCTTCGAGGGCGTTGGGTTCGAAAGGGCGTTTGCGCCCGATCAATCATCTCGAAGGACCACGCCATGCTGGGTTGGGCGATCGTATTTGCAGTCTTGGCCCTGGCGGCCGGCTATCTAGGGTTCATGGGTCTGGCTGGGCTTGCGGCCACCATCGCCAAGATTCTGTTCGTGCTGTTTCTGGTCCTGCTGGTGGCGAGCTTTGTGGTGCGCGCCATCCGTGGCCAGTCTGTGGTGTAGCGCTCAAGCTGGCCTGAGACCTTCGCATACGAAAAAGGGCCGCTGGATATCCAGCGGCCCTTTCGCGTGGCGGTTAAGGCAGGATCAGTTTGCAGGAGCGGGGTTCTGGTTGTCCGGGGCCGGGTTCTGGATCGGCGCGGGCGCATCCTGCTGGAAGGTCGTGGCGTCCGTGGTTTGTCGGCCGGCGTGCGGCTCAACCTCGGCCAGATCGTCGGCGCGGAACAGCCAGGCGCTGATCAGCGCAATGCCGGCCAAGGCGGTCGAGACCACGAGAACAAGCAGCACGGGTTTGCCCAGCGCGCCCTGTCGGGCAGGGGTCGCCGGCAATTTGGTTTCTGGATTGGCGGGGGAGTCAGCCACGGGGCTCTCCTATTCTTTATGTGTTGAAGATGCTGGCGGGGACGACGGGCGCATCGGCCTGGGCCGTCATGCCGCTCAGAAGCGCGATGGCGCTGGCCATCGCTGCGATGGAAACCACCGCCATGAGGCGGCTCTGGCGCGCCTGGTCGCGGTGCGAAAGCGTGGCGGCCCGGGACGAACCGGTCTGCGCAGCTTCACTTCGTCTGATCATGTCCTGCCCCTTCCATGGTCGCGCGAAGCCTGTGCTTCGCCTCACCAGATCAACGCAGGGGGTGCGGGGGCGTTCCTCGAATGGCGCCGCTTGTGGCGCTCGTTTTCCTCTGACCCGGTTTGGGCGGGGAGAATGAAAAAAATCGATGTCGGGCGGGAACGGAGGTCGGCGCGCCGAGTTTATTATCCTGCGGAGGCGGCGACGCCCCCCCCGACTTGAGGCTGGCCTCCCAAGGCTGGCCTGCCGCCTCCGCACCCCCCTTTTTCTCGATAATGCCACTCGGCGGATCTCCTGAGATCCGCCTTTCCTTTGGCGTGCGGGCCTTTGGCGTGGGGGCCATGGGTGTAGGGCGGCTTTCGGCCGCCCTGGCGTCTCAGCTACTGGGCGCAGCCAGACGCAGGACAATGTCGACCCGGCGGCGCATGGGTTGGGCCAGTCCCTCAGGCGTCACGGCGCCGGCGTCACCAGCGGCTTGCACATGAAACTGGGCGGCCGGCAGGCGGGCGGCGGCCAGGGCGGCCGTGACAGCCTTGGCGCGTTCCTGCGACAGGGCGAGGTTGGCGCTGGCCGAACCTGGCGCGTCAGCCAGTCCCAGCACATCCACGCGGGTGACCGTGCAGCCCTGCGCCTGATCGGCGGCCGCGCGGATCAGTTGTTCGGCGTCCGCCCCCAGATTGGCGGAATCAGCCTGGAAATAGATTTCGGCGCTCACATCGGCGCAACGGACGTCTTCCACGAGCGGCCGGTTTGGCCAGGCCTCGCAGCCGCCAAGCGCCAGCAGCGCCCCTAAGGTCACGATCCGCAGCCCAGATCCTTGCCGAACCATCATCTTGTTCACCCCATTTGCGCGCCAGCCGCGCTTCATTATCTAGAGCCATAAACGAAAAGAGCGGCCAGGAGTCCTGGCCGCTCTCTTTCTTTGGCGATCGCCGCGCTGATCAATAGCGGGGCTGGCCATCTTCCCAATAGTAGCGCTGGCTGGCCGAGTCGTAGAAGTAGTAGCGGCCGGCGCGCTCATCATAGTACTGGCGGCGATTGGGGACATTGGCGCCGCAGCCGCCGTCTTCCCGACAGCCCTTATAGGCGCCAGCCGCGCCGCCAGCGACAGCGCCGATGGCCGCGCCAGTGGCCGCGCTGCCCGATCCGACATTGTTGCCGATCACGGCGCCGGCGAGGGCGCCCAGGGCCGCGCCGCCCGCGGCGTTGCGTTCCACAGTTCCGGTTGAGGTGCAGGCTGCGGCCAGCAGGCCCGCGCCCGCGACAGCAATCAGAGACTTCATCATTTCAGGCTCTCCTTGAGCTTGTGCCAGACATCAAACGCCGGTCCTCTTGGTCAGGTTCCCGACCATCAGGCTCCGCTTAGTCATCGCCGCGGCCAAGGGTGGGAACCGGCGTCGGCGCCCGCCGTTAGCTTGACCGCAGATAAACAATGGAGCGCCCAGAATGTGGCCTCGATTTGGACGACGTGACCGCGACGGCATTCCTGCTGAAGCTATCGAGCCGATGGTGGTGGATCCGCGGGATCTGGAACGGGCCTATGAGCGGGGCCTGGCGGAGGGCCGGCGCGAAGAACGTCGCCGCCACAGCCATCCGATTCGCAATCTGATGATCGGCGTGGTGGTTCTGGCAGGCGGCGTCGTTCTCGGCGTGGCGGCCTGGTACGGCTCGTTTGGCGAGGGCGGCAGGGTCGTCGATCAGAAACTGGCGGTGGCCGCTGACCGCGCCGAGCCGGCCTTGCGCGCCGCCGCAGACGACGCCGGCGCAGCCCTCAGCGGGGCCGGCCGCGATCTCCAGACCAATACCGACCCCTCGACGGCGGCCGAGCCTGCCCCGTCTGACCAAGACCTTTAGGCGCGACGGTGATCAAGGGTGTTCGGAAGATCGAGGTCGTCCTCAATCTCGCCTCAGGCAGCGTCTCGAAGAACGCCCCTGACGAGGCCACGGACATCCTGTCACGCTATGACGTGACATCCCGCGTCTGCGCCTCGTCCTCGGGCGATCTGGAATCCTGCCTGCGCAGCGCGCTGGACGCAGGGCCGGACCTCCTTGCGGTGGTCGCCGGCGATGGCACGGCGCGGAGCGCGGCGGAGATGTGCGGGCCCGAGGGACCGCTGTTCGCGCCCCTGGCAGGGGGCACCATGAACATGCTGCCCCACGCCATCTATGGCGCCCGGCCGTGGCAGGAGGCGCTGGTCGATATTCTCGACAATGGTGTCGAACGGCCCCTGGCCGGCGGCACGGTGGACGGCAAGCTGTTCCTGGTGGCCGCCATCCTCGGCGCGCCAGCCCTGTGGGCGCCGGCGCGCGAGGCCATGCGCGAGGGCAAGGCGCGACTGGCTATCGAACGGGCGCGCACCGCCTGGTCCCGGGCCTTCTCGGGCCGGCTCCGCTACGTCATCGGCGACGGTCAGCGGGAGAAGGGCGAGGCCGTCATCTTCATGTGCCCGACCGCCAGCCGCAGCCTGGCCGATGACGAGCAAGCCTTGGAGGCCGCCGGTCTCGACCTGCATGGGGCCATGGAAGCCTTTCGACTTGGCCTCCATGCGGCGGTTGGCGACTGGCGCGACGATCCGGCGGTGGATCTGGGCCTGTGCCGGAAGGCCCGCGTATGGGCCGCCCGGGGCATCCCGGCGCTCCTCGACGGCGAAAGCGTGCAACTGGGGCCCCTGGCCGAGGTGGCCTTCGTGCCGCACGTGGCCCGTGTCCTGGCGCCGCCGGACGAGCCGGCCGGGGCCGAGAGGGATGTGGCCGCCAGTGTGCTGAACCCGGACGCCGCATGATCCGTATCGCCCAGCTGTCCGATGTCCATTTCGGTGACGAGAACCGGCCCGCCGTCGAGGCGGCTACCGAGATGATTCAGGCCGATCCGCCCGATCTCACCCTGATCACGGGCGACATCACCCGGTTTGCAGAGGTCGCCGAGCTCGAAGCGGCCAAGGCGTGGATGGAAACCCTGCCGCGCCCCTGGCTGGTGACGCCCGGCAACCATGACGCGCCCTATCTGGCCTGGATCGAACGGATCTTTGCGCCCTTCTCGCGGTTCGAGCGGATCATCGGGCCGGCCTGGAGCCAGGCGCACCTGGATGACCACGTGGCCGTGGCTGGCATCAACACCGCCCGCGGCGCCCAGTGGCGGCTGAACTGGTCCAAGGGCCAGATCGCCCGCAGCCAGGTTCGTGAGGCGGTCAGCTTCCTCGATGGCGCTTCGCCAGCTCACCTCCGGATCGTTGCGGTTCATCACCCCCTGACCGAGATGATCGGCGGCCCCATGACGGCCAAGGTCTGGGGTGGGGTGGACGCCGCCAGGGCGTTCAGCGAAGCGCGGGTGGATCTGGTTCTGTCAGGACATGTCCACGCGCCCTTCGCCCTGCCCTATGCTTTTGGGGATGGGCGGACCTATGCGATCGGCTGCGGCACGCTGTCCGTGCGCGAGCGGGGCATACCGGCCAGCTTCAACATGATCGAGGCGGACGAAGAGGCGGTCCGGATCAAGGCCTTGACCTGGTCCGGCTCGCGTTTCGAGGCGCACCGGACGTGGTCCCTGGACAGGCGGCGCTAGAGCGCGTTCCGATACCCGGCTATCGGGACGAAACGCGCTCAAGACTGCCTAGACGCGCCGGCCGCGCACCATGTGCATGATGGCCGAGACGGCGAACAGCACCAGAAAGACGAAGAAGAGAATCTTGGCGATGCCGACGGCGGCGCCGGCGATCGAGGTAAATCCAAGCACGCCGGCAATCAGGGCGACCACCAGGAAGACAAGAGCCCAGCTCAACATTTCCACGTTTCTCCAAAGAGGCGACCGCGCCGCCAAAGAAAAATCCCGCGACCTGAAGGGCCGCGGGATTTCAACGTGCTTGACTGTAAGCTGTTCCCAGCCCGTGATTAGTTCACCGGCGCTGGGTGGCGCCAGGCCTGGCCCTTGCCGCGGGCGGCGTCGTACTGGGCGGCCGCGAAGGTCCAGTGGGGGAGGTTGTCGAACCAGGCCTCCACGAAGGCCTTCCGGTCGTTCTGGTGATCCAGATAATAGGCATGTTCCCACACGTCGCAGGTCAGCAGCGGCGTCAGGCCCTGATGGGTCAGCAGATCGTCGGCGTCATGGGTGGATAGCACCTTCAGCTTGTCGCCCTCGGCGGCGAGCCAGCCCCAGCCCGAGGCGAAATGGTTCACCGACTCGGTGACGAAGGCCTCCTTGAGCTTGTCCAGGCCGCCGAAGTCACGGTCGATGGCGGCGGCCAGATCGCCCTGGGGCGTCTGCTTCTCGCCGATCATGCAGGTCCAGAAGAAGGTGTGGTTGTAGGTCTGGGCCGCGTTGTTGAAGAGCTTCTTCTTGGCCGGATCGCCCGCGGCGGCCTTGACCACCTCTTCGAGGCTGGCCGGGCTTTCGCCGGCGGCCTTCAGCAGGTCGTTGAGGGTGTCCACGTACTTCGCGTGGTGCTTGTCGTGGTGATAGCCCATGGTTTCGGCGGAGATCACCGGCGACAGGGCGTCGTAGGCGTAGGGCAGGTCGGGGAGCTTGAACATGGCGGTCCTTGGGGTCGAAGTTTAGTCACGTGAAGCGACGCGCCCCCTTGAGGGACGCGCCTGTCGAGCTTCGATTGCGGTCCCTTGGCGGGATGCGCAAAGCTAGTGTCGGCCTGCCGTACGGCCAGCGAGGAATGCGCTGAGGGCCGCGGCGATCACCTTCGGGTTTCTCACCGCCAGAGTGCCGGCCGTCAGCACCGCCAGAAGCCCGGCGGCGCCGGCCGCCAGCGGATGCTGGCGCGCCAGATCGAAGGCCCGAGCCGTGAGGCTGTCGTCATCCTGCAGCACGGGCAAGGTCGGACCCTTGCCGCGCACGGCGAACACAACGGCCCCGAGAAGCAGGCCGGTGACCAGCGCCAGGACCCCGGCGGCTCCGGCCGGCCCCAGGGGCCCTGCCAGCACAGCGAACAGGGCAAAACCAGCTGCGCTCACGCACAGCATGGTCAATGCCCAGATTGCGGCGAGGCCGATGACGGCGGTGAGCGCCTTTTCGATCAACGGCGACCGCCGGCGAGCAACAGCCCGATGACCACACCGACGCCGACGGCGACGCCGGTCGCGGCCAGGGGACGTTCACGCACATGTTCGACGACGTAGCGCTGCGCCTCTTCGATCTGCTCGCCCGCCGTGTCGGCATAGGCGCGCGACTGGGCGCGGATCTGTTCAACGCCCTCTTGCACGGCGCGTTCGAAATGCTTGGCGGCGTCGCGGAAGGTGCGCTGAGCGTCGTCAGCGAGCACCTGGGCGGAGTTGGCCGCGGAGCTGGCGGCCGCCTTGGCTTCGCTCGTGGCTCGGTCGGCAGCATTCGTCATGAAGGTTCTCCACAGGTTCGAGGTCCCCGCACGCCTCGCACAGGGCTCTGCCTGAACGTGACATAGGCCAGGGCGGTTCCCGGTTCCAGGCCACCCTGGGTCAAAACTTAGCAATACCTCCACAGTTCCTGTCGCTTCGGCACAATCGCGGCGCTAGGGTTGCCTCATGGTCGCAGACGCAAGGCGCGCTCGCCTGGATATCGAGCACCTCGAACTGGCTCTCCAGGCGGCAGGCCTTGGGGAATTCCAGTACGATGTGCCCGGCGACTTCTATGTGATCAGCGAGCGCATGGCGGCCATCACGGGCGGCGAGGCCGGCTATCTGCCGGCCGAGGGCGGCAAGGCGCTCTGGCCCCGTATCCACCCTGACGACTTTGAGGAAACCCTCGGCCAGATCCGCGCCGGGTTCGAGGCTCACGACCGCTATGAGATCGAGTGCCGGGCTGCCCCCCGCCCCGGCCTGCCTCAGGTCTGGCTCCGGGTCGTGGGCCAGAGAATCCGTGACGACCACGGCGAGGTCCAGGGCGTCATTGGCATTGTCGAGGACATTACGGCCCGCAAGGTCGAGGAGGACCAGCGCCACGCCCTGATGGCCGAGATCGATCACCGGGTGAAGAATGTGTTGGCCACCGTCCAGGCCCTGGCGGTGCAGACGGCGCGTCGGACATCGTCGATGGAGGGCTTTCTTCAGGCCTTTTCTGGCCGTTTGAAGTCGATGGGCTCGGCCAATGAGCTGTTGACGGCGGCCCGGTGGCGCGGGGCGGCCATCGATCATCTGGCCGCGGCCGAACTCGGGGGGCTCGCCCCTGGCCAGACCCGCTGGGAAGGCCCCGATCTGTTTCTCACGCCGCGCGCGGCCAACGCCCTGTCGCTGGCCTTGCATGAGCTGGCCACCAACGCCCTGAAGTATGGCGCCCTGTCGGTGGAGACCGGCCAGGTGCTGGTCTCCTGGAGAGAAACGCCGAACGGCGGCTTCATCCTCGACTGGACGGAGTCCGGCGGCCCGGTGGCCGCTCCGCCTCTGCGGACTGGGTTCGGGACCACGCTGCTCAGCCAGGTCACCGGGCGCGAGCTGAATGGAACCACCTCCCTGGAATTTCCCTCCACCGGCGCCCGGGCCAGGCTCGAGGCCGGCCCCGCGGCCCTGGTGGCGCGCCCAGATACGGTGCCTGAGGCCCCGAGCCGGCGCAGCGCAGAAACCGCCGCGGGCCCGGCCGGCCCGGTGGACCTGGCGGGCGCCCGGGTGCTGATCGTCGAGGACGCCGCGCTTCTGGCCATGGAGCTCGAGACCGGCCTGTCGGAGGCCGGCGCCATCGTCATCGGGCCCGCCTACGAACTGGAAGAGGCTCTGGCTCTGATGGACCAGCAGATCGACGCCGCGGTCCTCGACGCCAATCTCAACGGCCTGTCGGTCAGCCCGGTGGCCGACATCCTGGCCGAGCGCGGCGTGCCCTTCGTGTTCGCCACCGGCTATGGCGACGCGGGCGGAGCGCCCAGCGGCTTCGGCGCGCCGGTGATCCGCAAACCCTATGATGTGACCCAGGTCACGGCCGCTGTGGCCGACCTGCTACGCCCCCAAGTCTAGGGCCTAAATCACGCCGCGCGCGCGGAGATCGTCCAACGCCTGAGGCGACAGGCCAGCCAGGCTCTGCAGAACCTCATCAGTGTGGGCGCCGAGGGCTGGCCCTGGCCAGCGCACCTGGCCCGGCGTCGCCGACAGCTTGGGAAAGACGTTCTGCATCTTCACCTGCCCGAACACGGGGTGCTCCAGGGTGACGATGGCCTCCCGGGCGGCGAAGTGGGGGTCAGACAGCATGTCCGGCGCCCGATAGATGCGGCCGCAGGGCACGCCCTTTTCCTCCAGGCGCGCCAGGAGGTCCTCAAGACTATAGGTCGCCGTCCAGGCGCTGATCAGATCGTCCAGTTCCCCCTGCCGTTCGCCGCGGGCGGCATGGCTGGCGAATCGCGGGTCCCGCGCCAGGTCCGGCTGGCCCATCACCTCGCAAAGGCGGGCGAAGACCGTATCGCCGTTGCCGCCGATCAGGATCATCTCGCCGCCCGCGCAAGGGTAGACATTGGACGGGGCGATCCCCGGCAGCACCGAGCCTGAGCGCTCGCGCACATAGCCGGTGAGGTCGTATTCGGTGATCAGGTTCTCCATCACCGCCAGCACGCTCTCATAGAGGGCGGCGTCCACCACCTGGCCCCTGCCGGTCGCGTGACGGGAATGCAGGGCCATCATCACGCCCATGGCCGCATGCATGGCCGCCAAGCTGTCGCCGATGGAGATGCCGGCCCTGGCCGGCGGGCGGTCCGGTTCGCCGGTGATGTGGCGAAGCCCGCCCATGGCCTCGCCGATCAGGCCATAGCCCGCGCGGTGCGACAGGGGGCCGGTCTGGCCGAAGCCCGACACCCTGGCCATGATCAGCCCAGGATTGCCCTCCGAAAGGCGCTCATAGGACAGGCCCCACTTTTCCATGGCCCCGGGGCGGAAGTTTTCGATGACGATGTCGGCCGACGCGATCAGCGTACGGGCCAGGTCCTGACCTTCCGGCTGGCGCAGATCGAGGCCGACGGACTTCTTGTTGCGGCCGATCACCGGCCACCAGGGCGACTGGCCCTTGGGCAGACTGCGGCCCCACTGGCGCATGGGATCGCCGGTGCGCGGGTCCTCCAGCTTGATCACCTCGGCGCCGAAGTCGCCCAGGATCTGGCCGCAGAACGGCCCGGCGATCAGGGAGCCCATCTCGATGACCCGGAGGCCCGCCAAGGCGCCTTTCGCGGTGGTGTCGGTCATAGGGTTCTCCCCATTTCTTTGGAACAGATCACGAGCGCGTGAGTTTTAGCCCCGTCGCATCGACAGGCGCGACGCCAGAATTTGTCAACGTCTCAGGAGTTCACATGACCCGCCACCTGCTTATCGCGGGCGCCGCGATCGCCGCGCTTTCGCTCGCCGCCTGCGGTCAGCCGGCTGACCAGTCCGCCACCGCCCCGGCTGAAAGCGTGACCCCAGACGCCAACCCCACCGCCACCGTTCCGACCATGGCCGACGAGGCTTCGGCCCCGGACTTCGTGCGTCTGGCGGCCCAGAGCGACATGCTGGAAATCCAGTCCTCTCAACTGGCCCTGGAGCGCGCCCAAAACGCCGAGGTCAAGGCCTTCGCTCAGATGATGATCGACGCCCACACCCAGACCACGGCGGACCTCAAGACCGCCGTCGCGGCCACCGGCCAGCCGATCACCCCGCCGACCACGGCCGACGAAGAGGTCACCGACGAACTGAACGACCTGCGGGAGACCGAGGCCGCTGACTTCGACAAGGAGTATATGGAGCTCCAGGTCGAGACCCATCAGAAGGCCCTCAACCTGATGCAGCGCTATGCCGGCGACGGGGACATGCCCGGCCTGCAGGCCTTTGCGGCGGCCACCGCGCCCGCGATCCAGCAGCATCTGAACCAGGCGACGGCCCTGCGGGATCGGCTCGCCAACGCGAACTAGATCGGCCTAGACCCTACGAACCGACGACGATCAGGCTCCCGCTTCTGGCGGGAGCCTTTTCTTTGGCCGGGGGTGGGAGTACGGCCTTGACCATGACCGCATATGTCCTGGCTCCGCCACCCGTCACCGCCGTTCCCGTTGTGGGCGAAGAGGCCCAGTTTCCGGTTCGCCGTATTCTCTGCGTTGGCCGCAACTACGCCGCCCATCGCCGGGAGATGGGCGGGGACGACCGCGATCCGCCCTTCTTCTTTGCCAAGCCGGCCGACGCCCTCGTGCCGCCCGGCGCCGACGTGGCCTTTCCGTCGGCCACCGCCGACCTGCACCACGAGATCGAACTGGTGGTGGCGCTTGGCGCCGGCGGCGCCGATGTGGCGGTGGATCAGGCGCTGGATCTGGTCTTCGGCTACGGCGTCGGCTTCGACCTGACCCGCCGCGACCTGCAGGCCGTGGCCAAGGACAAGGGCCACCCCTGGGACGCCTCCAAGGGCTTCGACCAGTCGGCCCCGATCTCGGCGATCCGCCGCTGGCGCGGGCCTCCGCCCCAGGGCCGAATCTCGGCGACGGTGAACGGCCAGTGGCGGCAGGACGCCCAGGTGTCCGACATGATCTGGAACGTGGCCGAGATCATCGCCCAGGCCTCGAAGCTGTGGCGGCTCGCGCCCGGCGATCTGATCTTCACCGGCACGCCCGAAGGCGTCGGGCCTATTGTGCGGGGCGACCTCGTGGCCGGCGCGGTGGATGGCGTCGGCGAACTCAGTTTCAAGGTGATCTGAACATGGCGCTGACCCTCTACAGTTCCTGGCGGGCCACCGCCCCCTACCGGGTCCGGATCGCCCTGGCGCTCAAGGGCCTCGCCTACGACTACATCCCCGTCAACCTGCCCAAGGGCGAGCAGCGCACCGCCGCCTATCTCGCACAAAATCCCCAGGGTCTGACCCCGATGCTGGTCGACGGCGAGGCCACCATGACCCAGAGCCTGGCGCTGATCGAGTGGCTGGACGAGACGCATCCGGAGCCGCCGCTGCTTCCGTCTGATCCCACGGGCCGTCAGGTGGTCCGCGCCATGGCCGGGATCATCGCCTGCGACATCCACCCCCTGAACAATCTGCGCATCCACCAGCAACTGGCCGCCCTGGGGGTCAGCGAGGCTGATCGGCAGGCCTGGGTGGCGCGCTGGATGACCGAGGGCTTCGACGCCCTGGAGCCGATGATCGCTCGCCACGGCCAGGGATTCGCCTATGGCGCCGAGCCGGGGCTGGCCGACTGCTGCGTGGTCCCCCAGGTCTATTCGGCCGACCGCTTCGGGGTGGACCTTTCGCCCTATCCGGCGATAAGGGCTGCGGCCGAACGGGCGCGGGCCCATCCCGCTTTTGTGGCGGCCCACCCAGACCGGCAGCCCGACGCCCCGGCGGCGGGCTAGGCCGGGCGACGCTTCGTACAGGGAGGTTTTTCAACCATGCTCGACCACCTGAAGGACAACAATCGGGCCTGGGCCCAAGGCAAGCTTGCGGTCGATCCCGGCTTCTTCCAGCGCCTGGTGGGCCAGCAGAGCCCGGAATATCTGTGGATCGGCTGCGCCGACAGCCGGGTGCCGGCCAATGAGATCGTCGGCCTCGATCCCGGCGAACTCTTCGTCCACCGCAATGTCGCCAATCTCGCCCCGCCCCAGGACGCCAACTATCTGTCGGTGCTGCAGTTCGCCGTGGACGTGCTGAAGGTGAAGCACATCATGGTGGTCGGCCACTATGGCTGCGGGGGCGTGGTGGCGGCCATCGACGGTCAGCGGCGGGGTCTCGTCGACCATTGGCTGCATCCGATCCGCGAGGTCTACACCGCCAACCGCACGGAACTTGACGCCATGGACGAGCACGCCCGCCACGACCGGCTGTGCGAGCTGAACGTCATCCGCCAGGTGCGCAATGTCGCCTCCGACGTCTTCATCCGCGAGGCCTGGCTGCGGGGTCAGCTGGTCAGCATCCACGGCTGGGTCTATTCCCTGTCCAACGGGCTGGTGAACGACATGAACGTCACCTGCGCCGGCCCCGAGGACCTCGCCCGACTCTATTAGCGGCTCAGCCGCCGCGGATGCGCACCTGCGCCCGGGCGGCGCGGCCCTGGCCGTCGACCACATTGAGATCGTAGAAGCCCGGCCCCTCGGGCCGCCAGAGCACCTGGCCGCTCAGGGGGTCGGGACTTAGGGGCTGGCCGGCCACATACCAGGCCAGGTCCTCGCCGCTGGCCGCCAGCGCCAGGCCGCGGGACCCTGCGCCAAAGGCGTCCACCTGCACCACGGCGCCATCGGGGGGGAAGATCAGGCGCGGGCCTTCGGTGGTGCGGGTCTGGTCGTCCAGGGCGGCGGGCGCATTGCGCGGGGCGAGGGGCGGGGCGGCGGACGGCGGGCTTTGCAGCAGGTCGGCGACCTCGAACAGCAGGGGCAGGGCGGCGTTGCGTCCGGTCAGGCCGGCGCGAGCGCCGCCGTCGGCGCGCCCGCTCCAGACCACGATCACATGACCGCCGACGATGCCTGCGGCGACGGCGTCGCGGAAGCCGTAGGAGGTGCCGGTCTTATAGGCCATCAAGGGGCGACCTCGGCTCAGCGCGGCCGGCGTCACGCCGGCAGGCGGCGGGGTTTCCCGCAAGATGGCCAGGACTTCGTCGGCCGCCGTCTGGCTGACCAGCCGAACTCCCCGCTCCTCGCGCCGTGAACTGGCTTCGGCCTCGGTCCAGGCCAGGGGCCGCGCCAGGCCCCCGTCGCCGAGGGCGCCATAGAGCACCGCCATGTCCCGCAACGAAACCCCGACGCCGCCGAGCGCGATGGCCAGGCCGGCGTCGCGGGTCTCGGATCTCGGCCGCCAGAGGCGCACGCCGGCGGCCTCCAGCCGGCCCTCGAAGGCCGCCGGCCCCAGGCGGGCCAGGGTGTCCACCGCCGGCACGTTCAGCGAATGGGTCAGGGCTTCCCGGGCGGTGACCTGATCGTGGAAGACCCGGTCGAAGTTCTCCGGCTGGTAGTCGGCATAGCGCCGCGGGGCGTCGGCCATCCGCGTGTCGGGCGCCGCCAGGCCCTGCTCGAAGGCCATGGCGTAGATGAAGGGCTTCAGGGCCGAGCCTGGCGAGCGCAGGGCCCGGGTCATGTCGATCCAGCCGCCGGCCCGGTCCAGTCCCGCCGACCCCACCGAGGCGCGCACCGCCCGTCCGTCCAGGGCCACCACCAGGACCGCGGCGCTCGCCTCAGGTCCCTGGGCGCGGGCGGCGCGGGCCACCAGGGGCTCCAGCTGCGATTGCAGACCCGCGTCGAGGGTCGAGACCACGGAGGCCTCATCGACCCGGGCTGAACGGGCCAGTTCGCCGGCCGCGTGCCAGGCCAGCGCCGGGAAGGGGACACGGCTCGGCATCGGGTCCTCGCCCGCCTCCGCGGCTTCCAGGGGGCTCAGCTCGCCGGCCCGGACCATCTTGGCCAGAACCTGGTCCCGCGCCCGGCGGGCCGCCTCCGGCCGCCGGTCGGGCCTGCGCGCCTCGGGCGACTGGGGCAGGGCGATCAGTAGCGCCTGCTGGCCCGGCGTCAGGGTCACAGGCTCATGGCCGAAGTAGGAGAGGCTGGCGGCCCGCACCCCCTCAAGATTGCCGCCATAGGGCGCCAACGTCAGATAGAGGGCGAGGATCTCGCGCTTGGACAGCCGCGCCTCGATCTGCACGGCGCGGATCATCTCCACCAGCTTGGCGGGCACCGTGCGGGGCCGCGGCGTCAGCAGGCGCGCGGTCTGCATGGTGAGCGTCGAGGCGCCGGAGCTGACCTCGCCGGTGAACGCCGCTGAACCCGCGGCGCGGACCACGGCCAGCGGATCGACCCCGGGATGGCGCCAGAAGCGCGCGTCCTCGATCGCGACCAGTCGCCTGATGAAGCTCTCGTCGGTGCGCGCCAGGTCGGCGCGGATGCGCCAGCGGCCGTCCTCCACCGGCAGGGCGCGAAGCCAGGCGCCGCGACGGTCCAGCGCCACCGGCGAGGCCTGCGCGCCGCGCGACAGGTCCGGCGGCAGGGCGGCGTCCAGGGCCAGGCCCGCCACCTGCAGGCCCATGGCGACCAGCAGGCCCAGGGTCAGGCGACGGACCACCCGGGGCGAGCCCGCCGCCTGGCGGGCCTTGGCCTTCAGGGACGCCAGTGGTGTCACTGGCCGGGCGCGATCACCGTGCGGCCGACGCTGGTGCGGGCGTTGACCGCCGGACGGTACATGTCGCGGGCCTGGGCGCCGGGCAACAGGAAGTCCCCTGGCGTCACCGCCCGCGCCACATAGGCGAAGGCGAAGTCCTCACGCCCGGGCAGGTCCATGGCCGCCACATAGCGGTCGTCGCGGGCCTCCTGCACATCGGCCGAGGACAGTTCGCCCAGGAAGCGGAAGGGCCCGCTCTGGGCGTCGTCCGGACCCAGCACCGTCTCGATCTCGAAGCCGGCCGGCAGGGGATCGTCGATCACCAGGGCCATGGACCGGGCCTGCTGGGCGCGACCCGAGACGATGATGATCACGCGGTCGCCCTGGGTCAGGCTGGCGGGATCGACGGGCCCGCCGGTGAAGCTCAACAGGCGCTTTTGCAGGGTCAGGCCGTTGCTGGTCGCCGAGGGCGCCGAGACCGGCGCGCCGGTGACGGTGACTGTCCGCCACACCGCGCCTTCGCCTGAATTGACGAAGCGGGAGTCCGCCAGCTTGCCCACCGCCCAGCGGGGGCCGCCCGCGACGGCGGTCAGGGGGATGGCGCCTGACGCCTGGATGTTCAGCGGCCCGGCGGCGTTCATCATGGCCTGGGCCGCCTGCAGCAGGCGGGCCTGTTCCTGGGTGTTGAGCGCTTCGGGGTCCTCCACCGCGTTTTCGAGGCGGCCCTGGAGCTCTCGGGCGATGTCGGTCTCCCCGGCTTCATAGGCCAGGGCGATCACGGCGGCGAGGTCGCGGAGCGGGCTCTGGTACCAATCGGCCTCCTCGCGATAGTTCAGCGACCGGACCGCCTGGCGGAAGGCCGAGCGAGACCGGGCCTTGTCGCCCATCAGGGCGAGCCCTGCGCCCACATGGGCCTTGGCGAGCGGCGAGGCCTCGGACTTCATCTGCACGTCGTGCCACCAGCGCAGCCTGGCCAGGTCGCCCCGACCGCCCTTGGCCAGCACATAGAGGGCATAGGCCGAGGCCCGGCGGCGCATGGACTCGGTGGCGCTCGTCGAGGCCTGGGGCGAGCCCGCCCACCAGTCGGGATATTCCAGCCGGTAGGAGACACTGGCCCAGCCCTCGGGGCGGGAAATCTGGCGCATGGCGCCGAGCGCCCGGTCCAGCGACGAGGCGGGCACTGGCGCGCCGGCCTTCTGCGCCTCGATCAGGAAATCGGTGGCGTAGGCGCCGAGCCAGGCGTCAGCCTCGCCATCGCCCACCCGCCAGAGGCCAAAGGCGCCGTCCAAGGTCTGGCGATCCAGCAGGCGGCTGACCGCCTGGTTGAGACCTGTGCTGGAGCGGCGGGCCTTGGGGTCCTGCGAGACGTTGCTGGCGTAGAGCAGCGGATAGGCCGCCGACACCAGCTGCTCTGTGCAGCCATAGGGATAGCGCAGCAGAGACACCGCGATCGGACCGGGATCGAACCCGCGGAAGGGCGAATAGCTGACCTGCAGGGTCGCATCGCCCGCCGCCAGCCCGGCCAGCAGTTGCGGCGTCGGCGTGAACGCCGTTCCGGGCTGCTGCAGCGCCGTGGTGGTGCGGGTCTCCCGGCCCCAGCCCAGCCGCGTCTGCAGCGGATAGTCCCGCGTGCTGGAGAAGCCGGGGCCTGTGACCGCCAGGCTCACCTTGCCGATCCCGGCCACCCGCGGCGCTTCCAGGGGAACGCGCTCGGCCAGCCGTCGGCCGATGGCCAGGTCATAGGCCTTGCGGAAGGGGGCCAGAATGCCGCCCTCGCCGGTGAGCTGGGCGATGTATTCGCCCGCCCGGCCTTCGATATTGTGCAGCTCCAGAGTGGCGAAGGCGGTGTCGCCGGGCGCCAGGAAGCGGGGCAGGGCCAGTTCGGCCACCACCGGCTCGCGGACCACCAACGGCTTGGACGCCGAGCCGACGGCGTCGTCGGTCCAGGCCACGGCCATCAGCCGCAGCTCGCCATTGAAGTCCGGCGCCGGCAACTGGATGGTCGCCCGGCCATCGCGGCCGGTCTCGACGACCCCGGACCACAGGGCCACGGTCTTGATCGGCGTGACCGTCAGCCCTTCGCCGCCGATCTCGTCGCCGCCGAAGTTCACATTGGCCGGCGCGCCCAGGTTCGGGTCCAGCAGGCGGCCATAGTCGTCCCGATAGTCGACGCCCAGCGCCCGCTTGCCGAAGTACCACTTGGCCGGGTCGGGACTGTCGAAGCGGGTGAGCTGCAGGATGCCCTCGTCGACAGCCGCCAGGGTGACGCGCACCCGCTGGCCAAGGCCCGCGCCGCGGACCGTGACCGGCACGGACAGCGCCTCGCGGGCGCCGGCCTTTTCCGGCGTGCCGAGATCGACCTCGAGCTTGCGGCCCTTGGGATCGAGGGGAACATAGACCAGGCCCAGGGCCCGGCGGGGCTTGGGCGTCTGGACCGGATCGCGGGGCTGGACCACCGTGACCATCACATAGGCCCCGCCGCCCCAGCGGGCGTCGGTCTGGAACCGAACGGTTCCGCCATTCTCGCCAACAGTCAGGGTGCGGAAGTCGAGCACTCGGTCGGTGGCCACCGCCACCTGGACCTCGCCGGCATAGGGGGGCTTCAGGGTGATCTCGACCGTGTCGCCCTGGGCGTAGGTGCGGTCGCCGGCGCTGACCCGGACGATGTCGGGCGCCTCGGCGTCTTCGGCGGGCGCGCCCCAGCCGGAGGTGAAGCGGATGACGCTGGCCGCGCCATCCGGACCGCTGAGTTCGATGCGATAATCGCCCCAGCCCAGGCGTCGCGACAGGCGGGCTGGTTCGCCGGCGGCGAGATCGACCGTGCCCTGGTCGACCAGGGCGTCGCGGCTGGTCCGCCGCCACTGCCAGCGGCCATCCTGCTGGAACCAGTCATAGTCCCAGTTCTCCGACACCAGGCGCCAGGTGACCCCGGGCGCCGCGATGCGCTGACCGGCGGGATTCACAGCGATGAGATCAAGGCTGACCATGGGGTCGGCCCCGCGGGCGCCCTCGGCCTGATCGACCTTGACACCCAGATAGGTCGTGCGGGGACGGATCTTCAGATTCACCGATTCCCGCACCGGCCGGCCGCCCGGCTCGAAGACGCTGACCGTCGTGGCGGCCACGAGGGGTTGGGCGTTCTCGGCCGCCTGGGGCGGCAGGGTGATGATCGCCCGGCCTTCGCCGTCGGTGACCGTGCGACCGAGTTCGACGAACGCCTCCTGGAAGGGGTCGCGCTGGTTGCCCCACTGATAGTCCTCGAAGGCCGGGAAGGGATCGGGATCGACCCGCAGCCGCGCCTCGCCCTCGGCCTGCAGGCCAGAGCCTGGCGCGCCATAGAGGAAGCGGGCGTTGATATCGAGGTTGCGGCTCTGGCCCACGGCCACCGGGGTCGCGGCCTGGCCGGTGACCGTGACCGCCAGGCGCTGAGGCGCAAAGTCTTCGACGGCGAAGGTGACCTCGCCCGCCGGGGTCTCCAGGCCTTCGACCTCGAGCGTCGCCCGCCAGCGGCCGCGGGGCGCGCTGCGGGGCAGGCTGATATCGGCGGCGGCCGAGCCCAGGGGCGCCCCGTCGAAGGCGTAGCGCCGGAATTCCACGCCGGACGGCCGGCGCACCACGATGGCGCCCTTGCGGTCCTTCACCGCCCGGGCCTCCCGGTTGCGCATCAGAGCGTTCAGGTGGACGGTCTCGCCGGGGCGATAGACCCCCCGGTCGGTATAGAGATAGGCGTCGACCACCGAGCCTGCGGTGCGACCCGAGGTGCTGACGGCGGCGGCTTCGATGCGGCCGCCGACGCCCAGGCGCGACAGGTCGGCTGGCGGGCGGTCGAGATCGAGCACCGCCAGGTCGCCCTGGGGACCATAGGCCATGATCATCTTGGCCCGCAGGCCGCCCTCGCCCTTGGTCAGGGCGGCGTCGAAGCGGGCCCGACCCTGGCCGTCGGTGCGAGCCTCGGCCAGGTCCTCGCCATTGGCGGCCACCAGGGCGACACGGACGCCCGACTGGGTCCGCGCGCTCTTCAGGGAGCGAACCACCACGTCGGTGGCCTCGGCCCCGGCATAGGCGCTGAGCGCCATGTCGGTGAAGATGATCCAGCGCCGGGCCTGGGCCGGGGGATTGTTGTCGCCGTCGGTGAGGTTGCGGCCGCCCGAGGCGTCGCGGGCCTTGATCACATAACCGCCGGGCTTCATCTCGCGCAGCACTGCGCCCAGGGGAAAGACGGTGGTGGCTCGCTGGCCGGCCTCGCCGGTGACGGCGACCTCGCCGGTCCAGATCTTCTGGCCCTCCTGATCGGGGCTGTCGGAGCCCCAGTCATAGGCGTATTCGCCCTCGGCGGTGGGTTCCGGGGCGCTGATCGCGGTGCGGACCAGGTTGCGGTCGGCCACGCGCCAGACCTCGATCTCCAGGCGGCTGACATTGACGGTCTCGATGCCGACCCCGTCGGAGTCCTCCCGGGGCAGGATGACGCCGTCGCCGGCGAAACCGACGAAGGGCGGCTTTTCCCCGAAGGTGAAATCCACATCGGCGTTGGCCGCCAGGGTCTCGCCGCCGCGGGCGGGCAGCCCCTTGAGCAGGGTCACGCGGCGATCATTGAAGCCGAGGCCGGCCAGGCAAAGTTCGGAGCCTTCGACGGAGATGGCCGGCGTCTCGCCCAGGTCGGGCGAGACCAGGACATAGTCGCCATAGGAGGTCTCTGGATCCAGCGGGCGGCTCATCTCCACGCAGGCCTGCGGCTGGGCGCTGCTCGTATCTATGCGGGTGCGCCAGACGGCGAAGCCTTCGGGCATGGGGACGCCCCGGCGGGGCGCATCGGCGGCGCGGGGGCGGCCAAACAGGGACCAGCCGCCCGGCACCACCTCGCCGCCCGCCACCACGGTGCGGGGAATGCTCAGGATGTCCACGCCCTTGGCGGTGAGGAAACCGCAGCCAAAGGCGCCGATGATCAGGGCGGCGGCCACCACCACCGGCGCGCGGCCGTGCGACATGCGGTCCCTGGCCCGGCGCCACCAGGGCGCCTTGGGCGGCGGTGCGTCGGGCGCCGCCTCGGGCGGGGGCTGCGGGGGGGCCGCTTCGGCAGGCGTCTCGTCGCTCGGCGTCATCAGCTTCCCCCCGGTATGGCCTTAGACAGCCGGTCTAGAGGAGCCCGACGACGGGGTCACCGTCAATCGCTCGTGGGGTGCGGCTCAGTTCAGCGCCAGGGTGAGGGATTTCACCTGCAGATAGTCATCGACGCCATAGGTCGAGCCTTCCCGGCCATAGCCCGACTGCTTGACGCCGCCGAACGGGTTGGCGGCGTTGGAGATCACGCCGGTGTTCACGCCGATGATCCCGGCCTCCAGGCCGCGCCCGGCCCGCATGGCGCGGTCCAGGTCGCGGGTGAACAGATAGGCCGCCAGCCCGAATTCCGAGGCGTTGGCCCGCGACAGAGCCTCATCTTCGGTCAGGAAGCTGAAGACCGGCGCTACGGGGCCAAAGGTCTCCTCGGTGGCGAACAGGCGATCGTCGCCGCCCGCCAGGACCGTGGGCTGGAAGAACCGGCCGCCCAGGGCGTGCCGTGCGCCGCCGGTCAACACCCGGCCGCCGCTGGCCTTGGTGCGTGCGATATGGTCCTCCACCTTGTCCAGGGCCTTGGCGTTGATCAGCGGGCCGATCTCGACGCCGTCCTCGAAGGGCTTGCCCACCTTCAGGCCGGCGACCCGGGCGGTCAGCCGTTCCAGGAAGTCGGCTTGCACCGCCTGATGCACATAGAGGCGGTTGGGGCAGACACAGGTCTGGCCGGCGGCGCGGAACTTCGCGGCGATCGCGCCCTCGACGGCGGCGTCCAGGTCGGCGTCCTCGAAGACGATCAGCGGCGCGGCTCCGCCCAGCTCCATCGACAGGCGCTTGAGGGTCGGCGCGCAGTCGGCGGCCAGCTTACGGCCCACATCTGTGGAGCCGGTGAAGGAGAGCTTGCGGATCAGCTTCGAGCCCGTCAGGCGCGCGCCCACCTCGCTGTTGGCGCCGGTGACCACCGAGAAGACGCCCTCGGGAACGCCAGCCTCCAGGGCGAGCCTGCCCAGGGCCAGGGCGGTGAAGGGCGTGGCGGAGGCCGGCTTCAGCACCACCGTGCAGCCGGCGCAGAAGGCCGCAGCCACCTTGCGGGTGATCATGGCGGCGGGGAAGTTCCAGGGCGTGATGGCCGCCACCGGACCCACGGGCTCGCGGAAGGCCAGGATCAGGTCCTCATCCTTGGCGCTCTCGATGGCGCGGCCGTCCAGGCGCTCGGCCATGCCGGCGAACCAGGTGATGAAGGAATTGGCGTAGCGGACCTCGCCCAGGGCCTCCTTCCAAGGCTTGCCGTTTTCGAGCGAGATCAGGGCGGCCAGCCCGTCTTCGTTGGCCGTGACGAGCTCGGCCCAGCGGCCCAGGATTTCCCCCCGGGTCTTGCCCTTGCGGGCCGCCCAGTCGGGGAAGGCGCGGGCGGCGGCCGAAATCGCCGCATCGACCACATCGCCGGACAGGCTGGGGACATGACCGAGGACCGTCTCCTCCGAGGGGTCCTCCACCGCGATGGGGTCGCCGCCGTCAGAGATCCACCGGCCATCGACCAGGGCCTGTTCGAGGATGAGGTCGGCGCCCAGCTTGGCGAGGGCCTGGGGGGATGCCTGTTCGGACATGACGGTCTCCTTGGTCGGGGATGGGCCTTCTTCAAACGCACGAAGGCCGGCGGGGCGCCGGCGGCTTGACGTCGCCGCCGGCCAGGGCTTGCATCGGCGCCAATCGGCGCGCCGCGTCGCGCCCGTGGCAAGGAAGTCTTTTCGCATGAAAACCCAGCTGCTGGCCGCCACAGCGGTCGCCCTGATCGGGCTCGGCCCACTTGGCGTCGCCCAGGCCCAGCCCGCCGCCCAGAAACCTACGCCGGCCCAGGCCAAGGCCTTCATCGACGAGGCCGAGGCTCAGCTGGAAGCTCTCAGCCTCTATGTCGCCAAGTCCGCCTGGGTGCGGGCCACCTACATCACCGAGGACACCCAGTGGCTGGAAGCCAAGGCGGTGGGCGAGGAAAAGGAGCTGGCCGCCCAGCTCGCCATGCAGGCGGCCCGCTATGACGGGGTCGCGGTCGATCCGGTCACCGCCCGCAAGCTGAAGCTGCTCAAGCTCTATCTGACCCTGCCGGCCCCTGACCGCGCCGGGGCGGCCGCCGAGCTGGCCCGCCTGGAATCCCGCCTGGACTCCACCTATTCCACCGGCAAGTTCAGCTACAAGGGCGCGCCGATCACCCTCAACGACGCCGAGGAGATCATGCGGGAGTCCCGCGATCCGGCCGAACTGAAGGCGGTCTGGGAGGGCTGGCGCACGGTGTCGCCCCCCATGCGCGCCGACTATGCGCAGCTGGTGGCCCTGGCCAATGAGGGGGCGGCGGGGCTGGGCTACAAGGACGCCGGCGTGCTCTGGCGCGACAAGTACGACATGGACCCCGACGCCTTCGCCGGCGAGGCCGACCGTCTGTGGAGCCAGGTCGAGCCCTTCTACAAGAACCTGCACTGCTATGTGCGCGCCCGGCTGAACGACCGCTATGGCGATGCGGTGCAGCCGCGCACCGGCCCCATCCGCGCCGACCTGACCGGCAATATGTGGGCCCAGAGCTGGGGCAATATCTATGACGTGGTCGCCCCGGCCGAAGTCCGCTCCAGCTATGACCTGGACGAGCTGCTGGTGAAGGCCGGCTATGACCCGACCCGGATGGTGAAGACCGGCGAGGCCTTCTATTCGTCGCTCGGCCTGGCGCCCCTGCCGCAGACCTTCTGGGAGCGGTCGATGATCACGAGGCCCGAGGACCGCGAGGTGGTGTGCCACGCCTCGGCCTGGAACCTGGACGGCAAGGACGACATCCGGATCAAGATGTGCACCCGCGTGAACGGCGAGGACTTCTTCACCGTGCACCACGAGCTGGGCCACAACTACTATCAGCGGGCCTATGCCGATCAGCCCTATCTGTTCAAGGGCGGGGCCAATGACGGCTTCCACGAGGCGATCGGCGACTTCGCCGCGCTCTCGTCCCTGACGCCGACCTATCTGCAGCAGATCGGCCTGCTGGAGACCACGCCCGGCGAGGCCGAGGACATTCCGTTCCTGCTGAAGACGGCGCTGGACAAGATCGCCTTCCTGCCGTTCGGCCTGATGGTCGACAAATGGCGCTGGCAGGTGTTCGCAGGCGAGGTCACGCCGGAGACCTATAACGAGGCCTGGTGGGCGCTGCGGACCCAGTACCAGGGGATCACCCCGCCGGGGCCGCGGCCGGCCGACGCCTTCGATCCGGGGGCCAAGTACCACATCCCCGGAAACACGCCCTACATGCGCTACTTCCTGGCCCACATCTATCAGTTCCAGTTCCACCAGGCGGCCTGCGCCCAGGCCGGCTGGCAGGGGCCGCTGCATCGCTGCTCGGTCTATGACCAGGCCGAGATGGGGGCGAAGTTCAACGCCATGATGGAGATGGGTCAGTCCAAGCCCTGGCCGGACGCGCTGGAAGCGTTCACCGGCCAGCGCCAGACCGACGCCAGCGCGGTGGCCGCCTATTTCGCCCCGCTGAACACCTGGCTGACGCAGCAGAACCAGGGCGAACAGTGCGGCTGGTGATGCGCCTCGCGCTCGCGGCCTGACGTCGTCCGCCGCCCAGGCTGCGAGGCCTGGGCGGAAGCTTTCGTTTACCGTCTTCTGCGGGGGGTTCGTTTACCCTGAGGCCGCATCATGCCTGCTCGACACCCATAAAGAGCCGAGCGGGGCGCAGACGTGCGAACCTCTATCCTTAAGGGCCTGACCGCCCGCCTGAAATCCGGAGCCCGCGACGAGAGCGGGGCGGCGGCGATGATCTTCGCCGTGGCGCTGGTCCTGCTGGCGCCCCTGACGCTCGGGGTCTTTGACCTCTATATCGCCGCCAACCAGAAGCAGAAGCTGCAGGACGCCCTGGACGCCGCGGCGCTCTATGCGGCCCGCTCGTCGGCCCAGACCGAGAAAGACATCAACGAGATCGGCCAGCGGGCGCTGCAGGCCAACCTCTCGGCCTTCCCGGGCTCGGCGCTGATCACGGCCACCTTCGTGCTCGACGGCCCCAAGGTGGTGGGATCGGCCGAGATGGCGCCCATGGCCGTCTCCGCCGGCTTCTTCGAGCACGCCAACGTTCGGGCCAACACCGAGGTGTTGCGGGCCATGGACCGTCTGGAAGTGGCCCTGGTGCTCGACAATACGGGCTCGATGGCGGGAACCAAGCTTTCGACCTTGAAGACCGCCGCCAAGGACCTGGTGGACAAGCTGGAAGCCGCCGGCTCGCGCAGCACGGCCACCGATCCGATCCGGATTTCCCTGGTGCCCTTCTCCAGCACCGTGCGGATCTATGAAAACGTCAGCGTCAAGAACTACAACACCTCGACCCGGACGGGCCCGGGCATCCCCAACTGGGTGGACAGCCGCGCCCAGGGCCATGGCGCCGCTGGCGTCGATATCTTCACCACCGTCAACACCGACCGGTTCGCCGTCCTCAAGTCGATGAAGGGCTCCCAGGTCTGGGGGGGCTGCGTCGAGAGCCGCCGCCCGCCGTTCGACGTGCAGGACACGGCGCCTTACCCCGCCAAGGTCGACAGCTATTTCGTGCCCTACTTCGCCCCCGATGAGCCCGATGACAGCGGCAACTGGTGGTCGGTGAAGCGCTACTACAACAATTACATTCCCGACAAATCCACCGGCAGTTTCAAGGACCTCCAGGGCAACGTCGCCAAGTACAAGGACGCCACGCCGAGCACCAGCGGGCCGAACCGAGACTGCGACCTGGAGCCTGTCGCGCGCCTGACGACCGACATGACCAAGCTGAAGTCGGCCATCGACGACATGAAGGCGGTGGGGAACACCAACATTCCTATGGGCCTCGTCTGGGGCTGGCATACCTTGTCGCCCAACGCGCCGTTCGCCGATGGCGTGGCCTATGGGACCAAGAACCACCGGAAGATCATCATCCTGATGACCGACGGCGACAACGTCGCCAGCACGGGGAATTACGAGAACGATTCCTCATACAGCGGCATCGGCTACATCTGGCAGAACCTGCTCGGGATCACGTCTGGCACAAGCACGGCCCGGACCAATGCGATGAACGGCCGCCTGAAGCTGCTGTGCGAGAACATCAAGGCCAAGGACATCGTGCTCTATACGGTGCGGGTCGAGGTCAAGACCGGCTCCAGCGAGCTCCTGAAGACCTGCGCGACGGACTCCGAGAAATTCTTCGACGTGCAGAACGTGGCCCAGCTGGGTGCGGCCTTCGACGCCATCGCCGGCTCCATCGACAACCTGCGGCTCACGAAATAGGGACTGGAGGCGGCCGCCATGACGGGTGGCCCCAATCCCAGGCTCAAGGTCTTGGCGGATCAGCCGCGGGCGGCGCCGAGCTTGGCCGGCGCATGAGGCCCGCGCCGCAGATCTGACCAGACCTCGTCCACGGCCGCCAGCAGGCGTTCAGCCGTCACGGGCTTGGTCACATGGCCATCGGCGCCCGCGGCGGCCGAGGCTTGGCCGTGCTCGGGCATGGCGTTGGCCGTGAGGGTCAGGATCCGGGTGCGGTTGCGACCCTGCGCCTGTTCGCGGCGGCGGATCTCGGCGATGGCCGTCAGCCCGTCCATCACGGGCATCTGCATATCCATCAGCACCAGGTCATAGGCGCCGGCCGACCAGGCCTCCAGCGCCTGGGCCCCGTCCTCGACGCAGGTCAGATCGACACCCGCCGCGCCGAGGATCAGCTCGACCACCCGGCGATTGGTGGGATGGTCTTCGGCCAGCAGGACGCGCATGCCCTCCAGGGGCGGCTGGTCGGCGATCTCGGCTGTCCTGGGGTCCCACATCTCGACGACGCCGACGCAGCGGGGCAGGTCGAGGGCCAGGGTGAAGGCGGCGCCGCAGCCGTGCTCGGATTCCGCGCTCAGGGTCCCGCCCATGGCTTGCGCCAGGGAGCGCGAAATGGCGAGGCCAAGACCCGTGCCGCCAAACCGCCGGGTGATCGAGCCGTCGGCCTGCTCGAAGCGACTGAACAGCCGCCGCCGCGTCGCGGCATCGAAGCCGATACCGGTGTCGGTCACCTGGAACACTAGGCGTGAGCCGGTTTCCCCGCGCGCGGCGGTCACGGTCAGGCGAACCTCGCCCTGGTTAGTGAACTTCACCGCATTGCCCAGCAGGTTGGACAGAATCTGGCGCAGACGGGCGGCGTCCCCCTCATAGGCGCCGCGGGCCTCCGGGGCGATCGACACCTGGAAACCGAGGCCCTTGGCCGCCGCGCTCGGGGCGAACAGGGCGGCGCAGGCGTCGACCGATGCGGCCAGATCGAAAGGTTCAGGGCGAAGCTCCAGGCGACCGGCCTCGATCCGCGCCAGGTCCAGGATGTCGCTGAGCAGCGCCTCCAGGGTCTGTGCCGAGGTTTCGATCAGCCTCACCATCTCGGCCTGCTGCGGCGCCAGCGCCGTTCGCGCCAGAGCGCCGGCCACCCCCATCACCCCGTTCAGGGGGGTGCGGATTTCGTGGCTCATATTGGCCAGGAACTCGCTCTTGGCGCGGTTGGCGGCCTCGGCCTCCTCCTTGGCCTTCACGAGCTCAAGCTCGGCCTGCCGCTGCTGGTCGACGTCGCGCATGACGCCGACCACCCGCTCGACGCGGCCCTTGTCGGACTTGAATGCCTTGGCCGCCGCGGTGGTCCAGCGCGCCTCGCCCTTGCCGGGCGGGATCAGGCGGTAGGTCTGGTGGAAGGGGGCGCCGTCGCGAAGGTGGCGGTCCCACGCCTCCATCAGCCTTGGGCGGTCCTCGGGATGCACCGCGTCCCAGATGTGGCGGCTCACCTTCTCGAAGGTGGCGCCGGCATGGATGGAGCGGGCGCCGGCGGCGGTCAGCTTGCCGCGCCGATAGTCCATTTCCCACATCTGCAGTTCGCCGATCTCCAGGGCGAACTTCAGGCGTTCTTCCGAACTGCGCGCCTCTTCCAGAGCCGCCACGGAGTCGGTGATGTCCACCGACATGATCAGCAGGCCCGCGACGGCGCCGCTGGGTTCTCGCCAGGGGGCGATCTCGACCCGCAGCCAGCGGGGCCCGTTGCTTCGCTGCACCAGGACGCGGTCATAGTGGGCCGGCTCGCCTCTCAGACATTGCTCATAGGCGGGGCGCCAGCGCAGGGCGCCGGGGTTCACATCGTACAGGATCTTGCCGATGGGGTCGGCGATGTCGCGCTCCTGCCGCCAGAGCGGGCTGGCCTGGACGATCCGCAGATCGGTGTCGGTCAGGCACAGGGCGACCGGCGCGCTCTCGACAAAGGCCGCCATCAGGGTGTGGGCGGCGTCGACCCGCATCCGCGCCTGGGCGAGGTCGGACACCGCCTGGTGGCGGCTGCATTCGAGGGCGGCGATCGCGGCCAGGTCGCGCAAGGAATCTGCAAGGGCGGGATCGAAGGCCCTGGGCTCCGGGCCGGCGACGGCGATGGCGCCTAACCCCATGCCGTCGGGGAGCACGATCGGCGCCCCGGCGAAGAAGCGCACGCCGGGCTCGCCGGTCACATAGGGGTGTTGCCTCAGGCCGGGATCAAGCCTGGCGTCGGCGACCCAGAGGACGTCCTGGGCCTGGGCGGCGAGGCCGGCGAAGGAGGTGTCGATATCGATCTGGCGGCTGAAGTCGGCGCCCGCGCTGGCGTGCCAGGTTCGGTCGCCATCGATCAGGATCACGTCGCCCAGGCCGCCGCCCATCAGGGCCCGCGCCAGCTTGCCGATCCGTTCGAAGGTGGGCTTGAGCGCCGCCAGGTCCAATGCGCCCATGACGGCGATTTTGCGGGCCTTGGCCTGGAGAGCGGCGGGATATTCGACCATGGCCGCGTTGAGTCTGCCTTTTGCGTTGTCGGCCAGCCTCGCCCGCGCGGAGTTAAATTTTTGTGGCCGGGCGTCAATTTTCCGGCGGCTACAGCAGCTTGATCTCGCGCAGACGCTGTTGGAGATAGCCGTCGGCGGTGATCGGCTCGCGATAGCGGTCGGGATGGGCCCCATCGATGCAAGTGGCGAGCGTCCGGATTTCGTAGTCCGGATTGAAGTGCAGGAAGAAGGGCGTCGAATAGCGCGCCACGCCCCGCCGCTCCGGCGCGGGATTGACCACGCGGTGGGTGGTCGAAGGCAGCCGGTGGTTGGTCAGCCGCTGCAGCATGTCGCCGATATTGCAGACCAGGGCGCCCGGCGGCGGATTGATCGCCAGCCAGCTGCCGTCGCGCCGCAGCACCTCCAGCCCGGCCTCCTCGGCGCCCAGCAACAGGGTGATGACGTTGATGTCCTCGTGGGCGGCGGCGCGGATGTGCGGCCCGTCTCCGGCGGTCGGCGGATAGTGCAGCAGGCGCAGCACGGAATTGCCGTCGTTAACCGTGGGATCGAAGAAGCCGCGGTCCAGGTCGAGATAGACGGCCAGGGCCTCCAGAACCTTGCGGCCCATGGCGTCGAGCGCGCCATAGAGCCAGGCCACGTTCGGGTGGAAATCCGGGACCTCATCTGGCCAGACATTGGGCGGCATGACGCCGGCATAGGGGTGGCCCGCCGGCAGGTCGCGGCCCATGTGCCAGAATTCCTTGAGGTCGTGGTGGGCTTCGCCCTTGGCGGTCTCGACCCCGAAGGGCGTGTAGCCGCGCTGGCCGCCCTGGCCGACCACATAGGCCTGCTTGACCGCTTCGGGCAGGGCGAAGAAGGCCTTGGCCGACCCGAGGGCGGCCTCGATGCGGCCCTGCTCCAGCCGGTGGTCGCTGATCACCGCAAACCCATAGCGGGTGAAGGAGTCGCCCAGGGCCTGGGCGAAGCCGTCGAAGTCCGCCTCATAGGCCGCAAAGGAGACCGGCTGGATAGAGTCAGGATTCACAGGGCGGGGTCCGGTTTCGCGAAGGGGTCTTAAATCGGCCATAACGGAACTTCGTAAGGAGGCCTAGCGTTGCCGTAGTCATAACAATTCATTGGAGACACCAGATGCGTCACCTGACCGCAGCCTCTGTGGGCCTTATCGGCGCTTTCGCCCTGAGCGCCTGCACCACCACTGACGGTTATACGGGCCAGCAAGTCCGAAACAACACCGGCACCGGCGCCCTGGCCGGCGCCCTCGGCGGCGCGGCCCTGGGCTACCTCACCAACACCAACAAGAGCTCCGAGGGGCGCAAGAACGCCCTGATCGGCGCGGGCGTCGGCGCCCTGGCCGGGGCCGCGGCCGGCAACTACATGGACCGCCAGCAGGCTGAACTGCGTCAGCAGATGGCCGGCACGGGCGTGGACGTCATCCGCCAGGGCGACAACATCATCCTGAACATGCCCGGCGACGTGACCTTCGCGGTTGATCAGTCCGACATTCAGCCGCGCTTCTATACGGTGCTGGACGACGTGGCGCGCACCATCAACGCCTATCCGCAGACCCTGGTGGACGTCGTCGGTCACGCCGACTCCACGGGCGCCGCGGCCTACAACCAGGCCCTGTCCGAGCGTCGGGCCGGCTCGGTGGCCAACTATCTGGTCAGCCGGGGCCGCGTCATGCCCGACCGTCTCTATGTGGCCGGCCGCGGCATCAACGAACCGCGGGCGACCAACGCCACGCCGGAGGGCCGCGCCCAGAACCGCCGTGTCGAGATCGTCCTGCGTCCCCTGACCAACTGATCGACACCGACTGAGCGCGATCTTCGGGAGACCCCTGGCCTTGCGCCAGGGGTCTCTTTTTTCGGCCCGTTCCCAACGATTGCGCTGCGGCGTAAAAGGGGGCCATGGCAGACAAGGTTCGCAAAGACGCCGTCCAGGCCCTCGACGGGCTCCTGTTCGACGGCATGACCATCATGGCCGGGGGCTTTGGCCTCTGCGGCATCCCTGAAAACCTGATCGCAGCGATCCGCGCCCATGGGGTGAAGGACCTGACGGTGATCTCCAACAATTGCGGGATCGACGGCTTCGGCCTCGGCGTCCTGCTGGAGAACCGCCAGATCAGGAAGATGATCAGCTCCTATGTGGGCGAGAACAAGCTGTTCGAGCAGCTCTACCTCTCCGGCGAACTGGAGCTGGAATTCAATCCCCAGGGCACGCTGGCCGAACGCATCCGCGCCGGCGGCGCAGGGATTCCCGCCTTCTTCACCAAGACCGGCGTCGGCACCCTGGTGGCCGAGGGCAAGGAGGTGCGCGAGTTCGACGGCGAGCTCTATGTGATGGAGCGCGGCCTGACCGCCGACCTGGCGATCATCAAGGCCGATGTGGGCGACACCGCCGGCAATCTGGTCTTCCGCAAGACCGCGCGGAATTTCAATCCGATGATGGCCACCGCGGGCGCCAAGACGGTGGTCGAGGTGGAGCGCCTCGTGGCTCCTGGGGAGCTCGACAAGGACCACATCCACACGCCGGGCATCTATGTGGACGCCATCTTCGAAGGCGCGGCTTTCGAGAAACGGATCGAGCGCGTGACCACGCGGCCCAGGGCCGTCGAAGGCGCCGGCGCCGGGGGAGACGTCTGATGGCCTGGACAAGAGACCAGATGGCCGCCCGGGCGGCCCGCGAACTGCAGGACGGCTTCTATGGGAACCTGGGCATCGGCATTCCGACCCTGGTGGCCAACTACATCCCCGAGGGCGTCGAGGTGACCCTGCAGAGCGAGAACGGCATGCTGGGCATGGGACCGTTTCCCTTCGAGGGGGAGGAGGACGCCGACCTGATCAACGCCGGCAAGCAGACCATCACCGAGCTCGCCGCATCCTCGTACTTCTCGTCGGCCGACAGCTTCGCCATGATCCGTGGCGGCCATATCGACCTGTCCATCCTGGGCGCCATGCAGGTGGCCGCCAATGGCGACCTGGCCAACTGGATGGTGCCAGGCAAGATGGTCAAGGGGATGGGCGGGGCCATGGACCTGGTGGCGGGCGTCAAGCGCGTGGTCATCGTCATGGAGCACACCGAGAAGTCCGGCGCGCCCAAACTGGTCAAGGCCTGTTCCCTGCCGCTCACCGGCCAGTCGGTGGTCGATCTCGTGGTGACCGACCTCGCCGTCTTCGAGGTGAACCGCGGGCGTTCGCCCTTGCGGCTCATCGAGCTGGCCGACGGGGTCACGCTAGACGAGGTTCGGGCCAAGACCGAGGCGTCTTTCGAGGCTGCTGCTGCGTAAGGTTATCGGGGGCGTGACGGGGCGGCTGGCCCCCGCAATGAAGGACGCTCGATGATGAAGACCCACACGCTCGCCGCCATGGTGCTTGCGCCCCTGGCCCTGGCCGCCGCCTCGGCGGCGCCCGCCCAGGCGCCCGCGGCCAGTCCTGGGCAGGCCACGGCGGTGTTCGCCGGCGGCTGCTTCTGGTCGGTGGAGCACGAACTGGAGCAGATCCCGGGCGTGATCGACGTGGTGGTCGGCTATGCCGGCGGCGCCAAGGCCAATCCCACCTATCGCAGCCATGACGGCCATCTGGAGGCGGTGCGGGTCACCTATGATCCGACGCGGCTCAGCTATGAGCAACTGACCTCAGGCTTCTTCCGCCGCATCGACCCCACCGACCCCAATGGCCAGATCTGCGATCAGGGCCCGTCCTATCGTACGGCGGTCTTCTACGCCTCCGGCGCTGAGCGCGACGCCGCCCAGAAGGTGAAGGCCCAGGTGGCCAAGGCCCTGGGCCAGACGGTGGCCACCGAGATCCGCCCCGCCGCCCGCTTCTGGATGGGCGAGACCTATCACCAGGACTATGCCGAGAAGAATCCCGGACGCTACCAGGCCTACAAGGTCGGCTGCGGGCGGGAGCGGGCGATCAAGGCGGTGTGGGCAGGCCGGTGATGGGATCGCGGGGCCTGGGCCGGTAGTCCTCGCCGATGAACATCTCGGCCCGGCGGCTGCGGTCGCGGTCGAGCCAGACATTGACGAATTCGGTCTCGCCGGTGCGGACGAAATCGGCCTTCATCTCGGGCGTGAAGTCGGGCTCCAGGCTCATGGCCAGGACCCGCTCCCCCTCCGCGGCGCTGAGGGGATCGCTCGCCTCGGCCTGGTTCTGGGGATGGGCGGTGCGGACCCACATGCGCAAAGGCGCCGCGTCGGGGCGCGTGAAATAGTCCCGGCCGTAATAGGCCGCGGCGTTGAACATGAAGCGGTCGTCGACGGCGATGGCCGAGACCCGCAGATCGTGCATGGCGCGGTTGGTCATGGCCTCGGTCAGCTGGGACCAGCCCTTGGCGCGCTTGAAGCTGTTGGCCATGCCCGCCCGCTCGGCCAGGTCCGGCGATATGACGAAGGACAGGAAGAGGGCCGCAACGGCGCCCTGGGTCGCCAGGGCGGCGATGTACCAGCCCTTGGCCCGCCAGCGCAGCAGCCACGCGGCCACCAGGATCACCCCGGTGACATAGCCGGCCGCGGCCCAGTTGGCGTTGGCCCGGCTGATCAGGGCCTGGAGCGTGACGATCAGGAAGACCGGGGCGGTGAAGCAGAGCAGCAGCAGGTCGGCTGGGGTGAGCCGCCGGCGCCAGGCCAACAGCCCCCCGCCGACCACCAGCACCACGAACGGGATCGGCCCGAACACCCCGAACTGCGAGCCGAGGAAGTCCAGCATCTCGCCAGGATGGAAGAGGCTGCCCGGGCTCCAGTTGGCGTTGGCTGCGGTGTGCTGAACGGTGGCGAAGCCATGGGCCGCGTTCCAGACCATATTGGGCGCCAGCACCAGCAGCATCGCCCCAAGGGCCGCCGCCATCATCGGTGGGGACCAGATCTTGCGGGCGTCCCGGTCGAGGATCAGATGAAGCGCCACCCCGATCAGGGCGTAGAGCGCCGCATACTTGGAAAGGAAGGCCAGGCCGAGGAGAGCACCGGCCCCCGCGGCCGCGACCAAACGTCGCCGTCCCTCCGCCTGCGGAAGATAAGCATAGAGGGCCAGGCCCCAGGTCAGGCAAGTCAGCAGCGGAGCGTCGGTCGCCACGACAGCCGATGACAGCTGCACCCCAGGCATCACATGATAGAGGGCGCAGGCCGCCAGGGCGATCTGAGCGCCGTAAAGCCGGCGGGCCAGGACGAAGACGCCCAGCGCCGTCGTGGCCTGATACAGCGGCGCCGAAAGCCGCACCATAGGCTCGGTGTCGCCGGCCAGGGTGGTCGCCCATATGCTCCAGGCGATCATCGGAGGCTTTGAATAATAGCCAAAATCCAGCGTTCGGGACCAGAGCCAGTACTGGGCCTCATCCGGATAGAGCTCCAGCGGCGTGATGAAGATGGCCGCCAGACGGATCGCCGTCAGGGCTACGGTGATCCACAGGGCCATGCGCCAGGCGGCGAGGGCGGAGGGCGTAGCGGCGTCAGACAAGGGAGTCTCCGAGAACGGCGCAGAACATTGCTCGCCCAAGAGGCGATATAGTGGACCGGGCGCCCGCGGGTGTGGCGCCGCAACAACAGGTCGCCCTCGTCATAAATCCATCACCAACAAGCCCGAAAGTTGCCTGTATAGACCGCCGGACTTCGGAGCGCTTGTGCGTTCGCCCGCTCCGATTCTCGACTGAGAGGGGAATCTCACAATGACGTCTATGAAGCGGCTCGCCAGCGGCGCGGCTCTTACGGCGCTCGTCTGCGCCATGAGCACCGCCGTCTACGCGCAGGAAACCACCGCGGCGATCCGCGGTGAAGTCATCACCGAGGCGGGGGCCCCGGTCGGAAACGCCACGGTCACCGTGGTGCACACGCCGTCCAACACTCGTTCGGTTACTTCAAGTAACGCCCAGGGCGTGTTTGACGCCCGCGGCCTGCGGGTCGGCGGTCCGTACACCGTCACGGTGGTGGCTCCGGGCTACGGCGAGCGCACCTCGGAAAACGTGTTCCTGACCCAGGGCGAAACGACCCGCCTGAATTTCGATCTTTTCTCGGAAGTGTCCGAACTCGTCGTCACCGCGACCCCGGGCGAAACCAGCACCGGCGTCCGCCGGGTGCTCGACGAGACCGATATCCAAAGCGTTGTCTCGGTCACCCGCGACATCCGCGATCTGGCCCGCCGCAGCCCGCTTGTGACCCAGAACACCCGCGGCGACGGCGGCATCTCGATCGCCGGCTCCAACCCGCGTAACAACCGCATCACCATCGACGGCGCCCAGGCCCAGGACGACTTCGGCCTGAACACCGGCGGCACGCCCACCCGTCGCGGCCCGATCTCGCTGGATGCGGTCGAGCAGTTCACCGTCGACGCGGTTCCGGTCGATGTCGAGAACGGCGACTTCTCCGGCGGCGCCCTCGACGTCGTGCTGAAGTCGGGCGGTAATGACTTCCACGGCAGTCTGTTCGTCAACTATCTGAATGACGGCATGGTCGGCCGCTCGATCCGAGGCAATGACATCCCCTCGCAGGTCAGCCAGAACAACTGGGGCGCCTTCCTCTCCGGCCCGATCTGGCAGGACCGCGTCTTCTTCGCCGCCTCCTACGAAATCTATGAGTCGACCGACACGACCTCCACCGGTCCAGAGGGCGCGGGCTTCGCCAACTCCGTGCGTGGCGTCAATCAGGCCCTGATCGACCAGGTCACCGGCATCTTTAACGCCAACTACGCCACCGAGTTTGACGTCGGCACGATCGCCCGCACCAAGCCGATCCTGGATGAGAAGTACTCGTTCAAGATCGACGCCAACCTGACCGACCGCCACCGTCTGGCCCTGACGGCGCGCTACGCCCTGTCGGAAGTTGTTCAGCGCACCAACATCACCACCTCCACCGCGGGTCTCGACTCCCAGTGGTACCTGACCGGTGAAGAGGACTATTCCTACACCGGCGAGCTGAACTCCGACTGGACCGACACCTTCTCCACCCAGCTGCGCGTCACCATGCGCGACTATGAGCGTCGTCAGTTGCCGCCCTCGGGCCAGGAGTTCTCCGACGTCCAGGTCTGCCTTGCGCCCACCAGCGGCGGTTCGGCCACCACCTGCGACCTCGCCGGTGCCGCGAACCCCTCGATCCTGCGGTTTGGCCCGGACGAATTCCGTCACGCCAATGAACTGGCCACTGACAACCTGACGGTACAGCTCAAGGGCGAATGGGCCCTGGGCGATCACCTGCTGAAGTTCGGCTTCTCCACCCAGGAGCAGGAGATCTTCAACATCTTCATCCCAACGCAGGATGGTCAGTACTACTTCGACTCCATCGCCGACTTCGCGGCCGGCCGGGCCAGCCGTCTGCGTTACACCGACGCCATCGGCAGCCTTACGACGACGGACGCCGCCGCGGCCCTGAAGTATCGCCTGAACTCGGTGTTCTTCCAGGACACCTACGACGTCACCCCGAACCTGACGGTCGCGGCCGGTCTGCGCTATGACTGGTACACCAACGACGACGCGCCGCCGCTGAACGTCAACTTCCTCGCCCGCAACGGCTATTCCAACCAAGCCACCTATGATGGCCGCAGCGTGATGATGCCGCGGGTCTCCATCGACTGGAGGGCCACCGATCGCCTGAAAATTCGCGTCGGCGGCGGGCTGTTCTCGGGCGGCGTGCCCGACGTGCTGGCCTCTAACTCCTACGGCGGCGGCGCGGGCTTCCTGACGTCGGGCGTGGACATCCAGCGTACCGCTACGGGCACCTTCATCGAGACGACCGGCACCCCGGGCTTCTCGCAGAGCATCGGCGCTTCGGCCCTGGACCTGTCCCGGACCAATCCGCAGACCTTCTATGACATCCCCGCTGCGGTTCGCGCCTTCCAGGGGGGCGGCTCAGCGTCTCCCACCACCGAAGTGGCCGCCTTCGCGCCGGGCTTCCAGTTCCCCTCGGACTGGAAGGTGTTCCTGAACGCTCAGTACGAGCTGTGGGACGGGTGGAACCTGGGTCTCGACGTGGTCGGCACCAAGGTGCGCAACGGCCTCTATGTCCGCGACACCCGCGCCAATCCGCTCATCGTGAACGGCGTCGCCCAGTTCACGCCGGACGGCCGCATCCGTTATGACGGCGTCGGCGGCACGGCGGCGCAACGGGCTGCGGCGGGCATCTCGTCGCAAAACCTGGGTTCGGCCCGCGACCTCGTCATCTTCAACACCGACGAGGGCGAGGGCCTGGTGGCCGCGGTCTCGCTTCAGAAGTCCTTCGACTTCGGCCTCGATGTTGTCGGTAGCTATACCTACCAGAACATCGACGACTTCTCGTCGTCCCTGCGGTTCAGCTCGACCCAGAGCTCGAGCTACCAGTCCCCGGCTGGCCAGGATCCGAACGAGCCGGCCTATGGCTCCTCGTACGAAGAGATCGAGCACAGCTTCAAGTTCCAGGCGAGCTATGCCCGCACGTTCCTGTGGGACCTGGAGACCCGCGCCACCCTGTTCGCCGAAAAGCGCTCCGGTCGCGGCACCACCTTCACCATGGGCGATCTGACCTCGGGCCGCGGTCCGGTGTTTGGCGTCAACCGCGGAACCAACCACCTGCTCTACGTGCCGGACATGTCGGGCAGCGGCGGGACGAGCGGCCTTGACTATGGCCTGGTGAGCTTTGCCGACGCCGCTACCCGGGACAACTTCATCCAAGCGGTGCAGCAGTTCGGCCTGCCGCAGGACCAGATCGTTCCCAAGGGCTACTATCAGAATGACGACATCCATATCGTCGATCTGCAGCTCAGCCAGGAACTGCCCGCCTATTTCTCTGGGCACAAGTTCCGGCTCGTCCTCGACTTCCAGAATGTTCTCAACATGCTGAACGACGAGTGGGGCATCGTTGAGGAGTACACCGACGTCAACAACCTGGTCAGCGTCAGCTGCGCCACCGCGGCCGGGGCCGCTGTGGCCGCTGGTGATCCGACCTGCGCCCGTTATCGCTACTCCAACTTCAACGCCAACGGGCTTCGCGAGAACATCGACAACAACGGCAAGTCGCTCTGGGCGATCCAGGTCGGTCTTCGCTACCAGTTCTGATCAGAGGGTTCTGACCAGACGGAAGGGGCGGCTCTCGGGCCGCCCCTTTTTTGTTGTGCCGCGATCCTGCGGCCATGCTTGACCTGCGGGCGGGGTGCGCCCATCTGCGCCGGTTCTGTATGATCGGCCGCGCAGCCGAACCTGGGGAAACGTCCATGAGCCTTGTCGTTCCAGCCGAATGGGCGCCGCATCGGGCCATGTGGCTGGGCTTTCCCAGCCACGAGGCGCTGTGGGGCGAGGACTACGCCCAGGCCCAGGCCGAGGCAGCCGCCCTGGCCCGCGCCATGGCCGGTCCGGGGCAGGAGACGGTGCGCCTGATGACCGGCTCGCCAGACGGCGAGGCCGCTGCCCGCCGGATGCTGGGCGACGTGGCGGGGATCGAGATCGTCGCCGGCGCCTTCGGCGATATCTGGCTGCGGGATACCGGTCCGATCTTCGCCCGCGACGGGGACGGCTTCAGCGCCCGGGGCTTCCGCTTCAATGGCTGGGGCGGCAAGTATGTCTATCCGCACGACGAGACCGTGGCCGGCCAGATCGCCGACCATGCCGGCGTGCCGCTGGCCGCCAACGACTTCATCCTGGAAGGCGGCGCCCTGGACCACGACGGTTTCGGCACGGTGCTGACCACCGGACAGTGCCTGCTGAACCCCAACCGCAATCCCGGCTGGAGCGCCGACGCCGCTGAGGCGGCGCTGGCCGAGGCGCTGGGGGTCCGCAAGACCCTCTGGCTGGGCGAAGGCCTGCAGAACGACCATACCGACGGCCATGTGGACAACCTCGCCCGCTTCGTCGCGCCGGGCGTTGTGGTCTGTCCGGTGGCTTTCGGGCGGGGCGATCCGAACATGGACGCCTATGACGACGCCGCGCGGCGCCTGGCCGGCATGGCCGACGCCCGCGGAGAGGCGCTGAAGGTGGTGCGCATTCCCTCGCCGGGCTGGATCGAAAGCGCCGACGGCGACTATGTGCCGGCCTCGCACATGAACTTCATCATCACCAATGGGGCGGTGATCGTGCCGACCTATGCGCAGCGTCCGGGCGAGATGGCCATCCAGGCCCTGGAGACCGTCTTCCCCGACCACAAGGTGATCGGCCTGCCCTCCGCCGCCATCCTCACCGGCGGCGGCTCCTTCCACTGCATCACCCAGCAGGAGCCCGCCTGATGGCCCGCATCATCAAGGTCGCCGCCATCCAGACCGCCTATGGCCTGGACCTGGACGCCAACATCAAGAAGACCGCCGATTTCATCCGCGAGGCCGCCGGCCAGGGCGCCCAGGTGGTCCTGCCGTCCGAGCTGTTCCAGGGGCCGTATTTCTGCGTCACCCAGGAGGAGCACTGGTTCGCCACCGCCCATCCCTGGCGCGAGCACCCTTGCGTCACCGCGCTGGCGCCGCTGGCGGCCGAGCTCGGGATCGTCCTGCCGATCTCGATCTATGAGCGCGAAGGCCCGCACTACTTCAACAGCGTGGTGCTGATCGACGCCGACGGCTCGCCCATGGGCGTCTATCGCAAGAGCCATATCCCCGACGGCCCAGGCTATCAGGAGAAGTACTATTTCCGCCCCGGCGACACCGGCTTCCGCGTCTGGGACACCCGGTTCGGCAAGGTCGGCGTCGGCATCTGCTGGGACCAGTGGTACCCCGAGGCCGCCCGGGCCATGGCCCTGATGGGCGCCGAGGTGCTGTTCTATCCGACCGCCATCGGCTCCGAGCCCCATGACGAGACCCTGGACACCGCCGCCCCCTGGCGGCGCGCCATGCAGGGACATGCAGTCTCCAACGTGATCCCGGTGGTGGGCGCAAACCGCACCGGCTTTGAGCCCTGGGAAAACTATCCCGGCGGCGGCCAGCGGTTCTACGGCTCGTCCTTCATCGCCGATCACCGCGGGGACTTGGTCGCCGAATTCGGCGCCAATGATGAGGGCGTGCTGGCGGCCGAGTTCGATCTGGATTTCCTGGCCACCCACCGCGCCGCCTGGGGCTTTTTCCGGGATCGCCGCACCGACCTCTACGGCGCCCTGGCCGGTCCTCGCCCGGTTTGACGCTTGGCGCCGGCCCGATCACAGGCCTAGGTTCGCCCATGATCGAGACCGAGCGGCTCATTCTGCGCCGATGGCGCGAGGACGACCGGCCGGCCTTCCGGGCGATCTGCGCCGATCCTCAGGTGATGGACTGGCTGGGCGGCGTGCTGACCCCGGACGAGGCCGACCAGCGGCTGACGCGGGTCGAGGAGACCTTCGATCGCCTGGGCTATGGTCGGTTCTGCCTCGAGCGTCGATCCGACGGCCGGGTGCTGGGCTGGTGCGGCGTCATGCCCGCTCATGAGAGCCAGCCTATCGCCGGCACGCCCGAGATCGGCTGGCGGCTGATCCCTGAGGTCTGGGACCAGGGCTACGCCACCGAAGCCGCCGCCGCGGCTCTGGCCGACGCCTTCGGGCGGGTGGGGCTGACGGAGGTCTGGGCCTATACCAGCCCGCACAATCTCCGCTCGCAGGCGGTCATGGTCCGGCTGCGCCTGGCGCGCCGCCCGGACCTCGACTTCGAGAACCCCAACCTTCCGCCGGGTGACCCCTTCAGGTCCGCCCGGGTCTGGGTGGCCAAGCCTTAGGCGTCGCAGCCCGAAGGCGGCGCCTTCAGCCGGGCCACCTCGCGGCGGGCCTTTTCCATGTCGGCGCGGAATTCGGGCTCTGCCCGCATGCGCGCGACCATGGCCGCAGCCAGGTCTCGGCCAGCTTCCACGTCGCTGGGATAGTGCATGCCGCAGATGACTCGCGACTCGCCCATCTCCTTGCCGGCCTCCAGCAGGGGGCCGGCCTTGTCGGGCGCCAGCTCCACCAGGATGAGCGCCCAGGCCCAGCCGGTCATGGAGTGGCCGGAAGGGTAGGAGGCGTTGATCTCCATCCAGGGGGCGCGGGGCACGCAGATCGGCTTGTCGTTGCCGATCAGCGGGCGCAGCCGGGCGTAGTGATCCTTGGCCGGTGTGCTGACCGTGCGGACGTCCTGCTCGGCCCGCTCCAGGATGTGGGCGGTGACCGGCGTGGAGTCAGGGCTGATGTCCAGGCCGGCGGCGCAGGCATAGCCCTTCAGCGCCTTGCCGCCCCAGAGGTCGGCGTCGGCGGCGGCCTTGGCCCAGCGGGCCGTGCCTTCCAGGGATCTGGTTTCTTCGAAGCGCTGGGCGTCGGCGCGGCCGCGGGGGCTGTCGGGCGCTGGCGGCGGACCGATGAGCGCCACGCCGTCGATGTCGGCCGCGGTCAGATAGCCGTCGATCTCCGGGGGGACGAAGTCAGGGCTGTTGGGTTCGGCGAGGGTGGTCGGCGCGTGGGCCGGGGCCGCGGCGCAGGCCGATAGTCCGGCGGCGAAGGCGAGGGCGGCCAAGGCGGGATGCATACGGATCATCGGCCCTCTCTAGAACGGCTCCCCGCGCGGGGGAACCGTTCCGAGCAGGGTTTGGCCTAACGAAGGACGGCCAGACCGTTTTTGATCACCGTGGCGTTGCGGTCCTTCACGCGCGCCTCAAAGCTGATCTCCTTGCCGTCCTTCCAGATGTCCACCGTGATGGTGTCACCGGGGAAGACCGGCGCCGAGAACCGGGCCTGGTGGCTCTTGATCTGGTCGGGATCGAAGTCGGTGACCGCCTGCAGGATGGCCCGGCAGGTGATGCCGTAGGTGCACAGACCGTGCAGGATCGGGCGCGGGAAGCCCGAGCGCTTGGCCGAGTCCGGGTCGGAGTGCAGGGGGTTGCGGTCGCCGTTCAGGCGATAGAGCAGGGCCTGATCCTCACGGGTGGTGAAATCCACCGACATGTCCGGCGCGCGCTCCGGCACCTTGTGCGGCTCGGGGGCGCCTTCGGTGGGGCCGCCGAAGCCGCCATCCCCACGGGCGAAGGTGGAGGAGGTCAGGGTGGCGACCTTTTCGCCGTTCTCATCGGTCCAGACCGATTCGTTGATGACGACCGCGCCCTTGTCCTTGCCCTTGTCATAGGCGCCGACCGTGCGGCCCTCGACGGTGAAGGTGCCCTTGGTGGGCAGAGGCTTGTGCAGCTCGACCTTCTGCTCGCCATGGACGACCATCAGGAAGTTGATCTGGCTGGGGCGGTGGCCCTCGGGCATCTGCGGGGCGGGGCCGGCATTGGCTGCGGCCCGGGCGCCGGCGGCGAGAACGGTGGCGGCGGTCGGAATGACCTTGAGATTCTTCTCGTAGACGAAGGGAAGCTCCGTCTCGTTCATCGGGTCCTGGCCCATGCCGACGCCCAGGGCGTAGAGCATCACGTCCTTGTCGCCATAGGTGAAGGTGCGCGGGGCGGTGCGCTGGTCGAGAATGTCGGGATAAAAGATAGGCATGTTGAAATCGTTCCTCCGGAGCCCGCTCAAGGATGGGGCTGCTCTTCTATGGGTCTGATTGAACCGGCACTGAGGCTGCGACGCAAGCATCCCTCCTGGGATTTGCCGCCCTTGCCGTGATCGGTTAGAAGCGCCCGACCGTTCCGCGCGGGTCCGCAAGGGGCTCCGTCGGACACCCGAATTCCTCGAAGGTTTCTTATGACCGAGACTACCGCTTCGGCCACGGGCCAGATCTCCGGCAACGTTCTCTTCTATTCCAATCCCGAGCCGCTCAACCCGACGACCCATAAGGGCATGGGCGTGAAGCGGATCGATGGCCCCTTCAGCTTCGCGGCCAAGCACAATCTGGTGCCGCTGACCGTGGCGGAATTCCAGCTGGCGGTGCTGAACGGCCCGATCATCTTCGTCGGCGAGGAAAAGACCCCGCTGCAGGTGATGGGCCTGAACCACGACGAGAACATCTTCGTCCTGCCCACCGGCCTGTTCGATGCGGGCGTCTATGTGCCGGCCTATGTGCGCCGCTATCCGTTCGTCTTCGCCAATGATTCCAAGGCGGGCCAGTCCATCCTCTGCGTGGACCGCAACGCGGCCTTCTTCGCCGAGAAGGACGCCGAGCTGCCCTTCTTCGACGAAAAGGGCGAGCCGACCGAGTACACCCAGAACTGCCTGACCTTCTGCAACAACTACGAGATGGAACGGCAGAAGACCCAGAACTTCGTGCAGCTGCTGAAGGCGCTGGACCTGTTCGAGTCCAAGGAGTCCTTCTACACCCCGGTGAACGAGGACGGCACGCCGGGCGAGCCCCAGAAGCTGGCGGATTATTTCGGCGTTTCCGAAGAGCGCCTGCGCGAGCTGCCGGCTGAGAAGTTCATGGATCTCCGCCAGTCGGGCGCCCTGAACCAGATCTATGCCCACCTGATCTCGCTGGCCCAGTGGGACCGTCTGGTCGCCCTGTCGATGAACCGCCAGATCCAGGCCCAGAACCTCCAGGCCGCCAACAGCTGAGACTGAACCCTTTTCCCCGATAGGCGCGGGTCCCTCGCGCCTATCGGGCGAAGATGCTGCGGGTCAGGCAGGAAAAGACCAGGCGTCCGGCCTCATCCAGCAGGTCGTGCTGGGCGATCACGATGCCCTTGCCTTCCCCCACCGGGTCCTTGCCCATCACCGTCATCCGCGCCCGCAAGAGCTCGCCGGCCGGCGGATTTCTCACCCATCGCAGGGCGTCCACCCCCAGCCGCTTGGTCTGGGGCCAGCCAGCCGCGGCCTGGCTGTCCAACCGCGCCCAGATGGCGAAGACCATGGTGTCGGGCGCGCCGCGCTCCAGCGTCCAGCCAGGCGTAAAGGCGGCGATGAAGGCCTCCAGAGCCTTGGCGTCCACGGCGGCGGCGCCGAGGGAGACCACCTGGCCGATCTCGATGTCGTCGAACGGTGCGGGCATTCTGGGCTCTCGTTACGGTGGGTGGCTGAAACCTTTGGCGACGCCGGTCCGTAGACCAGGCCAGGCCACAGGGTCTGGAATCGTGAATTTGCGGGCAAGGCCTATCTGACCCCATATAGCGGCAAGCCCCAAACAGGTTTGAGTTCAAGCATGATGCGTCGTCTCGCCGGTCTCCTGCTCGCCGCCCTGGCCGCGCCCCTGACCCTGGCCGCCGCCGCCCAGGCCGCGCCGGTGGACACCGGCCACCTGAAGGCCGAGCTGATCGCCCAGACCCAGGCCATTGCGCCCGGCCAGACGATCCAGGTCGCCCTGCGTCAGGAGATCGACAAGGGCTGGCATACCTATTGGCGCAATCCCGGCGATTCCGGCGAGGCGACCAAGATCGGCTGGACCCTGCCCGCGGGTTGGCAGGCTGGCGATTTTGTCTGGCAGCCGCCAGAGCCGCAGCCTGCCGGCCCGCTGGTCAACTACGGCTATTCCGGCGAGGTCATCCTGCCGATGACCCTGACCGCGCCGGCCGATGCGACGCCGGGCCAATCGGTGACCCTGCGCGCCGCCGCCGCCTTCCTGGTCTGCGAGGAGATCTGCATCCCCGAGGATGCGCTGCTCGAGCTCACCCTGCCGGTGCAGGCGCAGCCTGCCGAGCCGGCCGGCCGGTGGGCGCAACCGATCGCCCGCGCCCTGGAGGCGGCGCCCAAGCCGGCTGGCCTCACCGCAGCGTTCCAGAACGGCGATGACGGCCTGAAGCTCGCCGTGACCGGGGATGTGCTGGCCGGCGCCGACATGGCCGACAGCTACTTCTTTCCCTTCGACGGCGCGGTGATCGACCATGCCGCGCCCCAGGCCATCGAGCGGGGGCCCCAAGGCCTGACCCTCACCCTGACCCCCAGCTACGCCTTTCAGGGGCCTGAGCCGCCTCAGGTGATGGCCGGCGTGATCAGGGTGGGCGAGGCCTATTACGAGATCGAAGCCCAGGCCGGCCCGCTCCCGGCCGAAGCCGCGGGCCTCGGCGCCCCGGCGGCGCGGGCGAGCGGCGGCGGCGCAGGGCTCGGCCTTCCCCTGGCCCTGGTCTTCGCGGTTCTCGGCGGCCTGATCCTCAATCTGATGCCGTGTGTCTTCCCGATCCTGGCCATGAAGGCCGCCAGTCTGGCCGGCCATGCCCATGAACAGACCGCCGCGCGGCGACAGGGCCTAGCCTTCCTGGTCGGGGTCCTGGCCACCTTCATCGCCCTGGCGCTGGTGCTGATCATCGCCCAGGCGGCCGGCGCCGCCGTGGGGTGGGGCTTCCAGCTGCAGTCGCCGCCGGTGGTCGCCGCGCTGTGCCTGCTGATGCTGGCCGTGGCGCTCAATCTGTCGGGCGTGTTCGAGATCGGAACCTCCCTCCAGGGGGTGGGCTCCGGCCTCGCCGCCCGCGGCGGACTGGCCGGCGCCTTTTTCACCGGCGTCCTGGCGGTGGTGGTGGCGGCCCCCTGCACCGCGCCCTTCATGGCCCCGGCGCTCGGCTGGGCCCTGACTCAGAGCGCGCCGGCCGCCCTGCTGGTGTTCGCCGCCCTGGGCCTGGGCTTCGCCGCTCCCTTTGTCGCCGTAGCCTTCGCGCCGGGCCTGCTGGCGCGCCTGCCGCGCCCTGGCCCCTGGATGGACAACCTGCGCAAGGTGCTCGCCTTCCCCATGTACGGGGCCGCAGCCTGGCTGTTGTGGGTGCTCACCCTGCAGGTCGGCCCCATGGGCCTGGCCCGCCTTCTGGCCGCCGCGGTGGTGCTGGCCCTGGCCGCTTGGCTCTATGGCCTGTCTCAGGGGCGCTCGGGCGTAGCGCTCAAGGGGGGCGCCGCCGTCCTGGCGCTCGCGGCCGTGGCTGCGGCGCTCATCCCGGCCTACCAGGCCTCGGCTCCCGCGGGCGAGGCCAGCGGCGCCGTGGCCGAGCTGCCCTATGAGCCCTACAGCGCGCAGCGCCTGGCCGAACTGCGGGCTCAGGGCTCGCCGGTGTTTGTCAATTTCACCGCCGCCTGGTGCGTCACCTGTCAGGTGAACGAGCAGGTCGCCCTGGCGCGGCAAGGGGTCGCCGATGCGTTGGCCGAGACCGGGACCGTCTATCTGAAGGGCGACTGGACCCGGAAGGACGAGGTGATCGCCGCCGAGCTGGCCCGTCATGGCCGGGCCGGGGTGCCCCTGTACCTGATCTATGACGATGCGGGCGCCGATCCGGTTATCCTGCCCCAGATCCTCACCGAGGGTGCGGTCGTGCGCGCCCTGAAAGCTGCTGCATCCGCCGGCTGATGCGTGCGTAAACTAGAGTGTTGCCGGCCTATTCCCCAGAAGGAGACGCCCATGACGACCTCGAAGATTTCCCGCCGTCCCGTCCTGCTCGGCCTGACCGTCGCCGCCGCCATGATCGCTGCGCCGGCCCTGGCCGCGCCGGCCATTGGAAAACCGGCGCCGGCCTTCACGGCGGCGGACTCCACCGGCAAGTCACGCAGCCTGTCGGAGTTCAAGGGCAAGACCGTGGTCCTCGAATGGACCAATGACGGCTGCCCCTATGTCCAGAAGCACTACAACGCCGGCGCCATGCAGGGCTTGCAGAAGAGCGCCGCCGCAGACGGGGTGGTCTGGCTGACCCTCATCTCATCTGCGCCGGGCAAGCAGGGCTACAAGACCGCCGCCCAGGCCAACGCCTGGAAGACCGAGAGCGGGGCTGCGCCCGCCGCCATTCTGCTCGACCCCAAGGGCGATGTGGGCCGCGCCTACGCCGCCAAGACCACGCCGCACATGTACGTGGTCAATCCCGCCGGAACGCTGGTCTATATGGGCGGCATCGACGACAAGAACAGCGCCGACGCCGCGACCCTCAAGGGCGCCAAGAACTATGTCGTCGCCGCGCTGGCCGACATGAAGGCCGGCCGCGCCGTGGCCCAGCCGGTGTCGGCCCCCTATGGCTGCAGCGTGAAGTACTAGAAGGCGTCAGACGCTCCCGTCGGGCGCCAGGCCAGACGCCGGCCCCGGCGGGGCGAGCAGCACCTCGACATTGTCGTTGAGCAGATAGATCAGCTCGCGAAGGGCGGTATCCCGGGCCGGCTTGTCGGCGGCCAGTTGCAGAGCCGCCAGCTTGACCGGCAGGTCCTCGGAAATGCCCCGCAGGATGCAGGCCAAGTCCCCGTCCACGCCGCGGTCGCGCACGATCTGCTGACCCTTAGCGTCCAGGGCCGCCAGGTCGGCGACGCCGGTCTTGAATGCTTCGGTCGCCGAGGCCTCGGTCTCGCGCATGACCTCGGCCTGGGCCTTCAGGTCCTGAGCGCGGGCGACGATGTCGGCGAACAGGGGCTCAAGGGCCGTGGCCGGCGCCGGCGTCGGGGCGTTCGGCTGGGCCGGCGCAGGGGCCGCAGCCATCCAGAGCAGGGTCGTGGCGGCGAGGGCGGCGCAGGACATGGATCTGACCTCAGGACACAGATTGAGCGCGTCACCCAGGCAAGATCGTCCTGGGAACGAAGACGGGATGGTCTGCTTTTGCTAACCGGGTTCGGCCCGGTTCGTACAGGCAGGATTGGACTTGCCATCCTGCGCGGGGCCGCTTGAACGGGGGATGAATCATGTCCGATCTGGACGCCGCCTGGCGCCGTCTGCGCGCCGCAGGAGCCGCCGCCGCCGCGCGCTCGATTTCCGGCCTGTTCGAGGCCGAACCCGATCGCCTGGATCGCCTGAGCCTGCAGGCCGCAGGCCTGTATCTGGACCTCTCGAAACAGCCCTGGTCGGCCAAGGATCTGGCCCTGGCCCTCGACCTTGCGCAGGCCGCCGGGGTCGAGGCGGCCCGGGAGCGTCTGTTCGCCGGCGAGACGGCCAACCCCTCCGAGGGCCGCGCGGCCCTGCACATGGCCCTGCGCGCGCCCCGCGGCGCGGACTTCGCCGCCCAGGGCGAACCGGTGTCGCGCGAGGTGGAGGCGACCCGCGAGGCCATGGCCGCGTTCGCGCGCGCCATCCGCAGCGGCGAGCGGGCCGGCGCAGACGGCCGGCGGTTCAAGGCCATCGTCCATATCGGCATCGGCGGTTCGGATTTCGGCCCCCGCCTGGTGTGGGAGGCGTTGCGCGCTCCCGATCCCGACATCGAGCTCAGGTTCATCGCCAATGTGGACCCGGCCGACAGCGCCCAGGCCCTCTCGGGGCTCGATCCTGCAGAGACCCTGGTGGTGGTGGTCTCCAAGACCTTCACCACCCAGGAGACCATGGCCAACGCCCTGATCGCCCGGGACTGGCTGCGCAACGCGCTGGGGACGGACGGCGACGCCCACCTGGTGGCGGTCTCTGCCGCGCCGGACGTGGCCAAGGGCTTCGGCGTGCGGGGCGATCAGATCTTCGGCTTCCGCGACTGGGTGGGCGGGCGTTACTCGGTCTGGTCTTCGGTGGGCCTGTCCTGCGCCATCGCCCTCGGCCCCGACGTCTTCGAGGCCCTGCTGGCCGGCGGGGCGGCCATGGACGATCATTTCCGCCTGGCGCCGCTGGCGTCCAATGCGCCGGTGCTGCTGGCCCTGGCCCACGTCTTCAATCGCAACGCCATGGATCGCCCGGTGCGCGCCGTGGTGCCCTATGCGCAACGCCTGCGGCTGCTGCCCAATTTCCTCCAGCAGCTGGAGATGGAATCCAACGGCAAGCGGACGCGCACCGACGGCCGGCCCGTGACCCAGGCGACGGCCGCGGCGGTGTTCGGCGACGCCGGCACCAACGTGCAGCACGCCTTCTTCCAGCTCATGCATCAGGGCAGCGACGTGATCCCGGCCGACATCCTGGCCGTGGCCCAGAGCGCCGACGGCCATCCCGCCTCCCAGACCAAGCTGCTGGCCAATGCGCTGGCCCAGGCCGAGGCCCTGATGGTCGGCCGCAGCGAGGCGGAGGTTCGCCGCTCCCTGGCGAAGGACGGACTGTCGGCGGGCGAGATCGACATCCTTGCGCCCCAGAAGACCTTCCCCGGCGACCGGCCCACCAGCTTCCTGCTGATGGAGGCGCTGACGCCGGAGGCCCTGGGGGCGCTGATCGCCCTCTATGAGCACAAGACCTTCGTCGAGGGCGTGCTGTGGGGCATCAACAGCTTCGACCAGTGGGGCGTGGAGCTGGGCAAAACCCTGGCCGGCCATATCCTGAAGGATCTGGAGGGCGAGGCGCCCGGCGCGCATGACCCCTCCACCACAGCCCTGATCGCGCGGTTGCGGGACGGCGCCTGAAGGCTGGCCTTGGGCGTGCGCCTCGGCTATAGGGCCGCCCATGACCTTCGTCGCGCCCCATCACGGCCACCCCCACCATCCGATCTCCTGCGGGATCGGGCGGGGTTGCGCGGCCTAGGATCAGGCAGACGACCACGGCTCGAGCCCCCGCAGCGGACGGGGCTCGCCGCTTGCACATCCCCGTCCGTCGCGCCCATGACCTCCGGAGCGACGTATGACCTTTGAAACGCCTTCCAACTTCGCCAGAGCCCGCCGCGTTCTTGTCGCGTCCGGCTCCTTGATTTAAGCGCGCGCCATGACCGACGAGACCGCCCCCATCCGCCCGGAGGCGCGCAGCCCGCGCGGCTTCATGGACCGCCGCGCCCGCGACCTTGTGGCCGAGCGCCAGATCCTCGCCGCCGTCTCGGCGGTGTATGAGCGCTACGGGTTCGAGGCCCTGGACACTGGCGCCTTCGAATATGCCGATGCGCTCGGCAAGTTCCTGCCCGACGCCGACCGTCCCAATGAGGGCGTCTTCGCCCTGCAGGACGACGATGAGCAGTGGATGGCCCTGCGCTATGACCTCACGGCGCCGCTCGCCCGCTTCGCGGCCCAGAATTGGGAGACTCTGCCCAAGCCGTTCCGGCGCTATGCTTTCGGGCCGGTCTGGCGCAACGAGAAGCCCGGCCCCGGCCGCTTCCGCGAATTCACCCAGTGCGACGCCGACACCGTCGGCTCGGCCCGGCCCGAGGCCGACGCCGAGATCATCGCCATGGCCGCCGAAGGCCTGGCCGCCGCCGGTCTGCCGGCCGGCACGGCGGTGATCCGCATCAACAACCGCAAGCTGCTCAACGGCCTGCTGGCTACCGCCGGCGTCAGCGACGAGCGCCAGAAGCTGGGCGTGCTGCGGGCGGTGGACAAGCTCGACCGCCTGGGTCCGGATGGCGTCCGCCTGTTGCTGGGCGAGGGTCGCAAGGACGAGTCCGGCGCCTTCACCAAGGGCGCAGGCCTGAACGCAGCGGCCGCCGAAGCCGTGCTCGCCTTCACCGCCGCAGGCGCCGCTGGCGGGGATAGGTCCAGCGTGCTGTCCCGTCTCGCCGACATCATCGGCGGCTCCGCCGAGGGCGACGCGGGCCTGGCGGAACTGGCGGCCATCGACGGCGCGCTGAAGAGCCTGGGGGTCACCGAGGACCAGGCGGTCTTCGAGCCGGCCATCGTCCGCGGCCTGGAATACTATACCGGCGCCGTGTTCGAGGCCGAACTGCTGCTGGAGACTACGGACGAGAAGGGTCATCCGGTCCGCTTCGGCTCCATCGGCGGCGGGGGGCGCTATGACGACCTGGTGGCGCGGTTCACCGGCCAGGTCGTGCCGGCCACGGGCTTTTCCTTCGGGGTGTCCCGCCTGGCCTCGGCCCTGCGTGCGGCGGGCCGGGACATGGCCGCCGACGTCCGTGGACCGGTGGTGGTCATCGCCTTCAGCCATGACGACATGGCCCACTATTTCGCCGCCGTCGGCGAGCTGCGGGCCGCGGGCATCGCCGCGGAAGTCTATCTGGGATCCTCAGGCATGAAGGCCCAGATGAAATATGCCGACCGACGCCTGGCGCCGGCCGCGGTCATCCTGGGTGGCGACGAGATCGCCGCCGGGACCGTGACCATCAAGGATCTCGACCTCGGGCGTGAACTGGCCGCCGGGATCACCGACAACAGCCAGTGGCGCGGCGAGCGTCCGGGCCAGATCAGCTGTCCGCGGGGCGAGCTGGTGGCCACGGTGGCCAAGATCGTGAGGGGCGCCTGATGCGGGTGGAGCCGACCCTGCCGCCGGCCGTCCTGGCCGCCATCCGCGCGCCGTTCGAGACGGTGGGCGCGAGCCTGGCCGACGTGCCCCTGGTCCAGCCCCTGAACCTGATCCTCGACCTGGCGGGCGAGGGTCTGCGGGCGCGGCTGTTCGTGGTCCAGGCCGAGGGCGGCGCGGAATCCTGCCTTCGCCCGGACTTCACGGCGCCTGTGGCCCGCAGCCATGTGGAGAGCGGGGCCGCCGAAGGGCGATATTTCTATCAGGGCAAGGCCTTCCGGGCCGCGCCTGAGCATACCGGCCGCTCGGAGGAGTTCCTGCAACTGGGGCTCGAGCGCTTCGACGCGCACGCCTCCGACGCCGTCGCCGCGGACGCCGAGGTGGCGGCGCTGGCCTGGCGCGCGGCGATCGCCGGAGGACGTCGGGACCTGGAGCTCTGGCTTGGGGATGCGTCCCTGTTTGCGGCCTTTGTCGACAGTCTCGACCTTGCGCCAGCCCTGGCCGCCCGCCTGATCCGGATCGCCAAGCGCCCGCGCCTGCTCCAGGCCGAGCTGGCGCGCGCCGGACAAGCGGCGGTCGAAGCCGGGACCGACGGCGGTCTGGCCGACCTGCTGGCGGACCTGCCCGGCGAGGGGGCCGGGAACCTGCTCCGCGAGGTCTGGGCCCTGGCCGGCATTGCGCCGGTGGGCGGCCGGGGTCCGGCGGAGATCGCCGAGCGGCTGGTGGCCAAGGCCCAGGCGCGCCGGGCGCCGGCCCTGACCGTCGATCAGGCCGCAGCCGTCGCAGATTTCCTGGCCATTTTCGACCGGCCCGAGGCGGCTCTGGACCAGGCGCGCCGCCTGGCTGGGGCTCAGGCGTCCGCCCTGGACGCTGCGATCGCCGCCTGGTCGAGCCGTCTCGCCAAGCTCGCCGCTGAAGGCGTTCCGCAAGATGTCCTGAGGTTCACGCCGGGCCTCGGCCACGCCTTCGACTATTATGACGGCCTGACCTTCGAGGTGCGCAGCGCGGCCCTGGGCGCGGACCGGCCGGTGGCGGCGGGCGGGCGCTATGACGGGCTGCTGGCCCGGCTCGGCGGGAGCGATGGCGGCCGCGCCGTCGGCTGCATGGTCCGGCCCTGGCGGGCCTTCGCCCAGGGAGAAGCCTGATGGACGCTCCGTTGATCATCGCCGTGCCGTCCAAGGGGCGGCTGAAGGAACAGGTCGAGGACTGGCTCGCCGACTGCGCGCTGAAGCTCGAGGCCGAGGGCGGCGCCCGGGGCTATATGGCCAGCCTCAAAGGGCTCGAGGGCGCGCAGGTCCGCCTGCTGTCGGCCGGCGACATCGCCGAGGCCATCGATGCTGGCGAGGCCCATCTGGGGGTGACGGGCGAGGACCTGATGCGCGAGCGTCCGGGCGACCTGGCCGCCCGCGCCCTGCTGCTGCGTCCCCTGGGCTTTGGCCGCGCCGACCTGGTGGTGGCCACGCCCAAGAGCTGGCTCGATGTCGAGACCATGGGCGACCTGGAAGAGGTGGCGCACGACATCCTGGCCCGCACCGGCCGGCGAATGCGGGTGGCCACCAAATACATTCTGCAGACCCGCGCCTTCTTCGCCCGCCACGGCCTGGTCGACTACCGGATCGTGGAATCGGGCGGCGCCACCGAGGGCGCGCCGGCGGCCGGGGCCGCCGAACTGGTGGTCGATATCACCACCACCGGGGCCACGCTGGAGGCCAATGGTCTGAAGGTGCTGAGCGACGGCGTGATCCTGAAAAGTCAGGCGCATCTGGCCGCCAGCCTGCGGGCCGACTGGTCGGGCTTCCACCTCCAGGTGGCTGAGCAGCTCCTGCGCCAGGTGGAGGCGCGGGCGAATGCGCGGGCCAGCGCCACCCTGACTTGGCCCGAGGCCGAGATCGGGCCCGCCGCCCAGGGCGTCATTGACGGCCTGATGTCGCGGGGGGCGTCGCGCCGGCCCAACGGCCTGTTGGCCCCCTCCGGCGTCGTGGCTGAGGCGGGTCAGGCGCTATCAACGGCCGGACTGGGGCCTGTTGCCGCCGCGCAACCGGACTTCGTGTTTGCAACGACGTCACCCGGCATGGACCTGCTGAAGTCCATCCTGGCCAAAAACTGACGAATGAGTCAAAAATATCGGGATTGTGAGGGCGATTGGCCGAAATCCCGGAAATCCGAAGGGAAATTCCGCCTGTCCGCCGATTTGGTTGATTGACTCGGACCTGAAATTGCCGTTTTCTCACTTGGCGAGAGACAAGACGGCGACTTAAGTCCTGAAGTCTCCGGCGTTTCGGGGAGGAAACGCCCTTCTAAAATGAGCGGCAGCTCACAATAAGAACAGGCCCGTTGCGATTATCCCCCGCAGCGGGCCATTTCTTTTTGGTCGAAACCCAAAAATTGACTCAAGAGATAAAAATCGGGGCGGGCCGATCCGGCCGCGCCCCGACTCATGGGGTCACCAGATTCGGACGCGGTCCTCAGGCGCCACATGCATGGCGTCCTCCGGCGCAACGTCGAAGGCGTCGTACCAGGCGTCGATATTGGCGACGGGCACATTGACCCGATAATGCGGCGGCGAGTGGGGCCCTGACACCAGCTGGCGCCGAAGGGCGTCCTCCCGATACTTGCCCCGCCACACCTGCGCCCAGCCCAGGAACACCCGCTGGTCGCCGGTGAAGCCGTCGATGACCGGCGCAGGCTTGCCGTCCAGGGACAGGTGGTAGGCGTCGAGGCCAAGCAGCAGGCCGCCGAGGTCGGCGATGTTCTCGCCCATGCTCAACTGCCCGTTGATCGGCAGGCCGGGGATCGGCTCGATCGCCGAGTACTGGGCGCCTAGCTTCTCGGCCTGGACGTTGAACTTGGCCGCGTCCTCGGCCGTCCACCAGTCGGTCAGCCTGCCGTCGCCGTCCGACTTGCGTCCCTGATCGTCGAAGCCATGGGTGATCTCGTGGCCGATCACGCCGCCAATACCGCCATAATTGATCGCCGGATCGGCGTCGGGGTCGAAGAAGGGCGGCTGCAGGATGGCGGCCGGGAACACGATCTGGTTCTTCGTCGGGCTGTAATAGGCGTTCACGGTCGGGGGCGTCATGCCCCATTCCTTGTCGTCCACCGGCTCATCGAGGCGGTTCACGCGATAGGCCCATTCGAAGGCCGCGGCCCGCTGCACATTGCCGTACAGATCGTCGGCCGCGATCGTCAGGGACGAATAGTCCCGCCATTCCTCGGGATAGCCGATCTTGACCGTGAACTTGGACAGCTTCTCCAGGGCCTTGGTCTTGGTCTCGTCGCCCATCCAGGTCAGGCCCTTGATGCGCGTCTCCATGGCGCTCTTGATGTCGCCCACCAGGGCTTCCATCTTGGCCTTGCTCTCCGGCGGGAAGTACTCGGCCACATAGAGCTTGCCGAGCGCTTCGCCGGCATAGGTGTCGACCATGCTGACGCCGCGCTTCCAGCGGGGCCGCTGCTCCGGCTGGCCCGACAAGGTCTTTTCGCGGAAGCCGTGATAGGCCGCGACGAAGGGCTCCGACAGATAGGGCGCAGCCTGATCGGTCAGGGTGTAGGCCGCCCAGGCCCTCTGAACCTCGACCGGGGTTTCGGCGAAGATGGCGGCGATCTTCGGGAAGGCGGTGTTTTCCGAGGCCACCACCCGCTCGGCCGCTGTCAGGTCGGCGCCTTCGATGAAGGCGTCCCAGGGGAAGTCCGGCGCATAGGCCTTCAACTCGGCCAGGGTGTAGGGATTGTAGGTCTTGTCGTCGTCGCGACGATCGGCCCGGGTCCAGGAGACCTCGGCGATCTTCGTCTCCATCTCGACGATGGCCTTGGCGTTGGCCTCAGGCTCGGTCCAGCCGGCCAGGCGGAGAAGCTCGGCCACATAGAGCTCGTACTGCGCCTTCTGGGCGGCGAAGTTCTCGGTCAGATAATAGTCGCGGTCGGGCATGCCGAGGCCGGCCTGGCCGAGATAGACCGTGTAGCGGTCCGGATCCTTGGCGTCGTCATAGACATAGGCGCCGAAGATCGAGCCGCCGAAGCCCTTCATGGTCTCGCCCATCAGGCGGGCCAGGTCCTGTTTCGTGGTGGCGGCGCGCACCCGGGCGAGGTCGTCGGCGAGCGGCGCGGCGCCTTTGGCGTCCACGGCGGCCTGATCCATGAAGCTCTTGTAGAAGGCGCCGATCAGGGCCTCGTCGCCGCTGGCGCCGCCGCCCGCGGCCGAGGCGTCCAGCACCGCGCGCATGCGGTTGACCGACAGCTCGTTCAGCGCGTCGAACGTGCCGTAGCGCGAGCGATCCGACGGGATTTCCAGGGCGTCCACATAGGCGCCGTTGACGTGGTTGAAGAAGTCTTCGCCCGGGCGGACAGCGGGGTTCATGCCCGTCTGGTCAAAACCCCATGCGCCCATGCGCTGGGCCTGAGAGACATCGACGGCCGCGCCGGCCTCGGCGGTGGGCGCAGCGCTGAAAATGTGGAGGGGGCGGAAATCGGAAGCGGTCGCCGGCGCTGCAGCGCTGAGGAGGGCGGCCGCCGCAGCGGCGCCGAACCAGAGGGTCTTCATGTGGAAATATCAGCCTCTTTGGGGTCTGGGATGGGCGAACCATGCCCCGCCCAGACCCCGGGAGACTCATTACATTTTCGTTAGGCTTTGGCGGCCAGGGCGTCCTGGGCCTGGGCGCGCACCGACTTGTAGTCGAGCTTGCCGTTGGGCGCGCGGACCACGGGCGCGAACACCAGGTCCCGCGGGACCTTGTAGTCGGCGAGGTTGGTCTTCACGTGGGCCTGAAGGTCGGCGAGGCTGGGCTCGGCGCCGCCGGCCACATCCACCACCGCGCAGATGCGCTCGCCAAACCGCGGGTCGGGCAGGCCGACCACGGCGGCGTCACGCACGCCGGGGAAGCGCTTCAGGGCCTCTTCCACCTCTTCGGGGAAGACCTTTTCGCCGCCGGTGTTGATCACCTGGCTGCCGCGACCCAGCAGGGTGATGGCGCCGTCGGCCTCCACCGTGGCCCAGTCGCCGGGCACCGACCACCGCTGGCCTTCGAAGATGCGGAAGGTCTTGGCCGACTTTTCCTCATCCTTGTAATAGCCGAGCGGGGTGTGACCACCGACCGCCACCAGGCCGCGCTCGCCCGAACCCGGCGCCACCCGGCGGCCGTCCTCGGTGAAGACCGCCGCATTGGGGCCGGTGGCGAATTTGGCCGTCGCCGCCGAGACGCCGCCGCCGGACGCCGAAGAGGCGAGGCCGAGGGCTTCGGACGAACCCAGGCTGTCCATCAGCATGATGTTGGGCAGGTGCTTGAGCAGGCCCTGCTTGTTCTCCGCCGACCACATGGTGCCGGACGAGACGATCCGCTTGAGGCTGGGCATGGTCCAGCGGCCGGGATTGGCCTCCAGGCATTCCAGCATGGGCGCGGCGAAGGCCAGGCCCACGATGATCAGGCCGCTGACCCCCAGCCGCTCGACCTCGTCGAACAGGACGGCCGGATCGAACTTGCGCGAGGGCAGGGTGGCGATGGCGCCGCCGCTGATCAGCTGGCCAAAGGAGATGAACTGGCCCGTGGCGTGCATGAGCGGGGCGACCGGGATGGTGATCGCCTGGGGTTCGGCGGACGCCGCATTGGCCTTGGCGCGGACGCCGGCCTCTTCGACGGTCTCGAGCGGGGGCAGGCCGAGCAGCAGATTGGCGCCGCCGCCGAGACCCTTGAACAGGTCTTCCTGACGCCACATCACGCCCTTGGGCATGCCGGTCGTGCCGCCCGTATACATAAAGAGAAGATCGTCGGCCGAGCGTCCCCAGGGCGCCTCGAAGCGCGCGCCGTCGCCGGCGACGATGGCGTCATAATCCTCGGCCCAGTCGGGAACCGGGAAGCCCTCTTCGGCGACGGCGATCCAGGCCTTCACCTTGGGCAGGCGCGACCGGACCGATGCGGCCGTCTCGGCGAACGAGGCGTGGAACACCACGGCCTCGGCGTCGGCGTTGTCGAACAGATAGACCAACTCGTCGCCGCTGTAGCGATAGTTGGTGTTGAAGGGGACGAGGCCCGCCTTGAACGCGGCGTAGTAGGTCTCGATGTATTCCGGGCCGTTGTAGAGGTAGGCGGCGACCTTGGACTGATGGGTCAGCCCCTTCTCGACCATGCGTCGGGCCAGGGCGTTGGCGCGGGCGTCGAAGTCCTTCCAGGCGAGCACAGTGTCACCGTGGATCAGGGCTGGGCGGTCCGGCGTGGCGCGCGCGACCGATTCCCACAGGTTGGCGTAATTCCAAACCTCCATAGGGCGTCCTCCATTATCAAAATATGTGGCGCATAAAGAGGACGGGCCTGCGCGAAGTCAACGCCGCCCAGCCCTTGGCGGGCAAGGATCCTGACCGGCGCGTGGAACAGTTCGCCTGTAGGGCCGCGCCTGCCATACTTACCGTGAACGGGGGCGAGGGATCATATGGACGGCCACGGGGCGACGGACGGCTATAAGGACATCGTCCTGTTCCTGGCCACGGCGGGTGTCGTGGTGCCGCTGTTCCGGCGCTGGAAGATCAGTCCGATCCTCGGCTTCATCCTGGCGGGCGTGGCGCTCGGCCCGTTCGGTCTGGCGCGGCTGGGGGATCTGGCCCCCTGGGTGTCCTACTTCACCGTCGACAATCCCGAAGACATCGCCCAGCTCGCAGAGCTGGGGGTCGTCTTCCTGCTGTTCATGATCGGGCTGGAGCTGTCGTGGGAGCGGCTGCGGCTGATGCGCAAGCTGGTCTTCGGGCTGGGCGCGGCCCAGGTCGCGGTGACCCTGGGCGTGTTGACGGGCCTGGCCATGCTGCTGGGCATGGATGTGGCGCCGGCCGCAGCCATCGGCGCGGCGCTCGCCCTGTCCTCCACCGCCATCGTCATGCCGGTGCTGATCGAACAGCGTCGGCACCATTCGACCACCGGGCGGGCGACCTTTGCGATCCTGCTGTTCCAGGACCTGGCGGTGGCGCCGATCCTGATCACGCTTGCGGTTCTCGGCGCCCGGGGCGGGGAAGAGCTTTCGCCGCGCCTGCTGCTGACCTTCGCCCCGGCCATGCTGGGCATGATCGGCCTGGTGGCCTTTGGCCGGCTCCTGCTGCGGCCCCTGCTCCGATCGGTGGCGCGGGCCAAGAGCGAAGAGCTGTTCATGGCCGCCTGCCTGCTGGTCGTCATCGGGGCGGGCCTGGTCAGCGCGCTGACGGGCCTGTCCATGGCGCTTGGCGCGTTTGTCGCCGGCCTGCTGCTGGCGGAGACCGAGTTCCGCCACGAGGTCGAGGTGACCATCGAACCCTTCAAGGGCCTGCTGCTCGGGCTCTTCTTCCTGTCGGTGGGCATCGGGCTCAATCTCTCGCTCCTGGCGGCGCGGCCCCTGGAGGTCCTCGGCTTGGCGGCGGGCCTTCTGCTGGCCAAGGGTGCGGTGATCTTCGCCCTGGCGCGGCTGACCCGTCTGCCGCCCCTGGCGGCCGCCGAGGTCGCCCTGCCGCTGGCGGCGGGCGGCGAGTTCGCCTTTGTCATCATCAACCAGGCCGCCGGCCTTGGGGTGGTGTCGCTGCAGACCGGCCAGTTCGTCATGGTGGCCGCCACCCTGACCATGGCTCTGGTGCCGGTGCTGGCCTGGCTGGGCCAGCGACTGGCCCGTCGCGAGCCGCCGCCGGCCCTGGACGAGGCCCCGGGCGGCGGCGAGGGCGCGCCTGCGGTGCTTATCGTCGGCTACGGCCGTGTGGGGCAGCTTGTCGGGGACATGCTCAGCCGACATGGCGCGGCCTGGGTCTCGGCCGAGCGAGATCCGCGGCTGGTGGAGCAGGCGAGGCGCTCGGGCCGGCCCTGCTTCTTTGGCGACGCCTCCCGGGCCGAGTTTCTCAACCGCTGCGGCCTGGGCGACGTCAGCGCCCTGGTCGTGACGATGGATGATCCAGAAGGCGCCGAGACCGTGGTCTCAGTGGCTCGTCGGCTGCGCCCCGACCTGGTGATCGTCGCCCGCGCTAGGGACGCGCGCCACGCCAAACGCCTCTATGAGATGGGCGCCACGGACGCGGTGCCCGAGACGGTCGAGGCTAGCCTGCAACTCTCCGAGACCGTCCTTGTGGAGATCGGCGTGCCCATGGGCCTGGTGATCGCCTCGATCCATGAGCGGCGCGACGAATACCGGCAGGATCTCAACCGGCCCGACGCCTTGGGAGGCCGCCGTCGCAGCCGGGCGAACGACAAGGGCTGAGGGCCAAAGACTCCACTCTTGCGGGAAGCCGATTGCGTATTTCCCCAAGGGGCTGCAACATCACGTCTCGCCGATGCGAGGCGCCAGAAAATCTTTTGGCGGAGGATTTCTTTGGAACCTCTTCCTTAGGCTGGCGTTCATCGCCCGGCGCCATAAGCGTGGCGGTTGGTTTGGGCATCGTCTGCCCCGCCCGCGCAGCGCCGAAGTCTTGTCCAGGAGGAGAGTCCTCATGGATGTCGGTGTGCTGGTTAGTATTGGCCGATAGGCCGGGAGGGGTGGCGAGAACCCCTAAAACATCGCCGCGGATAGCGGAGGATGTGCCGGGTTGGGGCCAAGGGAGGGGGACGACCTAGAGATTCTCGCGAATTTCGACCAATCTGCCTGGTGATTGCGCAAGAGTGTTGCTCAGGCGACACTTCCGCGATGCGCCGGGCTTGATATAACGCTGCTGGGTCATATGGCCGCAGCAGAGGGCATGAAGAGGGTTCAAAATATGAAATTCAAACTCCTGGCAGGGGCCGCAATGGCCGCGGTTTTCGCCGCGTCCGGCGCGTCTGCCCAAGACGCCGGTTGGTACGGCGCCATGGACCTCGGCTATCATTGGCCCGAAGGCCTTGAGACCGGTTCGTCCAACAATGGCCCCGGTGGCGGCGGCTATAACTGGGAATTCAGCCAGGATGATGACTGGGCCGGCTTCGCCCGTCTCGGCTATCGGCTGAACCCCAACTGGCGTGTCGAGCTCGAGGGCGGCTATCGTCCCGGCGACATCTCCAGCGTCCGTGGCGCTCCGGGCTCGGCCATCGCCGGCCTCTGCACCCCCGGCGTGGTTCGCACCGCGGCGGCTCCGAACTGCGGCTCGCCCAACGGCGACGTCGAAGCTTGGACCCTCATGGGTAATGTCATCTATGACATCGCCCCCGGCGCGGTCATCAACCCGTTCGTCGGCGTCGGCGTCGGCGTCAATCACGTCAAGATGGACGTGACTGGCCAGTTCGCCACCACGCCTGGTCCGTTCACGGCCGCCAACCCGGCCATCCAGAACCTGTCGATCGACGACGATGATACGGCCCTGGCCTATCAAGCGATCGCCGGTCTGGCCTGGCGTGCGACTGACCGCCTCGACGTCGATCTGACCTACCGCTATCTCGGCGGTTCGGATCTCGACTTCGCCTCGGCCGGCAGCGCTTCGCTGCAGCCGGGCGTGTTCTCTGGCGACTACCGCGATCAGTCGGTGACCGTCGGCCTGCGTTACTCCTTCGCTTCGCCGGCCGCTCCGCCCCCGCCGCCCCCGCCGCCGCCCCCGCCGCCCCCGCCCCCGCCGCCGCCTCCCCCGCCGCCTCCCGCGGCGTATGAAGCCCGGCAGTTCGTGGTCTACTTCCCGTTCGATCAGTACATCCTGACGCCGGAAGCCCAGGCCGTGGTCTCTGAGGCCGCCAACTACGCCCAGGGCGGCAACGCCACCCAGGTCGTCGTGATCGGTCACACCGACTCCTCCGGCTCGCCGGCGTACAACGTCCGTCTGTCGGAACGTCGCGCCAAGGCCGTGGCTGACCAGCTGGTCGGCATGGGCGTCAACCAAGGCGCGCTGCAAGTCGACTGGAAGGGTGAGAGCCAACTGGCTGTCCCGACCGGCGACGGCGTGAAGGAACCGCTGAACCGTCGTTCGACCATCGACATCAACTTCTGATATCGATCTTCGACTGGCGCTAAGCCAACCGATGGGGAGCCCGGCCGCAAGGCCGGGCTCCTTTCGTTTGTGGGGTCTGACGCCGCCGTCGACGGCGGGCGGGTTCAGCCGAAGATCAGGATCCAGAGGCCGATCAGGGCGAAGGCCCCGGCCGCGAGGCTCCGGATAAGCTTGAGGGGTAGGCGCCCGGCGGCGGCTTCCCCCAACAGAACCACCGGCGCATTGGCCAGCATCATGCCGGCGGTGGTTCCCGCAGTGACCAGGAGCACGTTCTGGAACTGGGCCCCCAGGGCCGCTGTGGCCACCTGGGTCTTGTCCCCCATCTCCACGAAGAAGAAGGCGACCGTGGTCGTCCAGAAGATCGAGGCCCCGTCGCGTTGCGCCGGTGCGTCATCGTCTTCCAGCTTGTCGGGAATCAGCGCCCAGGCGGCGAAGGCCAGGAACAGGCCGCCCAGGATCCAGCGCATCCAGGGTCCCTGGAGCCAGGCGGCCGCCACGGCGCCGAGGCCGGCGGCCATGGCGTGGTTGGCCATGGTGGCGGCGAAGATGCCGCCAATGATCGGCCAGGGCCTGCGAAACCGCGCGGCCAGCAGCAGGGCGAGCAGCTGGGTCTTGTCGCCGATCTCGGCGATGGCCACGAGGCCTGTGGATATGAAGAAGGCTTCCAATGTCATGTCCCGGCGGGGTCGGACAGCGCATACCAATGGCGATCGACGCCTCCGACCCCGCATGGTCGACGCGCGAAAGCCAAAGGTCTCGCCAAGCTCAATCCGCCGGACGCGCCATGCCGTCTGGGCCAGGACCCTTTCGGCAAGTCTGTTGACGCGCCCCCCGCTGGAGATACGGGCGGCTACTCCCCAATGACGGGCTTGGCCTAGCCCCTTGCGCGGTCCAAGGCAAGTCGGCGCCTCGTGCGCAGCCGATTGGGGCGGGGCGCGCACGCACTAATTGTCACAGTCCCGTGAAGGGGAGGGGAGCGCGCCGCCGGAAAGCCCATTGCGATCAGTGGGCGGAGTCCCGACGTTAAGATCTAGGTAACGAAAATCCCTGGGGGCGAACCGTCGCACCCCGTTGACGAGTCATTAGCCTATGTGGCCCCATATAGTGGTGTCGTCGGGTTGGCGGCCACAAGATATAGCGGTGGGGCGGGAATATCGGGCATGGGCTCGAAGCCCCTGAAAGTTATGGGTTTTGGCCATGAGCGGCAGTGAAGCGGCAATGTTGAAGGTTTCTGAGGCGGCTTCGGCGGCGCAAGACCGCGCTGAACGCCCCCAGCTGCAGCTGGTTCGCAAGGTGGAGGTGGATCGCAGCCGCGACGCCCTGCTGACCGAATTCGGCAAGACCACGCTGGAGGACCGCTACCTGCTGGCCGGCGAATCCTACCAGGACATGTTCGCCCGGGTGGCCACGGCTTTCGCCGACGACGCCGACCACGCCCAGCGCATCTATGACTACATTTCCAACCTCTGGTTCATGCCCGCCACCCCGGTGCTGTCCAACGGCGGCGCCGATCGGGGCCTGCCGATCTCGTGCTTCCTGAATGCGGTGCGCGACAGCCTCGACGGCATCCAGGGCGTCTGGAACGAAAACGTGGCGCTGGCCTCCAACGGCGGCGGCATCGGCACCTATTGGGGCGGGGTCCGCTCCATCGGCGAGAAGGTCAAGGGCGCGGGCCAGACCAGCGGCATCATCCCCTTCATCCGGGTGATGGACTCCCTGACCCTCGCCATCAGCCAGGGCTCGCTGCGTCGGGGTTCGGCGGCGGTCTATCTCGATGTCCACCACCCCGAGATCGAAGAGTTCCTCGAAATCCGCAAGCCGTCCGGCGACTTCAACCGCAAGTCGCTGAACCTGCACCACGGCATCAGCATCTCCGACGAGTTCATGGAGGCCGTCCGGGCCGGCGAACTCTTTGGCCTGCGCTCGCCCAAGACCAATGAGGTGATCCGCGAAGTGGACGCCCGCTCGCTCTGGCAGAAGATCCTCGAGATCCGCCTGCAGACCGGCGAGCCCTATCTGATCTTCTCCGACACCGTGAACCGCTCCATGCCGCAGCATCAGCGCGAACTGGGGCTCAAGGTCCGGCAGTCGAACCTGTGCTCGGAGATCATGCTGCACACCGGCGTCGACCACCTGGGCAAGGACCGCACCGCGGTCTGCTGCCTGTCGTCGGTGAACGCCGAGAAGTTCCTGGAATGGCGCGATCACCCGACCTTCATCGAGGACGTGATGCGCTTCCTCGACAATGTGCTGCAGGACTTCATCACCCGCGCGCCGGGCGAAATGGACAACGCCGTCTACGCCGCGATCCGCGAGCGCTCGGTGGGCCTGGGCCTGATGGGTTTCCACACCTTCCTGCAGGCCCAGAACGTGCCCTTCGAAAGCGCGCTCGCCAAGTCGTGGAACATGCGCCTGTTCAAGCATCTGCGCCGCCATTGCGACGCCGCCAGCCGCCGGCTGGCCGAGGAGCGCGGGCCTTGCCCGGACGCGGCCGAGCGCGGCGTCATGGAGCGCTTCTCGCACAAGCTGGCCATCGCGCCGACCGCCTCGATCTCGATCATCTGCGGCGGCACCAGCGCCGGCATCGAGCCGATCCCGGCCAACATCTATTCGCATAAGACCCTGTCGGGCACCTTCGCCGTCCGGAACCCCTATCTTGAGCGTCTGCTTGAGGAAAAGGGCCTCAACACCCCGGCCGTCTGGGACACCATCCTGGAAAACGAGGGCTCGGTGCAGCACCTCGACGGGCTGAGCGACGACGAGAAGGACGTGTACAAGACCGCCTTCGAGATCGATCAGCGCTGGATCGTCGAACTCGCGGCCGACCGGACGCCCGACATCTGTCAGTCCCAGTCGGTGAACCTGTTCCTGCCCGGCGACGTCGACAAGTGGGACCTGCACATGCTGCACTGGATGGCGTGGGAGCGGGGCTGCAAGTCGCTCTACTATCTCCGCTCCAAGTCCGTTCAGCGGGCGTCCCACGCCGGGGCCGCGGTGGCCGCCGCAGGCATCGTGCCCGCCATGGCGCCGCCCGAAGACGGCCGCACCGACTATGAGGAATGCCTGGCCTGCCAATAGGCGGCGATCGGGCTGATTGAATCGCCGGCGCCTCCAGAGGTGCCGGCGTTTTCATGTGCGCTGTTCGATGCACGACCCCGTGACCAGATAAACCGGGAACCTCTGTCACCTTCCCCACATTGAAACGACATGGAAGGATGTCATCTGCCGCTCTGCGGTAGATGAGGGGACAGGGAGAGTAGCAGGTGCGGCTGTCGGCTGGATTGGCCATCGTCATGGGGTTCGGAGTTGCGACGTCTGCCACGGCGCAAGACTTCAGCTCCGCTACCCTCAATGCTGAGTCCACACAGGTTGCGTTTGACTTGATGGACGCCGCTTTTGCGCCGCAGTCCGTCTTCAATGAATTCGACGAAAAGGTTACGACGCCCGAAGCCTTCGCCCCGGGGCAGGGGCCGGTTCGCTGGCGCTCCAGCACGGTGCCGCTTGGGGTGACCGAGAGCGGCGCAGTTGATTCCCTTCGCGTCAGTGTCGGCGGTCCCCTGCGTGGCCCCGGCGGCCTGCCGCTCAATCCCGAACGGGCCGAGTTTGACGCCCGGGCCTATGAGGTCGCGATGGTCCGCGACTGGCCAGGCGCCATGAAATTCGCCGCGGGCGATTATGATGTGGACGTCTCGCCCCACGCCGGCCTGGGCTTCGGGGCCGGTGGCGGCCAGGCGGAAGCGGGCGCTCAGGTCCGTTTCGGCCAGAACCTTGATGACGAGGTCGAAGACCGCCTCAACGCCATGGGCGTGAGGGACGGGGAGTCCTTCGGCAAGACGGGGCGCTGGTATCTGTTCGCGGCGGCCAGCGGCCGGGCCGTCGGCCTCAACATGCTGCGTAATGACAATGGCTGGGATCAGGCCGGCTGGTCCACCGATCGCTCCAGCGCCCTGATCGGCGACGCTCATGTGGGCGTCGGCTGGCGCAAGGGTCCGATCCAGGCCGCCCTGGGCTATGTTCACCGTGAGGTGAAGGGCCAGCACATGATCTGGGGCCAGGAAACCCGCGACGACCAGATCCTCGCCCTGTCCTTCTCGATCAAGCCCTCGAACTGAGGTCAGACGAGATGAAGTCTGGCTGTGCTTCGGGCCGGGCGGCCTGAAACGCTGGAATTTCAGCGCACGCGCCCTCCACGGCCAGAAGCCGCTCATAGCTGGCCAGGGCGACGTCGAACCGTCGGGCGTTCCGTAAGGCAGGAATGAGGTGGAGATCGGCCCACCCCGGCGTCTCGCCGTAGCAGAATGTGAAATCCTGCGACCGTTGGGCGAGCATGGCCTCCAGTCGGGCCAAGCCTTCCGCCGTCCAGTGCGCCAACCAGAGCGCTTCCCCTTCTGGGCCTGCGCCCAACTCGTCAGCCACGAATCGGCGCACCCGACTGACGGTGACGGCGTGCATCTCGGCGGCGATAAAAAGACCGAAGCTACGCGATTGGGCCCTCAGAACGGGATCAGCCGGGAGAAGCGGCGGCTCAGGAAAACGCTCTTCCAGAAAGGCCAGAATGGCGCCGGACTGGGCGATCACCTGTCCGTTGTCCAGCTCGAGCGCAGGCATCAGCCCTTGCGGATTGATCCGACGATACTCACCCTCGGCGAGGCCAGGGACTGAGACATACTCATAGGCCAACCCCTTCAAGCCCAGGGCGATGCGTACCCGTTCCCCCGCCGAGTTCCGCTGGTAGGTATAGAGCTTCATGTCGCAGTTCCCTTCGCCGAGGTCGGCCCCGCCCCGGCAGCCAAGCCCCGCCGCGGGCGCCCGGCGGCATGATCGTCTACAGCTTGTGGCTGGTTAGGCATTGTTAACAACATATTGGGGGTAGCGGCCGATTGTCCCCTGGAGATCGCCCCAATCGCTGATAACGTTATCGGTGCGATCCTAGCTTTCTGTCCGCTCATCGAGGAAGTCACGCCGTGACCGACGCCAACCTCCGCGCCCTGCCTGGCCTGCTGACGCCGTCCTATGCGTACAAGCCCTTCCGCTATCCGTGGGCCTACGACTACTGGAAGAAGCAGCAGCAGGTCCACTGGATGCCCGAAGAGGTGCCGCTGGGCGAGGACATCAAGGATTGGGCGGCCAAGCTGAACGATAAGGAGCGGGCCCTGCTGACGCAGATCTTCCGCTTCTTCACCCAGTCGGACGTCGAGGTGAACGACAACTACATGGAGCGCTACGGGCGGGTGTTCAAACCCACCGAGGTGAAGATGATGCTGGCCTCGTTCTCCAATATGGAGACGATCCACATCGCCGCCTATGCGCTGCTGCTCGAAACCATCGGCATGCCCGACTCGGAGTTCACCGCCTTCCTGGATTACCAGGAGATGCGGGACAAGCATGACTACATGCAGCAGTTCGGCGTCGATTCGGACGCCGACATCGCCCGCACCCTGGCCATGTTCGGCGGCTTCACCGAGGGCCTGCAGCTGTTCGCCAGCTTCGCCATGCTGATGAACTTCCCCCGCCACAACAAGATGAAGGGGATGGGCCAGATCGTCTCCTGGTCGGTGCGCGACGAGAGCCTGCACTGCGAGGGGATCATCCGGCTCTATCACGCCTTCAACGCCGAGACGAAGGTGGTGACCAAGTCGGTAGCCGACGACATCGTCGACTGCTGCAAGACCGTGGTGGGCCTGGAGGACAAGTTCATCGACCTGGCCTTCGAGGCCGGTGAGGTCCAGGGCATGACGCCGGACGACATCAAGTCCTATATCCGCTTCATCGCCGACTGGCGTCTGCGCCAGCTGCACCTGCCCGAGGTCTACGGGGTGAAGGAAAACCCCCTGCCGTGGCTGCAGTCGATGCTGTCGGGGGTGGAGCACGCCAACTTCTTCGAAGCCCGCTCCACCGAATATTCCAAGGCCGCCACCAAGGGCCAATGGCACGGGGACTCCGGCGTCTGGTCGGAATTCGACCGCCTGCTCAACAAGCGCACGGATAACACCCTGCCGGCGGAGTAGAGCATTTTCTGCCGTCATCCTCAGGCTTGTCCCGAGGATCCCTCTCCAAGGCGGGCGCAAGCGTCACAAGGGATCCTGGGCACAAGGCCCAGGACGACGAACCTCTAAAGACTTCGCCTAACCCCAGGGACCGCCCTTCGAGCGCCGCGTGACCGGCACCGCCGTGCCCACGGCCCGGGCGGCCCGCTGGACGGGCGCGGCCACCTTGCCGGCCATCTCCATCAGGGCCCGCACCCGGTTCTGGGTCGCCGGGTGGGTGGAGAACAGGTTGTCGGCCCCACGCCCCGACAGGGGGTTGATGATGAACATCTGGCCGGTGGCCGGATTGCGCTCGGCCGGCAGGTTCACCGTGCCGCGGGCATAGTGCTCGATCTTCTGCAAGGCGTCGGCCAGGGCCTCCGGATCGCCGCAGATTTCGGCCCCGCCCCGGTCGGCCTCGTATTCCCGGCCGCGGCTGATCGCCATCTGCACCAGACTGGCGGCCATGGGGGCCAGGATCATCATGGCGATGGTCCCGATGATCCCGCCCGGCCGCTCACGATCATTGCCGCCGAAGAACAGCGCGAAATTGGCGAGCGCCGAGATGGCGCCGGCCACCGTAGCCGTCACCGTCATGGTCAGGGTGTCGCGGTTCTTCACATGGGCCAGCTCATGGGCCATCACGCCGCGCACCTCGCGGCGGTCCAGCATCCGCAGCAGGCCCTGAGTCGCCGCCACCGCGGCGTTCTCCGGATTGCGGCCGGTGGCGAAGGCGTTGGGCTGGTCGGTGGCCATCACATAGACCTTGGGCCGGGGCATGCCGGCGCCGTCGGCCATGTCGAAGATGTCGCGCACATAGTTGCGGACCAGGGCCTCAGGGTGGCTCTCGTCCACCTGCTGGGCGCCGTGCATCTTCAGCAGGATCTTGTCGGAGTTCCAGTAGCTGAACAGGTTCATGCCCCCAGCCAGGACCAGGGCGATCAGCATGCCGCTGGCGCCGCCGATCATGAAGCCGATCCCCATGAACAGGGCGGTCAGGGCGGCCAGCAGGGTGAAGGTTCTCAGGTGATTGTGCATCTTGCGTTCGGCGATTGTTCCAGGCCCCAGATATGGGGAATGGCGAGGCCCTTGCGCAAGCACATGTGCGACGAGGCATCTCGAAACCGTCGCCAAGCGGCGCTATAGTCCCCCATGACAAGAAGCAACGACCCCGCCGCCATTCTTGCGCGGCTCACCGAGGAATATGAGGCCTCGGTCAGCGCCCTTCGCGGCGCCCTGCAGAAATTCCTCGCCGACGGAACGCCGCCCGACCCCGCCCTGCGCGTGGCCGGCGCCTTCACCTATCCGGAACTGCGCCTGACCTGGCCGGCCGGACTGGATTATCCGCGCCTGTCGCGGGCCTATGCCCGGCTCTCGGCGCCGGGGACCTACGCCGTCACGGTGACCCGGCCGGACCTCTTCGGCGCCTATCTGGTGGAGCAGCTGACCCTGCTGATGCAGGACTTCGCTGTGACCGTCGAGGTCGGCCGCTCGGACCAGGAAATTCCCTTCCCCTATGTGCTGGACGGCACGGTGGACCTGGCCAAGGCCGATGTGGGCGCACGCGAGATCGCCCGCCACTTCCCGACCACCGAGCTCGCCCATATCGGCGACGAGATCGCCGACGGCTTCTGGACGCCGGCCCTGGAGGAGGCCCGGCCGCTGGCCCTGTTCGACGGCCTGCGGACCGATTTCTCCCTGGCCCGCCTGGCCCACTATACCGGCGCGCCGGCCGAGCATGTGCAGCCCTTCATCCTGTTCACCAACTACCACCGCTATGTGGACGAGTTCGTCGCCTGGGCCTGCGCCCAGCTGAAGGCCGGCGGCGCCTACACGGCCCTCTCGGCGGCCGGCCGGGTGGTGGTGACCGCCGAGACGGAAAATCCCGAGCTGGTGGTGGCCGAGGCGGCCTGGCGGCGCCACCAGATGCCCGCCTACCACCTGATGGCCAAGGACGGGCGCGGGGTCACCCTGATCAATATTGGCGTCGGCCCCTCCAACGCCAAGACGATCACCGACCACCTGGCCGTGCTGCGGCCCCAGGCCTGGCTGATGATCGGCCATTGCGGCGGTCTGCGCGGCAGCCAGACCATTGGCGACTATGTGCTGGCCCACGCCTATCTGCGCGACGACCACGTGCTGGACGATGTCCTGCCCCCGGAAATCCCAATCCCGCCCATCGCCGAGGTCCAGGTGGCCATGAACCGGGCCGCCGAGCTGGTGACGGGCGAGGTGGGCGATGTGCTCAAGCGCCGCCTGCGCACCGGCACCGTGGTGACCACCGACGATCGGAACTGGGAGCTGCGCTATTCGCTGTCGGCCCTGAGGTTCAACCAGTCCCGCGCCGTGGCCATCGACATGGAAAGCGCCACCATCGCCGCCCAGGGCTACCGGTTCCGGGTGCCCTACGGGACCTTGCTGTGCGTCTCGGACAAGCCGCTGCATGGCGAAATCAAGCTGCCGGGCCAGGCCAACGCCTTCTATGAGCGGGCCATCGGCCAGCATCTGCAGATCGGTCTGGCGACGCTGGATTTGCTGCGCGAGGAGGGGCCGCGCCTGCACTCGCGCAAGCTGCGCAGCTTCGACGAGCCGCCGTTCCGCTAGAACGCTAGGCCGTCAGGAACCGGACGACCGCCTCGCCAAGCTCGGGCGTGGCGGCGGCGGCCCGGTGATCGCCGGGGACGATGACCAGCTCGCCCTGGGGCAGAAGCTCGACCAGCTCGTGGGGCGAGCCGTTGTCCCGGTCGGCGTCGCCGCAGACGACCAGGGTCGGAACCTTGATCGCTCGAATCTGGTCCTCGGTGGTTTCCTGGAAGGCTGCCAGCACGCCCAGCATGGCCTGAGGGTTGAGGCCCATCTCGGCCATCAGGGCCTGGATGAACTTGCCAGCCCGGGGATCGCGGGCGCCAGCGCCATTGCGGATGGAGTCTTCGAACATCGCCGCCCGGGCGCCCGCCGCCATGATGCCTGAGGCGCCCATGCCGCCCAGCGCCATCCGCCGGGGCGCAGCGCCGCCGATCACCGCCCGCACCGAGGTCCGCGCCCCCAGGGAATAGCCGACGAGGTCGAAGTCGCTTAGCCCCAGATGGGCGATCAGCGCCGCCTGATCCCTGGCCAGCACATCCTGCGGCCAAGCTTCGGGCTCCACCGGCGCGCCGGACTGGCCGTGGCCGCGCAGGTCCGGCGCGATCACCTGGAAGCCCGCCGCGATCAGCCGATCGGCGTGGCCCGGCAGGAACCAGTTCTGCTGACCGCTGGAAAAGAAGCCGTGCAGCAGCACGACGGGGCGGCCCGCGCCTGCCGTATAGACGGCGATCTCGACGCCGTCGAAGCTCTGGAATCGGTGGGTCTGGGGCTCGGTCATGGCCGCCAGCCTGCAGCGCCGGGGCCGCGGCGTCCAGGCCCTGGATTTCGCCGGCGGCCGGGGTTAGAGCCTGCCGATGCAACGACATATGGACTTCGAGGGCATCGAGAACTTCCGCGACTTCGGAGGCTACGACACCGCCTGCGGCCGGGGCCTGCGCGCGGGCCTGCTCTATCGCTCGGCCAATCATGGCCGCGCCACGCCGTCTGACCTTGAGCGGCTGCGGGCGCTGGGGATTTCGGTGGTGGTGGATCTGCGCCGGCCCGCCGAGCGGGCGCGTGAGCCCTCCCTGCGGCCGGAAGGCTTCATGGCCCATGTGATCGAGAACGACCTGGGCGAGCCCGGCGACCCGTGGCTGGCGGGCCTGAAGGACTCCGACATCAGCGCCGACTTCTTCCGCGCTGACGGGGTCCGCTTCTATCGGGAAGCCCCGTTCGAAGCCCGTCACCTGGACCTGTTTTCGCGCTATTTCCGCGCCCTTTCGGCGTCTGAGGGACCGGTGCTGGTGCATTGCGTGGCGGGCAAGGATCGCACTGGCATGCTGTGCGCGCTCACCCACCACATGGCCGGCGTCCATGAGGACGACCTGATCGCCGACTATCTGCTGACCAATGACGAGACCCGCATCGCGCGGCGGGTCCCCTTCATGATGGAGTTCGTGGCTGAGCACGCTGGCCGCGCGCCCACTGAAGAGGCGGTGCGCACGGCGCTCAGCGTCCATCCGGAGTATCTGCAGGCGGCCTTCGCCGTCATGCGCGACCAGTGCGGATCGCTCGACGGCTATCTGGAGCAGGCGCTGGGCGTGGATGCGTCCATGCGTGAGTCGATCGCCGAGCGCATCCTGGCCTAGAGCGCGTTCCGATAAGTGGGAACAGGCTCTAGGCGGCGTCCTGGGCCTGACGGGTGTACTGCGGGAAGAACATCCGCATCATCCGCTCGCTGTAGGCCACAAGGTTCGGATAGGCGAAGGCGGCGTCCCGCACCGGCGAGGGAAAGGCCTCGCAATAGATGCCGGCCAGAAAGCTGAAGGCCGCGGCGTCCACCGAGGTCGGGCGCTCACCCATGACGAAGACCTTGTCCGCAAGCAGCGTCGACAAGGACGCCAGGGATCGATCGGCCAGGCCGGCGATCTCGGCCAGGCTGTGGCGGGCCACCCCGTGCGCCGTCATGGCCTGGCGCACCTCTGCCTGAACATCGGCGCGGACCTGTTCACGCGCGGGCTCGGGCACGTCGTCGAAGAAGTGGGCCGGCCCGTTGGCGAAGTTCTCCGGGATCAGCCAGCGGCAATAGCCCAGCGCCCAGCCCAGGTGATCCTCGATCATCCGTTCGACAGCCCAGGCCCGGGCGCGATCGGCCGGCGACAGCCCTTCGTCGAAGTCGAGCCCATAGGACTCTTCCAGGTGCAGGCGGATGAAGGTGGAGTCGGCCACCACCTGGCCGTCGTCGTCGAGATAGGGCAGCTTGCCCTTGGGCGCCTTTTCCAGGTCACCGGCCACCTTCAGATAGCCAAGCCCGGCCATCTTCAGCTGAACCTCGGTCTTCATCACATAGGGGCTGGGATCGGGCAGGCCAAAGGCTGGGCCAAAGCCGTAGAGGGTGATCATCTTGCTTCTCCGCGTCCGTCCAGACCGTGATAAGGACCCTCTCCTGTCAGCGTCTTGTCAGCAGTCTCACCAAGCCTTCTGGAGCCGTCGATGCGCCGGGCCGACCGCCTGTTTCAGATCATTCAGATCCTGCGACGCAGCCGCCGGCCGGTGACCGGCGCGGCGCTCGCCCGCGAGCTGGAGACCTCGGTGCGCACCCTTTATCGCGACATGGCCGACCTGATCGCCCAGCGGGTGCCGATCCGCGGCGAGGCCGGGGTGGGCTATGTGCTGGAGGATGGCTTCGACATGCCGCCGCTGATGCTGACGGCGCAGGAGGTCGAGGCGGTGTTGCTGGGCGCTCAGTGGGTTGGCGGGCGAGGCGATCCGGATCTGGCCCGCGCCGCCCAGGATCTGGTGGCCAAGATCGCCCAGGTGATTCCGGAGGATTTGCGCCCCTTTATCAGCTCCTCGCCGCTGATGGCCTCGGGCCGTCGTGACGGCGCCCCTGACGCCCTCGACATGTCCCAGCTGCGCGCCTGCCTCCGCGATCAGCGCAAGGTGGCCCTGGACTATCGCGACGAGTCCGGCGCGGTGACCAGCCGGGTGATCTGGCCGGTCACGGTGGGCTATTTCGACACCACACGGCTGATCTGCGCCTGGTGCGAGTTGCGCCAGGGCTTCCGCCATTTCCGCACCGACCGGGTGGTGAGCGCGCAGTTCCTGGCTGAAAAGTACCCTCGACCCCGGGCGCAACTGTGGGCGGAATGGCGAAAGACCCTGCCGAGCGGGACGAGCCAAGGGCGACCAGGGTAGGGGCCGCGGAGGGGCTTTCGCCGCTTTGAAAAGCCTACGCCCGGCGACGACCTCCGCGTCGTCGCCGGGCGCTTCCAGGGGCTGAACCTCCGACAAGGCTCAGCGACAAGATTTGCGCTCAGGCGCCCTCTCGGCCTAATCACCTCGGCGTGAAATCAGGTCGTCACCCGGAGGTCGCCATGCAGAGCTTTCAACCCCCCCGCCGCATCCTCATGGGCCCCGGCCCCTCCGATGTGACCCCTCGGGTGCTGGCGGCCTTGGCCCGGCCGACGATCGGCCACCTGGACCCCGCCTTCCAGGGCCTGATGGAAGAGATCAAGGCGGCGCTGTCGCGCCTGTTCAATGCGCCAGATCACATCTGCGTGCCCCTGCCGGCGCCCGGCACGGCGGGCATGGAGGCGGCCCTGATGAACCTGCTGGAGCCCGGCGACCTGGCGGTGATCTGCGTCAACGGCGTGTTCGGCACACGGATGGTCGACATGGCCGGCCGCGCCGGCGCCGAGGTCGTTACGGTGGACGACGAATGGGGCAAGCCCGTTGATCCGGCCAAGGTGGAGACGGCGCTGGCCGGCCGTCAGGCCAAGGTGCTGGCCTTCGTCCACGCCGAAACCTCGACCGGCGTGCGCAGCGATGCGGCCACGCTCTGCGGCCTGGCGCGCAAGCACGGCGCGCTGTCCATCGTTGACTGCGTGACATCCCTGGGCGGCATCGCCGTGGACGCCGCGGCCTGGGACGCCGACGTGGTCTATTCCGGCACCCAGAAGTGTCTTTCTGCTCCTCCCGGCCTCTCGCCGGTGGCTTTCTCCAAGCGCGCCGTGGCGGCCATCGCCGCGCGCAAGGAAAAGCCCCGCAACTGGCTCTACGATATCGGCCTGCTGATGAGCTATTGGGGCGGCGAGGGCGGTCGCACCTATCACCACACCGCCCCGATCAATGCGCTGTATGGCCTGCACGAATCCCTGGTCGCGCTGTTCGAGGAGGGCCAGCAGGCCGCCTTCGTCCGCCACGCCCGGATGCATGAGTCCCTGGTGGCCGGGCTCGAGGCCCTGGGCCTGGAGATGCTGGTGGCGCCGGCCGATCGCCTGCCGCAGCTCAACACCGTGAAAATCCCCGAGGGGATCGATGAGGCGGCGGTGCGCAATCACGTGCTGGAACACTGGAACCTGGAGATCGGCGCCGGTCTCGGCCCCCTGAAGGGCAAGGTCTGGCGCATCGGCCTGATGGGCGCTTCGGCCAGCCCCTGGCATGTCCGCCTCTGCCTGACGGCCCTGGCCGAGGCTCTGGCCGTACAGGGCTTCGCCGGCGCCAAGGACAAGGCTCTGGCCGCCGCCGACGCCAAGCTCGCCGCCTGATCGCTTTCCAGCGGGGCCTTAGGGGGCTAAGGCGCGGACATGCGTCGTGTCGTCCAGATCGAAGCCCCCTGGTGTGATCCCGCCCAGGCGCTGGCCGCCCTGGCGGGCGAGGCCTGGAGCCTCTGCCTGCTGTCGGGCGGCGGAGGGCTGCGGGGGCGTTGGTCCTATCTTGCGGCCCGGCCGCAGCGGGTGCTGGTGGTCGAGGCCGACGACGCGGCTGACCCCTTGGCGGCCCTGGCCGACCTGATCCCGGAAGGCGAGATGCTGGCCGAGGGCCCGCCGTTCCAGGGTGGGGTCGTCGGCCTTGCGACCTATGAGCTCGGGGGCCGCGCCCAGGGGCTGGGCCTGGCCCCGCATCGCGACTGGCCGCACCTGGCGGCAGGGCTTTATCCCGCCGTGCTCGCCTTCGATCATCGCGACCAGAGGCTGCTGGCCATCGGCCGCGGCGAGGGGGAAGACCAGGCCCGCGGCCGGGCCCAGGATCTGCTTGCGGCGCTCGGCGCGCCGAACCGCACTGCGCCAGGTCGCCTCGCCGGTCCGATGACGGCCTCGTCCGGCCAGGCCTATGAGGCGGCGGTCGCCGAGGTGGTCGGCCGCATCGCCGCAGGCGAGATCTTCCAAGCCAATGTCGCTCGCCGCTGGACCGGCGACCTCGCGGCCGGCGCGACGCCTTACGACCTGTTCGCCCGTCTCGCCCAGCGTTCGGCAGCCCCCTTCGCGGCCTATCTGCGACTGCCGGGGCGGGCGGTGGTGTCCAATTCTCCGGAGCGCTTCGTCGCCCTGCGCCGTGGAGCCGACGGCCTCACGGCCGAGACCCGGCCGATCAAGGGGACGCGGCCGAGGGGCGTTGACGCCACGCAGGACGCCGCCCTGGCGGCCGAGTTGCTGGCCAGCGCCAAGGACCGCGCCGAGAACCTGATGATCGTGGACCTGATGCGCAATGACCTGGCCCGGGTCTGTCGGCCGGGCACGGTGAAGGTCCCGGACCTGTTCGCCATCGAGAGCTTCGCCAATGTCCATCACCTGGTGTCCACGGTGACCGGCCGCATGCAGGCCGGACGCGGCGGCGCCGATCTCCTGCAGGCGGCCTTTCCGCCGGGCTCCATCACCGGCGCGCCGAAGATCCAGGCCATGAAGGTGATCGAAGGCCTGGAGCCGCCGCGTGGGCCCTATTGCGGCTCGATCTTCTGGGCCGGCGTCGATGGCGCCTTCGACTCCAGCGTTCTGATCCGCACCGCCGCCTGTGTGGAGACGCCGGAGGGGTGGCGGGTCGAGGCCAGGGCTGGCGCCGGCCTGGTGGCCGACAGCGACCCCGTCGCCGAGCGCCTGGAGACCGAGGCCAAGATTTCGGCCATCCTGGCGGCCCTGTCTTCAGACCCGTGAGGCGCCCGTGAGCGTTCCTATCGACGACCGCGGCCTGCTGCTGGGCGATGGCCTTTTCGAAACCCTGCTGGTGGTCGGCGGGGCGCCGGTCTGGTGGGCCGAGCATATGGCCCGACTGCGCCGCGGCTGCGGGACGCTTGGCCTGCCCGAGCCCACCGAGGACGCGGCCCTGGCCGCCGCGGCGGCTGCGATGGCGGGTGCGACCCATGCCCGGGCCGCCCTGCGGCTGACCTGGACGGCGGGATCGGGCGGGCGCGGCCTGGACCGGCCCTCCATGCTCGGCCCCCGACTGCTGTCGAGCCTTGCGCCCGCGCCGCGGTCGACGAGCCCCCTGCGGCTGGCGATCGCCCAGGTGCGCCGCAATGGGGGCTCGCCCGCCTCGCGGCACAAGACCCTGGCCTATCTGGACAATGTGCTGGCCCGGCGCGAGGCGCAGGTCGCCGGCGCGGACGAAGCCGTGATGCTCAATACAGATGGCGAGGTGGCCTGTGCGGCGGCGGCCAACATCTTCTGGATGGACGACGGCGACCTCTTCACCCCGGCGCTGGAGTGCGGGGTGCTCGACGGCCTGGCGAGAGCGGCGGTGATGGACCGTGCGGCCGCCCTGGGCGTGACCGTGCGCGAGGTCAGAGCCGGGCCTGAGGCCCTGGCGCACGCCGACGCCGTCTTCCTGACCAACAGCCTGGTGGGCCTGCGCCCGGCGGCGACCCTGGAGGGGCGAGGCCTCGCCAATCCGCCGCTGCTCGACGCCCTGGCCGCCGACTTGCCCTAGCGCCTGATCAAGGCGCTCCGATCACCGGGCCCTGTCGGGCCGCGCGCCCGGCTCAACAGTCGGTGCAGTTGACCATGGTCATCTTGCGGGGGCGAAGATAGTATTTCTCATTGAAGTTCAAGGCGTTGGGAATGGCGTACTTGACGGGCGAGTCATAGTTGTAGGCCATCTCGCTCATGATCAGCGTGTCATGGGCGACCACCAGATTGTTCGGCAGGCCCGACACGGTCGCGCCCTTGCCATAGGCGTTCATGCCCTTGCCGTGGCTCCAGACCACCTTTGGCACCCCGTTGGTGTCGGCCCGGATCGCCGTGATGCGGATCTTCATGCCGCTGGGTGAGAAGGGGGTTAGGATCTCTTCGGCGACGGAGAACACATCGTTCAGTTCGCTGCGGGTGGTCAGGGTGTCCTGGGCCACCAGATCGGCGACCACGGCCGTGGCGTGACTGGCGCGGCGCTCGGCCATCAAGGCCATGGTGACCTCGGCCAGCCCCATATAGCTCAGGATCAGGAACGGCGCGATGAGCGCGAATTCCACGGCGGCGACGCCCCGGCGGTCGCGAGCGAAACCGATCATGCGGCCCATCGGCTTCATCATCAGCACCCCGCTCCGGTGGGGGGCTGGTCGCTGTAGGGCTCGTTGCGGAAGGCGTCGACCGCAGTCAGCAGGCGCTTGTCCGTGCCGGAATTGACCAGGGCGTTGCTGATCAGCGGGGTGAAGATCGGCCAGCTGTAATAGGTGCGGACCAGCACGATGTCGGCAGGCCCGCCTGGCGACCAGCAGGTGTTGTTTTCGTTGAAGGCGTTCCCGCCCTGGGCCGGGTCGTCCTTCAGGCTGGTGAAGTCGTCGTAGGTGCGGACGTCGACATAGAGGTTGTCGCCGCAGCTGGGGCCGAGCCAGCTCATGCGATCACAGACCGCCTCGGCGAAGCCCTCCTTGCTGGCGGCCCCGCTGGTCTGCATCTCGCCGGTGCGGATGGTCCGGGCCGCGTCCGTGGTCGCCGCCTCCAGGGCCGTGGACATCATGAACACCAGGGCCAATTCCAGAATGCCGAAGAGCAGCATCAGGAGGGGACCGGCGATGAAGGCGAACTCCACCGCGGTCGCGCCCTGACGGGCGCGGGCGAAGTCGCGCAGGGCGAGGATCAGGTTTTGGGCGGCGCGCGGCATTCTGCGGGTCCATCCGGTTTCCGGCGGACCCTAGACCTCATTGGCCTAAGCGATGCTTAAGCCCTCAGGGCCGCTGGGCGGCGGCGATCGGTTCGCAGCGGGGCGAGCAGGAAAAGGTGCGGGCCTCTGCGCCGCGGATATAGGACATCTGGCCCTGGTCGGGGGCGCTGACCACGATGTCGCGATCAAACAGGGTGCGGCCCAGGGCGTCGGTGACGATGACGCTGGTGACGCCATAGCCCTTGCCGATGATCACCAGGTCCTGAGCGCCCAGCAGATTCACGTCGGCCACCCGCGGATTGGTCACCACCACATTGCGCGCCGCGCCGGCAAGGCGGACCTTCGAGCCCTGGTCGAGATGAACCGACAGGGGCGCCGCGACGGCGGGCGCTGCGATCAGGAGGCCGGCGAGGACGCAAACGGCGAGGCGAAGCATGGCGATTCCGGTGGGCGGCTGGCGGCAGGACTTGAGGCGCCAGAGTCGATCCGAATGGTCAACAAAGGCTGAATCGCACCCGACTCGCGCGCGTGCGTGAATCATAAAGGGAAATGGCCGAATTTCGCTCGAATCTGCCCTCGTGGTTAATGAATGATAATAGTAAACGCAAGTAAACCAAAACAAAATTGGATCGAATACTCGCTAGTTTACTCGCCATTAAGTCAGCTGCGGCATTGTGACCCTGCAATTCGGGGCGAGCAGACCACCAAGGCCTGATCCCCGATCAATCTGCTCGCCAACATAGGAGATCGAGCAATGTCCAAGTTCGTCACGCGCTTCCTGAAAGATGAGTCCGGCGCCACCGCCATCGAGTATGGCCTGATCGCGGCCCTGATCGCCGTCGTGCTGATCACCGCCCTGAACACCCTCGGCGGCAACCTCACCGGCACCTTCGGCATGATCGCCGGCAAGCTGCCCCAGACCTAAGACAACGGCCGCGCCAAGCGGCGAAAACGAAGATTAGACTTTCGGGGGCCGTGGCGGAGACGCTGCGGCCCCTTCTTCATGGGCGGGAAACCAAGCGTTCACTCGCAATGCGCAGACTGCCCGCCTGGAAGCCCGTTTCGCGCCTGCTGCAAGAGCCCGCCCATGATCGCCCAAGCCCAGGCCGTCCTGCTCGTCATCTGCCCGGCCCTGCTGATCGTGGCGGCGCTGAAGGACGTGACGACCTATACGATCCCCAACTGGATCACCCTGGCGCTGATCGCGGCGTTCTTTCCGACGGCGCTGATCCTGGGCCTTGGCCTCGACACCGTGGGGCTGCATGCGGCGATCGGCTTTTGCGCCCTGGTCGCCGGCATGGTGATGTTCGCCCTGCGCTGGATCGGGGGCGGCGACGCCAAGGTGTTCGCCGCCACGGCCCTTTGGCTGGGCTGGCCCGCCTCGGCGACCTTCCTGCTGGCGACCGCCATGGCCGGCGGCGTCCTGGCGGTCATGCTCCTGGCCATGCGCTCGATCCGACTGCGCCCCTATGTCTCGGCCGGCCCGCCCTGGCTGAGCCGCCTGGCCGAGCCGGGCGAGAGCGTTCCCTACGGCCTGGCCATCTGCATCGGCGGCCTCGCCGCCTTCCCCGCCAGCACCCTGGTCCAAGCCCTCGGCGCCTAGGACCTTTAGCCGCTGTTAACCATGGGCGCCCGACAAGGATCACGCCGCCAGAAGGCTGCAGCATGATTTTGAGTCGCGGCTGCCCGCCGGAATCGGCGCGTCGCCCCATCCCCCTCAGCGGGAGCGTATCGGGAAGTTCATGGGCGCCGTCCGCATCGCCATTCTGGCCGCCGCCGCCGTAGCCGCCATCCTGCTGGCCTTCATTGTGCGCGGGATGATGAGCTCCGGCGAGCCGTCTCAGGCCGCCGCTGAGGTGGAAACCCGCCCCATGGCCCAGGTTCTGGTGGCCAAGGAAGACCTCGCCGTGGGCACGCGGATCGTTTCGACCATGCTTGGCTGGCAGGCCTGGCCGGTCGAGGCCCTGAACCCCGCCTTCGTGACCGACGGCAAGACTGCGGTCCCGCCCAAGGAAGGCGCCGAAAAGGTCGCCGAAAAGGCCAGCCAGGCCGCCTCCACCCTCATGGGTGACAATCCGATCCAGGCCTTCGAAGGCGCCATCGTCCGCGAAGCCATCGCCGCTGGCGAGCCCGTCACCACCCGCAAGGTCATTCGCGGCGGGGAGGGCGGCTACATGTCCGTGGTGCTTGGCCCGGGCATGCGGGCCGTCTCGGTGCCCGTCTCTGTGGAAACCGCCGTGGGCGGCTTCATCCTGCCCGGCGACCGGGTCGATGTGCTGCAGAGCCGCGAGGACCAGAACGGCTCGATGATCACCGAAACCCTGATGCGCAACCTGCGGGTCCTGGCCATCGACCAGGCCACGGAGCCCAAGGACGACTCCAACACCATGATCGGCGCCGTCGCCACCCTGGAGGCGCCGGCTGGCGACGCCGAGGTGCTGGTGCGGGGCAAGGCGGCGGGCGAGATGATCCTGGCCCTGCGCGCCTATACCGACATCGGCGGGCCTGTGGGCCGCGGCGGATCGGCCGAGCCCCAGACCGTTCGTATCTACCGCGACGGCGAGATGACCGAGGTTTCCGTCCGATGAGGCGCCTTTCCTTCCTGATCGCCGCCGCCGCAAGCCTCGGCCTGTGGTCAGTCCATCCGGCGACCGCCCAGGATCTGGCCGGGTCGGCGTCCCGTTTCGAAGCCCAAGGCTCGACCATCCGGGTCGATCTGGCCGGCGGCGGCGCCACCCAGGCCCTGACCCTGCCGCGGGGCAAGTCGGCCATCATCGAGCTGCCGGTGGACGCCCGCGACGTGCTGGTCACCAATCCCCAGGTGGCCGACGCCGTCCTGCGTTCGCCCCGGCGAATCTATGTGCTGGGGGTGGCTGCCGGTCAGACCGACGCGGTCTTCTTCGACGGCGCCGGTCGGCGGATCCTGTCGCTGGACATCCGGGTCGATCAGGACACCGGCGCGGTGGCCCAGACCATCAATCGCCTGTTGCCCGGGGCGCGGGTGCGGGTCGACGCCATGAATGACAGCCTGATCCTGTCGGGCGAGGTGATGAGCCTATCGGACGCCGACAAGGCCCTGCAGATCGCCCGGGCGGCTGTGGCCCGGCCCGAGCAGGTGCTGAACATGCTGGCCATCGCCGGCAAGGACCAGGTGATGCTCAAGGTGCGCATCGTCGAGGTCCAGCGCAACGTCATCAAGCAGCTCGGCTTCAACACCAACGCGGTCCTGAACCAGCTGGGCGAGCCCCAGTACATGTTCAACAACGCCGCCTCCTTCGCCGTGAACGGCGGCCTGATCGGCGGCCTCACCGGGGGTTACAACCTCGACACCACCAAACAGCCGATCATGCAGTTCCCATGCGGCTGGGTCGACCAGCCGGACGCCCTGTGTGATTTCGTCACCCGCGACGGCGGCAATTCCGACACCGCGACCATCAAGGAAGGCCTGGCCGGCGATCCCGGCCTGAACCAGGCCGAGGCCATGATCCAGGCCTTCGAACGGGTCGGCCTGGTCCGCACCCTGGCCGAGCCGAACCTGACGGCGGTGTCGGGCGAGGCCGCCAAGTTCCTGGCCGGCGGCGAGTTTCCCGTGCCCGTGGGCCAGGACGACACCGGCCGCGTCACCATCGAGTTCAAGCCCTTCGGCGTCGGACTTGGCTTCACCCCGGTGGTCCTGTCGGGCGGGCGAATCTCCCTGAAGATTTCCACCGAGGTGTCCGAACTCACCAATGAGGGGGCCTTCTCGATCAGGAATGGCGCGGGGACCCCGTCCCTGGTGATCCCGGCCCTCAGCGTGCGCCGCGCCGAGACCATGGTGGAGCTGCCCTCCGGCGGCGCCATGATGATCGCCGGCCTGTTGCGCGAACAGACCAAGCAGGCGGTGGATTCCCTGCCGGGCATGACCAACCTGCCGGTGCTGGGCACGCTGTTCCGGTCGCGGGACTATCTGCAGGGCGAGACCGAGCTGGTGATCATCGTCACCCCCTACCTTGTCCAGCCGACGTCGCCGGACAGATTGCAGACCCCGGCCGACGGCCTGCGGATCGCCTCTGATCCCGAAACCATCCTCCTGGGGCGCCTCAACCGCGCCTACAAGGCCAAGCCGCAGCCCGCAGGCGCGCCGGCCTACCAGGGCCCCTACGGCTATGTGATCGAGTGAGCGCCGCCATGACCCGCACCCTGCGTTGTTTCATGCCCCTGGCGCTGGCCGCTGGTCTTGCGGCCTGCGCCTCGGCGCCGCCCCGGGACGGGGCGGTGGCCAATCCCGCCACGCCGCTGGACCAATACCGCGTCCAGGTGACGCCGCGCCCGGAAGAGGTGCTGCTGGCGATCCATGCCCAAGGCCTTTCCGGGCCGCAGGCCGACGCCCTCTTAGGACTGCTGGCTGGCTGGCGCGCGGCCGACGGCGGCGCCATCCGCATCCAGGCGCCCGCCAGCGGCGTGGACTCCGCGGCGGCCTATCGCATGGGCGAGAGCGTGCGCGCCTTCCTGATCTCCCACGGGGCGCCGCCCGCCGCCGTCCAGGTGATCGGCTATGACGCCGGCGGCCACCTGCGGCCGCCGATGATCGTCGGCTATCTGCGCTATGAGGCCCAGATTCCCGACTGCGGCGAGAGCTGGGACAATCTCAGCAGCAACTGGAACAACCGCGTCTCGGCCAATTTCGGCTGTGCGGTGACCGCCAATCTGGCCGCCCAGATCGCCAATCCCGCCGACCTGGCTGGACCACGCGCCATGGACGCCCCTGACGCTGCGCGTCGCGCCGATGTCCTGGCCAAGTACCGTGAGGGGGCGATCACCTCGAGCGAGTCCGACGATCGTTCCACCGGCGTCGTCTCCCAGGTTGTGAGGTAGGGGTCTGATGCGCGCGAGTTCCGGACCCGATCCTTTCGACCTCCAGTTCGAAGCCGATGACGACTTCGGCGCGCCGGGCGATGAGGCCTGGGGCGCCCCGGCCGCGCGGTCGGCGCCCCGTCGCGACCCGTTCGCCGACCTGGAACCTCCGCCCCCGGTGGCGGTGGCCGCCGATCCCCTGCGTGCTGACCCTCCCGCCGAAGGCCGCCGGGCCGAGCCTGCGGCGCCGACTACGGACAATCCGGTCCATGAGATGATGGCCACGGCAGAGGCCGCCTTCGGCGACACGCCTGTCCCGCGCATCACCATCCACGCCTTCACCGAGCGCGACCGCACCGCCGATCTGATCGAACACGCCGCCAAGGACCGTCGCATGGAACGGGCCACGGTCACGGTTCGCGAGGGGGGGCTGGCCGCGGCCGTCGCCGCCTATCAGAACCAGCCGACCCCGCCCCTGCTGGTGGTGGAGTGCTGCGAGGGGGGCGCGCAACTTCTGGCCCATCTCGACAGGCTGGCCGAGGTCTGCGACCCCGGCTCCAAGGTGGTGGTCATCGGGGCGGCCAACGACATCGCCCTCTATCGCGAGCTGATGCGTCGCGGCGTGAGCGAATACCTCGTTCCGCCGATGAAGCCTCTGCAGTTCGTCCGCTCGATTGCGGGGCTTTACGCCGATCCCAGCGCGCCCTTCGTCGGGCGCCAGATCGCCTTCTGCGGCGCCAAGGGCGGCGTCGGCGCCTCGACCCTGGCCCACAACATCGCCCACGCCATCACCGAGCGACTGGCGGCCAACGCCGTGCTGGTGGACCTGGACCTGCCGTTCGGCACTGCGGGCCTCGACTTCAACCAGGACCCGCTGCAGGGGGTGGCCGACGCCCTGGGCGAGCCTGACCGTCTCGACCCGGTCCTGATGGATCGGATGATGGCCCGCTGCACCGACCGGCTCAGCCTGTTCGCCGCGCCTGCCTCGCTGGACCAGGACTACGACATCTCGGCCGACGCCTTCGAAGAGGTGACCCAGAAGATCCGCGGTGCGGCGCCCTTCGTGGTCCTCGACCTGCCCCATGTCTGGACCGCCTGGAAGCGCCGCATCCTGCTGTCGTCCGATGATCTGGTGATCGTGGCGACGCCGGATCTCGCCTCCCTGCGCAACACCAAGAACCTGGTGGACCTCGTCCGCCGGGCCCGGCCCAACGATGCGGCCCCGCGGCTGATCCTCAATCAGGTGGGCGTGCCGGGCCGTCCGGAGATTCCGGTCAAGGACTTCGGCGAGGCGCTGGACCTGGTTCCCGCTCTGGTCCTGCCCTTCGAGCCCAAGCTGTTTGGCCAGGCGGCCAATAATGGTCAGATGCTGTCAGAGGTCGCGCCGCGGGGCAAGACGACCGAAGCCCTGGCCGAGCTTGCCCAGCAGATCAGCCGCCGCGAAGCCCCGGCGCCGCAGAAGTCCTCGCTTCTGTCGGCCCTGTTGCGGCGGAAATAGCCATGTTCGGGAAGCGCTCCGCCGAGGCCGAAGCCGTTGCTCCGCAACGGGCGCCCCAGCCCAAGGCGCCCGCGCCGGCCGGCGCGTCCGCCCCGCCGCCCGCCAAGTCGGCGGCCCCCATCGCCACGCGTCCCCAGCGCAGCGAGCCCCCGGCGGCAGGCGCTCAACCGGCCCGGTCCAAGCCCGAGGCGGGCCCCAAGGCCACCAGCGGCTTCGAGCAGCTTCGCGCCGCCCAGGGTCCTGCGCCGGCCACCCAGGTGGTGCGTGAGCAGTCGGACTATTACCACGCCACCAAGACGACGATCTTCAACGCCCTGATCAATACGATCGACCTGGCCCAGCTGGCCCAGCTGGACGCCAAGGCCGCGGCCGAGGAGATTCGCGACATCGTCGCCGAGCTGGTGGCGATCAAGAACGTCTCCATGTCGATCTCCGAGCAGGAGACCCTGGTCCAGGACATCATCAACGACGTCCTCGGCTATGGCCCGCTGGAGCCCCTCCTGGCCCGGGACGACATCGCCGACATCATGGTCAATGGCGCCAGCCGGGTGTTCATCGAGGTCGGCGGCAAGGTCCAGCTGACCAATGTGCGGTTCCGCGACAATTCCCAGCTGATGAACATCTGCCAGCGGATCGTCAGCCAGGTCGGCCGCCGGGTCGACGAAAGCTCGCCGATCTGCGACGCTCGCCTGCCCGATGGCAGCCGGGTGAACGTCATCGCCCCGCCGCTGGCCCTCGATGGCCCCACCCTGACCATCCGGAAATTCCGGAAGGACAAGCTGACCATGAAGGACCTGGTGGAGTACGACTCCATCACGCCTGAAGGCGCCAGGGTCCTGGGCGTGATCGGCGCCTGCCGGTGCAACATCCTGATCTCCGGGGGCACGGGTTCGGGCAAGACCACCCTGCTCAATACGCTGACGGCCTTCATCGACCCCACCGAGCGGGTCGTGACCTGCGAGGACGCCGCCGAGCTGCAGCTGCAGCAGCCCCATGTGGTGCGCCTGGAAACCCGGCCGCCGAACCTGGAGGGCCAGGGCCAGATCACCATGCGCGACTTGGTGAAGAACTGCCTGCGGATGCGGCCCGAGCGGATCATCGTCGGCGAGGTGCGCGGGCCTGAGGCCTTCGACCTGCTGCAGGCCATGAACACCGGCCACGACGGCTCCATGGGCACCCTGCACGCCAACAGCCCCCGCGAGGCGGTCAGCCGTCTGGAATCCATGATCACCATGGGCGGCTATGGCCTGCCCTCGAAGACCATCCGGGAAATGATCGTCGGCTCCATCGACGTCATCATCCAGGCCGCCCGCCTGCGGGACGGCTCGCGTCGCATCACCCATGTCACCGAGGTGGTGGGCCTGGAAGGCGACGTGATCATCACCCAGGACCTGATGCTCTACGAGATCACCGGCGAGGACGCCGAGGGCCGCGTGGTCGGTCGCCACCGTTCGACGGGCATCGCCCGCCCCAGGTTCTGGGACCGGGCCCGCTATTACGGGCTGGAGCGCGAACTGGCCGAAGCCCTGGACGCCGCGGAATGAGCGCCACCGCGCTCAGCATCCTGGCCGCCGTGCTCGGCTTCATCGCCGTGGCCGGCTTTGGTTTCGCCCTGGCCGGTCAGTCGCCGAGCCAGGCGCGTGCGGCCAAGCGCACCCAGGCGATCCTGGGCCGTGAGCCGCGGGACGCCAAGGCCCGCCGCGCCACCGGCGCCACCCAGGACCAGCGGCGCAAGCAGATCCTGCAGAGTCTCAAGGAGCAGGACCGCCAGCAGCGCAAAGCCTCCCTCTCCATCGGCGCGCGCCTGCAACAGGCCGGGCTCAGCATCAATGTCCGCACCTTCTGGCTGATCAGCGCAGGGCTCGGCGTGTCCGTCTTCCTGCTGATCCTGATGGCGGGCCAGGCGGCCTATGTCGCCCTGGGTCTGGCCTTCGCCGCGGGCCTGGGCCTGCCGCGCTGGGTCGTCGCCATGATGGCCGCCCGGCGGACCAAGAAATTTGTCGAGGCCTTTCCCGACGCCATGGACATCATCGTCCGCGGTATCAAGTCGGGCCTGCCGGTCAATGACAGCCTGCGGATCATCGGCGCCGAAGCGCCCGAACCCCTCGCCAGCGAATTCAGGTCGCTGACCGAAAACACCGGCATGGGCGTCTCCATCGATCAGGCCATCGACCGGATGTATGAGCGCATGCCGGCCCAGGAGGTTCGCTTCTTCGGCATCGTCCTGGCGATCCAGCAGAAGACCGGCGGCAATCTGGCCGAAGCCCTGGGCAACCTCTCGACGGTCATCCGCGCCCGCAAGCTGATGCGCGAAAAGATCAAGGCCCTGTCCGGCGAGGCCGTCGCCTCCGCCTTCATCATCGGCTCTCTGCCCCCGGCGGTGGTGGTCATGATCACCATAATGGCGCCGGAATACATGGCGCCGCTGTTCACCGATGTGCGCGGCCGGATCATCCTGCTGGGCGGCGCGCTGCTGATGGGCTTGGGAATCTGGGTGATGCGCCGCATGATCCGGATGAAGATCTAGGGGCGGCTGCGATGGACCTCGGCGCCTTCACCGATCCCGACAACCTGCTGGCCGTCTTCGTGGCGGTGGTGACCTTCGCCACCCTCATGACCATCGCCCGGCCGTTGATGAATCGCAGCAACCTCGAGGCGCGGCTCAAGTCCGTCTCCAGCCGCCGCGAGGAGCTGCGGCGCAAGTCCCGGGAGGCCCTGGTGGCGGCCAAGGGCGGCTCGCTGCGCCAGACCGACGAGGGACTCTACAAGAAGGTCGTCGAACGTCTGCAGCTTTCCCGGCTGCTGGAGGACCCGCAGGTGGTGGAAAAACTGGCCCAGGCCGGTTTCCGCGGGCCGCGGCCGGTCAGCACCTTCTACTTTTTCCGCTTTGTCTCGCCCTTTGTGATCGCCGCCGGCGTGGGCTTCTATCTCTTCGTGGTCAACGACTTCGGCCTGACGCCGATGACGCGCTTCGCCGCCAGCGTCGCGGGCCTGACGCTGGGCTACTACGCCCCCAACATCTACATCAGCAACATCGCCCAGAAGCGCCGGGAGTCCATCGTCGGCGCCTTCCCCGACGCCCTGGACCTGCTGCTGATCTGTGTGGAGTCCGGCATGTCCATCGAGGCGGCGATCCAGAAGGTCAGCCAGGAGATCGGCGGCTCCTCCATCGAGCTGGCCGAGGAAATGACCCTGCTGACCGCCGAGCTCTCCTATCTGCCGGAGCGCCGGCAGGCCTATGAGGGGCTGGCCAAACGGACCAACCATCCGGGCATCAAGTCGGTCACCACGGCCATGATCCAGGCCGAGCGCTATGGCACGCCGCTGGGTACGGCCTTGCGGGTGATGGCCAAGGAGAACCGCGACCTGCGCCTGGCCACGGCCGAGAAGAAGGCCGCCCAGCTGCCGGCCAAGCTGACCGTGCCGATGATCGTCTTTTTCCTGCCGGTGCTGTTCCTGGTGATCCTGGGGCCGGCGATCCTGCGGGTCATGGACATGATGGCCGCCAACGGCCCGGCCTGAGCCTACTGGCCTAAGCCTACTGGGCCGAGCCGACAGAATTCCAGGACCGACCCGCGCCCCCTGTCGAGCCCGCCGCCGCGGCGGCCCGCAGATAGGCCAGGTTGTTGGCCACCAGCTGCGGCGGCAGGTCCTGGCGCGCCAGGGCCTCGGCCTCGGCGAGCCGGCCCTGCAGGCCAAGGATCAGCGCCAGGTTCTGGCGGGCGACGGCGGTGGCGCCGGGCAGGGTCGCGGCGTGGCGCAGGAGGGCTTCGGCTTCGGCGGTCTGACCGCGAGCGGCCTGGAACATGGCGAGGTTGGACAGCACCGAGGCGTTGTCCGGCGCAAGCTGCACGGCCCGCCGATGGGCCGCCAGAGCCTCGGCGTCCCGCTCCGCCTGCTCATAGGCCATGGCCAGCAGGAAGGGCGCGCGCCAGTCGCCGGGCGCCAGGCTCTGGGCCTTGCGGCCAGGTTCGACGGCGTAAAAGCCCTGGCCGCGGGCGAGATGGGCGCGGGCCAGCTCCAGCATCACCTCGACATTGTCGGGCGCCAGCACGGCCAGCCGCTCGGCGGCGGCGGCGGCGTCATCGGGCTTGCCCATGTTGCGCAGGGCGCGGGAGAGGCCGATCCCGGCCTCGAGGTCGGTGGCGTCGAGATTGACTTCCCGGGCCCAGAAGGCCGCCTGGGCCAGGGGGTCGAGGCGGGCCGACAGGGCGCGTTCTTCGGCGTTGGCCTTTTGCGGCTTGGGCGGCTGTGAGGTTGCGCTCGCCCCCGCCTCGGGCGCGGCCGGGGTCTCAGCCTTGGCCTTGAATCCGAACGCCTGCGCAGGGACGACCGAGGTCAGGCTCAGCGCGAGGGCGGTTGCGGCGAGGGCCGACATGCGACACATGACCAAGGGTAGCCTCCGTAGGTTCGGTCCAGACTGGACCGGGCGCCTTAAAGGAAGCGTTAAGCATAAACCGAAGGGCCAGCCGCCATGTCCGACGTGATCCTGGACGCCGCAGAGGGCGTCATCGTCCCGGTCCACCTGCTGCGGGAGGCCGATGTCGAGGCCGCCGTGGCCACGCTTGGACCGCAGGGCCGCGGTCTGGCGGCGGCTCAGGGGTTCAAGGGCAAGGCGGGTCAGATCCTGCTGGTTCACGACGCCGAGGGCGGGCTCGAACAGGTGCTGTTCGGTCTGGGCCAGGCCCGCGCCTCCGGCGTCCGCGCGCTCGCCGCCAAGCTGCCCCAGGGCGCCTACCAGATCGCCGCCGGCCCGGAGGACATCACCCCTGACGAGGCGGCCCTGGCCTTCGCGCTGGGGAGCTACCGCTTCGACCGCTACAAGAAGAAGCCCGACGAGCGCCCGCGCCTGCTGGCCAAGGGGGCCGACGTGGCCGCCGTCCGCGCCATGGCCCATGCCTGCGCCCTGGCCCGCGACATGATCAACACCCCGCCCAACGACATGGGGCCGCTGCAGATCGAGACCATCGCCCGGGAGATCGCCGAGCAGCATGGGGCGGCGATCACGGTGATCACCGGCGAGGGGCTGCTGGAGGCCAACTATCCCGCGGTTCATGCCGTCGGCCGAGCCGCCGCGGCGGGTCGCGAGCCGCGGATGATCGAACTGTCCTGGGGGCAAGAGGATCATCCCCTGGTGGCGATCATCGGCAAGGGGGTAGTGTTCGACACCGGCGGCCTCGACATCAAGCCGTCGGCCGGCATGCGCCTGATGAAGAAGGACATGGGCGGCGCCGCCCATGCCCTGGCCCTGGCGCGGATGGTCATGGCCGCCAGGCTGCCCGTCCGGCTGCTGGTCCTGACCCCGACGGTGGAGAACGCCATATCCGGCGAGGCCATGCGGCCGGGCGACGTCATCGACTCGCGCAAGGGCCTGACCATCGAGGTGGGCAATACCGACGCCGAGGGCCGCCTGATCCTGGCCGACGCCCTGACCCGGGCCGCGGAGTTTTCGCCGGACCTGACCATCGACCTGGCCACCCTGACCGGGGCGGCGCGAGTGGCCCTGGGGCCGCAGCTGCCCCCCTTCATGACCGACGACGAGGACCTCGCCACGGCGATCATGGCGGCCTCGGAGGCGACGGAGGACCCTCTGTGGCGTCTGCCCCTGTGGAAGGGCTATGCCGAGTCTCTGGACAGCGATGTGGCCGACTTGAAGAACGACCCGGACGGTTGGGCGCAGGCCGGCGCCATAACCGCGGGCCTGTTCCTGCAGCGGTTTGCGCCGGAGGGCGCCTGGGTCCACCTGGACATCTTCGCCTGGAATCCCCGCGCCAAGCCGGGCGTGCCGGCCGGGGGAGAGGTCATGGCGATTCGCGCCCTCTTCCGCCTGCTGCAGGATCGCTACGGGTGAGCCGCGATCCCCGTCTGACGCTGGCGCGTCCCGATCTCGCCGCCCGCGATCTCGAAGGGCTGGTGGCCGCCGAGCGCTATGCAGAGCCCAGGCCCTTCGCCTGTCGCGTGGCGGCGAGCGCCATCCGCACGTCGCCCTCAATGGCGGCCGAACAGGCCGACCAGCTGCTGTTCGGCGAAATCTTCGACGTCCTGGACGAGGTGGATGGCTTCGCCTGGGGCCAGGCCCGGCGGGACGGCTATGTGGGCTATGTGGCCCTGGAGGCGCTTGGGGCCCCATCGCACGTCACCCACCGGGTCAGCGCCCTGCGCACCTATGCCTTCGAGGCGCCCAGCATCAAGGCGCCGGCTCTGGGGCCGTTCAGCCTCAACGCCCTGGTGGCCGAGGCCGAGCGGGAGGGGCGCTTTGTCCGCGACGCCAGCGGCGCCTGGTTCGTCGAGCGCCATCTCGCCCCGGCGGGCTTCGACTTCGCCAGCGACCCGGCCACGGTCGCCGAGCGCCACCTGGAGACGCCCTATCTCTGGGGTGGGCGCGAGAGCCTGGGCATAGACTGCTCGGGTCTCGTCATGCAGGCGATGCTGGCCTGCGGCCGGGCCTGCCCGCGGGACACCGACATGCAGGAGGCGCGCTTCACCCAGAACGCCGATCCCCAGGCCCTGCGTCGCGGCGACCTGGTCTTCTGGCGCGGCCATGTGGCCATGATGCTGGACGCAGACCAGATCATCCACGCCAACGCCCATCACATGGCCGTGGCGATCGAGCCGCTGAACACCGCCATTGCGCGGATCGAGGCGGCGGGCTCGGGCGAACCCACCAGCTATCGTCGCCCCTGAGCCGAAGGCCAGACACGAAAAAGCCCGGCGCTGGGGCCGGGCCTGATCGTTCGAAGGTGTCGCCTTAGGCTCAGGTGGCCGGAGCCTCGGCTTCGGCGGCCAGGGCGGCGGCTTCAGCCTCCCCATCGACCGGCGCAGCGTCTTCGCCCTCGGCGGGGGCAGCCTCTTCAGCCGCCGGCTCTTCCACCGGGTTCGGCGCAGGGAACGGGATGGAGCCGCCCATGGAGTGCAGATAGGCCACCACATTGATCAGCTCTTCGCGGCGCTTCAGGCCGACAAAGGTCATCTTGGTGCCCGGGACGACGCGCTGGGGGGCCTCAAGGAAGCGGCCGAGCTCTTCGTGGGTCCAGACCGGCGCTTCTTCGCCGTGATCGACCATGGCGGCGGAATAGGAGTAGCCGGCATGATAGGCCGGGTGGGCGCCGACCACGCCGAACAGGTTCGGGCCGGTGCCATTGGCGCCGCCCTGGGCGATGGTGTGACAGCTCACGCACTTGGCGAAGCTGGCCTCGCCCGCCGCCACGTCGGCGGTCGGCAGCACCGTGCCCCAGTCGATGGGCGCCTCGGCGGGCGCGCCGCCGGCGGCGACTTCAGGAATGTCGATGGCATAGCCAGCCGTCTCGGGCGCATGCGGCGCAAACACGATGGCGGAGGCTTCACGCAGGCCAACAATGGCCAAGCCTGTCGCCAGCACTGCGCCGGCGACCTTGTTGAACGTAAGGTCGCTCATAGTCTTGGATTCGGCCCTCTTTGAGGCCGGTCATCAGAAACCGGCGGACGCGCGGGAATCTCCCGCCCCTTATTGCGCCCGCGTCTCTTACACGCTACCGGCGCTCGTGCAACCGGCCAGTTCGTCGCTGGGAGCGTCAAGCGCTACCGCGCACAGCCTTCGTCCGAACCATGACCCCGATCATCCTCATACCCGCCCGCATGGCCGCCACCCGCCTCCCTGGAAAGCCCCTGGCCGACATCGAAGGCGTGCCGATGATCGTGCGGGTTCTGCGCCAGGCGCAGGCGGCCGATGTCGGTCCTGTGGCCGTGGCGGCGGGCGATCCTGAGATTGTCGAGGCGGTAGAGGCGGCTGGCGGTCGGGCGGTGCTCACCGACCCGGATCTGCCCTCGGGATCGGATCGTATCCTCCGCGCCCTGGACGTTCTGGACCCGCAGGGCCGCCACGACGTGGTGGTCAATCTCCAGGGCGACATCCCCTTTGTGGCGCCTGGTGTTGTGCGCGCCTGCGCCGATCTGCTGGCCCGTGAGCCGGCCTGCGACATTTCAACCATCGTGGTGGCCGACAGCGACGCCTCAGAGCGCTCGAACCCCGACATCCCCAAGGCGGTGCTGGCCATGGCGGCGGACGGCCGCTCGGGCCGCGCCCTCTATTTCACCCGCTCGACCCTCTATGGGGACGGGCCGGTCTGGTTGCATCACGGGGTCTATGGCTATCGGCGCGAGGCCCTTGTCCGCTTCACGGCTGCGCCGCCCTCTCCGCTGGAGCAGCGCGAGCGGCTGGAACAGCTGCGCGCCCTGGAGATGGGCCTGAGTATCTGGGCGGCGGTGATCGACTCCGCGCCGATCTCGGTGGACAACCCCGCCGATCTGGAACGCGCCCGGGCCCATGCCCGGACCATGACTGAGGGACTTCGATGAGCCAGGGACGTATCGCCTTCCAGGGCGAGCTGGGCGCCAACAGCCATGAGGCCTGCGCCGCCTACTTCCCGGATTACGAGCCCGTCCCCCATCCGACCTTCGACGAGGCCTTCGAGGCGATCAAAAGCGGCGACTGCCAGCTGGGCATGATCCCGGTCGAGAACTCCATCGCCGGGCGGGTGGCCGACGTGCACCACCTGCTGCCGAGTTCCGGCCTGAAGATCATCGGCGAGAAGTTCAAGCCGATCCGCTTCCAGCTGATGGTCAATCCCGGCGTCAAGCTGGAAGAGGTGACTACGGTCCAGTCCATGGCCATCGCCATCAGCCAGTGCCGCAGGACGGTCAAGCGCCTGGGCCTGAAGGCCGAGGCCGTGGGCGACACCGCCGGGGCGGCGCGGATGCTGGCCCAGAACCCGGACCGGACCCGGGCGGCGATCTCGCCGGCCCTGGCGGCCGAGATCTATGGCCTGGACATCCTCATGCGCGACATCGAGGACGAGCGGCACAACACCACCCGCTTCCTGGTGATGACCGCCGACCGGGATCCGCCGCCCCCGCCCTTCACCAGCCCCTGCATCACCAGCTTCGTGTTCCGGGTCCGCAACCTGCCGGCCGCCCTCTACAAGGCGCTGGGGGGCTTTGCGACCAATGGCGTCAACATGACCAAGCTGGAAAGCTACATGGAGGACGGCGCCTGGACGGCGACCTTCTTCTACGCCGAGGTCGATGGACGTCCGGAGGATCGCGGCCTGGCCCTGGCCTTCGAGGAACTGCAGTTCTTCTCCGAGAAGTTCGAGATCCTCGGCGTCTATCCGGCCGACCCCTTCCGCGCGCGGGTCTAGGCGGGCGCCTCTGGCTGTTGCGCGGTGCGACCGCCCTCGTCCTTCGAGGCCCTGCTGGCGCAGGGCGCCTCAGGATGAGGTCGGACCGAGAAGCCGCTAACCCCCTCCCTCATCCTGAGGTGCGAGCGAAAGCGAGCCTCGAAGGACGCACGGCCTCGCCGCCGGACTCAGCCTTCCTCGGCCCAGGCCTTCAGCAGCTGATGGGCGATGGCGAGCGGCCCGGGCGCGAACACCCCTTCGATCTTGCCGGCCAGCAGGTCGCGGGCCTCGGCGCGGGTGAACCAGCGGACCTCCGACAGCTCGGTCTGATCCGGCGCAGCCTGGTCGTCCTCCACCTCGGCCAGCAGGCCGATCATCAGGGATGACGGATAGGGCCAGGGCTGGGTCGAGTGGTAGCGGACCTTCACGGTCTTAAGGGCGGCCTCTTCGGCCAGCTCCCGCGCGCAGGCCTCTTCGATGCTTTCGCCGGGCTCGAGGAAGCCGGCCAGGGCCGAGAACATGCCCGGCGGCCAGGCCTCCTGGCGGCCCATCATGCAGCGGTCCCCCAGATAGGGCAGCATGATCACCACCGGATCGGTACGGGGGAAGTGTTCGGCCTTGCAGACCGGGCACTGGCGCTTCCAGCCCCCGTCGACCACGACGCTGGGCTCGCCACAGGCCGCACAGTGGCGGTGGCGGCGGCGCCATTCGAACATCGACTTGGCCGTGGCGGCGATGGCGGCCTCGGGGCCGGGCAGGCGCAGGGCGACGGCCCGCAGATCCTCGAAGGCGCCGACGCCCCGCAGGGGACCTTCGGCCGGATCGACCCCGCCCTCGATGTCGACGGCGAAGACCGCCACGTCTTTCCAGAGCCCCATGAACAGCAGCCGCTCGACGCCGCCCGCCAGCTCGTCGGAAATCGTGGCCGGCACATAGGCCAGCTGCACGCCCCCGTCGGCGGTGGTCTCCACGAGGGGCCGACCGTTCCACAGGACGATGGCCAGCGATTCGGCCGCGGTCTGCATTTCGGCGAGCCAGGCTGTGTCGCCCCGGCGCTCGCTGGCGCGGTCCAGGGGGTTGCCGGCGAAGGTGTTTTGAAAGGCTGTGAGAGGCATGAACGCGGTTCTATCTGCGCAGCGGCTTGCACGCACCCCTTTCGATCGCGATATTGGGGGTGGAGATCGGCGACGGGCGGAGTCCTCGCCAACCCGGTCAGGTCCGGAAGGAAGCAGCCGTAACGAGTTTCGCTTCGGGTCGTCGTCCGGTCTCCACCCGCCTCCTCTCACCGTCTCCTCATGGCCGACCCAGACATCACGCTCGATTCCGATCTGCCCGAGCGTGATCCGAATACGACGGACATGTTTGGAAACCCCGAGCCGGCGCCCGCGCCGGCTGCGGCGGAGAGCGCGGCCTATACGGTCATCGCGCGGAAATACCGGCCCCGGACCTTCGAGGATCTGTTCGGCCAGGAGGCGATGGTGCGCACCCTGCGCAACGCCTTCTCGGCCGGCCGCATCGCCCACGCCTTCATGCTCACCGGCGTCCGCGGGGTCGGCAAGACCACCACGGCGCGCCTGCTGGCGCGGGCCCTGAACTACGAATCCGACACCATCCACGCCCCGACCCTGGACCTGTCGCAGGAAGGCCGGCATTGCCGGGCCATCGTCGAGGGGCGCCACATGGACGTGCTGGAGCTGGACGCCGCCAGCCGCACGGGCGTCGGCGACATGCGCGAGCTGCTGGACGGGGTGCGCTATGCCCCCGTCGAGGCGCGCTACAAGGTCTACATCATCGACGAGGTCCACATGCTCTCGACCGGGGCGTTCAACGCCCTGCTCAAGACGCTGGAGGAACCGCCGCCCCACGCCAAGTTCATCTTCGCCACCACCGAGATCCGCAAGGTGCCGGTGACCATCCTGTCGCGGACCCAGCGCTTCGACCTGCGCCGGGTCGAGCCGGAGGTCATCGTCAAGAACCTGGAGATGATCTGCGCGGCCGAGGGCGCGCGGGTGGAGGCCGAGGGCCTGACCCTGATCGCCCGCGCCGCCGAAGGCTCGGTGCGCGACGCCCAGTCCATGCTCGACCAGGCCATCGTCCAGGCGGAGTCGGGCGAGACGGTGAGCGCCGTCTCGATACGCGACATGCTGGGTCTGGCCGACCGCGCCCAGACCATCAGCCTGTTCGAACAGGCCATGAAGGGCGAAGGCGGTCCCGCCATTGAGACCTTCCGCAGCCTCTATGGCTATGGCGCCGATCCGGCCCAGGTGATGGGCGACCTGCTGGAACATTGCCATTCGGCCTCGGTGGCCAAGGCCGTGGGTCCGCAGGCCCTGGTCATGCCCAAGGATCAGGCCGCCCGCCTGACGGCCATCGGCGCGGCCCTGTCGGCCGGCACGCTGTCGCGGGTCTGGCAGATCCTGCTGCGGGCCCACGAAGAGGTCCGCCGCGCCCCCGACCCGGCCGCGGCCGTGGACATGGCCCTGATCCGCCTGGCCTACGCCGCCGACCTGCCGGGGCCGGAGGAGGCGCTGAAGAAGCTCCAGGCTGGCGAACCCCTGCCAGGCGGCTCTGGCCCGTCCGGTGGTGGGGGAGGCGGCGGCTCCGCCATGGGCTCCAGCGGCGGGGCGACGGCCATGGCCCGCCAGATGGCCCAGCCCCAGGCGCAGGCTGCGCCCGAGATTAGCCTGCGGCGGTTCGAGGACGTGATCGCCCTGATCGAGCAGAAGCGCGACATCTCCCTGCGGCTGGACGTGGAGCGGTTCGTGCGCCCCATCGCCTTCCGTCCCGGCGTCATCGAGTTCGAGCCGGCGCCTGGCGCCCCCAACACCCTGATCCAGCGCCTGGCCGGACGGCTCAAGGAATGGACCGGCCAGCCCTGGCTGATCGTCGCCCAGGGCGGCGGCGGCGCCGAAAGCCGCTGGGAGCTGCAGAAGCGCGAGGAGCGCGAGGCCCGGGAGCGGATCGAACAGGACCCCTTCGTGCGGTCCGTCATGGAGGCCTTTCCCGGCGCGGAGATCCTCAGCGTCCGCGCCCTGCCGCAACCCGACGTCCAGCCGACCGGCGAGGACGAGAACGAAACCGAAGAGGACTAGCCGATGAAGGATCTTGGCTCCCTGATGAAGCAGGCCCAGGCCATGCAGCAGAAGCTAGCCGACGCCCAGGCGCGGCTGGCCGAGACCACGGTCGAGGGCACGTCCGGCGGCGGCATGGTCAGGCTGACCCTGCGCGGCTCAGGCGAGCTGGCCGGGGTGGTGCTCGACGAAAGCCTGCTGGCGCCCGGCGAGGGCGAGGTGGTGTCGGACCTGATGGTGGCCGCCCATGCCGACGCCAAGCGCAAGCTCGACGCCATGCAGGCCGAGGTGATGCGCGAGGCCGCCGGTCCCCTGGCCGGCATGGGCCTGCCCGGCATGCCCAAGTTCTGATCGACACCCCTTGGCCGCATCCTCCGGACCCGAGATCGAGCGGCTGATCGCGCTGCTGGCCAAGCTGCCCGGCATGGGGCCGCGCTCGGCGAGGCGTGCGACGCTCGCCCTGCTCAAGCGCCGCGAACAGCTGCTGACCCCGCTAGCCCAGGCCCTGGCCGACGCGGCCGAGCGGGTGAAGACCTGTTCGACCTGCGGCGCCTTAGACACCCGCGACCCCTGCGCCGTCTGCGCCGATCCCGAGCGGGATGGCGGCCTGATCTGCGTGGTCGAAGAGGTCGGCGCCCTGTGGGCCATGGAGCGAGGCGGCTCCTTCCGGGGCCGCTACCACGTCATGGGCGGCCTGCTCTCGGCCCTGGACGGGGTGGGGCCAGATTCCCTGCGGATAGGCTCCCTGGTCGCCCGGGCCGAGGCCGCCGAGGTCACCGAGGTGATCCTGGCCCTGCCCGCCACAGTCGATGGCCAGACCACCGCCCACTATCTGGCCGAGCGCCTGGCGCCCTGCGGCGTGACGATCTCGATGCTGGCCCGCGGCGTGCCCGTCGGCGGCGAACTGGACTGGCTGGACGACGGCACCATCGCCCAGGCCCTGCGGGCGCGCCGCCCGGCCTGAGGCTCTGCGTCCTTCGAGGCTCGCATGCGCTCGCACCTCAGGATGAGGAGCACCAGCTCACCGTCATGGTCGGGCTTGACCCGACCATCCATGAACACCGTTCTGGCCAAGGTGTTCATGGACCCTCGGATCAAGTCCGAGGGTGACGGAGTGTAGGGGTTTGGTCCCGGCCCTGGCCCAAGCCGCCGACTCCCGCTAGGAACGGAGCATGAACCTGGATGCCTCCCTCGTCTCCGTCGTGGTCTGCGCCCTGGCCGCCGTCGCCGGTTTCGCCTGGGCGCTGATGGAACGTCGCCGGGCCGACCGGCTGCAGGGGGACTATTGGAGCCTGCGCGACCACAGCGCCAACGCCGAGGCCGAGCTCCGCAGCTTCAAGGCCCAGTCCGAGGCCCAGGCCGAAATCCTGCGCAACCAGGCGGCCCAGTCGGCCAATGTGGTCGCCGAGGCCCTGCTCAAGCGCACCGAAGAGACCTTCCGCAATCGTGAGCAACTGGCCCAGGCTAGGCTTGAGGCCCAGCTGAAGCCCGTGGCCGAGACCCTGGCCAAGTTCCAGGAACAGGTCACGGCGGTGGAAAAGACCCGCGCCGAGGAGACCGGCGGCCTCAAGGCTCAGATCGCGCAATTGCTGACCGCGTCCGTCGCCACCCAGGACGAGGCGCGCAAGCTCTCGGCCGCCCTGCGCCGGGGCGCCGGCGTCCAGGGCCGCTGGGGCGAGCAGACCCTGCGCAATGTGCTGGAGGCCGCGGGCCTGTCGCACCGCTACGACTTCGACGAGCAGGTCTCCACCGACTCCGAGGACGGCAAGCGCCGTCCCGACGTCACCGTGCGCCTGCCGGGCGGGGCCCTGTTCGTCATCGACGCCAAGTGCTCGCTGAACGCCTTCCTCGACGCCCAGGAGGCTACCGACGACGCCGTGCGCGAGGCCTGTTTCGTGCGCCACACCCAGAGCGTGCGCGCCCATATGCAGAGCCTGTCGGCCAAGGCCTATTGGGACCAGTTCGAGGCCTCGCCGGACTTCGTGGCCATGTTCATCCCCGGCGACAGCTTCCTGGCCGCGGCGCTGGACCGGGCGCCGGACCTGATGAGCGAGGCCATGGACCGCCGGGTGCTGGTGGTGACGCCGACGACCCTGTTCGCCCTGTGCAAGGCTGTGGTCTATGGCTGGCGGGTGGAGGAGCAGGCCGCCAACGCCCAGGAGATCTCCAAGCTCGGTCGCGAGCTCTACAAGCGCCTGTCGGTCATGGGCGGCCACGCCGCAGCCGTGGGCAAGAAGCTCGAAGAGGCGGTCGGCAAGTACAACCAGATGGTCGGCTCCCTGGAGACACAGGTGCTCACCCAGGCCCGACGCTTCGAGGACCTGAAGGTCGATCACGAGGGCAGAGAAATCCCCGAACTCAGCCCCGTCGAGACGGCTGTGCGGCCCCTGGCCAAGCTGACGGCCGAGGCCGATTCCACGCCGCGTTTCCGGGCCGTGGGCGACGACGGATAGCCTCTGCGGGCGTCCCTGACCTTGACGCTTGCGGACCGGAGCCTTACCTCCCGATCATGGCTATCCGTGAAATCCTGACTGTCCCCAACCCGGTCCTCAAGCAGGTCTCGCAGCCTGTCGCCGCTGTGGACGACGAGCTGCGCGCGCTCATGGACGACATGCTGGAGACCATGTACGCCGCGCCGGGCATCGGCCTGGCCGCCATCCAGGTGGGTGTGCCCAAGCGGGTGATCGTCATGGACATCGCCGGCCCCGACGAGGATCGCCAGCCCCGGTACTATGTGAATCCCGAAATCCTCTGGGCCTCGGACGACACCGCGCCCTATGAGGAAGGCTGTCTCTCGATCCCCGACATCTATGACGAGGTCGAGCGCCCCGCCAAGGTCAAGCTCCGCTATCTCAACTATCAGGGCGAGCAGGTGGAAGAGGACGCCGAGGGGCTGTTCGCCGTCTGCATCCAGCACGAGATGGACCACTTGGAAGGCGTCCTGTTCATCGACCACCTGTCGCGGCTGAAGCGCGACCGCGCCGTGGCCAAGGTCAAGAAGCAGGCCCGCGCCGCCTGAGGCGAGCAAGGCGCAGACTTGGCTGGACATCATAAAAAAGGGCGGCCCGTCACACGCGCCGCCCTTCATCATGTCTGAGGCGGACGTCTCAGTTGGTCGCGTCGTCGGCGGCGTCGCTGATCTCGTCGCCGGCGGCTTCCATGGCCTGGCCAGCCTCGTGGGCGGCCTCCTTGGCCATGGCCGTGGCGTCAGCGGCGGCGTCCTGGGCCGCATCGGCGGCCTCGGAGGCGGCCTGGCTGGCTTCGGCGGCCATCTGATCGGCGTTGGCCTCGGCCTCGTTCTGTTCGGCCTGCGAGCAGGCGGCGAGCGCCAGAGCCGCGGCGGCGAAGGTGATGGTGGTCAGGGTCGTGCGCATGGTGGCCTCCTCTTTTCCTGAAGCGGCCGATTAACGGTCAAGCTTGCTGGATGGTTCCGCGGCTTTGCGCACCCTGCGGAGCGCGGTAAACGGCGTCCATGCGCCTCGCCTTTCTTGGTACTCCCGACTTCGCCGTCGTCGCCCTGGCCCGCCTCGTGGCCGCCGGACACGACATCGCCTGTGTCTATTCGCAACCGCCGGCGCCGCGGGGGCGGGGCCAGACGCTCAAGCCCTCAGCCGTCCACGCCTTTGCGCAGGACCACGGGCTGCCCGTTCGGACGCCGGTTTCCATGCGCGATCCCGCCGAGATCGAGGCCTTCCGCGCCCTCGACCTCGACGCCGCCTGCGTGGTCGCCTACGGCCAGATTCTCACCGCGGAGGTGCTGAACGCGCCGCGGCTCGGCGCCTTCAACCTGCACGGCTCGCTGCTGCCGCGCTGGCGCGGCGCGGCTCCGATCCAGCGGGCCGTGATGGCCGGCGACGAGATCACCGGCGTCCAGGTGATGCGGATGACCGAGGGCCTCGACGAAGGCCCGGTCCTGGCGACCGCCACGGTCCGTATCGGGCCCCGGGACACCGCCGGCGACATCCATGACCGTCTGGCAGAGCTGGGCGCCGACCTGCTCGCCGAGACCCTGCCGAGGATCGAAGCCGGCGTCGCGGAAGAAATCCCGCAGGCCGCCGAGGGCGTCACCTACGCCAAGAAGATCCGTCCCAAGGAGGCCCGCATCGACTGGTCGCGGCCGGCTGCGCGCACCGATGGCCAGATCCGCGGCCTGTCGCCCTTTCCCGGCGCCTGGTTCATGGCGCCGGGCGACAAGGGGCCGGTGCGGGTGAAGGTGCTGGCCTGCGTCCGCGAGGCGGGGGCGGGCGCGCCGGGCGAGGTGCTGGACGATAACCTGCTGGTGGCCTGCGGCGACGGCGCGGTGCGCCTTTTGCGGCTGCAGCGTGAAGGCCGCGGTCCCCAGGACGCGGACGTCTTCCTGCGGGGCTTTCCGCTGCCGGCCGGGACAATGCTCAGCTGATGCCGCGCTACAAACTCACCGTCGAGTATGACGGACGGCCCTATCGCGGCTTCCAGGCCCAGGCCGGCCTGGCCTCGGTGCAGGGCGCTATCGAGAAGGCGGTCAAGGGATTCTGCGGCCAGGACCTGCGGCTGCAGGCGGCGGGCCGCACCGACACCGGCGTCCACGCCACCGGCCAGGTGGTGCATGTGGACCTGGACAAGGCCTGGAAGGCCGAGGTGGTCCGTGACGCCCTGAACGCCCATCTCGTGCCCGAGCCCATAGCCATCCTGTCGGCTGAACAGGTCGAGGACCCCCGCTGGCACGCCCGCTTTTCGGCGACCGAGCGGCGCTACATCTACCGCATTCTCTGCCGCAAGGCGCCGCCCGCCCTGGACTGGGGCCGGGTCTGGCATGTGAAGAAGCCGCTGGACGCCGACGCCATGCATGCCGCCGCCCAGGTGCTGGTGGGCCATCACGACTTCACCACCTTCCGCGACCTGCAATGCCAGGCCAAGTCGCCGATGAAGACCCTGGACGTGGCCGCGGTGCGCCGCGAGGGCGAGGAGGTGATCCTGGAATTCGCCTCGCGCTCCTTCCTTCACCGGCAGGTCCGCTCGATGACCGGCACGCTCGCCGAGGTGGGCCTGGGCCGCTGGAGCGCCGCCGATGTCAGCCAGGCCCTGGCGGCCCGCGACCGCCGCGCCTGCGGCCCCGTGGCGCCGGCCACAGGCCTCTATCTGGTGGGCGTGACGTACGGCGCGACAGCGCCAGAAGTTTGAACCACGAAGCTCACAAAGGGCTCGAAGGACGCAAAGGCTCTTCGTGAACTTCGTGTCCTTCGTGGTTGACGCTCACTCCGCGCCTTCGGCGCGAGGGCGCTTCAGCCGCCGAACCGCGCGAAGTAGCGGGCGATCAGACGCTCATAGACCGCCTGCAGGTCGCGGATCTCGGCCACCGGGGCGCGTTCGTCCACCGCATGCATGGTCTTGCCCACCAGGCCGAGTTCGACCACCGGGCACAGGGCGCGGATGAAGCGGGCGTCCGAGGTGCCGCCGGTGGTGGACAGTTCCGGATCGCGCCCGGCCACGTCGCGCACGGCGGCGGCGACCACGTCGGTGAAGTCGCCCGGCGGCGTCAGGAAGGCCTCGCCGCTGATAGCGGGCGTGACCTGCACGGTCCCGTCGAAGCCCTCCGCCTGAGCCTGGGCGACGCCCTCGATCCAGGCGGCGAGGTCTGCCCCCTTGTGGGCGGGATTGAAGCGGATGTTCACCCGCGCCCGGGCGAGCGCGGGGATGACATTGGTGGCGGCGTTGCCCACATCGATGGTGGTGATCTCGAGGTTCGAGGGCTGGAATCCGCTATAGCCGTCGTCCAGCACATGGGCGTCCAAGGCGGCCAGGATGCGCACCAGCACCGGAACGGGATTGGCCGCCCGGTGGGGATAGGCCACATGGCCCTGCCGGCCTTCCACGGCGATTTCGGCGTTGATGCTGCCCCGCCGGCCGATCTTGATCATGTCGCCGAAGGTCTCGGCGCTGGTGGGTTCGCCGACCACGCAATGATCGACAATCTCCCCCTCGGCCATCAGGGCCTCGACCACCTTCCGGGTGCCGTCCAGGGCGATCCCTTCCTCATCGCCGGTGATCAGGAAGGAGAGCGAGCCACTCACCTCGCCCCGGGCGAGCGCGGCGGCCGCCGCGGCGGCGAAGGCGGCCAGCGCGCTCTTCATGTCCACCGCGCCGCGGCCGATCAGGATGTCGTCGACGATCTCGGCGGCGAAGGCGTCATGGCTCCAGGCGCCGGCGTCGCCCACCGGCACCACGTCGGTGTGCCCGGCGAAGCAGAGATTGGGCCGGGCCGTTCCCCAGCGGGCATAGAGATTCTCGATCTCCCCGAACCGCATCCGTCGGCAGGTGAAGCCGAGGGCTTCGAGCTGGCTTTGCAGCACGTCCATGGCCCCGGCGTCGGCTGGCGTGACCGAGGGGCGGCGAATGAGATCCTGGGTGAGGCGGACGGCGTCGAGGCTGATCATGTCCATGCAGGTAGCCGCAGGTTGCGCGATCGGCAATGGCGCGTGCTGGGCGCCCCGCGCCACCCGAGCCCAGTATGAGATGATTAATCCGCAGTAATCATCTCAGTGTAGGGACCATCTATGTTCCAAAGGACGCTCAATGGTGCTCGTATCTCCCAGTAATTGGAGGTCGAGATGAACTTCTCCGAGCTATTGGGCCGTCAAACTGTAAAGCCGTGCAGGTCCCGCATGGGCATGGCCTTGCGATCGAGTGATCCCAAGCATCGGCCGCCTGAGAAGAAGACTTTTGGCCGGCGCAGTCGCCGCCTCGATGCCGCCGCCAGCGATCATCTTTACTTTGTGGTGCGGTCTCTGGGTGTGCAGGGGCGAGATCATGTCCTGCAATACGCCTTCGCCGACGATCGCGGGAATGTCGTCATGAGCGCCTTCGTTCGCTCGCAGGCGCCAGCGGCGATCATGTTTGGGAGCCGGGCCGAAGATCTGGCCATGGAGCCGCTGGAGGCTGACGCCTTCGATCACATCGCCGCGCGACTTTGCGGCGGGGCCACGCTGGTGGCCTATCAGCGGGTGCTACAAGGGGGGCTTCTGCCCTATGGCGCAGTTCGTTCTGCGGCCGGCGTCGAGTGCGCCTGGCGTCGGTTCCAGCAGACGGCCCGGCGCATCGGCCTGGAGGTCTCTGCCCGGGAGCCGCTGACGCTCAATGACTGCCTGGCCTATGCCGGGCTGCCGGTCCTGGAGTCTGAGGACGCGGCCCTTCGGGCCCTGGCGATCCGCAGTCTCTGGCGCTGGATGGACGAGGTCGGCTGAGTGGGGGCTCAGCCTCTCAACCGATTAGCGCGGCGTGCGGATGGCGTCCCAGAAGAGAGGCTTCAGCTCGGTGAAGAAGGCGTCGAGGCCGTAGCGGTCGCCCAGGGTGAAAAGGCCGTCGGCGTCCCGGTTCAGATAGCCGTTGGCCGCCAGGATGAGCAGCTTGCGACGGGCGCTCTCGCGGGGGATGCCCGTGATTTCCGACAGGCTGAGCGCGTTCAGGCCGCGGGGCGGTCGGGCGACGCCGGCTTCGCCGTTAATCGTCTCGGCCAGTTCCGACAGCAGGAAGGTCAGATAGAGGACGTACTGATCCAGATCGCCGTCGAACCGAGCCCGAATGCGAATCAGCGAGGCCGATAGCTGGCCACCCCACCGGTAGAAGAAGCGCTGGGCGTCCTGGTCAAGATAGCCCGGACTGGGCTCGCTCCAGCCGCGCGCCTCGGCGGGCACAGCCATTGACTCATCCGCCGCGTCCCGTAGGGATGGCGGTTGAGAATTCGAGCTTAACGAAAACATAACCATCGCTCCGATTATAGGCGCCGTCGTAAAAACGACGAAAACCTGTCAATAGTTAGGCGAAGCGAGGGCCAATTCTATTCAGATCACTGGGCCAGCTGAGGGGGAAGACTTCGTTAACCAAGAATAGAACCGCCCCCGCTTCTGAGACTCAACCTAGTCTACTCGCCCATAACGGGAAACAAGTCCCGCGCTCAAAATGAGCGGGTGACGCTGCGGAGGGCGTGACGCGCGAGGTGTGAGCAGGACGTGATGCGGAAGGCGGCGAAGGTTGAAGTTTTTTAGTCGCGGAGCAGTTCGTTGACGCTGGTCTTTGACCGGGTTTGGGCGTCCACCGTCTTGACGATCACCGCGCAATAGAGGGAGGGGCCGACGCCGTGGGGATCGGGCAGGGATCCGGGCACCACCACCGAATAGGCCGGCACTTCCCCGCGATAGGTCTGGCCGGTCTTGCGGTCGATGATCTTGGTGGAGGCGGTGATGAAGACGCCCATGGACAGCACCGCGCCCTCACGGACGATCACGCCCTCGGCGACCTCCGACCGTGCGCCGATGAAGCAGCCATCTTCGATGATGGTCGGGTTGGCCTGCAGGGGCTCCAGCACCCCGCCGATGCCGGCGCCGCCGGAAATGTGCACGCCCTTGCCGATCTGGGCGCAGGAGCCGACCGTGGCCCAGGTGTCGACCATGGTTCCGTCATCCACATAGGCGCCGATGTTCACGAAGGACGGCATAAGCACCACGTTCTTGCCAATGTAGGAGCCGCGGCGGACCACGGCGCCCGGCACGGCGCGGAAACCCGCATCCTGGAACTGGGGCGCGTCCCAACCGTCGAACTTGGTCGGCACCTTGTCCCAGTAGGGTCCCGGCGCACCCGCATGCATGACGCTGTTGGGGTTCAGGCGGAAGGACAGCAGGATCGCCTGCTTGGCCCACTGGCGGACCTCCCACTGGCCGTCCTCGGCCCGCTCGGCCACCCGCAGGCGGCCTTCGTCCAGAAGGCGCAGGGTCTCGTCCACCGCCGTGCGGACCGGGCCCTTGGTGGCTGTCGAGAGTCCGTCGCGGGCCTCCCAGGCGGCTTCGATCTCGGTCTTCAGATCGTCAAAGGTCAGCGCGGTCATCAGCGGGTCTCCCTGAGGCGTGCGGTCGCCAGGAACGGCGCCAGCTTTTCGGTGCGATGTCGGACGAAGGGGGCGGTCGAGGCCGGAGCGTGGGCGCCCACCAGAACGGTGGTCATGCCCAGGGCGGCGGCCGGCGCAAGGTTGCGCTCGGAGTCCTCGAAGAAGGCGGTGGCCTCAGGCGCCAGGCCGTGGGTGTCCAGCATGGCCTGGAAGGCGGCCGGATCAGGCTTGGGCCGGAAGCCGAAGGAATCGATGTGGAAGACGTCGTCGAACAGGTGGTGCAGGCCCAGATGGGTCAGGACCCGTTCGGCATGGAAGGCGTCGGCGTTGGTGAAGATCAGCCGGCGGCCGGGCAGGCGCTCAAGACCCGCCAGCAGGTCGGCGTCTTGGGCCAGGGCTTCGAGGGAGAGGTCATGGAACAGGGCGTTGAAGTCGGCGGGATCGACGCCGTGATGCTCCATCATGCCCCTCAGCGTCAGGCCATGTTCGACCAGATAGCGCTTCTGGAGGGCGAAGGCCTCGTCGGTCGGCAGGCCGGTGACCTTGACCACGAACTGCGTCATCCGCGCCTCGATCTGGGCCATGAAGCCCGACTCGGCCGGATAGAGCGTGTTGTCGAGATCGAACAGCCAGGTGTCGACGTGGACGAGGTCGGCGCTCATGCGGAGATCAGAGTCCCGGCGCCATGCTCGGAGAACAGCTCCACCAGCATGGCGTGCGGGCGACGGCCATCGAGGATGACCACGGCCTGGACGCCGGACTCCACCGCATTGATGGCCGTCTCCAGCTTGGGGATCATGCCGCCGGTGGCGACGCCCGAGGCGATGGCCTCGCGGGCCTGGGCGAGATTCATCTCGCGGATCAGCTGACCATTGGCGTCCAGCACGCCCTTGACGTCGGTGAGCAGCAGCATGCGCTTGGCGCGCAGGGCGCCGGCCAGGGCGCCGGCCACGGTGTCGGCGTTGATGTTGTAGGTCTCGCCGGCCTTGGAGACGCCGATCGGGGCGATGACCGGGACATAGTCCTCGTCGGCGTAGATCAGGGCCTCGATCAGCTTGGGATCGATCTTGGTGGGCTCACCCACAAAGCCCAGATCGACGGCCTGTTCGATCTGGCTGTCGGGGTCCTTGCGAGTGCGGACGGCCTTTTCGACGGTGATCAGGCGGGCGTCCTTGCCCGACAGCCCTACGCCCCGGACGTCGGCCTCGGCGCCGGCCAGGGTGATCCAGTTGGCGATCTCCTTGTTGATGGCGCCCGACAGCACCATCTCGGCGACCTCCATGGTGGCCGCATCGGTGACCCGCAGGCCGTCGACGAAGCTCGACTTTACGCCGGCCTTGTCCAGCATCCGGGAAATCTGCGGCCCGCCGCCATGGACGACCACCGGGTGGACGCCCAGCATCTTCAGCAGCACCGCGTCGGCGGCGAACAGCTTGGCCACCGACTCTTCGCCCATGGCGTGGCCGCCATACTTGATGACCACGGTTTCGCGGTCGTAGTGCTGGATGAAGGGCAGGGCCTCGGCCAGGGTGCGGGCCGTCGCCCAGCCTTCTTCTTCGGTGGTGTCGGTCACGTGGCCGCGGCTCCCTGGACGTGGATGGCCCCGATAGCCGACGGCGGCTTCTGTGTCACCCGCCGCCCGCAGCTTCGGCGCCGGCGATGAGGCGGGCCGGGGGCATGAATCTCGAATCGACGCCGCCCCGCCGCACGCCTATGCCCGGATAGGGTCCAGAGGGGACCTACGAGTCGGGGGACAGGCCCATGGGCAAGGACATTCTTCGAAACCGCCTGCTGGGCGCCGTGGCCGTCAGCCTCATGGCCTTCGGGGCTCAGGCGCAGACCGTCGTCGTGCGAGCCGCCCATCTGCTCGACCCCGCTACGGGCCGCATGCTGGCCGACCCCGTGGTGGTGATCACCGATGGCAAGATCACCCAGGTGGCGAGCGCCGCCCAGGCTCCGGCCGATCCCGCAGGCGCCACGCGGGTGGACCTGCCCGGCGTCACCCTGCTGCCGGGGCTGATCGACATGCATGTCCACCTGACCTCGACGCCGGTCTATGGGGGCTACAACTATCTGCAGTACTCCGACGCCTTCTGGACGGCGGTGGGGACGCGCAGCGCCAAGGACACCCTGGAAGCGGGCTTCACCACGGTGCGCAATGTCGGTTCCGAGTTCTATGGCGATGTGGGCCTGCGCGAGGCGATCGCCGAGGGGCACATCCCCGGACCGCGCATCGTCACGGCGGCCTATTCCTTCGGCGCGACAGGCGGCCACTGCGACTCCACCTTCTTCCCGCCGTCCATGGATGAGAAGAGCCCCTATGTGGCTGATGGACCGGAGGCGGCCCGGCGCAATGTGCGGACCCTGCGCAAGTACGGCGCCCAGGTGATCAAGATCTGCGCCACCGGCGGGGTCTTCTCCCGAGGCTCCGAGCCCGGCGCCCAGCAACTGGCCCTCGATGAGATCAAGGCCGTCACCGAAGCCGCCCACATGGCCGGGATGAAGGTGGCCGCCCACGCCCACGGCGCGCCCGGCATTCGCGCCGCCATCCTGGGGGGCGTCGACACCATCGAGCACGCCAGCCTGGTGGACGATGAAGGCATCCGGCTGGCCCGCGAACACGGCGCCTGGTTCAGCATGGACATCTACAACACCGAATACACCCAGTCCGAGGGGCGCAAGAACGGCGTGCTGGAGGACAATCTGCGCAAGGACCGCGACATCGCCGAGATCCAGCGGGAGAACTTCCGCAAGGCCCTCAAGGCTGGGGTGAAGATGGTCTACGGCACCGACGCCGGGGTCTATCCCCATGGCCAGAATGGCCGCCAGTTCGCGGTCATGGTCCGCTATGGGGCGACCCCGCTCCAGGCCATCCAGACCGCCACAGTGAACGCCGCCCAAGCGCTGGGCCAGGCGGGCGAGGTGGGGGTCGTGGCGCCCGGCGCCTGGGGCGACCTGATCGGCGTCAGCGGCGATCCCCTGACCGACGTCACCCTGCTGGAGGCCCCGGTGTTCGTGATGAAGGGCGGCGAGACGGTGAAGGCGCCCTGAGGGCGTTCCACCGTCTGCCCTAGACCTCGGTGATCTCGCAGGCCGCGGCGATCTCGGCCCGCAGTTCGGCTAGGCCGGCGGCGGTTTCCGCCGAGGTGGCGATCACCCGGGGGAAGGCGGCCGGGCGCTTGGCGATGGCCGCCTCAGTGCGGCGGCGGACATCCTCCACCGCGGCGGGGCGCAGCTTGTCGGCCTTGGTCAGGACGATCTGATAGGAGACGGCGGCCCGGTCGAAGGCGTCCATGGGATCGCCGTCCACCTCTTTCAGGCCGTGGCGGGCGTCGATCAGCAGATAGGCGCGCTTCAGGTTCGGCCGGCCGCGCAGATAGTCCCGGCCCAGGTTCTGGAACTTCTTGACCTCGGTGCGCGAGGCCCGGGCGAAGCCGTAGCCCGGCAGGTCCACCAGGCGAAGGCGTTCGTCCAGCACGAAGAAGTTCACCTCGCGGGTGCGGCCCGGCGAATTGGACGCCCGCGCCAGGTGCTTGTGGCCCACCAGGGCGTTGATCAGCGAGGACTTGCCCACGTTGGAGCGACCGGCGAAGGCCACTTCCGGCAGGTCCGGCGCCGGCAGGCCGTCCATGGCGACGGCCCCCATCATGAACTCCGCCTTGCGGGCGAAGAGGATGCGGGCGGCCTCCAGGGCCGCGTCGTCGAAGAGTTCGTCGGGCGCGCTCAAGTGACCGCCTTCTTGCCCTTGAAGCGATTGATCAGGCTGTCGATCGGGTTATCGACCTGGAAGCGGCGCATGATGATGTACTGCTGGCCGATGGTCAGGATGTTGTTCCAGATCCAGTAGATCAGCAGGCCCGCGGCGAACGGCGCCATGATGAAGGTGAACATGATCGGCATCAGCTGGAAAATCCGCTGCTGAATCGGATCGGTGGCCGGCGGGTTCATGGCCGTGGTCAGCCACATGGTGAAGCCGTAGAGCAGCGGCAGCACGCCCAGATGCAGCGGGCCGTTCAGGAAGCCGCCGATCAGCGGGACTGTGCCGGGGTCCCACGGGATGGCGCCGAACAGGTTGAAGATGGTCGTCGGGTCCCGCGACGAGAGATCCTGGATCCAGCCATAGAAGGGAGCGTGCCGCATCTCGATGGTGACGGTCAGCACCTTATAGAGGGCGTAGAAGACGGGAATCTGCACCAGCATGGGCAGGCAGCCGGTCAGCGGATTGATCTTTTCCGTCTTGTAGAGGCCCAGAAGCTCCTGCTGCTGCTTGGCCGGGTCGTCCTTGTACTTCTTGCGCAGTTCCTCGATCTGAGGCTGCACCTTCTTCATCTTGGTCAGGGATTCGTAGCTCTTGTTGGCCAGCGGGAAGAAGATCAGCTTGACCACGACGGTCAGGGCCAGGATCGCCAGGCCGACATTGCCGATGTGCTGATAGATGAAGTGCAGGAAGCTGAAGAGCGGCCGGGTCAGGAACCAGAAGTTGCCCCAGTCGACGGCGGCGTCCAGCCGGGGAATGTTGAGGTCGGTCTCATAGGCCTTGAGCACCGGCACGGTCTTGGCGCCGGCGAAGAAGTGGGTGGTCTCGGTGATCTGGCGGCCAGAGGCGATGGTCCGGGGCTGGCCCACATAGTTGGCCTCGAAGATCTCCACCGGCCCGGCGCGGGTGACGCGGAACTCGCCCTTCAGGGTCTCGTCCTGGTCGGGGATCAGGGCCGCGAGCCAGTACTTGTCGGTGATGCCGAGCCAGCCGCCCTGGGAGGTGACCTCGGGTCCGCCGTCCTTGGCCCACTTGTTGTACTTCACCAGGCGAAGCTCCTCGCCCAGCCAGCCGACCGCGCCTTCGTGCACGATCTGGTTCTTGCCGAGGTCGGCCGGGATGCCCTGACGCTGCACCGAGCCATAGGGGGCCAGGGTCACCGAGCCCTCGCCGGTATTGGCCACCGTGTCGGTCACGGTGAACATGTAGCGGTCGTCCACCGAGATCTGGCGGGTGAAGGTCAGGCCCTGGCCATTGGTGTGGCGAAGGGTGACCGGCGAGTCGGGCGCGAGGCGATCGCCCTCGACCAGGGTCCAGCGGGTGTCAGGCGTGGGCAGGCCGGTGAGGTTGGCCCCGGTCCAGCCGAACTCGGCGAACCAGGCATATTCCGCGCCCTCGGGGCGCAGCAGCTCGACGGGGTCGGCGTCGGAATCAACGCTGACCTTGTAGTTGTTGAGGAACAGGTCATCGATCCGCGCGCCACGCAGGGCGATGGAGCCGGTCAGAGAGGGCGTCGCCACCGGCACCCGGGCGGTGCGCGCCACGACGGTGGCGCGGTCAGCCATCTGCGCCGGTCCCGAGGGCAGAGCGGGGTCGCGGCCGACCGGATTTGTCCCGGGCGCCACAGGCGCGTCCGCGGCGGCGGCCCGGGCGGCCTCGGCCTGCTGGCGCCTGGCCGCCGGCTCGATCACCAGGAACTGGTAGACCACCAGCACGATGATGGCGCTGACCACGAACAGGATCGTGTTGCGGGTGTTGTCATTTTGCATGGAGTCAGCGCGCTCAGGCGGGAGGAGGGGTTGCGGTCGCAGACGGACGCGCCTGCCGGTCGCTTTCGGTGGCGAGGCTTATCAGCGCGCTTTTCACATCGTCAAGCAAACGCGGCCAGGCCCGGGCCGGCGCGCCGCTTCGGGCGATGAGAACATAGTCGAATCCGGGGCGCGCCAGGCTCGGTAGAATCTCGTGGGCGGCGGCCCGCATGCGGCGCTTGGCGCGGTTGCGGACCACAGCGCCGCCCACCTTGCGGGTGGCGGTGAAGCCGACGCGGACCAGGGCCGTGTCATCGGCCCGGTCGCGGGCCTGGACGACCACGGCGCCCCTCGCGCACGAAAACGCCCGCGCGGCGGCCAGAAAGTCTGGACGCTTACGCAGGCGCTCGATCTTGATGGGGGCGTCGGTCACGCCGACACCTCGATTCTGCCGCTCAGCGAACGCCCTTAGGCGCTCAGACGCTTGCGGCCCTTGGCGCGGCGGCGCTGAATGACCTTTTGGCCATTCTTGGTGGCCATGCGCGCGCGGTAGCCGTGACGGCGCTTACGCACGAGTCGCGACGGCTGATATGTCCGCTTCACGTTGTTGGCTCCAGCTCAGAAAAACGAGGCGCGGAGATACGCCAACCACCTGGCCCCGTCAACCGCTCGGCTGCGGAAAAGGCCGAATGTCCCTCAATTGGCCAGGGTCATGATGATCGGCCCGTTGCGGGTGGCGACCAGGGTGTGCTCGTACTGCACCGCCGGACCGCCGCCGGTGGGGCGCAATGTCCACCCATCGTCCAACTCGTCCACCCAGTCTTCGCCCAGCGCCAGGAAGGGCTCGATGGTGAAGACCAGGCCTTCGGTGATCTGGCGGCGATCGCCCGGCTCGTACCAGGTGGGGATGCTCTCAGGCTCCTCGTGCAGGGACCGGCCGACCCCGTGGCTGGCGAGGTTGCGGATCAGGCTGTAGCCGTTCTGCCGGGCGAAGCCCTCGATGCTGCGGCCGATGGCGTTCAGCGGCGCGCCGGGCCGCACCGCGCGGATGCCGCTCCACATGGCGCGGCGACCATCGCGGCACAGACGCTCCACCTTGCGGGACACCGGCGGCACGGCGAAGCTGGCGCCGGTGTCGCCGAAATAGCCGTCGAGCTCGGCGGAGACGTCGATATTCACCAGATCGCCGGCGACGATCTTCTGCTCGCCGGGGATGCCGTGGGCGACGTCTGGCCCCACCGAGATGCAGGTGGCGCCGGGAAAGCCGTAGGTGAGCTCAGGCGCAGGCCTCGCGCCTTCCGCCTCCAGCAGGCGTCGGCCGATCCCGTCCAGCTCGGCGGTGGTCATGCCAGGCTCCAGCGCCTTGCCCATGGCCTCGAGGGTCTGGGCGACCAGTCGGCCGATGATCCTGAGCTTTTCCAGATCTTCCTGGCTGTTGATGGTCATGGCGGTCTTTCGTCGAGGATGTGGCGTCAGAGATCGGGACGAATGACGGCTTTGCCAACCACCTGGCGCAGAGCCAGGCTGTCGAAGGCGGCGCGCCAGTCGGCCAGGGGATATTCGGCATGGACCCGCGGGGTGACCTGGCCGGCCTGCGCCAGGGCCCAGATCGCCGCCTGGTTCTCACGCCCCTTGTCAGGAAACTGGCGGCCATACTCGCCGGCGCGAACGCCCATCAGGGAGAAGCCCTTGATCAGCGCCAGGTTGACCGGCAGCACGGGCAGCCGGCCGGAGGTGAAACCGATGGACAGCAGCCGGCCGTCGAAGGCGATGCAGCGCACGCTCTCGTCGAACACGTCGCCGCCCACGGGATCATAGATGATGTCGGCCCCGCGGCCGCCGGTGATCGCCTTGACCGCCTCGCGGAAGCCGCCGGTGACATTGACCGTCGCGTCCGGGCCATAGGCGTCGGCGACAATGGCCAGCTTCGCGTCCGAGGCCGAGGCGGCGATGACCTTGCAGCCCAGGTGACGGGCGAGATCGACGGCCGCCAGGCCCACCCCGCCGGCCGCCCCATGCACCAGCACCCACTCGCCGGGCTCGGCCCGGGCGCGGCGCACCAGCGACACATAGGCGGTGAGATAGGCCGTGGCGTAGCCCGCGGCCTGGCTGAAGGAGAGGCGCTCAGGCTTGCGGCGCAGGCCCTTGGCCGGGGTGACGGCAAATTCGGAGAAGCCGCCGATCCGCGCGCCGCCGACGACGGCCTCGCCGATCTGGAAGTCCTCGACGCCCTCGCCCAGGGCCTCGACCTCGCCCGCGATCTCCATGCCGGGAATGAAGGGCAGGGCGGGCTTGTGCTGATACTCGCCGCGGGTCTGCAGCAGGTCGGGGAAGTTCACCGCTGCGGCCCGCACCCGCACCAGCACCTCGCCAGGCCCTGGGGCGGGCGTCTCGACCTCCTTCAGGACGCAGCCGCCATAGTCGGCCGCCAGTTCCTCGACCAGCAGGGCGCGCATCAGCGGTCTTCCGCCGGTTGCGCCTGGGGCAGGCCCTTGAGGCCCGAGAGGATGAGGGCGGTGGAGAAGGCCGTGGCGCCGTCCACGTCGACGGGGCGGCGGTTCAGCATCTGGTCGCCCACCTCGCGGGCGATGGCGATGCAGGCGGCGGCCAGATAGTCGGCGTCGGCGGCCGGCACCCCGCCGCGGGCGATGGCGTCCAGGATGGCGGCGCGCACCTCGCTGAACACCGCCTCCATCTCCGGGGTCTGACCCTGGACGTGCAGGTGCTCCTCGGCCGGTCGCCGGGCGGCCCAGTTCTGGTATTCGTCTGCGAGGAACCGGAAATAGGCCCGCAGGGCGGCGCGCAAAAAGCTTTCGAAGTCGTCGTTCTGGCTGCGCAGGGCCTTCAGGATCGGGCCGAACCGCCGGGCGCCGTCGTCGGCCAGGGCGGCGAACACCTCCTCCTTCGATTTGAAGTAGTTATAGAAGGTGCCGGCGGCGAGGCCGGTCCGGCGAATGATGTCGCGCACCGTGCAAGGTTCGTAGCCGATCTCACCGAACACCTCGCGCGCGGCGTCCAATATGGCGGTCCGGTTCTGGACCTTGGTCTTGGCGCGCTTTCCGGCCGGGAGAATGGCGAGCTGGGACATGCGACTCCGTACGCAAAACTGACGGGTGTCATTCTAGGCCGTGGTATTGGCCAGCGCCACTGGTCTGACGCACGTGGTCGTCAGGCCCCTGATATTCAGGCCGCCCGCTTGCCCCTTGGGCGCCGCAGGGCCGGGCTGGGTCAGACGGCGGGTGCGCCGCCGCCGCCAGGGCCGCAGCCCAGCCGGCATTGCCCCCAGGCCTGGGGGCATTCGTCGGAGGCGTTATCGGCCAGGCAGAAATAATAGGTCTGGGCGCAGGACATCCGGCAGGCCTGGGCGTCTGGCGGCGGGGGGGACGACATCAGCACAGGTCCCGCCAGGGGGCGCAGATTCAGGTCGATCGTCCCCGGCGCCGACGTGGCTTCGCCCGCCGCGCCGGCGGCTCCTGAAGCCTCGGGGGCCAGGTCGCCGGCCCCCCGCAGGCCAAGGGCGCCCGCGCCCGGCCGAGACAGGTCCAGGCGTCCGTCCGTCTGGGCAGACGCCGGGAGACCCGTCAGTGCGGCCAGCAGAAGGGCGAGGGCGAGACGCATGACGCCATCCTGGCCCCCAGCCGTTAAGGCCCGATTAACCACGTTCTCGCCCGGGCCTGTTCAGACGGTGCGTTGGGCGCGGTCCTTCTCGTTGGTGGTCTGGATCGCCTTGCGGGCGGCCTGCCACTCATCGTCGCCCCAGGCGCGCAGGCGCGAGAAGTTGCCGCCGGTGGCCTGCCAGGACGCTCCGTCGATGGCGATGGTCTGGCCGTTCACATAGGCCGACAGGGGATGCAGCAGATAGACGGCCAGATTGGCCAGTTCGCGCATGTCGCCGACCCGGCCCATGGGGTTGCTGCTCATGTCGCCATAGGCGCCGCCGGTCTCCTCGCCCTGGCTGGGATTGAGCCGCGCGCTCATGCCCTCGGTGGGGAAGGGACCCGGCGCGATATTGTTGAAGCGGATGCCGTAGGAGCCCCATTCCACAGCGAGCGACTGGCTCATGGCCGCAATGCCCGCCTTCGACATGGCCGAGGGCACCGTGTAGGGGCCGCCGTTCCAGATCCAGGTGACCAGGATGGAGACGACCGAGGCCTTGCGGCCCTCGGCGATCCAGCGCTTGCCGCAGCCCTGGGTGACGAAGAAGGCGCCGCGGAAGACGATGTTGGAGATGGCGTCGAAGCCCCGGGGCGAGAGGTCCTCGGTGCGGCTGATGAAGTTGCCCGCCGCATTGTTGACCAGACCGGTCAGGGCGCCGCCGTCAGCCCAGATGGCGTCCAGCATGGCCTCGATGGCGTCGGGCACGCGGATGTCGCAGGCCAGGCCCACGCACTTGCCGCCGTGGGCCGCCATCAGTTCGCTGGCGGTCGCCTCCACCACGCCGCCGCGCCGGCCGCAGATATAGACCTCGGCGCCCAGCATCAGGCAGGCCTCCGCCATCACCTTGCCCAGCCCCGTGCCGCCGCCGGTGATCAGGATCCGTTCGCCCGCCATCAGGCCGGGGCGGAACATCAGGTCGTCCATCGAAAACTGGGCCATGGGGCGTCTTCCGCTGTTTTCGACACTGCGGACCTGTGACGCCTCGTCGGTCAAGCCCCGGCGTCGGCCGAGGTTCATGTGCTGAAAACGAAAGAAGCGCGCGGGGGGCCGCACGCTTCGATCAGCTCAGTCGGTCAGGGAAGGGCCTTAGAACTCTTCCCAGCCCTCTTCCTGGGCGGCGGGCGCCAGGGCCAGGGCTGTGGCGCCTCGGGTCGCGGCGCGGGGCGCTGCGGCCGGTCGGGGCGCAGCCCGCGGGGCGGGGGCTGCCGAGCGATAGGCGGCGGGCTGGCCGGCCGAAACCCTGAACCGTCCCACCAGCTTGGCGAGTTCGCGGGACTCATCGGCCAGGACGCGGCTGGCGGCGGTGGACTGCTCGACCATGGCGGCGTTCTGCTGGGTCACGTGGTCCATCTCATTGACCGCCGTATTGACCTGGGCCAGGCCCAGCGCCTCCTCCTTGGCCGAGGCGGCGATCTCGCTGACCAGCCCGTTGATCTCGGTCACCTGGGACACGATCCGCTCCAGGGCCTTGCCCGTCTCGCCCACCAGGCCGACCCCTTGGGACACCTGTTCGGTCGAGGCGCTGATCAGGGCCTTGATCTCCTTGGCCGCCTCGGCCGAGCGCTGGGCGAGCGCCCGCACCTCGGAGGCGACCACGGCGAAGCCGCGGCCGGCGTCGCCGGCCCGGGCGGCCTCGACCCCGGCGTTCAGGGCCAGCAGGTTGGTCTGGAAGGCGATCTCGTCGATCACCCCGATGATCTGGCTGATCTGGGCTGAGGACTGTTCGATCTGGCCCATGGCGGCCACCGCGCGGCGGACGACTTCACCGGAGCGCTCGGCGTCGGCCCGGGCCGAGGTGACGGCTTCCCGACCCTGATCGGCGCTGCTGGAGGTTTTCTGGACGGTCGCGGTGATCTCGTCGAGGGCCGCGGCGGTCTCTTCGAGGGTGGCGGCCTGATGCTCGGTGCGGCGGGACAGGTCGTCGGCGCCCGACGAGATTTCGGTCGCCCCAGAGGTGATCGCGCCGGTGGTCGAGGCGATGGCCCCCATGACGTCTTCCAGCTTGGCCACGGCGGCGTTGAAGTCGTCGCGGAGCTTTTGATATTCGCCGGGGAAGTCGGTCTCCAGTCGATAGGTGAGGTCGCCGTCGGCCAGGTGCGACAGGGCCCGAGCCAGCTCGCCGACCACGCGCGCCTGCTCCTCGGCCACGGCGGCGGCGGCCTCGGCGCTCTGGCGGCGGGACTCTTCGGCGGACTGGCGGGAGGATTCCTGGTCGGCCCGCAGCTGTTCCATCTGGATCTGGTTGTCGCGGAACACGGTCAGCGAGCCGACGATGGCGCCGAGCTCATCCTTGCGGGCCAGGACGTCGAGATTGACCTCGTTGTCGCCGCGGGACAGGCGCTCGGTGGCGCCGGCGATGCGCTTGACCGCCCGGCGCATGGTCAGCACCGACATCAGCGCCAGGGCGCCGGCCGCCAGCAGGGTGATCAGGACCACCGCGATGGTGACATTGCGGGCCAGGGCCGCACGGGCCTCGCTGGCCGCAGCCCGGGCGTCGGTCGCCGCCTGGGTCTCGGCGACGATGGCGCCCAGATTGGCGGTCATCTCCGTATACTGTTCTTCGAAGGGCGCGGCGAAGCTCGCAGCGGTGGTGAAGTCCACCGAGAGCAAGGCGGCGATGATGTCCAGCGCCTCGCGGGTCTCTGTCAGGTCCTGGATCAGGGTGTCGAAGGCCGCCTGCTGGCTGGCCGGCGCGGTGGCCTTGGCGGTGGCCGCATCGGCGGCGATGGCGTCCACCTCGGCGAGCATCTGCTGGGCCTGGGCGTCGATGGTCTCGACCTCGAGGGCCGCGGCCTGCTTGGTCAGGAGGAAGTAGAGCTGGCCATGAACGGCGTTGATCCGTTCAGAAATCTGCTGGATCCGCAGGCTGTTAGGCATGTCGGTGTGAACCACCTGCTGCAAGGCCCTGGTCTGGGCCTGCTGCATATAAATGGTCCCGCCCGCAACGGCGGCGAGCATGAGCAAGGCGAAGGCCGGCGCGAAGCCGATCTTCACGATCAAAGGTAAGTCCACAAGCCGAAAGCGCATCGCTGTTCCATCCCCCTGACAGGCCTGAATTTCCTATCCAGCCAGGGCATAATGAACGGCAGGTTGCTAACAGTTCCTCACCGAGGGTTGCATCAGCGCCGTCGTTCGCCCGCGGCCGCGCCTATATAGAGACGGGCAAGTGAAGGCGATGGCGTTTACCCAAAGAGATTATGGTTTATGTTTATTTACTATCGTTTTCTTGGATGGATTAGACAATTTTAACCTGAATCCCCGATGGTGCTCTCACTTCCGGTCTAGAAGGAGTGGGTAGGTGAAAAAGATCATCGCAATCGGTGGGGGCCTCTTCGTGAGCCTCGTTCTGGCGAACGCCTCTGTGGCGGCTTCGTTTGAAGAAAGCATGGCTCGTTGTCTGTCGAAGCACGCCAATACGCGTGAAGCGGCGACGGTCATGCTGGAATGCAGTGCTGACGGCGGCAAGCTGTCGGGCTGCAAGGTTCTGCAGGACAGCGCTGCCGGCAAGGGTTTCGACAAGGCCGCGCTCTGCGTCGCCGAAGTCCTGCCCATGGGCGCCAAGACGGGCCAGGTGAAGGTCCCGATGCGGTTCCCTGGCAGCTAAGCCAGACAGTTTCGTATTCTTACGATCTAACGCTCCCGCGTCCTGCGCGGGGGCGTTTTTTCTTTGACGGTCAGGCCTTCAGACGCGTCATCAGGGCCTGGGCGGCGGCGGGCGCGCGCACCTTTCCCTCACTGATGAAGAAGGCGAAGACCTCGCGGGCCTTGGTCTTAGGCGCAGCCTCCAGCATCGGCAGGTCGTCGGGCGCGTCTCCGGCGGCATAGACCTGTAGACGATCCGCCCACTGATCAAGCGCCTTGGGCTCGTAGCCCGTCTCGATGTCATCGGACCCGGCCATCAGCCTGGCGTAGACGAAGTCGGCCACCGGATCGGCGATCATCGGAAACTCGGCGTGCTCGGTCAGGCAGACCGCCACATTGCGCGCCCGGCACAGGGCCAGGAAGGCCGGGTCGGCGAAGCTTTCATGGCGGACCTCCACCGCATGGCGCAGGGGCAGGCCCGCCAGCTTGGATGGCAGCAGGTCCAGAAAGCCCTCGAAGTCTTCGGCGTCGAACCGCTTGGTGGCCATAAACTGCCAGAGAATTGGGCCCAGCCGGTCGCCCAGTTCAGCGATCCCCTGGTTCAGGAACTTGTCCACCGACTCGCCGGCCTCCTTCAGCACCTTGCGGTTGGTGCAGAAGCGCGAGGCCTTCAGGGTGAAGACGAAGCCCTCGGGCGTGGCGGCGGCCCACTTGGCGAAACTCTCGGGCTTCTGGCTGGAATAGTAGGTGGAGTTGATCTCGATGACCGGAAGGTGCGCGCTGGCATAGGCCAGTTCATCGGCCTGCCGCAGGCCCTGGGGGTAGAAGATGCCCCGCCAGGGCTCGAAGGTCCAGCCCCCGATTCCTGCACGCACCTGTCCGGTCATCGGTCGTCGTCCCTTTACTTGCGCGCCGCTGCGGTGGCGTCGCGGGCGGCCTTGAATTCCGAGCCCGCCTTCCATTCCGGCCAATCTCTGGAATTGGCCAGGTCGAGGCCGAGCTGGAACAGCATGTCGGCGTCCTGGGCCATGCCTTCAAGGTTCCAGTCGGGTCCGTATTCGTCTGCGGGCTGGTGGTACTGCTCGGCGGTGTAGTCCCGCGACCAGGCCTGGCCGGCCTCAAGTCCGCCCTCGACCAGATCCTGGCCCGAGCGGAACGAGATCGCAGGCACGCCGGCGCGCACGAAGGGGAAGTGGTCGGAGCGGAAGAAGCTTCCGGCTTCGGGACGGGGATCGGGCTTGAAGGTCCGCCCTTGCGCCTCGCCCTTGGCGATCAGCATGTCCTGCAGCTGCGAGGCCGCGTCGCCGGCCGCCGAGAAGTCCTTGGCCGGGCCGGCCGGAGACGGCGCGTCCAGGTTCAGCACGGCCACGGTGGTTTCGAGGGGATAGAGGGGATTGGCGGCGTAGTATTCCGATCCCAGCAGGCCCTTTTCCTCGGCGGTGACCAGCAGGAAGCCGACGCTGCGTTTCGGCGCCGGCCCTTGCGCGAAGGCCCGGGCGATCTCAATCACCGCGCCGATGCCCGCGGCGTTGTCCACCGCGCCGTTATAGATGGTGTCGCCTGAGGCGTCCGGCGCGCCGACGCCCAGATGATCCCAGTGGGACGTGTAGAGAATGCGCTCGTCGGGCCACTCGGAGCCGGGCTCTTCGGCGACCACGTTCTGGCTGATGATCTGGCGAGCATCGACCTCGAAGGCGGTGGAGAAGGAGACGCCCTCCAGCAGGCGCGGCTGGAAGTCTCGGGTCTGGGCCTCGGCCTTGAGGGCCTCGAAGTCCAACCCGGCCCGGGCCAGCAGATCGACGGCCACGTCGCGCTGGATCCAGCCCTCCACCGGCACATGGGCCTTGGCCGGCTCGGCGCGGATGATGTCGAAGATCTCGTTGGTGTTGGAGTTCTTGACCGTCGCCCAGCCATAGGAGGCCGGCTCGGACTCGTGGACGACCAGCAGGCCGAGTGCGCCCTGGCGGGCGGCTTCCTCGTACTTGTAGGTCCAGCGGCCATAATAGGTCATGGCCTTGCCGCCGAAGTCGCCTTCGCCGGCCTCATAGTCGGGATCGTTGACCAGGACCACGACGACCTTGCCCTTGACGTCCATGTCCTTGAAGTCGTCCCAGTCGCGCTCCGGCGCCACGACCCCATAGCCGGCGAAGACGATGGGCGCGTTGTCGATATCGACCCGATCGGCGCCGTTGGCTGCGGCGCGGATGGCGATCTCCTCGCCCTGACGCAGGGTGATCGCCGCGCCCGGCGCCAGGATGGTCGCCTCCACAGGGCCCTTGATCTCGAACCGGGCCAGCGGCACGTCCTGGGTCCAGAGGCGCTGGCCGTCCTTGATGTCGCCGGCGGGGCTGAGGCCCGCGGCCTTCAGCTGTTCGACCATATAGGCGATGGTCTTGGCCTCGGCCGGGGTGGCGGGCGCGCGGCCTTCAAAGGCGTCGGAGGCCAGGACCTCGACATGCTGGCCGATCCGTTCGCCGGAGATGGAGGGGGCCGCCAGGGCAGGGGCGGCGATCAGGGCCACTGAGGCGACCGCCGCAAATAGGAGCTTTTTCATTGAAACTCTGCGCAGGGTTGTCGTTTGGGGGCGAGCCTAACCGCGGCGCAGGCGCCACGCCACCGAGGATGTTACCTCTGTGACGGCGCGGCTTGAGGTTTGTATCGGCGCTGCAATTCCCGCGTCGCGAACCTGTGGTTTGGGAAGCGTCGCTGTTTAGGCGGCATTACCTCCTGGGGCGGTATGATGATTCCCGATTCGCGGCCTTGCAGGACTGCCATGCGTCTGACGTCTTCGCTCGCCCTGTCCGCTCTGCTCGCCCTGGGCGCCTGTGCGACCGCCCGGGATGCTGAGATCGATCTTCCCGAAGCCTATCCGACGGTGGATGCGGCGGCGGCCTCGGCCGAGGTGCTGGACGCCTGGTGGCTGTCCTTCAATGATCCTGAGCTCACCGCCCTGATCGATGAGGCCCTGGTGCGGAGCCCCGACGCCCAGAGCGCGGCGGCGCGGCTGCGCGAGGTCCGGCTGACCGCCGCCAGCGCGCTCACCAGCTTTCTGCCCCAGGGCCAGCTGACCGGCTCGGCCCGGCAGACCGAGACCGAGCAGATCGACGGTCAGGAGATCAGCGTGCCCGGGTTGTCCACCTCGGGAACCAGCGAAAGCTACCAGGGCGCCTTCAATGTCAGCTGGGAGCTGGACCTGTTCGGCCGCTTCTTCGCCGCCCGTCGTGCGGCCCAGGGTGACACGGCCGCCGCCCGCTTCGCCTATGAGGGCGCCCGCGCCAGCCTGGCGGCCAATGTGGCCGACGCCTATTTCCAGGCCCGCGGTCTGGCCATCCAGCTTGAGGACGCCCGCGAGAGCGCCCGGGTCCAGCAGTCGCTCTATGATGTCGCCCAGCAGCGGGTCGATATCGGCATCGCCGCCCGTTCCGACTCCGACCGCGTGGCCGGCGAACTCGCCCAGGCCCGCAGCCAGGTCGAGAGCCTGGAGGCCGAACTCCAGGCCCAGCAGCGGACGCTGCTCGTCCTGGTCGGCCGCGGGACGGCGCCCCTGGCCGGTGTCTCCACCCCGCCGCTGGCCGGCCTTCCGCCGCCGGTTCCCGCCGCGGTGCCCGGCGAACTCCTGGCCCGCCGCCCTGATGTGCGCGAGGCCGAGGCGCGGGTGCGCTCGGCGGCCGGTCGCCTGGCGGTGACGCAGCTCGCCTTCTTTCCGACCTTCACCCTGACGCCGGGCCTGGGCATCTCGCGGACGGTCCAGCCGGGCTATGAGGCGACCACTCAGAACTGGAGCATCGGGGCCAATGTGTCCCAGCCGGTGCTGAACATTCCCCAGCTCCTGCTCGACATGCGCGCCCAGGACGCCCGCACCGAACAGGCGGTGATCGCCTACGAAAAGGTGGTGCAGACCGCCTATGCCGAGGCTGAAAGCGCCCTGGTCCGACTGTCGGCCGACCGCCGCCGGGTGGACCTGCTGACCGACGGGGAAGCCCGCGCCCAGCGGGCCTACCAGTCCGCAAGGCTTGGCTACGATATCGGTCTTACCGACCTGCAGACCGCCCTGGGCGCCGAGCAGACCTGGCGCGCCACCCGCGCCCAGCTCACCGGCGCCCAGGTGCAGTCCCAGCGCCGGGCGGTTCAGGCCTTCAAGGCCCTCGGCGGCGGCTGGCCGTCGCAGGACCTTCCCCCCAACACCCAAGCCCGCTGAGGCGGATGGCATGATGCAGATCCAGACATCTCCGGCGACCCGCCGCACAGCCCCCGTCGCCCTGATCGTGATGATCGCGAGCGCGCTCGCCCTGGCCGCCTGCAGCGAGGACGCGCCCCGCGAAACGGCCGAGCAACAGGCCCGCGCCGTGACGGTCGTGCCGGTGTCCGCCGGATCGATCAGCGGCTCTGTCGCGGCCTCCGGCCCCCTGGTCCCGCGGGAAGAGGCCGCGGTCAGCGCCGAGATCGCCGGCTATCGCGTCGCCCGCGTGCTGGTCGAGCCGGGCGCCTATGTGCGCCAGGGCCAGGCCCTGGCGGTCCTCGACGGCGCGCTCCTCCAGTCGCAGCTGCAACAGCAGGAAGCCGCCCTGGCCCAGGCCGAGGTTCAGGCCCAGCAGGCCGAGAGCCAGGCCGCCCGCGTGCAAGGCCTCGAAGGCCAGGGCGTCCTGTCCAGCGAACAGATCGAACAGCGCCAGTTCCAGGCCCGCAGCGCCCGCGCCCAGGCCGAGGCCCAGGCTGCGGGGCTCGCAGATATCCGCGCCCGCCTGGCGAGGCTTTCGGTCACGGCCCCGGTGTCGGGGCTTGTGCTGCAACGGAATGTCCGGCCGGGCGATCAGTCTGGCGCTGGGACGACCCCCTGGTTCGTCATCGCCCGCGATGGCCTGATCGAGCTGCGGGCCGAAGTGTCCGAGGCCGACCTGGCCCGCATCCGCGAGGGCCAGTCGGTTCAGGTGGCCCTTCAGAATGGCCAGACGGTCCAGGGGACCGTGCGCCTGGTCAGCCCGCAGGTGAACAACACCAGCCAGCTGGGCGAGGTCTGGATCCGCCTGCCCAATCGCCCCGACATCCGCGCCGGCGGCTTCGCCAGCGCCGCCTTCGAGGGCGGCGGATCGTCGTCGCTGACCGTGCCCGAGACCGCCGTGCGTTATGACGGCGACGGCGCCAGCGTCATGGTGGTGGGCGAGGACAATCGCGTGAAGCGCGTCGCGGTCACCACCGGCGCCCGGGGCGGCGGGCAGGTCGAGCTCGTGCGCGGTCCGCCGGCCGGCGCCCTGGTGGTCGAGAGCGCGGGTTCCTTCCTGCTTGAGAACGACATTGTCCGGCCCGTCCGGGCCTCAGCCGGCGCCACTGCGCCGACGGCGAATTCGGCGACCCCGCGGGCCGCCCAACCGGCCGCCCAACCGGCCGCCAAGACCGAGCCGGCGAAATGAGCGCGGAGCACCCCACGGGCATCTCAACCTGGGCGATCCGCAACCCGGTTCCGGTCGTCGTCCTCTTCGTCGCCCTGACGCTGGCCGGAATGATTTCCTATGGAAATCTGCCGGTGAAGCTGTTCCCCAACGTGCAGTTCCCAGCCGTTTCCGTCACGGTCACCCAGAGCGGGGCCGCGCCGGGCGAGATGGAGACCCAGATCACCCGGCCGGTGGAGGACGCCCTGGCGGGCATCCCCAACGTCAAGAACATCCATTCGACCATCACCCAGGGCGCCTCGGTGACCATGGTCGAGTTCGAGCTTGGCGAAGACCTGCAAAAGGCCACGGACGACGTCCGCTCCCGGATCGATCAGACCCGAGCCTTGCTGCCGCGGGAGATCGACGAGCCGACGGTCCAGCGGATCGAGTTCGATTCTCAGCCGATCATGACCTATGCGGTCGCCTCCGACCGCATGTCGGATGTCGAGCTGTCCTGGTTTGTCGATGACACCGTTGGACGGGCTCTGCAGGCCAGCGAGGGCGTGGCCCAGGTCGCCCGGGTCGGCGGCGTGACTCGCGAGATCAACGTCGTCCTCGATCCCGACCGCCTGGCGGCTCGCGGCCTGACGGCGACCCAGGTCAACAACGCCCTGCGCAGCTTCGATCTCGATGCGCCGGGCGGCCGGGTCGCCATCGGCGGCCAGGAGCAGAACCTGCGGGTTCTGGGCGCCGTCAGCAGCGTCGAGGCCCTGCGCGACCTGACCATCCCCACAGGCCAGGGGGGCTATGTTCGCCTGTCGGACATCGCCGACGTCGGCGATGGCGCCTCCGAGCCCCGCGGCTTCGCCCGGCTGAACGGCCAGCCCGTGGTCGCCTTCATGGTCACCAAGACCCGCGACTCCAGCGACGTGGAGGTCGAGGACGGGGTGCTCGATGCTATGGCCGCGCTTGAGCAGCAGTATGAAGGCGTCAGCTTCACCAAGATCTTCTCGTCGGTGGACGAGACCCGCGCCAGCTTCCACGCCACCCAGAACGTCCTCCTGGAAGGCATGGGGCTCGCCGCCCTGGTGGTGTTCGTTTTCCTGCGCAACTGGCGCTCGACGGCCATCGCTGCGGTCGCCATGCCGCTGTCGCTGATCCCCACCTTCTTTGTGATGGATCTGCTGGGCTTTTCACTGAACGTCGTCACCCTGCTGGGCCTGACCCTGGTGATCGGCATCCTGGTCGATGACGCCATCGTCGAGGTGGAGAATATCGAGAAACGAATCATCGCCGGGATGCGGCCCTACCAAGCCGCGCTGGAAGGCGCCGACGCTATCGGCCTGGCCGTCGTGGCCACCACGGCGTCGATCGTGGTGGTGTTTACTCCGGTCTCGTTCATGGGCGGTATGGCCGGACAGTTTTTTACCGAGTTTGGCATCACCGTCTCTGTGGCTGTGATCTTTTCCCTGCTGGTGGCCCGTCTGCTCACTCCGCTCATGGCCGCCTATCTGCTCAAGCCGGCGGCCCACGCCCAGGAGCGCAAGCCTTTCACGGGCTTCTATCGCAACAGCCTGGACTGGGCCCTGGACCACCGGATCGTGGCCTGCATGGTCGGCGGCGCATTGTTCGCCGTGTCCCTGGCCCTGACCCTCCTGCTGCCCCAAGGGTTCCAGCCCGCCGGGGATCCCGACTACCTCTATGTGAATGTGCAGGGGCCGCCCGGCGCCACCGCCGAGCACATGGAAGGTGTGGTCCGCGGCATCACCGACACCTTCTCCGGGCGGCCTGAAGTGACCAATGTCTTCGCCCAGATCGGCTCGACCGTGGTCGCCCAGGGTCCCGGTGGTGGCGGCGGCGGCGGGAGCGACCTACGCAGCGGCACCGTCACGGTTCTGCTGAATGAGGGCCGCGACCTGTCCGGCGACGAAATCCGTCGTGAAATGCGTGAAGCGCTGCGGGAAATCCCCGACGCCCGGGTGACCTTCCTCGACGGCCAGGGCCAGGCCGGTATCCAGATTGTCTTGACCGGTGAGAACCCCGACGCCCTTCGCGAAGCCGCCCTCGAGCTTGAGCGGCAGATGCGGGGCGTGCCCGAGATCGCCGAACCCCGGCCGTCGGTGCCGCCCGTCGGGCCGGAGCTGATCATTCGCCCGCGGGCCGCCGAGGCGGCGCGGCTTGGCGTCAGCGCTGAACAGATCGCCTCCGTCGCCCGGGTGGCCACCGTCGGCGACATCGACGCCAATGTCGCCAAGATGACCATTGGCGAGCGGCGCCTGCCCATCCGTCTGCGGTTGCCTGCAGACGCCCGCACCGACCTGGAAGCTATCCGGGGCCTTCGCCTGCCGACCGCGACCGGGGGCGTGACCACCCTGGGCGCCGTGGCCGATGTGGAGTTCCAGGCCGGTCCGGCCCGCATCGAGCGTCTGAATCGCAAACGCCAGCTCACCGTCCAGGCCGAGCTCAACGGCGTGGAGCTCGGCGACGCCAACAAGAAGGTCCAGGCCCTGCCGATCATGAAGAACCTTCCCGAGGGGGTCGCGCCGGCGGCTACCGGCCAGCTGGAAGCGATGATGGAGCTGTTCGGCGCCATGGGGATTGCGGTCTTCGCCGGGGTCTCGATGATCTTCGCCGTGCTGATCCTGCTTTTCCGCAGCTTCTTCAAGCCCATCGTGATCCTGTCGGCCTTGCCGCTGGCCGTGGGCGGAGCCTTCCTGGGGCTGCTCGCCTTCGGGCTCTCGCTTTCGGTGCCGTCGCTGATCGGCTTCCTGATGCTGCTGGGCCTGGCGGCCAAGAACTCGATCCTGCTGGTCGAGTACACGATCGAGCGCGAGCGCGAGGGCATGCCCCAGCGCGAAGCTCTGATCGAGGCCTGCCGCGAGCGCGCCCGGCCCATCGTCATGACCACGGTGGCCATGGCGGCCGGCATGCTGCCCACGGCGCTCGCCCTCGAAAAGGGCGCCGAGTTCCGCCAGCCCATGGCCGTCGCCGTGATCGGCGGCCTGATCACCTCGACCATCCTGTCGCTGGTGCTGGTGCCGGTGGTCTATGAGATCGTCGACGACTTCGAGCGCTGGCTGGCGCCCAAGCTCGGCCGCCTGATCACGCCCCGGGAGGCGCCCGGCGCAGCCGTGCCGGAGGATCGCCTGTAGGCGCAGATCTGACGTCGTCAGATCTCGCCGCGGATGACCTGGGCGAACTGCTCGGGATCGACATTGCCGCCGGACAGGACCAGCGCGATGCTCGTCTTGCCGGCGACGTCGATCTTGCCCGCCAGCAGGGCCGCCAGGGCTGCGACGCCGCCAGGCTCGACCACCAGCTTCAGGGTCGAGAAGGCGTAGCGCATGGCCTCGGTGATCTCGCGATCGCTGACCAGGGCCACATCGGCCACCGTCTGTTGCATGACCGGGAAGGTCAGCACGCCTGGCGCCGGCGATTCCAGAGAGTCGCACAGGGACCGGCCCGTGGGCTTGAAGGTCTGGCGCGCGCCGGCCTGCAGCGACTTCAGGGTGTCGTCGAAACCCTCGGGCTCGACGCCCACCATGGCGGTGTGCGAGCTCAAGGCCTTCACCGCCGTGGCCAGTCCGGCCAGCAGGCCGCCGCCGCTGATGGGCGCAGCCACCACGTCCAGGGTCGCGCCGGCCGCCCTGGCCTGGGCCACCAGCTCCAGCCCCACCGTGCCTTGGCCAGCCATGATGTGCGGGTCGTCGAAAGCCGGAACGACCACGGCTCCGCGCTCTTCGGCGATCTCGGCGGCGATGGCTTCGCGGCTGTCGGTCAGCCGGTCGTAGAACCGCACCTCGGCGCCATAGACCCTGGTGGCGGCGACCTTCACCGCCGGCGCATCCTTGGGCATGACGATCAGGGCGGGAATCCCCAGCAGCCGGGCGGCCAGGGCGACACCCTGCGCATGGTTGCCCGACGAGAAGGCCACCACGCCGCGGGCGCGCTCGTCGGCGTCCAGCTGAACGAGGCGGTTATAGGCGCCGCGAAACTTGAAGGCGCCGACTCGCTGCAGGGTCTCGGCCTTGAGCAGGACGCGCAGACCCATCTTCTCGTTCAGGGCCGGGCTTTCGATCAGCGGCGTCTCAATGGCCAGGCCGCGGATGCGGTCGGCGGCCGCCTCGATATCGGCGAGGGTCAGGCTCATTTTGCGAACACCATGTCGTCGTTGGCGAAGGCCTTGAACTCCAGGGCGTTGCCGGATGGGTCAAGGAAGAACAGGGTGGCCTGCTCGCCGGGCTGGCCCTTGAAGCGGACCTGCGGGGCGATGATGAAGTCCGTGCCCGCCGCCTGCAGCCGATCAGCCAGGTCCTGCCAGGCCTGTAGCGTCAGGATGACGCCGAAATGGCGGACCGGAACCTGCTCGCCATCGACCGCGCTGGTCTGGCGGTGACCCACCTCGTCCGGCGCCAGATGGGCGACGATCTGGTGGCCGTAGAAGTCGAAATCGATCCAGTCGGGGCTGGAGCGGCCCTCGGCGCAGCCCAGCAGATCGCCGTAAAAGGCGCGGGCCTCGGCCAGGTCGCGGACGGGGAAGGCGAGGTGAAAGCGGGGTCGGGTCATGGCCTTCTGCATAGCTTGCCATCTACCGACGCGCGACCGCTTTGACAGCCGCCCCGCCGTGCTTATCTGTGCGCGATCCATAGCGGTGGGTTTGGGACCAATCATGAAGCGCAATCTCGTTGCGGCGGCCAGCGCCGCCGTCTGTCTGGCTGGCTCGGGGGTGGCCCAGGCTGCCGATCTAATGGTCGGGGTCTATGCCCATGACGTGACCTTCATCGGCGAGGCGATCGGTTCGGGCGCCGCGGGCCGCGAGGACGGGATCGACCTGCATCTTGGCCTGCGCAGCGAGCCGATCGAAGCCCTCTGGGGGGATCCCCAGGCCCACGCCTTCGTCTCGATCAACAGCGAGAACACCAGCAACTTCATCGCCGCCGGCCTGTCCTGGCCCATCGGCGTCACAGACCGGCTCTATATCCGCCCGGGTCTGGGTTTGGCCTATACCGATGGCGAGGCGGGCCTGCCGCCAGTCAATGAGCCCGGCCTGACGCCTGATGAAGTGGCGCGCCGTCTCGAGCTCTACAACACCCGCATCGACTTCGGCTCTCAGGTCCTGTTCCAGCCCGAGCTGTCGCTGGGCTACGAATTCACCGAGCGGTTCGCCGCCGAACTGTCCTGGGTCCACATCTCCAACGCCCAGATTTTCCACCAGGGCAAGAACCAGGGCCTTGACGAAGCTGGCGTGCGGCTGATTTACAGCTTCTGACCTGCCCCGGCGCCGCATGAGCGCATCCGGCAGGTTCCACAATCGATCAAATCCTCTCGCCGAGCCCTGTCGAAGGGCGGGACGGATCCGCTCGGCAGGCGGAAGGATCGTATCTCAATGGCCAATGTGACGGTGATCGGCGCCCAGTGGGGCGACGAGGGCAAGGGCAAGGTCATCGACTGGCTGGCCAACCGCGCCGATGTGGTGGTGCGCTTCCAGGGCGGCAACAACGCCGGCCACACCATCGTTGTGGGGAACAAGACCTACAAGCTGTCGCTGCTGCCGTCGGGGGTCATCCAGGGCAAGCTGTCGATCATCGGCAACGGCGTGGTGGTCGATCCCTGGTCGCTGCTGGACGAGATCACCCGCGCCCAGGGCCAGGGCCTGGGCATCAGCCCCGAGAACCTGATCCTGGCGGAGAACGCCACCCTGGTCCTGCCCCTGCACCGCGACCTGGACGGGGCCCGCGAGGCCCGCGCCGGGGCCGGAAAGATCGGCACGACCGGTCGCGGCATCGGCCCGGCCTATGAGGACAAGGTCGGCCGCCGCGCCATCCGCTTCGCCGACCTGGCCGACCGTGAGGCCCTGGAGGTGAAGATCGAGCGCCTGCTGGCCCACCATGGCGCCCTGCGCAAAGGCCTGGGTCTTCCCGAGGCTCGCGCCGACGAAATTCTCGCCCAGCTCGAAGAGTTGGCGCCGCGCATCCTGCCCTATGTGAAGCCGGCCTGGCGGATCCTCGGAGACGCCATCAAGGCGGGCCAGCGGGTCCTGTTCGAAGGCGCCCAGGCGACCCTGCTGGATGTCGATCACGGCACCTATCCCTACGTGACCTCGTCCAACACGGTGGCCGGCCAGGCCGCGGCGGGCGCCGGCGTGGGGCCGACGGCGGGGGGCTATGTGCTCGGCATCGTCAAGGCCTACACCACCCGGGTGGGCGAGGGGCCCTTCCCCACGGAGCTGAACGACGAGACCGGCCGCCTGCTGGGCGAGCGGGGCCATGAGTTCGGCACCGTCACCGGCCGGCCCCGCCGCTGCGGCTGGTTCGATGCGGTGCTGGTGCGCCAGTCCATCGCCGTCGGCGGCATCCAGGGCGCGGTCCTGACCAAGCTCGACATCCTTGACGGCTTCGAGACGCTCAAGGTCTGCGTCGGCTATCGCCTGCGGGGCGAAACCATCGACTACTTGCCCGCCGGCCTGCGGGACCAGGCCGCCATCGAGCCCATCTATGAGGAGATGGAGGGCTGGAGCGAGAGCACCCGCGGCGCCCGCTCCTGGAAGGACCTGCCGGCCAACGCGATCAAGTATGTGCGGCGGATCGAGGAGTTGATCGGCGCCCCGGCGGTGCTGCTCTCCACCAGCCCGGACCGGGACGACATCATCATGATGCTGGATCCTTTTCAGGGTTAAGCGACCCCGCGCCCGTAAGTGGTTCTTTACGGCCTCGTGGCACCTTCGCCCCATTCGCGGAGCGTGCCCAAGTGTTCAAGGACGACGGAAAACTGATCGAGCGCATGGCGCCGGCCCTGCAGAGGGTGCTCGTGATCGATCCGTCGCCGCCGGGCGGGCGCATGCTGGCTGATCTGATGCGCAGCCTGGTCCATTGCCAGGTCTGGATCGCGCCATCGGCCGGCAAGGCCATGGAGCTGCTGAAGGTGATCGATCCCCAGATCGTCTTCGTCGAGCATGCGGAACGGGGCGGCGTGGACGGCATCGAGTTCACCCGCAGGCTCCGCCGCAGCGAGGCGGCCTGCCGCCAGGCGCCGGTGGTCATGATCCTGGCCCAGCCGACGGCCGCCGCCGTCCTGGGCGCCCGGGACGCGGGCGTCCACGAATTCCTGCGCAAACCCTTCACCACCGGCGATCTGCTGAAGCGCCTGGAGGCGGTGACCCTGCGGCCCCGCGACTGGGTGGAGGCGGTGACCTATGTCGGCCCCGACCGCCGAAGGTTCAACTCCGGGGACTATACCGGCCCCCTCAAGCGTCGCTCGGACGTCCGCGCCACGCCGGAAAAGTCGCGGATCACCCAGGCCATCAAGATTCTGAAATCCGCCGCCAGCGCCCTGCAGAGCGATCCGGTCCAGGCCCTGCGCGCCATGAAGGCTCAGGGCGCGGACCTGCAGTCGGTGGCGGTGAAGACCGGCGACATGAAGCTGGCGGCCGCCTCGGCCGACTTCCAGCGCTATCTGGCCACCGTCGTCGATCCCAGGCGCCTCGACCCCGGGCAGGTGGCGTTCCACGTCGCAGCCTTGGCGGCCTTCATGCCGGCGGAGTCCGCCGCGGGCGCCAAGCGGGTCGCCTGAAACGAAAACGGCCGGCCCCCGGAAGGGCCGACCGTTGATGTCTCGAGGTCATGGGCTTCAGGCGTTGACCAGGTTCCGGTCTTCGGCCGCGGCCTGCATGGTCTTCTGAAGCTTCTCGAAGGCGCGAACCTCGATCTGGCGCACCCGCTCGCGGCTGACGCCGTATTGGCCGGCCAGTTCCTCGAGGGTCGTCGGATCGTCCTTCAGACGACGCTCGGTCAGGATGTGGCGCTCGCGATCGGTGAGCTCGGCCATCGCCTCTTCCAGCAGGCCCATGCGCAGGCCGCGCTCTTCCTTATCGGCGACGACGGACTCCTGGCTGGGGGCATTGTCGTCGGCCAGCCAGTCCTGCCATTCGCTCTCGGAGTCCGACCGCAGGGGGGCGTTCAGCGAGGCGTCCGGGCCCGACAGGCGCCGGTTCATGGAGATGACCTCCTCGTCCAGCACGCCCAGCTTGGTGGCGATCTGGTGAACCTGGTCGGGATGCATGTCGCCTTCTTCAAAGGCGCTGATCTGGCTCTTGGCCTTGCGAAGGTTGAAGAACAGCTTCTTCTGCGCCGCCGTGGTCCCCATCTTCACCAGCGACCAGGAGCGCAGGATGTATTCCTGGATCGAGGCGCGGATCCACCACATGGCGTAGGTGGCCAGGCGGAAGCCGCGGTCGGGATCGAACTTCTTGACCGCCTGCATCAGGCCGACATTGCCCTCGGAGATCACCTCGCCGATGGGCAGGCCATAGCCGCGATAGCCCATGGCGATCTTGGCCACGAGGCGCAGGTGGCTGGTGACGAGCTTGTGGGCGGCGTCCGAGTCCTCGTGCTCCTGCCAGCGCTTGGCGAGCATGAACTCGTCGTCCTTGGCCAGCATCGGAAACTTGCGGATCTCGCTCAGATACCGGCTCAGGCCGCCATCTGGCGACATGACGGAAAGCGTGTTCGCTGTGGCCATGATTATCCCCTTTCCCTGCGGACCTTAGGGACCGTCGCGCAGACGCGCGCGGGTCAGTCCGCCCCTCGACCCTGCAGATAGGTATTGGGTTCTCGGAGCGGAAGACCGCCGGGGAGGGCGATCCGTCGGGTCCACCGTGCGGACTGAATGTCCCACTTGTGTACTGGGGAATTATTACCCCCTGATCAGGGCGCAAGCAAGGCGATCATGCCCGCAGGCCTCGGGGAAAAACTCAGAGCGCCGACAGCAAATCTTCAAGTCTGGCCATGTCGGCCGGCAGGGCGCTTTCGAAGCGCAGGGGCTCGCCGGTGATCGGATGGATGAAGCCGAGGACGGCCGCATGCAGGGCCTGGCGGGCGAGGCCGGCCTCGATCATCGCCGCGCGCACAGGGCCGGCGGGGCTGCCCGATCCATAGATGGGATCGCCCAGGCAGGGCGCGCCCTTGGAGGCCATGTGCACCCGGATCTGGTGGGTGCGTCCGGTCTCCAGCCGGCACCGCACCCGGGCCGCCGTCGGGCGGTCAGAGGGGCCGAACAGCGCGGTGACCTCGTAGTGGGTGATGGCCTCGCGCCCGCCGGTGCGCAGCACGGCCATCTTCTTGCGGTCGTGGGCCGAGCGGCCTAGGCGGGATTCTATCGTGCCCTTGCGGGGCTTCGGCGCGCCGCGGGTCAGGGCCACATAGGCCCGGTCGATGTCGTGCGCGGCGAACAGGGCCGAGAGGCCCTGGTGGGCGGCGTCGGTCTTGGCGCAGACCATGACGCCGGAGGTGTCCTTGTCGAGCCGGTGGACGATGCCCGGCCGGGCCACGCCGCCAATCCCTGAGAGACTGGCGCCGCAGTGGTGCAGCAGCGCGTTGACCACCGTTCCGTCCGGGGTTCCCGGCGCCGGGTGGACCGCCATGCCGGCGGCCTTGTCGATGATGATCAGGTGGCTGTCTTCGAACAGCACGGTGAGCGGCAGGTCCTGGGCGGCCGGCTCGGCGGAGATCACCGCCGGCACCAGAATCTCATAGGCCCCGGCCAGGGCCTTGGCGGACCCGTCGCGCACCGGCGCGCCCTCGCGGCTGACCGCGCCCTCGGCCAGCAGCGCCTGGATGCGGGCCCGCGAAAGGTCCGGAACCAGGGCCGCCAGGGTCTTGTCCAGCCGCCCGCCGGCCGCCTCGGGGGCGACCTGCACGATCAGCAGGTCGCCGTCCTCGTCCTCGTCGGCCGCAGGCGTGTCGGCGGCAGGGTCAGAGACCATGCTTGCCGGCCGCGCCCTCTTCCTGGCCGGTGATGGAGCCGTCCTTGAACAGGTATTCCCGCAGCTGGCCGTCGAACTGCTCGTCATTGCGGCGGATCCATTCCAGGACCATCGCGGCGTGCTCCATTTCCTCCTTGGCGTTGTGCAGGAGGATCTTCTTGAGCTCCGGGTCGTCGCAATCGTCGGCCCGCTGACGGTACCAGTCCACCGCCTCGAGCTCTTCCATCAGCGAGGAGATCGCGTAGTGGAGCTGGAGGGTCTTGGGGCTAAGTTTCTCACGGGGGACGTGAAGGGTCTCGCTGGCCATGGCATCATGCTCCTGTCGCAGAAACGCCTTCTATTACACGCTCAGAACGCCTGCGCGAGTTGGGGACCATAGAATGAAGATCGATCGACGCCGGGCCTTGGCCCTTCTGGGAATCGGCGCCGCGGCGCCGCTCGCCGTCCATGCGCAAGGCGCCTATGCCGGGGCTGTCGCCTTCGAGCACGGCGTGGGATCGGGCGATCCGCTGGCCGACGCCGTGGTGCTCTGGACCCGGATCACGCCCAAGGAAGAGGGCGCGGGCCAGATCGCCTATGCCTGGCGGCTGAACCCCATCGACCGCCGCGCCGGGGGCGCCAAGTCGGGTCAGGGCTTCACCGGCCCCGACCGGGACTTCACCGTGAAGGTCGATGTCACCGGCCTCGACGCCGGGCGGGCCTACACCTTCGAATTCGAGGCCAATGGAGTCACCTCGCCCATGGGCCGCACCCGCACCCTGCCGGTGGGCGAGACCCGGGAACTGGTCTTCGCCGTCGCCTCATGCGCCCTCTATCCCTACGGCTATTTCAACGCCTACCAGGCCATCGCCGACCTGCCGCAGCTCGATGCGGTGATCCATCTCGGGGACTATATCTACGAGTATGGCGGCGACGGCTCCTACGGGATGAACTCGCCGGTGGCCGGCGAGCGCCGGCATGTTCCGGACCGGGAGATCGTCAGCCTCGCCGACTATCGTCAGCGCCATGCCCAGTACAAGGCCGATCCCCAGCTCCAGGCCGCCCACGCCCGAGCGCCCTGGATCGTCTCCTGGGATGACCACGAGACGGCCAACAACAGCTGGATGGGCGGCGCCGAGAACCACAGCCCCGAGACCGAGGGCGACTGGAACACCCGCAAGGCCAATGCGCTGAAGGCCTATTTCGAATGGATGCCGATCCGCGACCCGGCGCCCGGCGGCAGCTTCGAGGCCATGAACCGCAGCTTCCAGTTCGGGGACCTGGCCAGCCTGATCATGCTGGAATCCCGGCTGACCGCCCGAGACGACCAGCTCGACTATGCCCGCGACATGGAGGTCGTGAACGGCCAGCCCGATGTCGAGGGCTTCCGCACCAAGATCAACGATCCCGCCCGCAAGATGATGAGCGAGGCGCAGGAGGCCTGGCTGGCGGATGAGCTGGCCGCCTCGGTCAAGAGCGGCCGCACCTGGCAGATCCTGGGCAACCAGGTGGTCATGGCGCGGATGGACGTCCCCAGCCCCGGCAAGGTGCTGGGCGAAGAGGCCGTGGCCGCCGCCATCGCCGCCCAGCCGGAGGACATCGCCCGCCGCATCGAGCAGATGGAGCGTCTGGCGGCCATGGGCCTGCCCTACGGCCTGGACATGTGGGACGGTTACGCCGCCGCCCGCGAGCGGTTGTACGACGCCGTGGAAGCCGCGCAGGCCCGGGCCATCGTCATCTCCGGCGACAGCCACGCCTTCTGGGTCAACGAGCTTTATGACGACGGGGACGTTCTGCGCGGCGTCGAGTTCGGGGCCACGGGCATCACCAGCCCCGGCGCGGGCGACACGGTCAAAAGCCTGCCGGTGGGCGACCTCTACATGAAGGGGGCCAAGGAGGTGATCTATAGCGATCACGACGCCAAGGGGTTCGTCCTCCTGACCCTGACCGCCGATGAGGTCCGCGGCGATCTGATGACCGTCTCGTCGATCTTCTCGAAGGACTATGAGACTGCGGTGCGCAAGGCCTTCAAGGTCACGCCGACGCAAGGCGGCGTCTCGCCGCTTCAGGCCATCGAGGGCTGAGGATCAGGTGCGGGCGGCCCGGCTCAGTCGGGTCGCTCGACCAGCTTGCCGTCCTCGACCACCCGGTAGAAGCACGAGCGGAAGCCGACGTGACAGGCGCCGCCGTCGCCCTGGGGCAGGACCTTGATCCAGACGCAGTCCTGATCGCAGTCCAGGCGGGTCTCGACCACCTGCTGCACCTGGCCGCTGGTCTCGCCCTTGAGCCAGAGTTCGTTGCGTGAGCGGCTGAAATAGTGGGCCTTGCCCGTCGACAGGGTCAGGGCCAGGGCCTGGGCGTTCATCCAGGCGAACATCAGCACCTCGCCGGTCTCGGCATGGGTGGCGACGGCGGCGATCAGGCCGTTGGTGTCGAAGCGCGGGGCGATAACGTCGCCGCGTTCCAAGGCGTGCTTGTCGGAAGCAGTGGGAAATTGGGCGGTCATGGGCAAACTATAGCCCTCCTCCTGACCCAAGGGGAGGTGTCCGGCGCAGCTTGCGTCCATTGTTAGGGGAGTCGATTTCGCCCATGAGCCTCAGCCGCCGCGCCCTCCTGTCCGCCGCCGCCCTCGCCCTGCCGGGGCAAGCCCTCGCCGCCTGGCCTTTCGGGATCGGGCGACGGGCCGCGCAAACGCCGGCGGATGGCCGCGCCAACTATGCCGGTCCGCCCCTTCGCCAGCAGTTCGGCGACTGGCAGTTCGACGAGATCCGCGCGGCGGTCTCCTCCCGCCTGCAGCCGGTGATCCGCGACAGCCTTGAGGATCGCTTCTTCGAGGATCTCGCCGCGTCCACGGGCGTGGAGACCGCGACCGCGGCCGTGGCCGAGCCGGGCGGGGCGGTCTGGACCCAGACCTGGACACGGACACCTGGCGCGCCGCCGGCCCGGTTCGCCTGGGGCGAACTGGTCCAGAGCTATAGGGCCACCGCGCTTCTCCAGATGGTCGAGGCCGGCGATCTGGCGCTGGACGCCACGATCGATCGCTGGGCGCCGGAGCTGCCCAATGCGCGCTGGATCACCCTCGAAGACGTGCTGGCCGGAACGAGCGGCCTGCCGGACGCCGACCTGAGCGCTGCGGCCGCCTTGCCGCCGGTGTTCGCGCCCGGGGCGATGTGGGGTGTGTCGCGCGCCAACCCGGCCCTGCTGTCGCAGATCATCGCGGCGATCGACCAGACGACCCTGGCGGAATCGTTAGGCCGCCGCATCGCCGGGCGGCGCGACCTCGGTGAGACCGAGTTTGAAGCCGAAGGCGTGTCGGCGTCAGCCCTCGACGTGGTCCGATACTGGCGCGACCTGATGGGCGACCGGCTGCACGGGGCTAAGATCACCGGGCGGCGGTTCTACCGGCTCTATCCGATGGGCGAGGGCGGGACGCACCACGGGTTGGGGGTCATGGCCACCGATCTGGCCGCCGCAGATGCGTGGGCGCAGGACACCTGGCTCGGCTATTCCAGCGCCAGCGGGATGGTGGCCTATTCGATGGCGACCCGCGCCACCGTGGCCGTGGCGCTGACGGGAGACGGCTCGCCCGAAGCCCTGGCCCGAGGGCTGCTGAGTCAGCTGCGGCGCATCTGAGCGCGAGCGGCGGGTGAACCTCAAGGACCAGATCAAGGCCAGGGTCCTGGCCTTCGACGCCTGGGCGCGGCCCTGGGCCGCGCGGTCGCCGTGGCGGGCCGGGGCCTATGAATTCCTGCTGTTTGGGCTGAAGCAGGCCTGGGCCTGCCTGTTCGCCGGGACCATGCTGGCGCTGCTGGTCGGCACTCATTTGCTGTGGCCCGACGAGGCGCCCCTGGCGCGCTACGACTTCCTGGTGATCGCCGCCATCGCCCTGCAAATCTTCCTGCTCGCCACCGGGCTGGAGCGTCCCCGAGAGGCCCTGGTCATCGCCATCTTCCACGTCGTCGGCACGGCCATGGAGCTGTTCAAGACCGCTCACGGCTCCTGGACCTATCCGGAGGCGAGCCTGCTGCGGATCGGCGACGTGCCCCTGTTCTCGGGCTTCATGTACGCCTGCGTCGGCAGCTACATGGCCCGGATCATCCGCCTGTTCGACATCCGGTTCGAAGCCTATCCGCCCCCCTGGGCGCCCTGGCTGCTGGCGGTGCTGGCCTATGCCAACTTCTTCACCCACCACTATGTGGTCGATATCCGCTGGGGCCTGTTCGCCTTCTCAGCGGTGATCTTTGGCCGGACCTGGTTCCAGTTTACACCGGACCTGACCGTCCGGCGCATGCCCATGCTGCTGGGCGCGGTGCTGGTCGCCTTCTTCATCTGGATCGCCGAGAACCTCGGCACCTACGCCTCGGCCTGGGTCTATCCTGACCAGCAGGCCGGCTGGACGCCGGTCTCCCTGGCCAAGATGGGGTCCTGGTACCTGCTGATGATGCTGAGCTTCGTTCTGGTCACCCTGGTCCACCCGCCGCGGCCGGCGGCGAAGACGGCGCGAAGCCCGAGCGCCATCCTCGCCTGAGGGGCTCAGCTCTTGTTGACGAAGTCCAGGAAGCGCTGACGCAGGCTGGCGTCGCTCTTGAACACCCCGGTGAACTGGGTGGTGATGGTGCCCACATGCCGGTGGTGCACGCCACGGGTGGTCATGCACTGGTGCTGGGCGTCGATCAGCACGGCCACGCCGGCCGGGCGCAGGCTGTCGGTGATGGCGTCGGCGATCTGCTGGGTCATGGTCTCCTGGGTCTGGAGACGCTTGGCGAAGATTTCCACCACCCGGGCGAGCTTGGAGATGCCGACCACGCGGTTGGTCGGCATGTAGGCGACATAGGCCTTGCCCAGGAAGGGCGCCATGTGGTGCTCGCAGTGGCTCTCAACCTCGATCCCGCGCAGCATGACGATGTCGTCATAGCCCTGTACGTCCTCGAAGGTTCGCGACAGCTCCTTGGCCGGATCGGCGCCATAGCCCTCGAACCATTCCGCATAGGCGTCCACCACCCGCTTGGGGGTGTCGATCACGCCTTCGCGGCGCGGGTCGTCACCGGCCCAGGCGATCAGGGTGCGAACAGCCGCCATGGCCTCTTCGCGGGTCGGGCGGGTGACGGGCTCCAGGTCGGAACCGACGATGGTCCGTTCAGGCGTAATGGCGTCCATGGGCTTGATGCAGGTCTTTCTGGTGCTGAGTTGCGCCGGAGCGAGGGCTCCGGAAATGACGCGTGCCACCGAGGTACGGCCGGGAAGCTTGAGCGGATGCGCCCTCTGTCTTCCCGCCCGGGCGATCTGTATATGGTTCCCTCAACCGAGCGGGCAACCGTTCCGCAGCGTCAGTATGGTCGATGTCCCTGAATCTTTATGACACCATGGCCCGCGAAAAGCGGCCCTTCGTCCCCGTCGATCCCAAGCGGGTGACGATGTATGTCTGCGGGCCGACGGTCTACAACTACGCCCATATCGGCAACGCCCGGCCCGTGGTGGTGTTCGACGTCCTGTTCCGCCTGCTGCGGCACACCTATGGCGAAGAGGCCGTGCTCTACGCCGCCAACGTCACCGACGTGGACGACAAGATCAACGCCAAGGCCCAGGCCGAGGGCGTCGAGATCGACGTCATCACCCAGCGCTATCTCGACATCTACAATCGCGACATGGCGACGCTGGGGGCGCTGGCGCCCACCTTCCAGCCCCGCGCCACCCAGACCATGGATGCGATCATCGAGATGATCGGCCGCCTGGTGGACAAGGGCGCGGCCTACGCCGCCGAGGGCCACGTGCTGTTCAGCACAGAATCCTATCCCGACTATGGCCAGCTTTCGGGACGCAGCCTGGACGACATGATCGCCGGCGCCCGGGTCGATGTGGCGCCCTATAAGCGCAACGCCGCCGACTTCGTGCTGTGGAAGCCCTCCAAGCCCGGCGAGCCGGTGTGGGACAGTCCCTGGGGGCCTGGGCGTCCGGGCTGGCACATCGAATGCTCGGCCATGATCGAGCAGACGCTCGGCCTGCCCATCGACATCCACGGGGGCGGCAACGACCTGATCTTCCCCCACCATGAGAACGAGCTGGCCCAGGGGGTCTGCGCCGCCCACGGCTGCGAGGCCGGCCACGGGGGCGACTACGCCCGCTACTGGATGCACAACGGCTTCCTGAACTTCGGTTCGGAAAAGATGTCCAAGAGCCTGGGCAATGTGGTCCTGGTCCATGACCTGGTGGCGCAGACGCCGGGCGAGGCGGTCCGCTGGGCCCTGCTGGTCGGCCACTACCGCGCGCCCCAGGAATGGTCGGGCGAGCTCCTGGAGCAGGCGCGCAAGTCCCTGGATCGCCTCTACGGCGCCCTGCGCCGCTGCGCCGACGTCACCGCCAGCACCGATGCGCCCTCGTCGAAGTTCCTGGCCGCGCTGGAAGACGATCTCAACACCGCCCAGGCCATGGCCGAACTGTTCGCGCTCGCCTCGACCATCGAGACCGGCGACGATGAGGCCCGCGCCCAGGCCAAGGGCGAGCTGCTGGCGTCGGGCGCCCTGATGGGCTTCCTGCAGGCCGATCCCGAGGCCTGGTTCCAGGGCGGGGCCGATCCTGAACTCAAGGCCAGGGTCGAGGCCCTGATCGCCGAGCGCATCGCCGCGCGGACCGCCAAGGATTGGCCACGGGCCGATGCGATCCGTGATGAACTGAACGCCCTCAATGTGGTTGTCATGGACTCCGCAGACGGCGCCACCTGGCGGCTCAGGGAGCCGAGCTCTTCGGAGGATTGAGCCATGATGGGCATGAACCGCAACACCAACCCCCTGGGCGCCACCCAGCTGTCGCCGTCCTTCATGCCGGGCTTCGGCTTCGGCAAGCGCAAGGGTGGCGGGGGCGATGGCGTGAAGGGCCTCAAGCTCGAGCACCGGATCGGCGTCCAGGCGCCGCCGCAGGTGATCTGGGACCTGATCGCCGACCTCCGGGCCTGGCCGGAATGGAATCCGCTCTACACCCGGGCCGAGGGCGTCCTGTCCATCGGCGCGCCCCTAGAGCTGACCCTGGCCCTGCCGGAACAGCCCCCGCGGCATATCGAGCCGGTGGTCCTCGACTGGGTGCCCCTGGAGCAGCTCCACTGGCGCACCAGCGTGGCGGGCGGCTTTGGCACGGCGATCCGCTATATCGAGATCGACCAGGTGGCCGAGCACGCCTGTATCGTCTCCAACGGCGAACTTTTCCGGGGCCTGCTGGGACCCACCTCGGCCAAGCGCGTGCAGCGCCCGCTGAAGAAGGGCTTCGCCGCTATGGGCGAGGCGCTGAAGGCCAAGGCCGAGGCCGCGTGGCGCCCCAGCCGCTGAATGCCTAGATCAAGCCCATGATCGACGATCTCTATTCGGCCAAGCTCCTGAAGCTGGCGGCCAACATGCCCCGGGCCGGTCGACTGGCCGATCCCGACGGCACCTCGGAGAAGGTGGCCAAGCTCTGCGGCAGCCGGGTGGTGGTCGATGTGGCCCTCGACGGCGACCAGGTGATCGACTTCGCCCAGGACGTGAAGGCCTGTGCGCTCGGCCAGGCCGCCGCCGCCGTGCTGGGGACCCATGTGGTCGGCGCCCGCCTCTCGGAGATCGAGATGGCCCGGGACGCCTTTCGTGCTATGTTGAAGGACGGCGCAGACGCGCCCGTTGGACGTTTTTCGGATCTTTCCATGCTTGCGCCGGTGAAGGACTATCCCGCCCGCCACGCCTCCACGCTCCTGGCGTTCGAGGCGACGGTCGATGCTGTCCGCCAGGCCATGACGCGAACTAGCCCCGCCGGCGCGGCTTGATTTGACCGCCCCCGCAACGTAATCGCTGCGAGTATTCGCAAGCCTGCGGCCGGCATGACCCCCTACGAATCCTGCGTCAGAGGCGCTCATCGCGCCTACAAGCTGACGCTTTCCCCTCTGATCGGACGCCAGTGTCGCTTCCTTCCGACCTGTTCGGACTATGCGGCCCAGGCTCTGATCGATCACGGCCCCTGGCGCGGCTCATGGCTTGCGGCGCGGCGGCTGTGCCGATGCAACCCCTGGGGCGGTTCGGGCTATGATCCGCCGCCTCCGCCGCCGGGCCGCTCCGATGAGTCGCCGGCGCGCAAATGGACGTGTGACACATGATCGAGCTCGTTTTTCCCGACGGTTCCAAACGGCCCTTTGAGGCCGGCGTGACCGGCCGCCAGGTCGCCGCGGGCATCGCCAAGTCCCTGGAGAAGAAGGCCGTGCTGGTGAAGCTGGACGGCCAGCTGCTGGACCTGGACCGGCCCCTGAACCATGGCGGCGCCTTCCAGATCCTCACGCGGGAGGACCCCGAGGTCCTGGAGACCATCCGCCACGACGCCGCCCACGTGCTGGCCGAGGCGGTTCAGGAGCTGTTCCCGGGCACCCAGGTGACCATCGGCCCGTCCATCGAAGACGGCTTCTATTACGACTTCGCCCGCGATGAGCCCTTCAGCCTCGACGACTTCGAGAAGATCGAAGCCAAGATGCGCGAGATCGTCGAGCGGGACGAGCCGATCCGCCGCGAGGTCTGGGACCGCAATCAGGCGCTGGAGCACTTCCGCGGCATCGGCGAGGCCTACAAGGCCGAGATCATCGAAGATCTGCCGGAGTCCGAGGAGATCAGCGTCTATTGGCAAGGCGCCTGGAAGGACCTGTGCCTGGGTCCGCATCTGCCGTCCACGCGGCATGTGGGCAAGGCCTTCAAGCTGACCAAGCTGGCCGGCGCCTATTGGCGCGGCGACCACCGCAATGCGCAGCTGCAGCGGATTTACGGCACGGCCTGGGCCACCGAGGCCGACCTGGAAGCCTATATCCAGCGGATCGAGGAAGCCGAGAAGCGCGACCACCGCAAGCTCGGCGCAGCCATGGACCTCTTCCATATGCAGGAAGAAGGCCGCGGCATGATCTTCTGGCATCCCAAGGGCTGGACGCTTTACCGCACGCTTCAGAACTATGTCCGTCGGGTCACCGAGGCGCAGGGCTATGCCGAAGTGCAGACGCCGCAGATCCTGGACCGCTCCTTCTGGGAGAAGTCGGGCCACTGGGACAAGTTCCACGCCAGCATGTTCGTCTGCGAGACGGAGGAGGGCGAGACCCTGGCCGTCAAGCCGATGAACTGCCCCGGCCATGTGCAGATCTTCCGCCACGGCCAGCGCTCCTACCGCGACCTTCCCCTCCGCTTCTCGGAGTTCGAGGGCCTGCACCGCTATGAGAGCTCCGGTTCGGTGATGGGGCTGCTGCGGGTGCGGCGCATGCAGCAGGACGACGCCCACATCTTCTGCACCGAAGACCAGGTGGAGGCGGAGTCCATCGCCTTTATCGAGCTGCTCCAGCGGGTCTATCAGGACCTGGGCGTCGAGCTTCATTCGGTGAAGCTCGCCCTGCGTCCCGAGCTGCGGTTCGGTACGGACGAGGGCTGGGATGCGGCCGAGACCAAGCTGGCCAACGCCGCGCGGGCCTGCGGCATGGATGTGGAGATGCTGCCGGACGAGGGCGCCTTCTATGGTCCCAAGCTCGAATTCCACCTGCGTGACGCCATCGGCCGCACCTGGCAGTGCGGCACCCTGCAGCTCGACTACGTCCTGCCCGAGCGCCTCGACGCCTCCTATATCGGCGAGGATGGCCAGAAGCACCGGCCGGTCATGCTGCACCGGGCGATTCTCGGCTCGCTGGAGCGGTTCCTTGGCGTGCTGATCGAGCATCATGCCGGCGCCTTCCCGCTCTGGCTTGCGCCGACTCAGGTGGTGGTGGCCACGATCACGTCGGACGCCGACGACTTCGCCCGAAAGGCCGTGGCGAAGCTGAGGGCCGCGGGCCTGCGGGTGGAGACGGACCTTCGCAACGAGAAGATCAACTACAAGATCCGCGAGCACAGCCTGGCCAAGGCGCCGGTGATCGCGGTGATCGGGCGGCGTGAAGCCGAGGAGGGCAAGGTCGCCCTTCGCCGGCTGGGGTCGCAGGGCCAGGAGATCCTCACCCTGGAGGAAGCCGTCTCAGTGCTTGCCTCCGAGGCGCTTCCGCCCGATGTTGCCCGGGAGGCTCGGGGCGAGGCGGATACCTGGGGGTCCGCCGAGGCCATGGAGGCTGGATGAACGATATCGGCGCATCGTTTGTGGCGGTCGAGACCGCCCCGACGCCGCATGAGATCGCCGGAGATGCGCGCATCTCGGTGATCATGGTCGTGTACATGACGGGTGAGGCTCTGGAGCAGAGCCTCACCTGCGTGCTCGCCGACCCGCAGGTGAATGAGTTCATCGTCGTGGACAATGGCTCGGACGCCCGCGAAGCGGCCATTCTCGACGCCTATGCCGGGCGCTATCCGCAGATGCGGCTGGTGCGTGGCCAGGGCAATGTCGGCTTCGCCCGCGGCGCCAATCTCGGCGCTGAGCGCGCGGCGGGCGAGGTGCTGATCTTCCTCAATCCCGACGCCTTCCTGCAACCGGGCGGGCCCCGGGCGCTGGCCAAGGCGGTGCTCGACGGCAAGGCCATGCGCCTGGTGGGCGGACGGGTTCTGAACGCCGACCGCACCGAACAGCGTGGCGCCCGCCGCGGCGAGATCACGCCGATCGCTGCCCTGCTGTCCCTCAGCGGCCTGACCCGCCGGGCCAAGGCCCTGCGCCGCTATGAGGTCCATTGGGAAAATGAGGCTGCGCCGGCGGGCCTTTGCCCCGTGCCGACCATCTCCGGCGCCTTCTTCGCCATGCGCCGCGCCGACTACGCCCGCCTGGGCGGGTTCGACGAGGGCTATTTCCTGCATGTGGAGGACATCGACCTCTGCTGGCGGGTGCGCGAGGCCGGCGGCGAAGTCATGTTCCATCCCAAGGCCGAGGTGGTCCATCTGGGCCACACCAGCCGGGCCAGTCCTCTCCGGGTCGAGCTCTATAAGGGCCTGGGCCTGGCCCGCTATTTCCGCAAGCGCGCCCATGGGCTGGGCGAGGCCGTCGCGGCCTGGCTGCTGTGGCCCCTGGTGGTCGGCGCGGCCATCGTACGGCCGCTACTCTGGCGGCTGACGGGCCGGGCGATCTAAACCTTTGGAAACCCGCCGGCCCGACTGACCGAGGCCGCTGGCGGCTTGCCCAGCAGGCCCGCCATCCACTGGGCTGTCGCGATCAGCGCGTCCAGGTCGTAGCCGGTCTCGAACCCGGCCCGCTCCAGCATATAGACCAGGTCTTCGGTCCCGATATTGCCGGTGGCGTCCGGCGCGAAGGGGCAGCCGCCGAGCCCGCCGCAGCTGGCGTCCAGCACGTCCACGCCCGCCTCGACAGCGGCGAAGGCGTTGGCCAGGCCGGTATTGCGGGTGTCGTGGAAATGCATACGCAGGATCGTGTCTGGCGCGACCTTGCGGACCGCCGCGATCCGTTCACGCACGGTCCAGGGGTCAGCGACGCCGATCGTGTCGGCCAGGGCGATCCCGGCCACCCCCAGCCGTGCGGCTTCGCCGGCCAGGGCCGTCACCTGATCGAGGCTGACCTCCCCGTCGAAGGGACAGCCAAAGGCCACCGACAGGGTCATCGACAGGGCCGGTCCCCCTTCGGCGCGGCGGCGTTCGACGATGGCGGCCAGGGCCTCCATCTGCTCGGCCGTGGTGGCGCCCTGGTTGCGGACGCCAAAGCCGTCGGTGGCGCAGACCACCACATTGGCCTCGGCGCAGCCGGCGGCCACCGCCCGGTCCCAGCCACGGGCGTTCAGCACCAGGCCGATCGGCGAGAAATCACCCTCTGGCGGCCGGGCGGCCATGATCTCTTCGGCGCCGGCCATCTGAGGCACGCGGCGCGGATTGACGAAGGAGACGGTCTCGATGCGCCGGGCGCCGGCGCGGCGCAGCCGGTCGATGAATTCGATCTTCTGCGCGACCTCCAGCAGCACCTTCTCGTTCTGCAGGCCGTCACGAGGGCCGACCTCGACGATCTGGATCTTCCGGCTCATCTAGATCGTCCAGCTCATGGGCGGCCCCCGATGACGCGACCCGCCGCCGGCGCGGGCCGTGGCTCGGCGTTCATATAGATTCGCAGGTGGGTGCGATCGCCGTTGGAATAGTTGAGGCCGCGGATCTCACGCACCTGGCTGACCTGCAATCCGCGGGCGCTGAGTTCGGCGCGGAAGGCGGCCTCTTCGGAGGCGTCCACCACTGCTGGGCGGAAGGCCGCGATGGCCTGGGCGGCCTCGGCGCCGTCGCCGAGACTGGTCGGCGTGCCGAGCGCGAAGACCAGGCTGGGCTCGGCATAGCCCGCCACTGCCACCGGCGCAGCCGCCATCCCCTGCCGGGGCAGCAGCCGTTCGGACTCCATGATCCGCGCCACCCGGGCTGAACTCCAGAGGGGGGCGAGGCCGGGGATCAGGCCGGCGGCCAGGGCGGCGTGCCCCAGGATGGTGAGGCCCATGGCCGCGACAATGGCCCCTTTTGGCGCTTGATTGACCAGCATGAAGCCGCCGATGAGGCCCGCCGCGGCGAGCAGGCCGCCGGCGGCCGCGGCGGCGGCGACATCGGCGTTCCCGCCGAATTCGGAGACCAGATAGAAGCAGACGCCGGCCAGGATCAGCCCCGTCACCGCCGCCAGCACCGCGCCGGCCCAGCGGGCGAGCGGGCCGACGCCCTGGCGCAGGGCGGCCGCCGCCAGCCAGGCGAGCGCCCCATAGGTCGGCAGGGTGTAGTGGACCAGCTTGGTGGGGGCGAGTTCGAAGACCAGCCAGGTGGGAACCAGCCAGCACAGCGCAAACCGCACCCCAGGCTCCCGTCGCTGGGTCCAGGCCAGGACGAGGGCGGCGGGAATCAGCAGGGTGAGGGGGAAGGCCAGGAAGCTCAGGCCCAGCAGGTGATAGCCAGGCGGCGCGCCGTGGGTCTCATGGCCGCCGGCCAGCTTGGGCGCCAGGTCGCTCATCAGGGCGGTGGTCCAGAAGGCGCCGTCCGTGGCCACGGTGACCGCCCAGGCCCAGGGTCCCACCAGGCCCACCAGCAGTATCGGACCCCAGCTGAGGCCCAGGCCCTTTAGCCAGTCGATCTTCCGATCCCAGGCGATCAGGGCCAGGGTGGTCAGGGTCACCACCATCAGGCCTACAGGCCCCTTGACCAGCAGGGCCGCCGACAGGCCCAGCCAGAACAGCAGCCGCGTGCGCCAGCCCACGGGCGCCCCGCCGCGCGCCGCGCCATAGATCCGGGCCAGGGCCGCCATCATCAGCACCACCGCGCCGCAGAGCACGGCGTCGGTCTTGGCGATGAAGGCCTCGGTGGAGAGCAGCAGGGTCGAGCCCAGCATGGCGCCGGCCATCAGACCCGCCGGCGCGCCGAAGAAGGCGGCCGCCCCCCAGGCGCAGGCGGCCGCGGCCAGCATGGCGCCGAGCAGCGAGGGAAGCCGATAGGCCCAGATCTCCCGGTCCTCGACGGCTGAAACCATCGAGACGCTGGCGGCCTGCAGCCAGTGGATGCCCACCGGTTTCTTGAAGCGCGGCTCGTCCTGGAAACGGATCACCACCAGGTCGCCGGTCTCCAGCATCTGGGCCGTCGCCTGGGCGAATCGCGCCTCGTCCCGGTCCAGGGGCGGCATGGCGAAAACACCGGGCAGCCCGGCCGCCAGGGCCAGCAGGGCCGCAAACAGGGGGCCTCGCCAACCTTGGCTCGCCCATTGGAGACTGGACTGGAACGTCATGGCGCTGGTGATAGCACGATCCTTTCGCTCGCCAGCTTTTCGGCTATGGAGAAGCATGACCCCTAGTCCTGACATTTCCGTGGTCGTGCCGGTCTTTGACGAAGAAGGCGCTGCCCCGGCCCTGGCCCGAGAGATCGCCGCCGCCTTCGAAGGCCGCAATGTCGAGATCATCTTCGTCGATGACGCCAGCCGCGACGGCACCCGCGCAGGCCTGCAGGCGCTGAAGGCCGAGCTGCCGCAGCTCCGCGTGCTCAGCCATCGGCGCAATTCCGGTCAGAGCCGCGCCATCCGTTCCGGCGTGCTGGCGGCCCGCGCCCCGGTGATCGTCACGCTCGACGGCGACGGCCAGAACGATCCCGCCGACGGCCCGGCCCTGGTCGACGCCCTGAACGCCGGGGGGCCAGAGCTCGCCCTGGTGGGCGGCGAGCGGGTCAAGCGCCAGGACAGCCGCGCCAAGAAGCTTGCCTCCAAGCTCGGCAACGGGGTGCGTAAGCGCCTGCTGGGGGATGCGGCCAACGACACGGGCTGCGGTCTCAAGGCCTTCCGGCGCGAGGCCTTCCTGCGGCTCCCCTATTTCGATCACATCCACCGCTATATCCCGGCCCTGATGCTGCGGGAGGGCTATGAGGTGGCCTTCCGCCCGGTGGGTCATCGTCATCGTCAGACGGGGGCGTCGAAATACACCAATCTCGGCCGGCTCTGGGCGTCGGCCTCGGATCTTCTCGGCGTCATGTGGCTCCAGTCCCGCTCGCGCCGGCCCCAAGGGGTGGATGAGGTCTAGGCTTGCGCTCCCGCAGAGGGGGCCAAAGCTTCCCGCGCATCGGGCGGTAGGGTTAAGGTTGGTTTGGCCCGGGGCGACCTTGGCCTGAGGGGGAGATCCAATGCGCATGTTCGCCGCGTTTCCGCTGCTGGCCCTGCCGGTGCTGGTCTACAACCTCATCGTCCTGACCCTGACCGGCGGATTTTCGCCGGTCGACGCCCATGCGCGGATGGGCGAGACTCTGTTCACGATCCGGATGGCGTCCAATATCGACTGGTCGGTCAGTCTGGGGGACCTGCTGCTGGCCGCAGCCCTGGTGGTGCTGTTCATCGAGCTTTTGAAGTCCACCACCAGCCGCGGGGTGGCGATCATCAATCACGCCCTGTCGATGATCCTGTTCATCATCTGCCTGATCCAGTTCCTGCTGGCGCCGGCCTTCGCCACCTCGACCTATTTCCTGATCACGGTGATGGTGCTGCTGGACGTGCTGGCGGGCTTCATCGTGACCATCGTCGCCGCTCGGCGGGACATCGACTTTTCCGGCGGCCCGGCCTGAAGGCTTCTCCGGCGCTTAGGTGAGCGCGGTGAAGATCAGGGCCACGAGGGTGATGTCGAAAACGCGGGTGGCCAGAGCCAGCATGGGACGCACCGTGGAAGACGCACAAAAGGTCATCTTCGGTTAAGCAAGACTGGCGCCAGTTCGGAGGCCCGCTCGGAGGTGTGACTTGGCTTTGTTCTTCGACGCCCAATGGTTCGACGCCCGCCTGGCCGAGCGGGGCCTGAGCCGGCGGGTGCTGGCCGCGGCCGCCGGCATGAGCGAGGCCGACCTGGCGCTGGCCTACAAGGACCAGCGCGAGCTTTCCCCCGATGAGGTGGGCGTCTTCGCCGAGGTGCTGGGGGTGAGCGCCGCCGAGATCGCCCGGCAGGCCGGCGTCTCGACGCCAGTCCCAGGCGCAGGGCCCGAGGCGCGGATCGCCGCTTTAGAACGGAAGGTGGCCGCCCTGGAGGCCGATCTTGCCCGCCTGCTCGGCAGGAACGGGCAGGGCTAGATGTCGGTGCGGGTCAGGCCGCCCTTGCGGGCCCGCCGGTCGGCCTGGCCGGAAAACTCGGTCTGGTTATAGGCGGTGCGGGCGGCGTTCAGGGTCGGCGGCCCGCCGCGCAGGCCCCGGCGCTGCTCGGCCGCGCCCATGACATGGGCGGTAAAAGTGGCCGGCCCGCTGCTGGTGATCGGCGCAGGCGTGGCCGCAGGCTCCAGGCCGCCGGCCGGGACCGGCAGGTTCGGATGCTCCTCATCGGCCCCGCCCTGCGCCTCATGGGTCCGAGGCCGCACGCGGCGAAGACGCGCAATCTGGCGGACGGGATCGATCGGCAAGGTCAAGGGCGGGCTCCTTCGGCCTGAACCGGGCAAGCCTGAACGACCTTCCTTAAGGAAGGTGGAAAGCTGGCGTCGGTCGCGCCGCCTAATCCTTCGAGGCCAGCTTGTTGATCTGGGCCTGCATGGCGGCCATCTGTTCCTGCAGGGTCTTGAGCATGTCGGTCTGCTGACCGCCGCCTTCGGGCGCCGAGGTCTCGCTGCGCGGCGCGGCGTCCTCGGGCTTGGGGGCGTAGGCGAAGGGGGTGAACATCTTCATCGCCCGGTCGAACATGGCCAGGTTCTGGCGGATCTGGTCGTCATAGGCGCCCAGCGGCGTGGCCTGGCCCATCTGGGTGAACTGGGTCCGCATCCGCTCCTGTTGCTGGGCGAAGGTCGCCAGGGACAGCTCCAGATAGCTGGGCAGGAAGGCCTCCATGGAGTTGCCATAGAAGCCGATCAGCTGGCGCAGGAACTGGATCGGCAGCAGGCTCTGACCCTGGCTCTCTTCTTCGAAGATGATCTGGGTCAGGACGGTGCGGGTGATGTCGTCATTGGTCTTGGCGTCATAGACGACGAAATCGACCCCCTGCTTCACCATCTCGGCCAGATGCTCGAGGGTGACATAGGAGGACGAGGCGGTGTTGTAGAGCCTGCGGTTCGCGTACTTCTTGATGACCACGCGGTCGCCGCCCGGCTTGCCGCCGCCGGTCTTGCCGCCGCTGTCCTGGGTATCAGCCATCCCGTTTCCTTTTCTTCGGGCCGCGCCTGGGCGGCGGGTCCGGCTTTGCAGCGCAGTATCGCGGATGCGAGGAAAAGCGCAAATCACGCCGCCGCGCGCGCCGCCCTTGCCCAAAGCCCTGGTCGTCCTGATAGATAGCGGCGAAGACTGAGGGAGAAGCTTCCTATGACCGATGTGGTGATCGTCTCGGCCGCCCGCACCCCTGTGGGGTCGTTCAACGGCGCCCTGGCCAGCCTGCCGGCCCACGAGCTGGGCCAGGTGGCCATCTCGGCGGCCATCAGCCGCGCCGGGCTTTCGCCCGCCGACATCGACGAGGTCATTCTGGGCCAGGTGCTGCAGGCCGGCGCCGGCCAGGGCCCCGCCCGTCAGGCCTCGATCGGGGCCGGCATTCCGGTGGAGGCCCCGGCCTGGAGCCTGAACCAGCTCTGCGGCTCGGGCCTGCGCGCCGTGGCGCTCGCCGCCCAGCAGGTGGCCGAGGGCGCCTCCCGGATCGTCGTCGCCGGGGGCCAGGAGAGCATGAGCCAGGCGCCCCATGCGGCCCACCTGCGCTCGGGCCAGAAGATGGGCGACCTCGCCTTCGTCGACACCATGATCAAGGACGGCCTGTGGGACGCCTTCCACGGCTATCACATGGGCCAGACCGCAGAGAACATCGCCGCGCGCTGGCAGATCACGCGGGCCGACCAGGACAACTTCGCCGTCGCCTCGCAGAACCGCGCCGAAGCCGCCCAGAAGGCCGGCAAGTTCGCCGACGAGATCGCGCCGGTGACCATCAAGGGCCGCAAGGGCGACACGGTGGTCGATCAGGACGAATACATCCGCCACGGGGCGACCCTGGAGAGCGTGTCTGGCCTGCGCCCGGCCTTCAACAAGGAGGGCTCGGTGACCGCGGCCAATGCGTCGGGTCTCAATGACGGCGCCGCGGCCCTGGTGGTGATGAGCGCCGAGGAGGCCAAGGCCCGCGGCCTGAAGCCCCTGGCCCGCATCGCCTCCTGGGCCCATGCCGGCGTGGACCCTGAGATCATGGGCACAGGCCCGATCCCGGCCAGCCGCAAGGCCCTGGAAAAGGCCGGCTGGAGCGTGGACGACCTCGATCTGGTGGAGTCCAACGAGGCTTTCGCCGCCCAGTCCATCTGCGTGGTCCGCGAACTGGGCCTGGACGCCGACAAGGTCAATGTGAATGGCGGCGCCATCGCCATCGGCCATCCGATCGGCGCCTCGGGCGCACGGATTCTCACCACCCTGCTCCACGAGATGAAGCGCTCGGGCGCCCGCAAGGGCCTGGCGACGCTCTGCGTCGGCGGCGGCATGGGCGTGGCCATGTGCGTCGAGCAGGTCTAGCCCTCAATCAGAAAATCCGGCCAGGGGGCGTCTGAAGCGCCCGGCCAAGACGCGTCAGGGAAGGAAGCTCATGGCCAAGGTGGCGTTCGTCACGGGGGGTACGCGCGGGATCGGCCGGGCGATCTGCCAGAGGCTCAAGGCCGACGGCTTCGAAGTGGCCGCCGGCTATTCCGGCAATGAGGCGGCCGCCGAGGCCTGCGCCCGCGAGTTGGGCGTCATGGTGGTCAAGGGCAATGTCGGGGTGTTCGCCGACTGCAAGGTCGCCGTGGATCAGGTCGCCGCCAAGCTCGGTCCGGTGGACGTGCTGGTCAACAATGCCGGCATCACCCGGGACGGCTTCTTCCACAAGATGGACTCCGAACAATGGTCGGAGGTGATCCGGGTGAACATGGACTCCCTGTTCAACATGACCCGGCAGGTGATCGAGGGCATGCGCGAGCGCGGCTGGGGCCGGATCATCAACATCTCGTCGATCAACGGCCAGAAGGGCCAGATCGGCCAGACCAACTATTCGGCGGCCAAGGCCGGCATGATCGGCTTCACCAAGGCCCTGGCTCTGGAGAATGCGCGCAAGGGCGTCACCGTGAACTGCATCGCGCCGGGCTATATCGACACCGAGATGGTGACCGCCGTGCCCGAAGAGGTGCTGAAAGGCATCATCGGTCAGATCCCGGTCGGACGCCTGGGCCGCGGCGACGAGATCGCCGACATGGTGGCCTTCCTGGCCGGGGAGCACGCCGGCTATGTGACCGGATCGACACTGTCGCTGAACGGCGGTCAGTACATGGCTGGCTGACCAAGGCTCCGTCTCAAAAGCGCCCCAGTCCAACGCCATGTGTGATCGCCCATGATGAGCGCTCGCCCCGTGCTGCCCCTGAGGATTCTCGTCGCAGCGACGTTCGCCGCGGCTGGCGTCGCCATGGCCTTTCCGGCCGTGGCCGCGCCGCTATCCCTGCGCGAAGGCCTGTTCGGCGAAGGCCGCCACGATGGCCGGCGTTTCTCGGCCCCGCCGGTGGCCCGCTATGTGGTCGAGGATGGTGGGGGCTTCATCCTTGACCGCTCCACCCCGCGGCCGATGATGAAGTTCGAAGACAGCGCCGAGGTCTGGGTGCTCCAGCCCCAGCCGGCGCCGCGCGGCGACATCATCTACAAGAACGATCTCGGTCAGCCGGTCCTGCGCGCCACCCGTCTGGGGGGGCTGACCGTCTTCACACCGGACCGGCCCTCCGGGGCGCCCGCGGCCCTGGCCGGCGGCTCCAATCCCCTGCGCCTGCCGGTCCTGGGGCCAGAGGCCCTGCTGCAGCGCCTGGCCCAGGCGAGCGCCCGGGCGAGCCGGGCGGCGCGACGGCTGATCCCCTTCGAGGCCGACGCCTCGCCGGAAACCGCGCCGCTGGTGGCCGATGCGGCCATGGTGGCGGCCGAGGCCGTGGTGCGGATGTCGACCCAGCCCGGCGGCCGCGCCACGCTAAACAGTGTCAACAAGGTCACCCTGGTCGAGGGCCGCCGGCCCGGCGCCAGTTTCCGGGCCGGGGTCATACTGATCACCATCACCCCGGAGGACGGGCTCGCGGGCCGGCCCTCGTCGGAGCGGATCGTCGCCGCCGCCGGCTCACGCTGACCCTGGCCTAGCCCTTGAAGCTGTCCTTGGCCGCCCGCACGGCGGCGAAGGCCTCGTGATCGGCCGCTCCGCTGACCCCCAGCGCCGGCGCCAGCAGGGGCGCGCGCAGGAACGGGTTGGTCTGCTTTTCCACGCCGATGCTGGTCGGCACGGTCGGCTCCCCCCGTTCGCGGGCGGCGAAGATGTCCTTGGCCCGCGCCGCGACCGCCGGATCTGAATCCACCGACAGGGCGAACCGCGCATTGGCGGCGGTATATTCGTGCGCGCAATAGACGGTGGTCTGGTCGGGCAGGGCCGCCAGCCGTTGGAGACTGGCCCACATCTGGTCGGGCTGGCCCTCGAACATCCGGCCGCAGCCGAGCGCAAACAGGGTGTCCCCGACAAAGGCGATGTCGTCGGCCGCATCATAGAAGGCCACATGGCCCAGGGTGTGGCCCCCCACCTCCATCACCGCGAACCGGGTCTCGCCCAGCTCGACGGTGTCCCCATCGCCCACCTCGCGATCCAGCGGGGCGATCTTGCGCACCTCAGAGGGGCCGACGATCTTCGCGCCCGTGGCCGCCTGGATCTCGGCGTTGCCCCCGGCATGGTCGGGATGCCAGTGGGTGTTGAGGATCAGCGCCAGCCGCCATCCGGTCTTGTCCAGCTCGGCCAGGATCGCCTTGGCGTCCGGGGTGTCGATGGTCGCGGCCAGGCCGGTGGCCTCGTCGCGGATCAGAAAGCCGTAATTGTCGGAGAGGCAGGGAAACTGGTGGACGGTCAGGGCCATGGCGCGCCTCGTCGGGTTCGGGCGGGGCGACAAGGCCGCGCTCCGCAAACTAGGATAGGGTTCGAACCCCGATCCTAGTCCCCCAGGTCCATGCGTCGAGACATCCTTGAGCTGCGCGCCTTCTACGCCTCCGAACTGGGGCGGGCCGCGCGCGCCATGATCAGCCGCAAGGTCACCGAGGCCTGGGGCTCGGCCTCGGGCCAGGACGTGCTGGGGCTGGGCTATCCGACACCCTTTCTCGGCGGGTTGCGGGGGCGCGCCCGTCGCACCGTCGCCGCCATGCCCGCGCAGCAGGGGGTGGAGATCTGGCCCAGCGCCGAGCGCAATCTCGCCACCCTCGTCGATGAGGAGGCCTTGCCGTTCCAGAATGCGCTGTTCGATCGCATCCTGGTGATCCACGCCATCGAGGAGAGCCCCGAGCCTGCGTCGCTCCTGCGAGAGGTCTGGCGCGTCCTGGCGCCGTCGGGGCGGGTGATCGTGGCCGTGGTCGCCCGCGACGGCCTGTGGGCCAACGCCGAGAGCACGCCCTTTGGCCACGGGCGACCCTATAGCCGCCGCCAACTCGCCGCCCTGCTGCGGGAGGCCGAATTCGAGCCCGCCGGCTATACCCGCGCCCTCTATGCGCCGCCGGTATCCTGGATGGCCGGCTCGGCGGAGACCTTCGAACAGGCCGGCTCTCGCCTGTGGCCGCGCTTTTCGGGGGTGCTGCTGATGGAGGCGGTCAAACAGACCTATGCGCTCAAGGCCAGGCCCCAGAGAGTTCGGGTCCGGCAGGCGCGACCGACGCTTTCACCGGCGCCGGCCATGCGTGAGGGCGATCGGTCGCAACCTTAGCCGCAGCCTGATCGTTTGCTGGAGGCGCCTAAGGCGCAGGCGCCCGCCCTCGCCAGCCCTTGATGGCCTTGGAGACGGGGGCGGAACGCCCTAGCTTGAGATTGTCAGCTCGGCATTTCGCCGGCCCCCAGCGGAGACCCGTCGCCATGAAGATGATCGTCGCGGTCATCAAGCCCAGCCGCCTCGACGCGGTGCTCGAAGCCGTCACCGAGGCCGGCGCCTCGGGCCTCACCGTCACCGAGGTTCGCGGCTATGGCCGCCAGCGCGGCAAGACCGAAGTTTATCGCGGGGCCGAGTACGAAGTGAAGCTGCTGCCCAAGGTGAAACTGGAGATCGCCGTGCCGTCGGACATCGCCGATGCGGTGATCGAGGCTGTGGCCCGCACCGCCAACACGGGCAAGATCGGCGACGGTAAGGTCTTCGTCCTCGATCTGGAGCAGGCCATGCGCATCCGCACCGGCGACCGGGACGCCGCGGCCATCGCCGGCTAGGCTTACACCCCTGGATAGAGGCGAGGTTCGCGCTCGCCGTTGAAGATCGGCGTTCGGCCGCGCCCCTTCCTCGCCCCAATTCGCCTTGGCATGGCCCCAATGGGTCCCGACTTCCTCCGCATTTGGGGCTCATTCCCGGCTCGATCGTCATTTTGGCGCACCGGGAGGGGATATTATGGACAGGCGTTGGTTGAGCGCGGCTGCAGCTGCGCCGCTTTTGCTTGCTGCTGGCGCGAGCCAGGCTGAGACGACGATCAGCACGGCGGTGACCACCCCGGTCAGCACGGCCACGGCGGCCTCGGGATCGCCCGACGACCTGAGGATCGCAGCCGGAGGTTCGGTCAAGCCCACCGGCGGGAACGCCGTCACCCTGAACAGCAACAACAATCTGGCCATCGCCGGCGAGGTGACGATCACCGACGCCAATGATGCGACGGCGGTCCTCATCGAAGGCGGCCGCACCGGCGAGGTGACTCTGTCGGGTACGGTGCAGGTCAACGAAAGCTATGCGGCGGCGGACGCCGACAACGACGGCGATCTCGACGGCCCGTTCGCGTCGGGCTCCAACCGCTTCGCCGTGCGCGTCAGCGGGGCCGAGCCCTTCCACGGCTCCATCGTCCAGACTGCGGGCGCCATCACCGTCGAGGGCAATGATTCGGCCGGCATCTATGCGCAGAGCGCGGTGGACGGCTCGATCCGCTCGGCCGGCAGCATCACCGTGACTGGCGACCGCACCTATGGCCTGCACGCGGCCGGGACTGTGGGCGGCGATGTGGTCACCACAGGCGGCGTGACCGCCCAGGGCCGGGACGCCGTCGGCGTCGCCGTGGACCAGAATGTCGGCGGCCGGCTGGTCCTGGGATCGAGCGTCACGGCGACCGGCTATCGCTACACCACCCGCCCCAGCAACACGAGCATCCTGGACGCTGATGACCTGCTGCAAGGGGGGCCGGCTGTCCGCGTGCGCGGCAGCGTTCAGGGCGGCGTGCTGGTGGATGCGCCGCCGGCCGACAATGACCCCAACGACGCCGACGAGGACGACGATGGCGTCGCCGACGCTTCGGAGTCCACCGGTGTCGTCACCTCCTATGGCTCGGCCGCCGCCATCCAGATCGGCGGAACGGGCGACATCGTGCTCGGCGCCGTCGGAACCGGCGCCGACGCCTATGGCCTGGTGGTCAAGGGCTCGGCCAATGGCATCGGCCTCTATGACGGCGTCAGGGGCCTGGGCGTTGAAATCGGCGGTCAGGGCGGGCAGGTGAACATCGCCAACGGCATAAAGGTCGCTGGCGTCGTGTCCGGCAGCGGGGTTCAGGCCGGCGCAGTCGGCCTCCACCTGAAGTCAGGCGCCACCGCCCCGGTCATCGCCAACAGCGGCGTCATCCAGGGGCTCTCGACCTCGACCAACGCGGTCGATGTGCGGGCCATCCAGATCGACGCCGGCGCCTCGACGGGCCAGCTGACCAACAATGGCACCGTCGCGGCTGTCATTACCGGCGCCAAGGGCTCGGCCACGGCCGTTCTGGACGCCGCCGGGACCCTGACCCGGGTGGAAAACACCGGCCTCATCCGCGCCGCCATCGCGCCGACCGATGGGGCGAGCGTCGAGGGCCGGGCCATCGCGCTGGATCTGCGCGCCAACACCTCGGGCGTCACGGTCCGGCAAACGGCCAACAGCGTCGAAACCGTCGTCCCGACCATCACCGGCGATGTCCTGTTCGGCTCCGGGCCGGCGCGCATGGAGCTTCTAGCCGGCCAGATGAACGGGGCCCTGGCCTTCGGCGCCGGGGCCGACGTCCTGGTGGTCGATGGCGGGGCGACCTTCACCGGCGCGCTCACCGACGCCGGCGGCGGTCTGGCTGTGTCCATGGGGGAGGGGCGTCTGACGGCGACCAATATCGACACCCTGGGCCTGACCAGCCTGCAGCTTGGCCAGAAGTCCGAGCTGGTGCTGGCCGCCGACCCCGTGACGGGCGCCAGCACCCGGCTCAATGTGGCCGGCGCAGCCGTACTGGAGGATGGCGCCAAGGTCGGCCTGCGGTTCACCAGCAAGCTGACCGATCCCGCCAGCTTCACCCTGATTCAGGCCGGCGACCTGGATATCCGAGGCGCGCTGGACGACAGCCTGCTCGCCGATGGTCCCTGGCTCTACAAGACGACCCTGCGGGCCGACGAGACGCAGAACCAGCTGATCGCCGATGTCCGCCGACGCACGGCGGGCGAGGCCGGCCTCGATGTGGCTCAGGCGGGCGCCTATGACGCGGTGTTCGACGCCTTCGATCGGGACAGCGGTGTCCGCGACGCCCTGTTGTCCAAGACCGATCAGGCGAGCTTCGTCGCCCTCTATGACCAGTTCCTGCCCGACTATTCGGGCGCGCTCTTCCGGGTGTTCGCCTCGGCGAATGAAGCGACCGCCCGGGGCATCGACGAGACCGAGGGCCGCCTTCCTGAGGGCCAGCGCCGGGCCTGGGTGCAGGAGATCGGCGTCATCCACCGTCAGGACCTCAGCGGCTCTGCGGGCTTCGACGCCGGCGGCTTCGGCCTAGCGGCGGGCGTGGAGAGCGCGGCGGGCTCCATGGGCTCGTTCGGCCTCCACACCAGCTTCCTGAATGTGTCGGTCGAAGAGAACGGCGCGGCTGCGGCCGAGGATCTCACGGGCTCGGCGCTCTCGGGCGGCGTCTACTGGCGCGCCTCGGCTGGCGCGTTCCAGGCTTCGGCCAGCGCCAGCGGCGGCTATGCCTGGCTGCAGGCCGACCGCGCCGTGGTCGACACCGACTCAGGCCTGGTCCGAAACGCCAATTCCGAATGGAACGCGGTGATGGGGGCCGCCCATGCCGGCCTGTCCTATACGGCGCAGGCCGGGCGCTTCCACGCCCGCCCGATGCTGCAGGTCGACTACTTCTACTTCGGCGAAGACGGCCGCACCGAGAGCGGCGGCGGCGAGGCCATCGACCTGGTGATCGACGAGCGGACGAGCCAGCAGCTGTCTGCCTTCGCCGGCGTGGCTCTGGGCGCCACCTTGGGCGATCCGCAAACCATGTTGTGGCGGCCGGAAGTCACGGTGGGCTATCGCGCCCTGACCGGCGACGGACCGGACGTCACCACGGCGCGGTTCGTCAGCGGCGGCTCCAGCTTCACCCTGGCCGCGCCCGAACTGGACGATGGCGCAGCCGTCGTGCGCCTGGGCGTCCGCGGCATGACCCGCTACTTCGACCTCGCCCTGGAAGGCGGCGGCGAACTGCGCGGAGACCATCAGGCCTATGACGCCCGGCTGACGGCGCGCCTGGCCTTCTAAAGAGGTCTAGCCGAACAGATCGCCCGTGGCGGCTGGCTCAGGCGCCGGCGGCCGCGGGCGTTCGCGGGTCAGCAGGAACAGCGCGGTTTCGGCCCGCCAGTTCTCAATGGGCCGCGAGGGATCGATGCTGCGGGCCGGCTGGCCGCGGCTGACTGCGGCGCAGGCCTCGATCCGCAGGCCAAGCTCGTCGCACAGCGCGGTCAGGTCGCGCAGGGTGCAGAGGTGGATGTTGGGCGTCGACCACCAGGGTTCGGGCAGGGCCTTGGTCTCGGGCATGCGCCCCTGGGTCAGCAGCGCCCAGCGGACCCGCCAGTGGCCGAAATTTGGCACCGAGACGATGGCCCGGTCGGCGATCCGCAGCAGCTCCGACAGCACATGCCGCGGCTCGCGCATCTGCTGCAGGGTCTTGGACAGGATCGCATAGTCGAAGGCCTGGGTCGGGAAGTGATCCAGGTCGCGGTCGCCGTCCCCCTGGACCGCGGCGATGCCCTTGGCCAGGCAGGCGGCCACGCCGCTGGGGCTGATCTCCAGGCCCTGGCCGTCGACGCCCTTTTCCTGGGTCAGCAGCTCAAGCAGTTCGCCCTCGCCGCAGCCGACGTCGAGCACCCGGGCGTTGGGTCGCACCAGCCGCAGGATTTCCTTGAAGTCTTCCCGCAGGCCGCTCACGCCAGCCCTCCGCGCAGGGCCTGGGATTCGAAGAAGCCGCGCAGGGCGGAGTCCAGCACAGGCTCGTCCAGGAAGAAGGCGTCGTGGCCCTTGTCGGTTTCGATCTCGACGAAGCTCGCCCGGCAGCCGGCGGCGTTCAGGGCGCGGACGATGTCACGGCTCTCGCCGGTGGAGTAGAGCCAGTCCGACGAGAAGGAGAGCACGCAGAAGCGCACGTCGCGGGCGCGCCGAAAAGCCTGGGCCAGCACGCCGTCATAGGTGCCGGCCAGGTCGAAATAGTCCACCGCCCGGGTGATGTAGAGATAGGAGTTGGCGTCGAACCGATCGACGAACGACGCCCCCTGATAGCGGAGATAGCTCTCCACCTGGAAGTCGGGCGCATCGAAGCCCCAGGACAGGCCGTCGCGCTGCAGTTCGCGGCCGAACTTCCGCTGCAGGGCGGCCTCGGACAGATAGGTGATGTGGGCGGCCATGCGCGCCACGGCCAGACCCTTTTCGGGGCGCACGCCATGGGCCTCATAGGCGCCGCCGCGCCAGTCGGGGTCGGCCATGATCGCCTGACGACCGACCTCGTGGAAGGCGATGTTCTGGGCCGAATGCCGGGCCGCCGCCGCGATACATACGGCCGACCGCAGCCGGTGCGGATAGTCGGCCGCCCACTGCAGCACCTGCATGCCGCCCATGGACCCGCCGACGGCGGCGAACAGGGTTTCGATGCCCAGGGCGTCCAGCAGCATCGCCTGGGCGCGCACCATGTCGGCGATGGTGATGACCGGGAAGGTCAGGCCATATGGCTTGCCGGTCGCCGGATCGACCGAAGACGGGCCTGTCGAGCCCATGCAGCCGCCGACCACATTGGTGCAGATGATGAAATAGCGGTCGGGATCCAGCGGCAGGCCCGGTCCGATCACCCGGCTCCACCAGCCGGGCTTGCCGGTGATCGGATGGACCGAGGCCGCATGCTGGTCGCCGGTCAGGGCGTGACAGACCAGCACCGCATTGGATCGCTCGGTGTTGAGGCGCCCATAGGTCTTGTAGGCGATCTCCAGGGGCGCCAGCGCGGCCCCGGAGTCGAGGCGCAAGGGGGCGTCGGCCGGCAGGCGCAGGGTCCCGCCGTTGGTTTCGATGGCCGGGCTGGCGATGACCGTCTGGCTCATGCCGCCTTGGACCGCCAAGCTCTGCGACTGTCAACCGCTTCGCGTCCGGGCAAGGTCGCGCTATGGAACAGCCGTGGGCTTATGGAGTGGGAATGCAGCGGCTGATCCTCTTGCGGCACGGCAAGGCCGAGCGCGAGTCATTGAGCGGGGACGACCATGCGCGGCGGCTGACGCCCCGGGGCCGCAGGGACGCCCTGGAGGCAGGCCAGCGCCTGACCGAGATGGGCTTCACCCCCGATCTCGCCCTGGTGTCCGATGCGGCCCGGACGCGGGAGACCTGGGAGTCGCTGAAGGCCGTCTGCGACGCCTGCGAGGTCCGGTTCGACGACAGCCTGTATCATGCCGAGGCCCAGACCGTGCTCGACCGGGTGCGCGAGGCCGCCGCCGAGGCCGGGACCGTTTTGGTGATTGGCCATAATCCGGGCCTGCACGAACTGGTCCTGCGTCTCCTGATCGAGGGTGGGGCCTCGGGCGACCTCCTGAACACGGCCCGTTCGCGGTTTCCGACCTCGGCCGCCGCGGTCTTCCTGTTCGACGGCCAAGGTCGCCCGGTCTATGACGGCCTGATGATGCCCCCCCGCGGAGGAAATGATTGACCCGAATCTACAAGATCCTCGGTCGTGAGGAATGGGATCGGGCCAAGGCGATCGGGCGGTTCGACGGCTCGGCCGTCGATCTGGCCGACGGCTATATCCATTTCTCCACCGCCGCCCAGGCTCAGGAAACCGCACGACGGCACTTCGAAGGCCAGGGCGACCTGGTGGTGCTGGAACTCGACACCGACGACCTGGGGCCGGGCGTGAAGTGGGAGCCCTCCCGCGGCGGCGACCTGTTCGCCCACCTCTATGGCAGCTTCGACACCGAGCATGTCCTGGCCGTGCATGAGGCGCCGCTGGGCGAGGACGGCGTGCCGGCTCTGGGGGACCTGTCTTGAGCGTGCTGCATAGCCTCGCGGCCGGCGCTCTGCGGCAGATGGACCCCGAGGACGCCCACGGCCTGACCATCCGGGCCTTGCAGATGGGACTTGGTCCGCGTCCGAGCGGGCCCGAAGACCCGATCCTGGCCATCACCTTCTGCGGTCTGTCCCTGCCCAACTGCCTGGGCCTGGCGGCCGGCTTCGACAAGAACGCCCAGGTTTTCGCCCCCATGCTGGCGGCGGGCTTCGGCTTCGTGGAGTGCGGCACGGTCACCCCCCTGGCCCAGGCGGGCAATCCACGCCCCAGGCTTTTCCGGCTGAGCGAGGACAAGGCGGTGATCAACCGCATGGGCTTCAACAACGAAGGCCTCGACCCCTTCGCCGCGCGTCTGGCCCGCCGCCATCGCGGGGTGGTGGGCGCCAATATCGGCGCCAACAAGGAGTCCGAGGACCGGATCGGCGACTATGTGACGGGCCTTCGCCGCCTCTGGGGCCTGGCCTCCTATTTCACCATCAACATCTCTTCGCCCAATACGCCGGGCCTGCGCGCCCTGCAGACCCGCGAGGCGCTGCAGGAACTGCTGGGACGTCTGGGCGAGGCCCGCGACAGCCTGCCGCCCGAAGGCGCAGCCCCCATGTTCCTGAAGGTGGCGCCCGACCTGGACGATGCCGAGATCGAGGCCATCTGCGACGTCGTGGCCGAGGCGGGCCTCGACGCGGTGATTGTCTCCAACACCACCATTGCGCGGCCCTCAGATCTGCGGTCCGCCCAGTCCAGCGAGGCTGGCGGTCTTTCCGGCGCGCCGCTGCTGACGCCGTCGACGCTGGTGCTTCGCCAGTTTCATGACGCCGCCCAGGGCCGCTTTCCCCTGGCCGGGGCCGGGGGCGTGGCCTCGGGCGCGGACGCCTACGCCAAGATCCGGGCCGGCGCCTGCGTGGTGCAGCTCTATTCGGCCCTGGTCTTCCAGGGGCCTGGCCTTGTCGTGCGCATCAAGCGCGACCTGGCCGCGCGCCTGCGGGCCGACGGCTTCACCTCGACGGCCGAGGCGGTTGCGGCAAGCTGAGGCGTTGGCGCTCTTGAGGGCCGGCCTGGTCACGAGGCGCGTTGCCCAATCGGGCGGCGTGCATTAACGGACAGGCATGGCGGAGCCCACCTCGCCACCGAAGCCCTCAGGGCCTGTCAGGCGCGGCTTCTTCTGGCCGGGCGGCCTTTCTGCTCGCCTGCTCATCCTCACCAGTCTGTTCGTCCTTTTCGGGGGCGCCCTGATCGTGCCGCCGACCCTGGCGGCCTTCGAGGAACAGTGGCTGCTGGACCGGGTTCGGGCCGCCGAACTGGCCTCCCTGGCCACCGAGGTGGCGCCCGACGTGGTGGTCAGCGAGCAACTCTCCTCCGAACTGCTGGAGGTCGCCGGCGTGGAGTGGGTGGCCATCCAGAGCGATGGGGTTCGCCGGCTTGTCCTGCGGGGCAATAATATGAGCCGCACCCCCTATCTGGTGGACCTGCGCGACCAGGCCGTGGCCTCGTGGCTGGCCGCCCCGTTCCAGACCATGTTTGGCGGCGAGGGCCGCATGGTGCGCGTGGTGGCCGAGCCCCGGTTCCGCGACGCCGAGTTCATCGAGATCGTCGCCCCCGACGACGAGCTGCGCCAGGAGCTGACCGCCTATCTCTGGCGGCTGATCGCGGTGACCGCCTTCGTCTCGGCCATGGCCGGCGGGCTGGTCTATCTGTCGCTCAACCTCTTCCTGGTCCGGCCCATGCAGCGGATCACCCGGGGGATGGAGCTGTTCCGCACCGATCCCGACGATCCCCGGGCGACGGTCAAGCTGTCGGGCCGCCGCGACGAGATCGGCCGCGCCGAGGTGGAGTTGGCCCTCATGCAGGCCGATCTGCGCGCCGCCCTGAACGCCAGAGCCCGGCTGGCGGCCCTGGGCGAGGCCGTGGCCAAGATCAATCACGACCTGCGCAACATGCTGACCAGCGCCCAGATCGCCTCGGAACGACTGGCCGCCTCGGCCGATCCCGATGTGGGTCGCGCCCTGCCGCGCCTGGAGCGCGCTCTGGACCGGGCGGTGAAGCTGGCCTCCCACGTGCTGACCTACGGCAAGACCCAGGAGGCCCCGCCGGAGGCCCGCACGGTGCGTCTGGCCGAAGCCGCCGAGATGGCCGCTGAAGAGGCGCGCCTGACCCCGGACGGGGTGCGCCTGGACCTGCAGGTCGCCGCCGCCGACCAGGTGCTGGCCGATCCGGACCAGCTGCACCGCATCCTGGTCAATCTGATGCGCAACGCCCGCGAGGCCATCGAGCAGCAAGGCGAGGGCGGGCCGGGCGTGATCACCCTCAGTCTGCAGCAGGACGACAGTCAGAGCCGCGTGCGGCTGAGCGATAATGGCCCGGGCGTTCCCGCCAAGGTGCGCGAGCGGCTGTTCCTGCCCTTCACGGGCTCCGGGCGGGCCGAAGGCGCCGGCCTGGGCCTGGCCATCGCCCGGGAGCTGGCCCAGGGCCACGGCGGCGATCTGAGCTTGGTGGAGAGCGGCACGGCGGGCACGACCTTCGAGCTTCGCCTGCCCGGCGCGCCTGCGGCGCTTGCGCCGCCGCCCCAGCCCAAGGCCGGCCGGACCCGGCGCAAGGCCGCCCCGGCCACGCCCAAGGCCTGACAGCGGCTCTAGAAGCCCAGGGCGACGCCCTCACGGCGGGGATCGGCGGCGCCGTCCAGGCCCTGCGGCGTCACCCGCACGCCATGCAGGCCCGAGCCCTCGCCGCCCACGGCGGTGAAGGTCACGCCGCGCTCCGCTAGGCCCGCGACGACATCAGGCGAAAACTTTTCGCCCTCGGCGGCGTAGGACGTGCCCCGGGCGATCAGGTTGGGCAGGGCGATGGCCTCGGCCACCGGCATCTTCCAGTCCAGCATCCCCACCAGCGCTTTCAGATTATAGGCCAGGATCGAGGTGCCGCCCGGCGAGCCGACGGCGGCGGCCAGCTTGCCGTCCTCCAGCACGATGGCCGGGGCCATGGAGGACCGGGGCCGCTTGCCGCCGGCGATGGCGTTGGCGGCCGGCGCGCCGTCGGTGTTGACCGGGGCGAAGGCGAAGTCGGTGAGCTGATTGTTGAGGAAGAAGCCGCCCACCATGCGCCCTGAGCCGAACAGGCTCTCGACCGTGGTGGTCATGGAGACGGCGTCGCCGGCCGCATCGACCACCACGAAGTGCGAGGTGCCGGAGACTTCCCGGGTCGCGTCAGGGGCGCGAACGCCGGCCCCGGCGGGCGTCCCGGGCATGGGCGCCGGTCCCGCCGTCCGTCCGATCAGCTTGGCCCGCTCGGCCAGATAGGCCCTGTCCAGCAGGCCCTCGGTCGGCACGGCGACGAAGTCGGGATCGCCCATATAGCGGTCACGGTCGGCGTACATCAGCCGGCTGGCCTGGGTGAACAGGTACCAGCCCTGGGCGTCATTGGGATGATCGGCGATGGCGGTGTGCTCAAGGATGCCGAGCCCCTCCAGCACGGCGGGGCCGCCGGATGGGGCCGGCGGGGTGCACACCACATAGACGCGATAGGGCCGGCACAGGGCCTCGGCCTTCTTGGGCTCATAGGCCGCCAGATCGGCCAGGGTCATGACGCCGGGCAGCTCGCCCTGAGTCACCCGGGCGACGATGGCCTGGGCGATCTCGCCCTGCAGCAGGGCAGCGGGGCCTTCGGCGGCGATCCTGCGCACCGTGGCGGCGTAGGCCGGATTGCGCAGGCGGTCGCCGGCGACGTAGCGGGTTCCGTCGGGCTTGGTGAAATAGGCTGCCGCGTCGGGCGCCTTGGCCTGGGGCGCGGGGCCGGAGATCATGCCGGCCAGGCGTGGGCTGACGACGAAGCCCTCGTCGGCCAGGCGCTCGGCCGAGCCGAACAGCTGGTTCCATTCCAGATTGCCGTGCTCGGCCTGGGCCATATGCAGCATGGCCACCGCCCCAGGGACGCCAGTGGAGCGGCCGCTGAGCAGCACGTCGAAGAAGGGCAGGGGCTTGCCCTGGCCGTTCAGGAACACGTCGGGCGTGGCCGCCGCCGGCGCGGTTTCCCGGCCGTTATAGGCGCTGACCACGCCAGTTTCGGCGTCGTAGTGCACCAGGAAGGCGCCGCCACCGAGCCCTGAGCTCTGCGGCTCCACCAGGCCCAGCACCGCCTGGACGGCGACGGCGGCATCCACCGCCGAGCCGCCGGCCCGCAGGACCTCCAGACCGGCCTCCACCGCCAGGGGATTGGCCGCGGTGACCATCACCTGACCTTGGCCCGCCGACGTGGCAGACGGCGGCGTTGGCCCCTCGGTCGTCTGGGTCATGGGCGCGCAGGCGCTGGCCAGCAGAAGCAGGGCGGGAGCCAGGGGGCGCATGAGGGGATAGGCGAGGCGGGCGAGGGGACGCGGGAGGAAGGCGGACACGGCGCTCCAGGGGCTGGCTTGCATCATGGCGGCACCTTAGCGGCGTCGGCGTGGACAACAACCATCTGGCTGTGCGACCCAGCCAGAAGGGAGACCCGCCGCCATGACGTCATCGCTCGCCCACCCCGGGATCGCCCGCCCGGGCCTGCGCAACCTGATCACCGATGTGCCAGGGATCAGGGTCGGCCAGGCCCATGAGCCCCGCGCCCGCACCGGCGTCACCGTCATCCTGCCCGACACCCGGGCCGTGGCGGCCTGCGACGTCCGCGGCGGCGGCCCTGGGACGCGGGAGACCGACGCGCTTGAGCCGCACAATCTGGTGGAGGCGATCGACGCCGTCGTCCTGTCCGGCGGCTCGGTCTATGGCCTGGCCGCCCCGGACGGCGTGACCGCCTGGCTGGGCGCTCAGGGGCGGGGCTATGGTCTCGTCGCCAATTCCGCGGTCCCGCCCTCGCCGGTGGTCCCGGCGGCCATCCTGTTCGACCTGGCCAATGGCGGCGACAAGGCGTGGGGCGAGGACCCGCCCTATCGCGCGCTTGGACGTCAGGCGGCGCTGGCGGCGGCCGAGGACTTTGACCTCGGGACGGCCGGAGCCGGCTATGGCGCCATGGCCGGCCGGCTCAAGGGGGGCGTCGGCTCAGCCTCGGCCGTCACCGCCGATGGCTTCACCGTGGGCGCGGTGGTGGCGGTCAACAGCTTCGGCTCGGTGGTGGCGCCCGGCGGCCGCACCTTCTGGGCCGCGCCCTATGAGATTGACGGCGAGTTCGGCGGCCTCGGCTCAGCCGGCCTGGCGGGCGCCGGCGACGACTGGGGCCTGGCCAAGGCCGATCCTCAGGCCCGCACCAACACCACCATCGCCTGCGTGGCCACCGACGCCCTCCTGACCCCGGCCCAGGCCCGCCGCGTGGCGGTCATGGGCCAGGACGGCCTGGCCCGCGCCATCCGGCCCGTCCATGCCCCGTTCGATGGCGACGTGGTCTTCGCCCTGGCCACCGCCCAGCGGCCCCTGGGCGCGCGACCGGACTTCCAGATCGCCCGCCTGGGCGCCCTGGCCGCCGACGTCCTGGCCCGCGCCGTGGCCCGTGGCGTCTACGCCGCCGCCCCCTGGCCAGACGCCCCTGTCCCCTGCTGGCGCGACCTCGCCTGAGGGGGCGCAAGAAGAATCGCCATTCCCCCAATTCCCCCGCTTGAACTTTCCCAAAAGGCCGACTAGGTTCCGCGCCCTTGCCGAAAGGCACTGCGCGCCCGTAGCTCAGCTGGATAGAGCATCAGACTACGAATCTGAGGGTCGGACGTTCGAATCGTTCCGGGCGCGCCATTTTTCTTTTACGCCTTTAAATCAATTGCTTAGCGCACGAGAGCGGCGCGGTTCTCACCGCCTTTTACATCGGCTTTAGCAATCCGGTTTGCAAAACCCGAGGCGACGCTTCCTCGACTGCGACGGGGTCGTTCCGCGTCGGGGTTTTCCCAGAGCCACCCCACAAATTCGGCGAAGACTGCCCCGGTTGGCTGGGGGAGTCGCAAACGGGTAACTTTGTTTTGTGAAGTCGGCTCTCGTGTCAGTCTTTTTCGCACCGCTCGACGAGCATACCAGTCTCTCTAGAGGGGCTTTGGAGCCCGTCGCAAATGGGGATAAGTGTCCAGCTTGCCCCCGATCAGTGCTTCTTCCGCAGGTGACTAGGCTGAAATGAGCTCCTCGCTATTTCCAACCGGCGAGTGGCTTGTCGACGCCCTTGCAGACGCGCCAAACCCAAAGCCTCAGGCAGCTGACAAAGCGCGATTTGGTCAGCTGGCGAGCCTCTACACCGCATTCTCCAGCGAGTTTGCCTCGTTTGCGCTGGACGTCTGCGTGCAGGCGGGCTGCCGCAGTATTGCGGACCCTTTTGGTGGAATGGGCACGATGGCAGAGGCTGCTCGCTCAAAGCCTTTGGAAATGCACCTCGGCGACATCAGCCCCTTTGCTGCACTGTCGTGTGCATTTCGATCCGCGCCCGCCGAAGAGATCCTTAGGGTTATCGACACAGCAAGGAGCGTCGCCAATCAAGTCACCGCAGAGGATGAAACAACGTTTTTCGCTCGTATGTTCGACGCTACAGGCGCTCAGACGCCCGCTGATTTCGCCAAGATCATGAGCTCACCCACTGCGCAAGATCATCGGGAAGCGGCTTTGCTCATCTATGTGGTGGCGTTGGGACGCCTGCGCTTGCACAAGGGCTTGGCTGGTTCCAACCCAACCTGGGTGAAGCGGGCCAATATAGACGCAGGTGGAGATGATGCGAGGAGGGCGATTATCGAGACCTCCGAAATTGCGCGCATCTACGCCACTCAACTGCCAAATATTCATGCGCAGAATTCAACCAGTGTATTCTGGACTGACATAGAGAGCCAACCCATAGAGCCAGAAACCCTGGACGCCATTATCACATCGCCCCCTTACGCGAATAGAACGGATTACATTCGTCACTATTTGCCGGCGTCGGAGCTATTACTGAACTTATCGGGGAAAGATGAGCGGTCGGTTCGCGCAAAGCAAATCGGAACGCCGCTGATCAGAGATGTGGAGCCAAACGCGCCGCTTCCGGCTAAAATAACCGCCGCCTTACACAGCATTAGAACGCACTCTAGCTATGCATCTGAGAGGTATTACTTTAAAGGGTTTTTATATTATTTCAGTGACATGTATAATGCCGTCGAGCACATGCGGAAATTATTGAAACCCGGCGGATTACTATTCATGGTCGTTCAAGATACATACTATAAAGATGTCTATGTTCCGACCGCTGACTTGCTCGGCGAGATTGCAATAAATGTGGGGATGCAAGCCGTTTGCCGTCGCGATTGGCGTGTGAACCAGCACCTCTCTCGGTTGAGCCCTCACTCGCGTAGGCGACTGCCTAACAAGGTGCTGAGCGAGTCGCTCATCGGCTTCAGTAGATAGCCTTCTGGAAATGCGGTTCGTGGAACCAACCGTAGTTCACATCGGTGAAGGAGCGGCAGAAGCCTGCGTAGACGCATCGCTCCGACGATAGCGGAGCGACATCGGGGGCAATCTCGCTGATTGGTGGTCGCTCGCAGCGCGGAAAGTCTGGAGTGCAAATGGCTCTCCCGATCTGCCACTCGACGTAGTTTAGTGTCGCCACGTCCATGCCAGCGTAGAAGGCCGTCTGGATCATCGCCTCCTCCACTGATTGTCGAAGGAGTTTCACCAAGCGGTCCCGAGAGGTTAGGCCAGGACTTCGGAGCCTGTCGCGGACTGACTCCTTTGTCGCGTAGACCCGGCCTGTCCGGAGGTAGAGTCTCAGCAGATGATACTCGACCGCTGGCTTCAGGTTCTCGGGGTCGGCGAAGACGACAATCTCTTCTCGGTGAAGGTCGTGAGCGAGGACGCGGACCTTTTTTTCGAGCTCGTCCTCAGCGAAGGCGGGGATTTGGCGCATCAGCTCGTAGAAGCCGGCACCGCCTTCCAGCCGAGGGGCCGCCAGCAGCTGTTCTAGTTCACCGCTGCGCAGCATCTGCCGCAACACGTTCGCGGTATGCCGGAGCATGCGAGCTCGCTGCTGAGCACGAATACGCTCAGGCTTCGGATAGGATGCGAGAAGGGCCGCAATCGTCGCCGGCCGCGTTTCTGCTATCTCGTCTAGTCTTTGCTCCGGTGACGGGAGCAACCAGTTCGCCATAGCGCTTTGCAGAAAGTCCCAATTGAATTGGTGGCAGATAGAAACGAACAGCGTTTTGAAAATCACTTGGGAGATTTGAGGCAAGTCTGACCAGGCCTCAGGGGGGTGAGCCGGCTTGAAGCCCCGTAGCGCTTCAGCCGCATGACGACAGCGGAATAAATCTACGCTGAAAGGATTGCCCGTGAGAGCCCGATCAATCGTCGTCATTGATGTGACCCAGATAGTCGCGCTTGTGCTTAAGGTAGGCTGCGCGTTCAGGAGTCATTGGCACATTCAGGCGGACACGCTCGACAAAGTAGCCGGCATTTTCCAGGGCGGTCATTTTCCTGGGGTTGTCGGATGCAATCTTGATGCGCAATCCGGCGAACACCTCTTTCAGAGCCGCGATATGGGACACGAAAGTTCGTGGGTCCGGCTCGTGGCCAAGCGCTTTGAATGCCTCGGACGTTGAAAGGCCCTCCCCCTGCTGCATCGCAATCGCCTTCAGCTTGTTCGCGATGCCGGTCCCGCGCCCCTCTTCCCACGCATAGATGAGTATCCCGCCCTCTGAGCAAATGAGCTTCAGCGCCGCAGACACCTGAGCTCCGCAATCACAGTCGACGGCGTGGAACGCTTCGCCAAACACGCACGATGATTGGAAGCGGACGACAGGCACCTCCGGCACAGTCTCACTCGTCGCAATCAGCAGAGTCTGCCCGTTCACTTCCGCGACACGCACGCGTAGTATGCCAGCGGGCGTTGGGACCGTCACAAACGGCTGGCGATTGATGTCCTGCGTCATCTTCTCATTCTCTCGAACCCAATGGCACGCCCTCCCGCGATTGCACCTAAGCGAGACTTCGGCCTTGTCGGCCGCCAGGCCTTGATCGAGGAATTGATCAATCAGGTTGGCGCAGGCCGACGTCTGATTGGTCTGGAGGGCATCACAGGCGTTGGCAAGTCGGCAGTGCTTGAGACGCTTGCGTCAGAATTGCAGGGGATTGGCTACGCAGGCGTCGCTCGCTTGAACGCCGCCGAACTTGCGAGTGAGGAGCTGGCCATCGGAGCTATCTACACTCAGCTTCGATCGGTTGCCCCCGATCCTGAAGCTGTCATTCAGCAACTTAAGAAGAAGTTCGCCGAAAGCGCCGTGCAGGTGCTCCGAACACTAACCGCCGCCGTAATCGCTGACGTGCTAAGGGGCGCGGCAGAAAACGCCGAGAAGACTATCGAAGCCGTCCAAGGGCTAGTTGAGGGTGGGGAAGGTAGTAGCAGTGTCGCTAAGGCGCTTGGAGATGCTGATAACTCTAATCAGAGATACTTCCTCACCTCCTTCCTTGCAGCTCTTGAGGCGGCAGGGAACCCTGTAGTGATCGCAGTCGACCACTTCGACGGCGCTGACCCATCCCTTTCAGACTTTCTCCGCTATCTGATCCGCGCAAAGCCAGGTCGGGTAGCGCTGCTCATCGCTCACAACGTTGAGGACGGTAACAATCAGCGTTGGAACGAGATTGTCGCCGACCTTGAGGCGCGCGGTGGCAAGAACCAAGAGCTAGAGACGTTCCCCGCCGGCGTCGTCAGAGAGTGGTTCCACAAGGTTGTTGGCCGCCTCCCTACGGAAGCAGAGGTCCAAGCACTTCTCCAAAGCACAGGTGGAAGGGCCTTCAACCTCAAGACTGCGCTTGAAGCGATCCGCGATGGTGGCACCGACCCAATCCATGGCAACTTTAGTGGGTATTACGCCAACAAGCGTGCCGCGCTATCGGCAGAAGCTAGGACGACCGCCGAACTGTTGTCAGTGATCAACTATGATGCGGCTGTGCCCGCGGACCTGCTGGCAGGCGCAGCGCTGCAGCTCGGCGTGTCCGACGTGGGCCCAGCCTTGATAGAGCTCCATCGTGAAAGGTTGTTGCGTGAACGAGATGGTAACCTAGGGCTCGCTCACCGGCTGGCACAGGACGTGTGGCGCGCCGGACTCACTGGGCCGCGGACCAGCGAACTTGGCGCTGCCTGGTTCAGCGTTGTGCGGAAATATGAGCCGCCACAGTTGACGGCGTCGGGTGTGATCGGTTTGATCGACGCCATCGTCCAGCCTCTAATTGCGGCGAAAAAGCCAGATGAGATTGCCGAGATCGGCAGGCGACTGATCGCGAGCGGCCAAGTCCACCCAGGCCTGATGCTTCTGGATCATGCGTGGCATTATGATGTGGAAGGGAGCGGTAACAGCGAGAATATGCTCCAGCATGCGTTACTTGCAGCTCGGACTCGCCTTGACCTTGGGCGGTATAGTGAGGTCGACGAGCCATTGACGATGGCGTCCCGACAGGCATCCACTGCCGATGACAAGCGTCAGGTTGCCTTGCTGCAAATGAAACTCGCGTTGCGGCGAAATGCGTATCAGGCGCTTTGGGCCTTCGCTAAGGAGCTCGAGGCGTTAGCGACAGACGACCCTGGGGCTATGGCGTCCGGTCAGCAAATCCTCAATGTCGCGTATCGCGACCTCATGGATTACGGCGGTATCAATCAGACCACAGCCTATCTTTTGGCTGCCCGCGGGAAGCTCACCCCCGAAGCGCAAATGTCGCTGGACAGAAATCTCGCGCGAGCCTTAGCGAAGCTTGGGCGCCACCAGGAAGCCGCGGAGTTTGCGGAGGCCGCGTTTGAAGCAAGTCAGAAAATTGGATCCGTTAGAGACGTTGGCAATGCACACTTAGCCCGAGCAGAAGCCGCTCGATACCGACATGATTTTGATGTGGCGATCTCTAGCTACAAAATTGCTGAGGAGCTGGCGCGCGCTACTGGAAACCGAGACTCCCAGATTTGGGCGCTGCTCGGCGAAGCTGCTGCCTACATTGAGGCAAGGAAAACTGAAGAGGCTAATCAGCCCCTTGAGCACGTGAGCGCCTTACTCGTTGAGCCTGGATACCACCATCCGCTTGAGACCGCGCATGCCGCCCTACTCAAGTTGTTCGCCGGCGTCGACAAAGCGGAAGCCGAGCCAGTGCTTTCGGCATATCGGACCTTAGGCATCGACTGGCCCAGCGACTACGTGACCAATTTTCTACAGAGCGGGTCAGTTCCCGTCACGACGCCCCTCTAGGTAGTCGAGGACCTGCGCTACTAGCCGCTCCGGCGTTCCATTGTTGACGACTTCGCCCTCACTGGGAGCATCCGGCCAGTGAAACTCCGTCTCATGGATTGCTTTCCAGCCGAAAATGCCTCGCTCAGCGTGAGCCTCCGGTGGGGGCCGCCTTGTCGGGGTGAGGTGGATGGCGATGCTGTGCTCGTAAGGACGTCCTTAAGAGCGCTCGTAGCTGCACAGCATGGCCCATGTCAGTTTGATCACCGGTCCGGAGCGCCGCCGCAGGT